>NZ_FMWO01000008.1 GCF_900103035.1 Nitrosomonas mobilis
CAGGCAGTAATCTCTTTTTCAGTAAATCGAAGCTTAAATTCCATCAAAACCTCCCGGATGAAAAATATACATCTAGAAAACAACTTTAATTTACCAAAATATGCTTATTTATAACAGCTTATTCTAACGGCTTCCATTAGAAATCAAACCTAATGGGAAATCTGGGATAATTTTGGCAATATAATTTTATTCAAAAAGGAGTAAATAATGGATTTGGAATCAAAGCTTAATGATTTAAATAATATGGTTCTGAACGGCGAAATACTGGAATCCATGGACAAATACTACCACCCAGATTGTGTAGTGATTGAAAAAAATGATGTGGTAGCAAATGGTATACAAGAAGCCAAAGATCGAGAATCATCGGTCTTTGAAGGTGTTGAAGCGTGGCTTAAATCAGAAATCAAATCGACGGCTGTTGGGGATAACGTCACAATGACCGAGTGGCACTTCGAATATAAACACAGGGATTTTGGACACAAAAAATTCGATCAAGTAGCCGTTCAGCATTGGAAAGATGGAAAAATTATCAGTGATCGTTTCTACGCATTGTACTAGTCGACCATTTTCTATATCGATGCACTAATCCTCTTCCCTGAAAATCTTGTTATACCAATCACAAGGAGCATGGAAATGAATAATACTTTTAAATACAACCGACTCTCCAAAGATGATGCGGCTTTATTACTGGTCGATCATCAAGCGGGGCTAATTTCTCTGGTGCAGGATTTCTCACCAAATGAATTCAAAAATAACGTGCTAGCACTAACTGCCTGTGGTAAGTATTTTCAGTTGCCGACAATCTTGACAACCAGTTTCGAGGATGGTCCAAATGGACCACTGGTGCCAGAAATAAAGGAAATATTTCCTGATGCACCATATGTTGCACGTCCTGGTAATATCAATGCCTGGGACAATGAAGATTTCGTCAATGCAATTAAAAAGACAGGTCGCAAGCAACTTATTATTGCTGGGGTAGTCACTGAAGTATGTGTCGCTTTTCCAGCGCTGTCTGCAATCGAAGAAGGCTATGAAGTATTCGTAGTCACTGATGCTTCCGGTACTTTTAATGAAGTAACCCGTGATGCAGCTTGGCTGCGCATGCAAGCGGCCGGAGCACAGATGATGAGTTGGTTCGGTGTAGCTTGTGAGCTGCACCGCGACTGGCGCAACGACGTCGAGGGTTTGGGCTCCTTATTCTCCAAATATATTCCCAACTATCGGAATCTGATGACCAGTTACTCCGCTGTGAATAAAAAATAAAATGGGAGGCAATATGGTGACGCCTGTTCATCAAATTAGCACTGTATCTGAGCGCTATTTTCTGAAAAACTGGTGAAATTCCAACACTGATTGTCATCCACTGGCTACTTTGCATGAAATGTGAAGTAGTTTAGGTAATTTGAAGGCTAAAGTTGCACTTCAAAGTTGAATCCGCCACATATTAATGCTCTCTAAACCCGCGTAGTCGGCACCGCTTTTATCCATGGCAACTTTGTTAGGAAATCCGTTAGTATCGTGCTTGTTTAAAGAAGGCGCTGGTCGCTGACTTATGACGGTGCTCGGAAAGCATAAAATCAATCGTATCGCCAAATTTATCAACGGCGCGATACAAGTAAACTCATTTACCCTTAACTTTGATATAAGTTTCATCCATTCGCCAGGACGCAGCAACGGCGCGTTTAATTTTTTTAGCCGCCAAAGCCAAGGAAGATGAGTAATTGATAACCCATCGATTGAGCGAGGAATGGTCAACTTTAACGCTTCTTTCTTCCATAATGGCTTCAATGTCACGGTAAGAAACACCATAACTTGGCATAGAAGAAAACAGCGTAGAGAATGACGTCTTTTGGAAAGTGAGCGCCTTTAAAACTGATCATCGGATTTTTCAGTTACTCAAATTGCTTAAGTATCACTCACACTGACAAACTGTTGCGACAGAACCGTTTTTTCTTGGACACTATGCCTTCCGCGACAATAAATATATAATCGATCTGGAAACAATGTTGGCCAATGTAACATTGGAGTAGCTTACTCAAAAATCAAAAATTCCGAGGGTTCCGGCTTACAACCCCTTACTAAATTCCCAGAAATATTTGGGTTCTTTCCTCCCGTTCGCTATGATCCACAATTCGGGAATTTGTCCGGCTGGAGCCAACCCAGAACTAGAGCGACTAGAGCGATGACAAAAGGTTATCCGCCCGCACAGGGCCTGTACGATCCACGGTTCGACCATGATTCCTGCGGTGTTGGGTTCATCACCCACATCAAAGGGAAGGATTTTCATTCCATCGTTGATCAGTCCCTGAAGATGCTGGAGAACATGGAACACCGCGGGGCCTGTGGGTGCGAGCCGGATTCTGGGGATGGGGCCGGGATCATGTGCCGGATGCCGGATAAGTTCATCCGGCGGGAGGCCAAGAAGGTTGGTATCGAGCTGCCTCAGCTGGGGCAATATGGGGTGGGAATGGTCTTTCTGCCCAAGGATGTGGCCGCCCGCAAGTTGTGCGAGCAGACGATGGAGAAAATCGCGGTCGATTTCGGGATGGTGGTGTTTGGTTGGCGGGATGTGCCAGTCAACTCCAAGGCGTGCGGGCCGAGTCCGCGCAAGGTGGAGCCGATGATCCGGCAGATCTTTGTCGGGACGGGGGAGAGCTTCTACAACCGACAGGACTTTGACCGGCGTCTGTACTTGGTACGCCAGCGGACGGAAAATACTATCGAGTCCGGTAACTTTCCGCCGCAGTCCGCGGAGGATTTCTATATTTGCTGCCTGTCGGCCAACCGAATAATCTACAAGGGGATGCTGACGGCGGCGCAGGTTCGTCTGTATTTCCCAGATTTGTCGGACCCGGATTTCCTGTCATCCCTGGCGATCGTCCATTCGCGGTTTTCAACTAACACCTTCCCATCCTGGCGGCTGGCGCATCCGTATCGCTACCTTGCCCACAACGGCGAGATCAACACGCTATATGGCAACCGGAACTGGATGCGGGCGCGGTATGGGTCTTTGCAATCGGAAGTGTTCGGGGATGAACTCCAGAAGATGTTTCCAATTCTGACGGAATCCGGCTCGGACTCGGCCACACTGGACAACGCGCTCCAATTTCTATGCGTGAACGGTCGGAGCCTGCCTCATGCGGTGCTGATGCTCATCCCGGAAGCGTGGCTGAATCACGATCAGATGGATGAAGACCTCAAGGCATTTTATGAGTATCACGCCTGCCTGATGGAGCCGTGGGATGGGCCAGCTTCTATTGCCTTTACGAATGGCGCACTCGTCGGAGCGGTGCTGGATCGAAATGGGCTTCGGCCGTCGCGATACTACGTGACGAAGGATGATCTGGTAATCATGGCTAGCGAAGTGGGCGTGTTGCCGATCCCGCCGGAGAGCGTGGCGCGGAAGTGGCGGTTGCAACCAGGCAAGATTTTCCTGATCGACTCCAAGCAGGGGCGGATCATCGATGACAGCGAGATCAAGCGGCAACTCGTGAACAAGCGGCCTTGGAAGAGATGGTTGGAGGAGAATCTGATCGAGCTGGACAGCCTCCCAACCCCAAGTAAGGTGCATCAGCCGGACCATGCGACGCTGATGGTGCGGCAACATGCGTTCGGATACACGAATGAAGACCTGAAGCTGATCATGATGCCGGTGGCCGCCAGCGGGACCGAGGCGGTCGGGTCGATGGGGACGGACACGCCGCTGGCGTGTCTCTCCGAGAAGCCACAGTTACTCTACAACTATTTTAAGCAACTCTTCGCACAGGTGACCAATCCACCATTAGATGCGATGCGAGAGGAACTGGTTACATCAGTATATACCTACATCGGACGCGAAGGAAATCTGTTGGATGAGGCGCCGGATGCAGCGCACTTGATCAAGCTCAAAAGCCCGATCATCAACAACGATGATCTGGAAAAGCTGCGGGAAGTGGCCGTCGGTAAATTACGAGCGGTGACGCTCGAGATGCTCTTCAAGGTCAGCGAAGGCGAAACGGGACTGCAGCGTGCACTAGAAGAATTGATGGAGCGGGCGGCTCGCGCGGTCAAGGAAGGCGCATCTGTCCTAATTCTGTCGGACCGGGGCGTAGATGCCGGAAACGCGCCGATCCCCAGCCTGCTGGCAACTGCGGCAGTGCATCATCACCTGATCCGCGAAGGTACACGCACGCAATGCGGCCTGGTGATCGAAACCGGCGAGGCACGCGAGGCGCATCACTTCTGTCTACTCATTGGATACGGAGCCGGGGCGGTGAATCCGTATCTGTCTTTCGAGACGCTGGCAGATTTAGATAAGAATGGATTTCTCCCCAAGGACCTGAATTTGGAGAATGCACAATACAATTATATCAAAGCGGCTAACAAGGCGATCCTCAAGGTCGCATCGAAGATGGGAATCAGCACGGTGCAGAGCTACCGAGGCGCTCAGATCTTCGAGGCGATCGGTCTTGGCAAGGAGATGATCGACCGGTATTTCACGGGCACAGCGTCGCGCATCAAGGGAGTCAAACTGGAGATCATTGCTCGTGAATCGCTAGAGCGGCATCGCCGCGGATTTCCGCCGATCCAGGTGAATGGGCAGGTGCTGGATACCGGCGGGCTATACCAATGGCGCCGCGACGGCGAATACCACATGTGGAACCCTGAGACGGTGGCCAAACTCCAGGATTCGGTTCGAGTAGGGGTCGAGAAGCCCATCGACGGGTACAAGAAGTTCAAGGAATATACCGCGCTGTTGGACGATGAAGCGCGCAGCCGATGCACTCTGCGCGGATTGCTTAACTTCAAGAAAACGGTCAATCCGATCCCGCTGGAAGAAGTCGAGCCAGCCAAAGAAATCGTCAAGCGATTCGTCACTGGCGCGATGTCGCTCGGATCAATCAGTACCGAAGCCCACGAGAACCTGGCCATCGCCATGAACCGCATTGGCGGCAAGAGCAACACTGGCGAAGGGGGCGAAGACTCGCGGCGTTTCCAGCCCGATCCGCAGCCGGATGCGAACGGAAACGTCATCTTCCGCCGCAGCGCCATCAAGCAGGTGGCGAGCGCACGGTTCGGCGTCACCGCTGAATACCTGGCCAACGCCGATGAATTGCAGATCAAAATGGCCCAGGGCGCCAAGCCCGGCGAGGGTGGGCAATTGCCGGGGCACAAGGTGGATGCGTATATCGGTAAGATCAGGCACTCGACGCCCGGCGTCGGGTTAATTTCGCCACCGCCGCATCATGATATTTATTCGATTGAAGATCTGGCCCAGCTCATCCACGATCTGAAGAACTCCAATCCCAAGGCGCGCGTCAGCGTGAAGTTGGTCAGCGAGGTGGGAGTCGGGACCATCGCGGCCGGCGTCGCCAAGGCCAAGGCGGATCACATTCTGATCTCCGGCGATTCCGGCGGGACGGGCGCTGCACCGCTAACCAGTATCAAGTACGCAGGCATCCCGTGGGAACTGGGACTTGCCGAGACGCAGCAGGTTCTGGTGATGAACAACCTGCGCGGACGCGTGATCGTACAGACGGATGGACAACTCAAGACCGGCCGCGATGTTGTCATCGCAGCACTGCTCGGGGCGGAGGAGTTCGGTTTCTCCACTGGGCCGCTGATTGCCTCCGGGTGCATCATGATGCGGGTCTGTCATTTGAACACCTGTCCGGTCGGCGTGGCGACTCAGGACCCCGAGCTCCGCAAAAAATTCGCAGGCAAGCCGGAGCACGTCATCAATTTTTTCTTCTTCATCGCCGAGGAAGTACGGCAATACATGGCTGAGATGGGGTTCCGAAAGTTTGAAGACATGGTCGGACAGACTCAGTTGCTGGAGTTCATGGATGTCTCGAGTCATTACAAGGCACGGAATCTGGATCTGAGCGTAATCCTACACAAGCCCCAAATCGGTGCGGATGTGGCCGTTCGTTGTGTACAGAAGCAGGAGCACAGGCTGGAGCAGGCACTGGATAACCAGCTCATTAAGCTGGCGGCGCGGGCGATTGAGCGCGGCGAAAAGGTTACAGCCAACCTTGAGATCCAGAACGTCAATCGCACTGTCGGCACGATGCTGTCGAACCAAATCGTCCTAAAATACGGGCACAACGGGCTTCCGGACGACACGATCACATTCAAGTTCACCGGATCGGCGGGGCAGAGCTTCGGGTGCTTTCTTGCTCGCGGCATCACGCTGATGTTGGAAGGGGATAGCAACGACTACCTGGGCAAGGGACTCTCCGGAGGGAAGATTGCCATCTTCCCTCCGGAGAAGGCAACGTTCAAGCCAGAGGAAAACATCATCGCCGGCAACGTCATCTGCTACGGCGCAATCGCAGGCGAAGTCTATATCCGTGGTGTTGTCGGCGAACGCTTCTGTGTCCGCAACTCCGGTGTCCATGCGGTTGTCGAGGGTGTAGGCGATCATGGCTGCGAATACATGACCGGCGGGCGGGTCGTTGTCATTGGCCCAACTGGCCGCAACTTTGCCGCCGGCATGAGCGGCGGGATCGCCTACGTCTACGACGATAACGGTCAGTTCTTGCGCCTGTGCAATACCGAGATGGTGGAACTGGAAAAGCCCGACAAGGATTATGATCGCGAAACGATCAAGATCCTCTTGGAAAACCACCACAAACTGACCGGCTCGACCCGCGCCAAGACGATCCTGGACGATTTAGAGAAGGAGCTTCGCCGGTTCGTCAAGGTGATGCCTACCGGTTACCGCAATGCGCTGGAGACGATGAGCGAGATTGAAGAAGCGGCCAGAAAACTCGGCGAGCGCCAGGCGGGCACAGTGTGAGCTAAAAATTGAAAATTGAAGGCGAAGATGGGATTCTGCATTTTTAACTTTTAATTTTGAAGTGAGAGAGAACAATGGGCAAACCCACAGGTTTCAAGGAATTCAAGCGTGAAACGGCGGCGCGCCGACCGGTCGAATTGCGCATTCTCGACTGGAATGAGGTCTATCTCGACATTGCCGAGGAGAAACTCAAGCTCCAGGGCGCTCGCTGCATGGATTGCGGGATCCCGTTCTGCCATGGCCCCGCCGGATGTCCGTTGGGGAACATCATTCCGGAGTGGAGCGATCTGATCTACAAAGGGCGATGGCACGATGCTATCGAGATGCTGCACAAGACCAACAACTTCCCGGAATTTACCGGGCGCATCTGTCCCGCGCCGTGCGAAGAGGCGTGTGTACTGGGGATTAATGAGAAGCCGGTCACGATCAAGTCGATCGAGCAGAATATTATTGATCACGCGTTTAAGGAAGGGTGGATTAAGCCTTGTCCGCCAGCCATGCGGACGGACAAGAAGGTCGCCGTTGTCGGCTCCGGTCCGGCCGGGCTCGGGTGCGCTGCCCAACTCAACAAAGCGGGGCATCAAGTGACGGTATTCGAGCGTGCCGATCGGATCGGCGGGCTGCTCATGTACGGCATTCCCAACTTCAAGCTCGAAAAGCATATTGTCAACCGCCGCGTGGATCTGATGAAGGCTGAGGGGATCAACTTCGTCACTAGCGCCAACGTCGGCTTCAACATCAAGGTCGCAGACCTGCGCCGCGATTTCGACGCGATCGTCCTCTGTGGCGGATCGACCTTGGCGCGGGATATTGACGTCCCCGGTCGCGATCTGAATGGCATCCACCTAGCCATGACCTATCTGCCGATGCAAAATAAGACCACCCTCGGCAATCGCATCCCCGAGCGGGAATTCATCAACGCCAAGGGTAAGCACGTGATTATCCTTGGCGGCGGCGACACTGGGGCCGACTGCCTCGGCACCGCCATCCGGCAAGGATGCAAGTCCGTCCAGCAATTCGAGCTTCTTCCCAAGCCGCCCACTGTCCGGGTGCAGGACATGCCTTGGCCCTACTGGCCGATGATCTACCGGGTCAGTTCCGCCCACGAAGAAGCCGCCGTCCCCACCGGCCACGACGTCCGTGACTTCGCCATCAATACTAAATCCTTCTCCGGCGAGAACGGCGTCGTCAAAAAACTTCAGGGTATCCGCCTGGAATGGGAAATGCAAGGCTCCCGCCCGGTGAAGATGAAGGAAATCCCCGGCAGCGAGTTCACGCTCGACTGCGACTTGTGCCTGCTGGCCTTGGGCTTCATCAGCCCCGAACCGGAAGGACCGATCTCACAGCTCGGTGTGAAACTCGACCAGCGTGGCAATGTGTTGGTCGATCAAAACTACATGTCCAACATCTCCGGCGTCTTCGCGGCCGGAGATATGCGCCGCGGGCAGTCACTGGTGGTCTGGGCGATCAGCGAAGGAAGACAGGCGGCGGTGGGGGTGGATGAGTTCCTCATGGGACGGAGCGATTTGCCGAAGATGAAGTTGTTTTGAACGGACGTTGGATAAGCACAGGAAGAACGTCGAAATGCCGGAATATTCTGGTACAAGGTGTTTTGTGTTCCGATCGCCGCCGTTTAGAGTGGACGTGATTTCCAGCCACCGAGTGCTTGAGTTGATTGACGCAGATTCCTTCGCGGATTAGAGTTTGAAGAGTATTTCCGCGTAGGACGGTACCGGCCAAGAGGTGGTGGGGAGGAGGAATTCAAGAGCATCTATGTCGCTCCGAAGACCATTTATCGCCGGGACCACTTTGTCGCGGAATGACGTGGTTTACTGAAACCGGACAGTCCAGTTAAGAGAGACTAGCTTAACTGGAGGAAGAAATGGTAGCAAGGAAGCACCACACGAAGGAATTCAAATTAGATGCAATCAGTCTGGTATTGGATCAAGGGTATACAGCGACAGCAGTATCCTGGAATCTGGGAATCAATGCCAGTATGCTAAGAAGATGGATGAGGGAATCTCAGAGAGATGATGCAGGACAAGCCTTTCGCGGTAATGGGAAGCTAACACCGGAACAGGAGGAAATCAGGAAGCTCAAGATCCAGATCAAGCGATTGGAAATGGAGAAACGCATCTTAAAGGAAGCGACGGTCTTTTTCGTGAAAGAAATGAAGTGAAATATTCGTTTATCACCTAAAGGAAAAAAACCTGCCCGGTTGGTTTGATGTGCCAGCTCATGGGTGTCAGTCGTAGCGCCTACTATGATTACGTTCGGTGTACCGATCATTGTTCTGCAGATCCTTGTCATCTGGAAACACTTGAAACAATAAGGGACCTAGCAAAATCCAGTCATCATAGCTATGGCAGTCGCAGAATTGGAAAAGCGCTCAATGCACGGGGTTATCCGATGGGTCGCTGGAAAGCTCGAAGATTGATGCAAGAAGCTGGCGTGCAAGTGAGATACCGAAAAGAATACAAGATAACCCCTGACAGCAATCACAAACAACCGGTATTCGGAAACAAACTGAATCGACAGATTTATGTTGCCAGACCGGATCAAGTTTATGTTTGCGACATTACCTGCATTTGGACTCAGGAAGGCTGGTTGTATCTGGCGGTGGTCATCGATTTGTTCTCCAAAAAGGTGGTTGGCTGGAGTATGAGCTCACGGATGAAAGCAACACTGGTTTGTGATGCATTGCGAATGGCGATCTGGCTACGCCGGCCACCGTCTGGCCTGATCGTGCATTCGGATCGTGGGTCGCAGTATGCCAGCAAAGAATATCGCAATCTACTGAAAGCATACAGTTTTATTGGCAGCATGAGTCGCCTGGGAAATTGTTGGGATACTCAGTTTAATATGGTATGGAATGCCTGACTTGATCTGACCCGTGTTGGGATGGGCGAAGTAGTGCCTTTGCGTTGACCTGTCGATCTGGCCTAGGCATTCCCCGAGCGTTGCCGGGCCCAATACATGTGACCTAATAGGAGCTTTGAATTGCACCGTGAGTGTCCTGTCCGGTAAGTGGGGTTGGTAATGCGCCAATCTTGACTGAGGAGTATAAAATATGGACGGCACATTGATTCAGAATGAAGTTATTCTTGGCGTTGATACCCATTTAGATACACATGTTGGTGTAGTCATTAACCACCAGGGTAAAGTGATAGGTACACTTACCTCCATACCGACTAATAGAGCAGGTTATCTAAAATTGCTAACATGGGCACGTTCTCTCGGAAATATACAACGTGCAGGTGTTGAAGGAACAGGAACATATGGCGCTGGTCTTACCCGCCTATTGCGCGAGGAGGGTATTGAGGTATGGGAAATAAATCGTCCTGATCGTGCTAAGCGTAGACTTCAAGGGAAGTCAGATCCGACTGACGCTGAAAGTGCAGCACGAGCAGTTCTTTCTGGTAACGCAACAGCAGTCCCAAAGTCACAGTCGGGTGTAGCTGAGGCACTGCGTATGTTATCGGTTGTCAGGCGTAGTGCAGTCAAGGCGAGGACACAAACAATAAATCAGCTCAGATCGCTATTAATCAGCGCACTAGATGATATGCGCGAACGGCTCTGGAAAACTAAACCGGAACAGTGCGTAGCGGGCTGCGCGCGACTTCGAAAGGCAGATGGCAGTGTTTTGCTTAAAACATTAACTGCAACACTTTGTTTGTTGGCCAAGCGCTGGTTAATGCTTTCAGCAGAACTAAAAGAACTTGACGCGACGCTTGATCATTTGACGAGTCAGTCGGCGAAACGTCTTCGGAACCAGTTTGGAGTCGGGCCACAAACGGCAGCGGTACTTATTGCTGTAGCAGGAGACAATCCAGAACGTTTGAGGAATGAGGCAGCATTAGCTGCATTATGCGGAGCAAGTCCATTGCAGGCGTCTTCGGGAAAGACTATCCGCCATCGATTAAATCGAGGAGGTGATCGATCTGCAAACAATGCGCTATGGACCATCGCGATGGTACGCATGCGCAGTGATGAGCCGAGAACTCAAACCTATGTGACACGACGTACAGCTCAAGGGATGTCAAATAAGGAAATTCAGCGTTGTCTGAAACGGTACATTATTCGTGAACTGTATCCGCTTATTCTCGCAGATTTGTCAGATGCGGCCACAATTACTTGACATAGGAGCGTCAATGCGGTTGCTGAAAGTTTCTTTGGCAGCCTCAAGCAGGAACGCTGCCAATGGTGGCATTACCAAACCCGCCATGCAGCACAGCAGGACATTTTGCAGTATATCGGCGTGTTTTATAACAACCAAAGACTGCATTCATACCTAAATTACAAAAGCCCAAACCAATACGAAGCAGAAGCAGCAAAATCGATAAAAGCAGCTTAACTGAGGTGTCCAGTTTTACTTGACCACGTCAATGTGCGGCGATCTAATCAGTTGGCCGGTGGGGAGCGTACTGCAGGAGGCACAAAGTTTGGTCGAAGCTGGTGTCAAGGAGTTGCTGATTATTTCCCAAGACACCAGTGCTTACGGGGTGGATATCAAATACCGCACGGGCTTCTAGCAAGGCAGGCCGGTTAGTACTCGTATCACCGAACAAGCGAACGCACTGGGGGAATTCGGTATCTGGGTACGGCTGTACTATGCCTACCTCTATCCGCATGTGGATGAACTGATCCCACTGATGACGGAAGACAAGCTCCTGCATCTGGACATTCCTTTTCAACACGCCAATGAACGCATACTCAAGCTGATGAAACGCTCGGCCAACAGTGAAAACATACTGGCACTGCATTTAGCAGTGGCGCAAAATCAGCCTGGATATTGCCCTGTGCAGCACTTTTATCGTTGGTTTTTCAGGGGAAACTGAGGCCGAATTCAAGGAACTGCTCACTTTTCTGGAAGAAGCGCAGCTGGATCGGGTGGGGGCATTTACCTACGCACGGTCAAAGGTGCGACTGCCAATGTATCACCTGACCCTATTCCTACTGAAATCCAGCAGGAACGATTGGAAAGATTGATGCAACAGCGGAAGTTATCAGCAAACAGCGCCTGGACGCGAAGAAAGGCCGACAGCTCAGAGCACTGATGGACACCGTTGATCAAGAAGGTGCCATTGCCAGAAGCTATGTCGATGCACCGGAAATTGATGGCGTTATTTACATTGATGATGCCTCAACCCTTAAACCGGGTGACTGGGCAGATGTGCGCGTTACCGATACTGACATTCACGACCTGTGGGCAGTGAAAATCTGACGCGAACACAGAGACTCCCGGGTGGCCACTTGCTTCACTACGTTCACAGTCGCAGCCGTGATACGATAACAAAAGAGACCCGCAGATGCTGCGACAAAATTGAGAATAATGACGACTGAGGATACTTCAGGTTACTTTAGCCTGAAGTATCCCGGTCAGCTACTTCAGCGCTTATCAGGCAAAGGAGGAGAGATACGCGCTGTTACGATGACGGGTGCTGAAATATACAATACCTAATTCCAAGGACAATAGCAGCAATGTACCGGGCTCGCTCACCTCGGATGGAGGATTGCCCGGATCTTTTTCGTGCCAGGTGATCAAGCGCTGGTTGTCCGACGGATTATCCGGATTCAGAACATAGAATTCCCAGCCGCTGCTTCTGTAGGTGTTATCGGCAGTAATAACTCCCAGAAACTCGTTGGCTAAATTTCTGGTAGTTCCACTTTCATTTTCAAAGGTATTAGACTTGAATGTGCCATTACTCAGATTCAATGATAATTCGGTTTCAAAGAAAATTTCCCACAGTGATAGTTGAAAAGCAGCATCTTTTTTGGCGCTCCCCAGATCAGAGGCATGATGGTCAAACAACCAGCCTACTTGGGCGAGTTGCAGATTGCTCAGGCCGCCTGAAGCCGTTGCTGAAATGATGTCATAGGTGGCATTCCCATTCGTTTTCAACCAGTGATCAACATCAATACAAAATGCCTGCAAAGTATTATCCCATTTGGCAATATCCGGGCTGTTGATTACGTTAAAGTTAAACTGACCAGCGCGGACGTTATTGTTATTAAAAGTAGGTGTTGGAGATGTTTTAGAACCTGTTCAAAGTCTCCGAGTTATGAGAAGCTTGGGAGATGAGAAGAGATTATCCAAGTGATATCAAGTCGGAGCAATTCGAGGTTATCAGGCCTTTGCTGGAGAGTGCCCGCAAAAGGACAGC
>NZ_FMWO01000016.1 GCF_900103035.1 Nitrosomonas mobilis
TATCGTGCGTGGAGGCGGTATCGGTCTCAATCCGGCGGATGATCTTGTGCTTCTTGTCGACACTGATTGACAGCTTGTAGCCGAAGTGGCTCTTGCCGTGTTTCTTCGTCCAGGTCGCGTCGGTGTCCTTCTGGCGCCGCTTCGCCGGCTTCCAGTCGGCGGGCATCGCGCCTTGCTTGATGAGTCCTTTCTCGCCTCGGCTGTTGTGCTGCCTGGGCGCCGGCACCAGCGTGGCGTCGATGATCTGACCGCCACGCGCGATGAATCCATGTTGGAGCAGCTGCGCGGAGACGCCGTCGAACAGCGCCTTGGCCCCTGCTTCGCCGATCCGGTTCTCGAAGGTCCACACGGTGGTGCGGTCGGGGACGTTCGTCGCGTTCGCCAGTCCGCAGAACCGTTTGTAGCTCATGCGGTCAAGCAACTGGTACTCCGTCTGTTCATCCGAGAGGTTGTACAGACGCTTCAGAACAAGAATGCGAACCATCGTCTCGGTCGGGTACGGCGGGCGTCCGCCCTGCGGACTCATCGGACGGGGCGCCACCCGATCAACCTCCATCGCCAAGGCAGCAAAGTCAATGTGCGACTCGATCTCAACCAGTGGGTCACCCAGCGAGTCGATTTTCTTGCGGTGGTGTTCGTCGGCGAACAGGTCAAGCTTGATGGCGCTATGTGGTTTCATCGGCAGGAGAAGAATGGGTTTCAGAACAGCGTAATTTTACCAAGTCTATCAAGAGTGGGCGAGTCGAGGTTTTTCGAGGTGCCCATTCGTTTCTATATCCAAGCTACCTGTAATGCAAAAGTGAAGGCGAGAGAATAAAAATGTAGCGCATTATGAGCTGCGGCGTGATCTCAGGAACCCTCTTAACCGCCGTTTTACACAAAATCCAGGACACCCTCCGAATTAGCATAAACTGGATATTTAAGAGTAGACACTCGCCCCCTATACCGCCAATGCAATTTGAATCGCGATACCTTTCGCTGATAATGACTAATCAGAGGTATTCAGATACTCAATGATTACAAACTACTTTCCATTCAACTTCATCCGCGCTGTCCGGCTGTATTTTTTTCCATCCCTGCGGTTGAGTGTAAGAACGGACGAGTTCACCTCGGCCCATATTCCACTTATATAGCTTGAACGAGAGCTCTTTGACATGCTTACCTCGGCAGTCATATTTTCGCCGTATTTTTTTTGATAAAAAATAAGCACCGGTATCTTTCTGTTCGACTTTGTAATCAATTAAAGTCCACATGTTAACTCTGCCGTCTGGCCTGCCAATAGAAGTTAGGTCAGCATAAATTGTGTAGCCGCCTTGTTCATCACTTTCATGCACCTTGGTCCATTCAGCCATTGAATCAGTACTTAATATCAGCAACGTTAGAGTGAATAGTAATTTTTTCATAATATTTATCTAATCCTTTTGGCAAATATCCGATGTTTCATTGTAAGCGGAGTCGAACAACCACACCAAAAAATCTCGTGGCGAATACTTTCTCATGTTATTCGTCTCTTTGGCGGTGCACTCGTCGGCTACCCAGTTACTTCTTGTCGAGTCACTGTGGTGCGAGTAAATATCACCGTCGACACGATAAAAAAGGCTATGTCATCGTAAACTGTTGATTACTGTAAATAGAAAAACTATCATTTATAAACAAGTTTTGTGACAGCTCAGCATGAAGCAGGCTGAAGTGGATTACCCATGAAGGCGTGACGAAGTAATTCGAATGTGTTGTGGCCCTGCTTATGCATGGTATCGAGGTAAGAACGGATGATGCAGAAGTTCTCCGCCCCATTGAGGGTGCGGAAGCAGCCGGAGATTTTTTGTTTCACTTTAGGCATTCGGATCGCGCGTTCACCCAGATTATTTGTGAAAGGGACGCGAAGGTCAGTCAGAAAGCGCAGCACCTCGTCCGCATGTTCACGCATTCGGCGCAGCAGGTTGATTGCCGGGGTTTGTTTGATGCGCCCACGCCGCGCCCCTTCTCGCTTTGCTTCTGGATTGATGGCGCTACCCTCATCCAGGATGGCATGGTAGCGCACAAAAATCTGCTGGGTCTGCCCTTGAGTCAGCGCAGCTGTGACAGGCCGTGCCGCCGCGCAGGTGTCGCGAGCCGAGATTAACATGTCGATCATGCGTTGCGGCCAAGTCTGGCCGGTTCGCTCGTGCAGAAAAACAAGTTCGCGCAACAGATGGGCATTGCACAGTGCGTGCACGCATTCGAGTTTCCAGTAAGGCTTCCAGCAGTCATGCACGAGAGTGGCCATCCGCCTAGGTAAAATTCCATGCGCTTCGATTGCCTCCATTTCGCGTCTGGCATGCACGCCGTACCATGTGTGCGTTTCGCTGGCAGCCGTATGCAACCAGTGTAAGCATGATGCCACCCGCAAACCTGATTCGTCGGCATGTACCACCGGCGCTTCGATCAGTGCCTGCGCGATGCTTTCAACTGCTGGTCGCAGCACTTGGCTGGCTTCTTCAATCCACGCCAACAGCGTGGCCGGTGAAACTTCCAGCCCATACAGATCGTCGATCAGTTGCGCGCTTCGTGCGAGCGGCAACAGTTGGCCTTGCGTCAGATGAACCGCCAGCGCGCGAATGTTCGGCCCATGCTGCACCGCCTCGCTCACGCCTGCGGGAAATCGACTCTCGTGCAGTTTGCCGCATCCACATTGCAGTCGCAGGGTGCGATGTTCAGTGGCTTCGTAACGCACCACTGGTATATCGAACACTTGCCGACGTTCCGCAATCTGTGCGCAGGACGGAGGCAAAGCCTCTCCGCATCCATCGCAACGCTCCGGTAAACCATGCTCAATCACCTCGTCCGGTTCCTGCACACGCTTGAGAGTCGTTCCTTTGTGTCCGACCTGACCACCAGGCTTGGCACCCGAGGGGCGACGCAGTGAGCGTGTCTTCTTCAGTCCATCAGAGGACGGTGGCTTGCTCGAATTGTGACTGTCTTTGGATAATCGAGCTTCCAATTCTGACACTCGCGCAGTCAAAATCCGGACCTGTTCGAATAACAGGCGGATCAAATCATCCTTTTGATCCGAGGTCAGTGTCGTGAGGTCAGGAAGTTCGAGTTCACGCATGACTCGTAGTATGATAAATAACTGACTGTTCTGCAAGCCTATGCTGAATAGTCACCAAGTTTTTAGTCAAAAAACCAGCAATTGATATTTTGTCTTAAATTCATCTAGTTACATGGCCATTACTAACTAACGATGACATAGCCATAAAAAATAAGATGTTTACCCTTCGAGTAAATACCTGTAGCCGTTCGAAACATATGGGCGATTCACTACCCTTTATAGGATTAAACTCAATAAAGTCATTTTGCATTTCTTGGGGACTTAAGCAGCAGATATTAATTGTAAAATTTTCTACATACCGGTCAATATAGTATAAAGCTTGTCTGCCTCCATCGGTTTATGAAAGAAGAAGCCTTGTTCCAGATCACACCCAATTCTTTGGGCAAGTCTGTGCTGTTCCTCTGTTTCTATTCCTTCTGCTATGACCTTAAGACCGAGACGGTGGCCGATTACAACAATTGCTTCCATGATAGACCGATCAGTTTCATTGTGCGATGAACCGCTAATAAACTCCCGATCAATCTTTAGATTGTGTACAGGAAAATGCCTAAGATAGCTTAGAGAGGAGTAACCCGTGCCAAAATCATCAATCGAAATCTGCATACCTGCTTCATGGAGTTTCCTCAGATTCAAAAGATTATTTTCGCCTGCGTGGATCAATACATTTTCAGTCAACTCAATGCCAATTTCTGATGGTGCCAAATGATGCTTTGCCAATGCGCGTTTAAGAATAGAAAAAATATCATTATGAATAAATTGTTTTCCCGATAAATTAATGTCGATACGAAAGTCCAGCAATCCTTTGTTTTTCCATTCAGCTCTTTGACGACAGGCTTCGTTAATCACCCACTCTCCAATTTTGCTTATCAGCTCTGATTTTTCTGCAATTGGAATGAATTCTGCCGGAGACATTAGTTCTCCACTGCCTGGGAACCAGCGTATCAGCGCCTCACAATATTTAATACTTCCTGATTGGGAGTCTAGCAGTGGCTGGTAATAGAGACTGAACTCCTGATGTGCGAGAGACAACCTTAACTCGGATATAATCAACTGGTGACGGCGTAGCTCATCATTCATTGTCTGGGTAAAGAAACAATAACGATTTCGACCTGCATCTTTTGCCCGGTACATGGCGGCATCTGCATTTTTTAATACCTGATTAGTTACTTCTCTCAGAAATCTTGTAAAATCTATAAATTGCGAAGAAACGTAGCAAGATCAGAGGAGAATGACAATGGCGATGAATAAAATTCAGTTTCAGGCAGGCCTGTCACTGCATGAATTTCTGCATCAATATGGCACGGAAGCACAATGTGAAGCAGCATTGTTTGCTGCGAGGTGGCCACATGGCTGGAGATGCCTGCGCTGCGATGGGGAGCGATATTCCTGTACCCATAACGGCCGCAAGCTATGGGAATGCCTGGATTGTGGCTACCAGTGTTCTTCAATTGTCGGCACCGTGTTTGAAAATACTAAATTACCGCTAAGAACCTGGTTTCTGGCCATTTACTTGATGACGCAAAGCAAGAATGCGGTCAGTGCATTGGAACTCAAACGTCAGCTGGGGGTAAGTTACAAAACGGCATGGTCGATCAAGCATAAGCTGTTACAGACCATGCTGCTGCGCGAAGAGCAACGCCGTCTGGATGGACGCGTGGAGGTTGACGATGCTTATCTGGGAGGTGAAAGGCCGGGAAAGCGCGGGCGGGGCGCGGCAAGTAAGACGCCATTTGTAGCGGCAATACAAACAAACAGCGAGGGGAAGCCACTTTATATACGCTTGACCCCCGTAGCGGGTTTTACATATGAAGCGCTCAAACAGTGGTCGGCTGAATGTCTGTCATCTACTGCACGAGTCGTATCTGATGGTTTGGGGTGTTTCGGGGCGGTTACGCATACAGCCGCGCAGCATGAGCGCCATATTGTGGGAAGTGGCAAATCTGCTGTGCAGCGTGCCGAGTTTCGCTGGGTCAATACGCTTCTTGGCAATCTCAAGACTGCCTTCAGCGGAACCTACCATGCATTCAATCACGCCAAGTATGCACAGCGCTATCTTGCAGAATTCTCCTATCGCTTCAATCGCCGTTTTGATTT
>NZ_FMWO01000109.1 GCF_900103035.1 Nitrosomonas mobilis
CGCACATAAACTGGATCTGTCCGGCGAGTCGATCAGAAAGAGCAAAAGAGATTTGACTAAACCCTCAAATCAGGAGTAAAAAACAACCCCCGCGTCGCTACGCTCCGACTGTCCAGTTTGCCGTGGACTGAGTGTCCAGTTTCCGTGGAATACGCAACCATCCCGTACCAGTTGGTACAAGAGCATGTGGAGACCTTCTTTGTGCAAGTTGGGGCTGAATCAGGTTTGCCCGATTTTGTCAAAGAGGAGTTTGATGCATTTCCTGACTGTGGCATTTTAGCGCATGGTTTTATGCGCCTGCGTTGTGTCGACTGCACCCATGAAAAGCCTGGTTGCCTTTTCCTGCAAAAGACGGGGGTTTTGCCCTTCGTGCGGTGGGCCGTGCATGGCGCAGACGACTGCTCGCCCGATCGATCACGTTATTCCCAATGTACCCGTGCGGCAATGGGTGCTTTCATTGCTGATTCCGTTGCGAGTTCTATTCGCGATTCATCTGATTATTATTATCTGGTTATTTCGGTTTTGCGGCAGTTTGATGAGTCGCCTGTTCAACCGCCATCGAACTGTGATGAGCAGCTTTCTCTCTGTATTTCTGAGCTGCTTGTTCATACTGTCGAATTTTAAATTCAGTCTGCGATTTAGTATTTTTCCGGTTTTTACCGAAATGACTGGAGTGCGATTTATGCTCTAGGATCGCTTTTTGTTCTTGAGTTTTAGTCTGCATTTCTTCAGCTAGATTTTCATATTGTCGTGCCAGCGCTTTATGATCTGGATTGCCTTGGTTATCCTGTGCGGCAAGATCAATTTCAGCAGGTCGTGTTGATGTTAGCGAGTTCATAGGCGCGCAGGCTGCCACTAATGCAAGTATCGAAAAAGCTACCCATCGCTTTCCTGCCAGCACAATTGACGGCAAAGCTACAAAATATTTTCTTGCTGGCATGACGGTAATCTCCACGTAAAAAAGCGCTTTGTCTGAAGATCAAAGCGCCTTAAGAAAGAGAAAGAAGAAACAACGATATGACTCGATAAAACAGCGACAGGACAAATCGCAAAACAACTCATCATGAACGACTTATGAAATTAATGTCTTTTTAAAAGCATTTATCTTTACAATTCATTAGTTCCACTGGATTTTACCTTTACTTTATTAATCTGGCTATCAATTTGAATAGGGTCTGCGACATATTTTCTAGATGCCTGCTCAGAAGCAATTGTTCTGTGGTAAGCCGCTTTTTCTAAATTTTCCTGAGCAACTTGTTCGTAGTTACGGATTTTATTCACGATGCGAGATTTTAAATACTTTCCATTTTTACCGAAGAAACTGGTTCTCGGCTTGGTTCTTAGAATCTCTTCTTTTTTCCGCGCTTTAGCCCGCATTTCTTTGGCCAAATGCTCATGCTGTTTTGCCAGTGCAGTGTGGTCTACACGGCCGCTGTTGCTTTGATTATTAGCCAGATATGTTTTTATGGCTTCATTCGATGCAAAAGAATTGATTGATACACCGGCACTCAACAAGATATATATTGATAAAGCAATAAAATATTTTCCTATTTTCATGATAGTAATAACTCCAAGTAAATAAGTAATTTCATAAGGAGTCATACTAATTGACCCTATACAATAAAGTAATTAGGGAAACTATTGTTTTTTTGTAAGGGAAACCATTGGATCGTTTAAAAAATTCCTGATTAGTTACCTGTTTCAGAAATTCTCAATATACCGAGCGGAAGAGGTTCTGTCGTTGCGGCGGCGCGCAGCAATCGAAACTCGGCATACTGCACAGCAGATTTGCCACTTCCCACAAAGTAGATGACAGACATTCAGCCGACCATTGTTTGAGCGCTTCATATGTAAAGTCCGCTATGGGAGTCAAGCGTATATAAAGTGGCTTCCCCTCGCTGTTTGTTTGTATTGTCGCTACAAATGGCGTCTTAC
The DNA here is from genome assembly GCF_900103035.1 of Nitrosomonas mobilis. Lineage (GTDB taxonomy): Bacteria > Pseudomonadota > Gammaproteobacteria > Burkholderiales > Nitrosomonadaceae > Nitrosomonas > Nitrosomonas mobilis. The sequence goes on from NZ_FMWO01000109.1 coordinate 1,936, forward strand.
TTGCCGCGCCTCGGCCGCACTTTTCCGACCTTGCACCTCCCAGATAAGCATCGTCAACCTCCACGCGTCCATCCAGACGGCGCTCTTCTTCGCGCAGCAGCATGGTCTGTAACAGCTTATGCTTGATCGATCATGCCGTTTTGTAACTTACCCCCAGCTGACGTTTGAGTTCCAACGCACTGACCGCATTCTTGCTTTGCGTCATTAAGTAAATGGCCGGAAACCAGGTCTTTAGCGACAATTTAGTATTTTCAAACATGGTGCCGACAATTGAAAAACATTGGTAGTCGCAATCCAGGCATTCCCATAGCTTGCGGCCGTTATGGGTACAGGAATATCGCTCCCCATCGCAGCGCAGGCATCTCCAGCCATGTGGCCACCTCGCAGCAAACAATGCTGCTTCACATTGTGCTTCCGTGCCATATTGATGCAGAAATTCATGCAGTGACAGGCCTGCCTGAAACTGAATTTTATTCATCGCCATTGCCATCCTCCTCTGATTTTGCTACGTTTCTTCGCAATTTGTAGATTTTACAAGATTTCTGAGAGAAGTAACTAATCAGGATTGAGTTTGAGATCACTGGTGGAGAAGTCGACGATTGTTCCGCAGCGCCCGATTTGATTGCCAAGTTACCTGACGCGGAAGCGATGGTAACGGACAAAGGCTATGACAATGATTGTATACGGGAGCAGATAACAAAGACGAGAGCCATGTTTGTAATACCAGGGAAGGGCAATTCATGGGAAGGTAATGCGGACATGGATTGGAGTTTGTATAAATATCGGCATTTGGTAGAAAATACTTTTGTACGATTAAAGCAGTATCGTGCAGTGGCAACACGATATGACAAACTGAAGAGAGATTACAAAAGTATGGTTGCCATGGCTTATGGATATCTGTGGCTACCCATGTGAAATGTCAACTAGATCCTAGTTCTGTCCTTATTTAACGCGAATGGAGCCCTATTGTTTCTATGTGCAAGAGTATGCGCACATTTTGCAGGACGTTCAGGAAATCTTTCAGCATTGAAATTTAAAATGACCCTTTTTAAGGCTATGTCTGCATTAAACGTTGGAACTACCTTTTTGTCGATTAGGCTGGAGCATTAAGACTGGAGGGTATAGTCATGAAAGCCACTGATTTTCGGGAGTGGTTGGAAAAGATATCGCAACTTAATCGTCGTCAAAAAGAACAGGCCAAACATTATCTGAGCGAGGCGAAGCCACAAGCTGTGGTTGTGAAATATCTTGAGGATTCTTTTGAGCCGAGTTGTCCGGTCTGCCAGGCGGATCGCCCTCATCGTTGGGGGCACCAGGCGGGGTTGCAACGTTTTCGCTGTTGCTTATGCAACAAGCACACATTCACGGCTATTTCGGGAACTCCTTTGCCCCGTCTGCGGCATAAGGAGCAGTGATTGAGTTACAGTGCAGCGTTGATTGAAAGTTTGACCGTGCGAGCTAGCGGCAGGCAATGCGGAATAGACAAAAACACCAGTTTTCGCTGGCGCCATCGGTTCCTGACTTTGCCGGCGGCTACTAAAGCCAACCACTTGCAAGGAATCATTGAGGCGGATGAGACCTTTTTAC
>NZ_FMWO01000039.1 GCF_900103035.1 Nitrosomonas mobilis
CAATGGCGATGAATAAAATTCAGTTTCAGGCAGGCCTGTCACTGCATGAATTTCTGCATCAATATGGCACGGAAGCACAATGTGAAGCAGCATTGTTTGCTGCGAGGTGGCCACATGGCTGGAGATGCCTGCGCTGCGATGGGGAGCGATATTCCTGTACCCATAACGGCCGCAAGCTATGGGAATGCCTGGATTGTGGCTACCAATGTTCTTCAATTGTCGGCACCGTGTTTGAAAATACTAAATTACCGCTAAGAACCTGGTTTCTGGCCATTTACTTGATGACGCAAAGCAAGAATGCGGTCAGTGCATTGGAACTCAAACGTCAGCTGGGGGTAAGTTACAAAACGGCATGGTCGATCAAGCATAAGCTGTTACAGACCATGCTGCTGCGCGAAGAGCAACGCCGTCTGGATGGACGCGTGGAGGTTGACGATGCTTATCTGGGAGGTGAAAGGCCGGGAAAGCGCGGGCGGGGCGCGGCAAGTAAGACGCCATTTGTAGCGGCAATACAAACAAACAGCGAGGGGAAGCCACTTTATATACGCTTGACCCCCGTAGCGGGTTTTACATATGAAGCGCTCAAACAGTGGTCGGCTGAATGTCTGTCATCTACTGCACGAGTCGTATCTGATGGTTTGGGGTGTTTCGGGGCGGTTACGCATACAGCCGCGCAGCATGAGCGCCATATTGTGGGAAGTGGCAAATCTGCTGTGCAGCGTGCCGAGTTTCGCTGGGTCAATACGCTTCTTGGCAATCTCAAGACTGCCTTCAGCGGAACCTACCATGCATTCAATCACGCCAAGTATGCACAGCGCTATCTTGCAGAATTCTCCTATCGCTTCAATCGCCGTTTTGATTTGGCTGCCATGGTGCCGCGATTGCTGCGCGCCGCCGCAACGACAGAACCTCTTCCGATCGGTATATTGAGAATTTCTGAGACAGGTAACTAATCAGGAAAATAAATGTGGAATTGTTTCTTCTACAGTCGGGTCCGGGAGTGCCGTGGAGCCTGGCATGCCGGTATCTGCTGTATATCAGATTCAGGTAGAGTAGAATGCACCTTCATTGATCGGTATCGCAGCTCTATTCTCCCCAGGAACTTTCATTCATGAAAATTCGTGATCTATTGCAACAGCGTAGCAAGGAAAATTTTTCCCTTCATGACCAATATCTGAACAGTCAGATGGTCAAAGTCCTTAAAACTATCGGATTTGATCGGCACTACGTCAAGGCGCAGGGTGCCTACCTCTATGATGAAAATGGTAATCGCTATCTGGATCTGCTGAGTGGGTTTGGCGTATTTGCGTTAGGCCGGAATCACCCAGAAATAGTTGGTGCACTAAAGGATGTATTGACTGAGGATTTACCCAACCTTGTGCAGCTGGATGTCTCTCTTCTTGCTGGTCTGCTGGCAGAAAAGCTAGTTGCACTTACCCCTGAAAGTTTGGACCGTGTATTTTTTGCCAATTCTGGCACTGAAACCATCGAAGCCGCTATCAAATTCAGCCGCTTCGCAACTCGGAAATCCAAAATCATTTTTTGTCGTGGCTGTTATCACGGACTGAGCCTGGGCTCTCTTTCTGCCACAGGTGATGACCATTACAAGAAAGGTTTTGGCCCCATGGTGCCAGATTTTGTCGAAATTCCGTTCAACGATCTTGCTGCGCTGGAACGAGCGTTATCACAAGGGGATGTTGCCGCTTTTATTACCGAGCCGGTGCAAGGCCATGGCGTGTGGATTCCTGACGAGAATTATCTGCCCGAGGCGGCAAGGTTGACACAAAAATACGGCGCACTGTTTATCGCCGATGAAATTCAGACTGGATTAGGGCGTACCGGTAAATGGTGGGCTGTTGAGCACTGGGGGGTGGAGCCAGACATACTTTGTATGGCCAAGGCATTATCTGGTGGTTTTGTGCCAGTTGGGGCGTTGGTGTGCAAGGAATGGATATTTAGTCGAGTTTTTAACCGTATGGATCGTGCAGTGGTGCATGGCAGTACTTTCGGCAAAAACAATCTGGCGATGGCAGCTGGACTTGCCACTCTGGAAGTATTGGAATCAGAAAACCTGATTGAACATGCGGCTCGCACGGGAAAAATGATTGTGGATGCGCTCCGCCCGCTTGTCGGTGAGCATGAATGCTTTACTGAAATTCGCGGTCTGGGAATGATGATTGCGTTACAGTTTACCGAGCCTAGCAGTTTATCGCTGAAACTTTCCTGGAAAATGCTGGAAGCTGCCAACAAAGGATTGTTTTCACAAATGATTACAGTTCCGCTATTTCAGAAACATAGAATATTGTCGCAGGTAGCGGGTCATGGTATGAATATCGTTAAGTTTATTCCCCCGCTTATCCTGACTGAAGATGATGTACGGTGGATAACGGTTGCTATCAGCGACGTTATTGCGGATGCGCACCGTGGACCGGCTGCTGTCTGGGATCTCGGGAAAACTTTAGCAACTCAGGCTGTGCGCATGAAGGCTGGAATTTAGCGTTCCAGCAAACGGTTAGATTTAGATAAGTTACAAGCAACGGACAACAGAATATCGTCAAAACTACCATAAACAGTTTCCACCACTTTCTTTAGCAACCCGTGCTAATAGCTGATTGTGCAACTCTAGTTCATGCTCATCAGCCTGTCGCACAGGTATGGCCAGACCAGCTATTGAGGCAATTTCATCTTCGGTGAGCTGTGGCGGAGACTCGAGCGCTATCAGCAAACTTTTCTGGCCGCGTGTCATGGCAAGGTATACTTCTGCCAGCAATTCAGCATCCAGCAATGCACCATGTAATGTACGTCTGGTATGATCTATGTAGTATCGCTCGCACAACGCGTCCAGATTATTGCGCTTGCCTGGGTGTAATTCTTTTGCCATGACCAGCGTGTCGTTAATTTGTTTGCAATAACGTTGTAATGGCTGGCAATTGATCAGCTCTAGTTCACGGTTGATGAATCCCACATCGAAAGGTGCGTTATGAATAAAAATCTCAGCATCTGTGATGAAAGCCAGGAAGTCATTACAAATTTCCCGGAATTTGGGTTTGTTACGAAGAAATTCTCTGCTTAGTCCATGGACCTTGAGCGCACCTTCATCGCTGTCCCGTTCCGGGTTGAGGTAAAAATGAAAATGGTGGTCGGTTAAGTGCCGATTGCTTACTTCCACCGCGGCAATCTCGACAATGCGATGGCCGCTGGCTGGATCAAGCCCGGTAGTTTCAGTATCTAAGAAGAGTTGTCGCATTATTCAGTTGCCTATGAGAATAATCGTGAACTAGGATAAGGAGTTGGCCTGCGTCAGCATGGATTCCGCTCCGAGATTTGCCAGTCGGTCCGCTTGCTCATTGCCGTCGTGGCCACTATGTCCGCGTACCCAGAACCACTCCACTTGGTATTGCTGCGATAATTGATCGAGTTGTTTCCACAATGCCTCATTCTTGACTGGTTTCTTGTCTGCAGTCAGCCATCCGCGTTTTTTCCAACCATGAATCCATTCACTGATTCCTTTTTGTACATACTGTGAGTCTGTATGAAGCTGCACCGGGTCACCCGGCTTTACCGTAGGCATTGCTTTCAGAGATTGTAAGGCGCGGATAGCGGCAAGCAATTCCATGCGATTATTGGTCGTCATCACCTCACCACCAAACAGTTCCCGAATTTCTCCATTAGCACGCAAATAGACTCCCCATCCGCCAACTCCCGGATTACCTTTGCACGCACCATCTGTGAAAATTTCAATCAACCTGGCTTGATTAGTTTGCTGCATTACGTTCTTATGTCCCCAATTGTCGATAACACGTTATTTAAGTTTCACGTTATTTCCAACACCCTTCCCGACAGCATCCGAATTGATTTGCCTATCGACCTGAGTGGTAGCCGGTGCACTTCTTGTTTTAGGGGGATTCTCCCAGCAGGGTTTAAGAATCCGCATGCCGCGCTCATGTTTTACCGCTTGCAAAAAATAAACACCACCACCGATTGGCCACCAACGATCACCTGCTGCTTCCATGAAGCGTAGCCGTGAAATCCATTTTTCACTACCACAGGGTGGAATATAGCAGCCGAGTTTGCCGGTATTGGTTTCCAGACCAAGTAGTTCTAACCAGTCCTTCATTCTTGGTAATGCAATAAAATTACCGCACCATGGAAATTGATTCTTGCTGGTAGTTATGTGTTGATGCAGCCCCCACGAACTGAAAGGATTAAATCCGCTAATGACGATCTTGCCTTCTGGTATGAGGATACGGTGGACTTCACGCAGTATCTGATGTGGGTTGGGGAAAAATTCCAGAGTATGCGGCAGCAGGACCAGGTCAATACTTCTACTGCCAATAGGTAGCAGATGAGGGTGGGCGTATGCGCTGGAACCTTTCTCTAACCCGGCTACGAATCGGAAAGGCATGCGGTTGCTGCGTAAGAAATCAAACTCGGGGAAACTGATCTGAACTGCGTTATAGCCAAAAATATCTGAAACGATACTATCGTAAAAAGCGCGCTCCTGCTCTAACAGGTATTGTCCAATGGCTGTACCGAGCCATTGCTGCAAGCTTTGATGCAATGTGGAGTTCAGCATGATTTCAAGAAAGTTTCGATAATTTTTTGTTTAGGGAACAACAATGTTTACTGTATCCGCAGTCCAGGCTTTTAAGGACAATTATATCTGGATCGTTCACAACCAATCGGTTACAGTGATTGTCGATCCAGGAGATGCCTCTCCCGTGCGGCAGTACCTAAGACAATATAAACTGCGACCCGTTGCCATCTCTTTTGTACACACCATCACCATACTGGCGGAAATATGACGCTTGTACAAGAATTTTTCCATTCCGGTCTATGGTCCTGCAAGCGAAAACATACCTTGATGTACACATGGATTGACAGAGGGAGAGACGCTAACCATTCCAAAGTTGGTAACTTAATTTACCGCTATGGAAGTGCCAGGACATACAGCTGGCCATATTGCATTCTATGGGGGCCATGCTCTATTTTGTGACGACACCCTTTTTTCCTGTGGTTGTGGACGTATTTTTGGAGGGAATGCACAACAGATGCATGCATCTCTGCAGAAGCTGGCCAGCGTGCCTGACGAAACCAAAATTTATTGCGCACACGAATATACGCTGGCCAATATCGAATTTGCCAAAACAGTTGATCCAGACAACTCGGTATTATTCGAGCTGGAGGAAGATTGCAGGCGGAAACGGGCTAATAACCTCCCAACACTTTCTTCTCCAGTATGGCTATCGAAAAAGCAGTCAACCCTTTTCTGCGCTGTGATCAGAGGCCCATTATTGACTGCACCAGCCAGCATGAAGGCCGGCAATTGAAAGACCCGGTAAGCGTGTTTACTGTGTTGCGTAATTGGAAGAATAGTTTCTAGCTATGACACCCTTCCGTATCGCAAGCGTCGGCTAAGGGAGTCTCTGTTGCATCGGGCGACAGTATGGATGAAATTGTAGTCGCCTGTTCTTCATCTGTCTCGGCGAGCAGTGTGCCAATGGATACTCCCAGTAGAAAATCACTGACATGTCCAAACTGATGCAGACGTAAATGACCTGTCTTATCAATCAGTATCGTCGTTGGAGTACCCTGCATCTGATAAGCCATCATGGTATGTGGAATGGCCATTTGTTCATTTGGCTTGTCAATTCCGATTGGAAAGCGTAATCGGTATTCATAGGCAAACACCTCCAGTGCCTCACGTGTCATGACGGCATGGTGCTCAAAGACTGTATGCAGTCCGATGACTGCAACCCGGTCAGGATCAAATTCGTTGAAAATCTTCTGCGTTTGTGGAATACCCTGCTGCACACAACCCGGACATAGCATCTGAAAGGCGTGCAGCAAAACCACTTTTCCGCGTAGAGAAGTAAGTGTAATAGTTTCAGTCGTATTCAGCCATCCAGTCGTTTGCAGCTCTGGAGCTCTGATTTTACTCATTGTATCTTTGGATTCAGTCACTTGAATTTCACTCAATCAATCAAAGCAAAAGGGCATTTTACTTGGCGCCATTAATTCTTATGGTGCGAAACAAAATGCCCCAAAAGTGATGGAAAATCGTACACAGCTTGAAGCCTATGCACGACTGTGCATCAACTTTTCAAATTATATAAATTATTTAGCAGGTTTTGCGGCGCGCAATACTGGATAGTGTTGAATAAACACATTGTCAAAAGCTGCCGTTTCTACGTGGCAGGCATTGCAGGATTCGTCAGCTTGTGCTGCAGCACTCTTGCTCTCATAGCTTTCAAAACCAAAATATGCCCAATGATTAGGTCTGTTGGCGTAGCGTTTTGAATCTTTGACGGTCGCAGCAATTCCTAGGTATTCGCCCTGAAAATAACCATTGCCACTTGAAGATTCTTTGGTGCCAACGCTGGTCAGTTCTTTCACTATGATCGTCCCGTCACGGAATTTCCCGTTCTTCTTCCAGTGAGCATAACTGACCGGATCTATATAGACATTGTGGAATTCAGGAAACGCAGGGTTGCCATCATTCATGTCTTTTGGAGTAACGGGGGCCCCGACAAATATCCATTCACGATAATCTTTCGGTGTCAGCAACTCACCGTCTTTGTTAAAGTGTGCATAGGATTTACTATGATGTCCGGCATGCCCTTTATGTTTGTCATGCTCAGCGGCAACGGCAACAGTTGCCATCTGCCCAACCAGAAGGCCAGATACCAACAAGGGGGCAAAGCTGCCCAGGAATGATTTTTTCAACAGAGACATAATAAATTCCTTAAATAGTTAATCGAAATTATCCAGAAAACAGCTTTCTCAACCACAGCCATTTTCAAAGTTAATCTTAGTCAGCGCTTCGAGATACGTCAAGATCTGAATTCTCATAAGGAAAAAGAATGAGTTAATCCAAAAGTCAGATTGACGATACACACAAAAGGGCGATAGTCGTTCGCCCTTTTGTGCTCCTGGATCTGTTTACATGTAATTCCCAGGGTGATTTTTCTGTTAATTAATGGGCAGATTCACGCATATGTTTGATGGCATCTTCAATATGTTTGGTCGCGACATCTGCATGCCCCATCTCACCGTGTTTGATGCCTTCTTCGAGATGTTTGACTGCTTCATCCATATGATGGTGAGCATCAGCGTGTGCTTTTTGTGCATGTTTTGCGTGTTCCAGGCTTTCTTTGGCATGTTTTGTCAGCTCTTTGGCGTGCCCATCTTCACCATGCGCCTGAGCTTTGCCGGCATGTTCCATTGCTTCGGAAGTATGTACGCCATCATCTGCGTAAACATTTACACTCATCAACATTGCCAGTGCACTCATTGCAATCATACTTGTCAGTGTTTTCATTTTGCCATTCTCCAAAAATTTACGGTACTGGCTTATGCCAAGGCACCAGGATTTCCCTAACTCGGGAAGCTCAGGCGAATTGATGATTTATGCGAAAACTGCTATTAAAACCTAGTTGAAACAACAGACTAACAAATAATCAATCAACCTTAATGATAGTTATACCACAAAAACCTGATCATAATATGACTTCTCCCATGCTGCCGAGAGTCCCGAGAGTCTGCTTTCATTCCCCTATTTGGCTTGCTACGATTGCTTAAGTTCGACAGACTCCTAGATGCCGCGCAGTAGCTCATTGATGCCAGTTTTGGCACGGGTTTTTGCGTCCACCTGTTTGACGATAACCGCACAATACAGGCTGTAAAGCCCGTTTTCGGCGGGCAGATTTCCGGATACCACAACGGAACCTGGTGGAATCCGCCCATAGCTGATTTCGCCAGTCTCGCGATTATAGATTTTAGTACTTTGACCAATATAAACGCCCATGGAGATGACAGCGTTCTCACCGACGACCACGCCTTCGACAATCTCAGAACGTGCGCCAATAAAGCAATTATCCTCGATGATGGTTGGGCTCGCTTGCACAGGCTCGAGAACGCCGCCAATACCGACACCACCTGATAAGTGCACATTTTTGCCGATCTGTGCGCAGGAGCCAACAGTTGCCCAAGTATCTACCATGGTACCTTCATCGACATAAGCACCGATATTCACATAGGAAGGCATCAGCACGACATTGCCGGCGATAAACGATCCTCTGCGTACCGCTGCGGGTGGAACTACCCGAAAACCGCCATCGCGAAAATCACGTGAACTGTAGTCAGCGAATTTGGAAGGGATCTTGTCGAAATAATTAGAGAAGCCGCCTTTGATAAAGCTGTTATCTTCAATGCGAAAAGACAGCAGTACCGCCTTCTTGATCCATTGATGCACAATCCATTCACCATTGATTTTTTCGGCTACCCGCAGTTTTCCGCTATCAAGCAGGCTGACGACATGAGCAACAGATTCTTTGAGGTTGGATGCAACATTGCGCGGGGTAATTTCCGCGCGATTCTCAAAAGCATCTTCTATCGTGGTTTGTAATTTTTCCATAGTACTCCTGATGAGTGATTTAACGATTTCTCTAAGGGGGCGCTTCTAAAAATCCATATTTCGCCACAATACCGTGCTGTTTGTGAAAAATGTTTCTGATATATCGTTATATGTCGTGTTTATATTTTTTATTCGCGCCTGGTTTTATTTTGAACCCTGAATTTTCAGATGTCCTTTAGAATGAAACTTCTCTAATTCTTTCAAATGCTTCTTTACACTCTGCAACAGATGAAACCAATGCTACCCGTACAAAATTTTCACCCGGATTGATGCCATTGGCTTCACGCGCTAAATAACTGCCTGGCAGAACCACGATATTCTTTTCGTGATAAAGCCGCTTGCAAAAGCTGGTATCGCTGATCGGGGTTTTTAACCAAAGGTAAAATGCAGCTTCTGGCATACTGACGGGCAGCACACCTGTAAGTATCTCTGTTGCGTCCGCAAATTTCTGTTTATATAAACGCCGATTTTCGATCACATGCTGCTCGTCGCTCCATGCGATGGTGCTGGCTGCCTGTACTGCCGGGTTCATGGCGCTGCCATGATAGGTGCGGTAAAGCAAAAATTTTTTTAGAATGGACGCATCTCCCGCAACGAAACCGGAACGCAATCCCGGAACATTGGAGCGTTTCGAAAGACTGCTAAACACTACCAGCCGGGGAAAACCACTTCGGCCAGATTTTTCTGCTGCTTGGAGCGCCCCAAGCGGGGGACGTGTTTCATCGAAATAAATTTCCGAATAACATTCATCTGCCGCAATGACAAACCCGTATCGGTCGGATAAAGCAAATAAGCTCTGCCACTCTTCCAATGTCATTACCTGACCCGTAGGATTGTTTGGTGAGCAGATATAGACCAACCGAGTGCGCGCCCAGATCTGATCGGGTAACTGTGCCCATTGTGGTGCAAACTGATTTTCCGGCAAGGAATTAAGAAAAAAAAGCTCGGCATTTGCAAGTAATGCCGCGCCCTCATATATCTGATAAAAAGGGTTCTGGCAGACCACTACAGGCCGTGGTGTGGTATGCGTATCCACAACTGCCTGAGCAACAGCAAATAATGCCTCTCGACTGCCATTAACAGGGAGAATCTGTGTATCCGGGTTGATGTTGTCAAGCTGGTAACGCTGTGCCAGCCAAGTGGCAATGCTGGTTCGCAACCAGTTTGATCCTTGCGTTGTGGGATAATGCGCGAGCTCATGCAGATTATTTGCCAGCTCTTGTTTGATAAATTCAGGCGTTGCGTGTTTGGGTTCGCCAATATGCAGACTAATAGGCGAGAGCGAGGTATTTGGTTGCAAGTCTTTCAGCAATTCCGCGAGTTTCTGAAATGGATAAGGTTGAAGATTTTCTAACGCAGAATTCATATTTGGTGGAATGCTGTGATCAGCATGGTGTTTATAGCGGGATGGATTTTTTAGCATCTCAATAAGATCAGGATTATAAAGGCTGGCAGCAATGTTGACCATGAAAAAAACTTTGCAGGTGGTTTCCTTGCTTCTTGGCGCAACAATATGGGGCGTGGCCTGGTATCCCTATCGAATACTTGAGCAGCATGGCATTGGGGGAGAGCTGTCAACTACATTGACTTACTTCATTGCTTTACTGATTGGGTTAGTGTTGTTCCACAGGCAGCTTTGCCGCGAGGCAATTTTTAATGTTGCCATTCACTATTTAATCTGGATTGGGTTATGTGCAGGCTGGGCTAGTATGGCATATACCTTGGGGATTGTTCACGGGGAAGTCATGCGGGTACTGCTATTATTTTATCTGGCGCCACTCTGGACCATCCTGTTTGCACGCCTGTTGCTCAATGAGCAATTGAGCATACATGGCTACTTCATCATACTGTTGTCGTTGGCGGGCGCTGTCCTCATGCTTTGGCAGCCAGGAAACAGAATTCCGATGCCGGTATCCTATGGCGATTGGATGGGTTTGACTGGTGGGTTTATGTTTGCGCTCGCAAATGTTCTTGTTCGCAAAGATCAGCTGCACAGCATCCAGCTCAAATCGCTGGCAGTATGGACTGGTGCCACTTTGATCGGAGTGGTCATCCTGATGCTGAAAGGTGACATATCAATTTTTCCTGTTTATCCGGTTGATGAGTATATCTGGCTGCTATTGTTAGGGGTAGGGTTGTTGATTTTCTTCTTGAGTGTACTATTGCAATTCGGGTTTACCTACACTCCGGCGAATCAGGCAATTATTATTTTACTGTTTGAGCTGGTGGTTGCCGCGCTTGCTGCCTATTTTCTGACCGAGGAAGTCGTGGCGTTCAAGGATTGGATGGGCGGATTGATGATTGTCTCGGCCAGCCTTTTTTCTTCAAAAATCAATCGAAGTTGATCTCTTTTAATCTTATTCCTGAATTCGAATTTTAGTGATGCATTATTGCCAACGATGGTGAATGGATTCAGACCGCTGCTTGTCAGAGTTATGTCACAAGCAGCAACCACATTGCACGTACAGGATGAGTAAAGAGGGTTTTGGTGCGGCGCATTTCGATGCCCTAAATTCGCTGACTCATTCGATTTGTTGATCTTTATTCTAACGGAGAGCAAATCATGCACAGTCAAAAAATTTTTGTCATGACCATTGCCTGTATTATTGCTTTTACAGCAACACCGCTAGTCGCAGCAGAAAATATTGCCGGCTATTCTTCAGTTCCCGGAAACCTGCTACTTGCGTAAGCGCATGAACAGCATGTGGTCAACAAGAGTAAGCACGATAAAAAAGTAGCCAGCGGACATGCAGGCCATAAGGAGCATGGACAACAGGATAAAATGGGGGCAAAATGGCCGAGGAACAATTCACGAAACCCAAAACCATGAAAATGCCGCATGGCGGTCATGGCGCAAATAAAAAGAGTGGGCATAACCATTATTAGTGGAAGAGGCATAATTTATATGCCAAGTCATAAAACAATTCTGCTTGTTTGAACCAATTAGTGGGGGATTTAATGAAACTTATTGTACTTTTTGCTCTTGTTTTGAGTTTTCACGCCTTTGCACAATCAAACTCAGGGACCGATATTGCTGATGATAGTGGCGGTCACAGTCACGAGGGAGAAAGTGATCATGGCGGAGGGCTTGGCGATGGAATGGACAGAACCAGTCTCAAGCAGTATTTTGAACCTTTGCCGGAATCTATTATCGACGAGCAAAAAAATGCTGCATTGATCAGCCTGGGGAGAATGCTTTATCTTGACCCGCGTCTTTCGGTCAACAATAAAATTTCCTGTAACTCTTGTCATGAGCTCGGAAATTTTGGTGTCGACAACGAACCGACTTCTCCGGGGCATGAAGGCAAACGCGGTGACCGCAATTCACCCACTACTATGAATGCCGCACTTCATATAGCGCAATTCTGGGATGGTCGTGCCCGTGATGTTGAAGAGCAGGCATTAGGTCCGATTCTGAATCCGGTTGAAATGGGAATGCCTGATAAGGGAACAGTTGTCAAGAAACTTAAGGAAATTGATATTTATCAGAAACTATTTGCCGAGGCATTCAGTGATCAGAAATATCCTTTCAATTACAACAATATCGGAGTGGCAATTGGTGCTTTTGAGCGTACCTTGCTGACACCATCGCGTTTTGACGATTATCTGAATGGTGATGATGGCGCATTAACCAAAGTCGAAAAAAGAGGGTTGCATAAGTTTGTTAAAATCGGTTGCGCTACCTGCCACAATGGCGTGGTCATTGGTGGAAACTCCTTCAAAAAAATTGGGCTGATTGAACCTTACGAAACAACTGATCTTGGGCGTTACGAAGTAACCAAAATCGAGAGTGATAAATACGTGTTCAAGGTGCCAAGTTTGCGTAATGTTACACAAACCGCACCGTATTTTCATGACGGCTCGGTTATCACGCTGGAGGAGGCTATTCGCCTGATGGCAAAACATCAGCTTGGCCAGGAAGTGGGCCATGGATTTATCCGTGATGTGAAAGCCTTCCTGGGGTCTTTGAGGGGTAAAGATAACAATTTTTGATGCGGTTACAAGTGCTGCTGAGCACTACAGCAGCGCTTGTATTTCGTCATTCCATGTCTGTGTGGCTTCTTGTTCTTGTAGTAGCTGTTTAATCGCTTGCGCAGAATAAGAATACGAATTACATTAACAGTCGGCATTTGTCATAAAAGTCACACCAATATAAAATTCTGTGTCTCACGATTGTTCGTGTAATTCAGAATAAATATAAATGTAAGCTAAAAGGAGAGTAATGATGCAATTGAAAGGATCTCAAACCGAAACTAATTTGCAAGCAGCATTTGCTGGCGAATCCCAGGCGAACCGTCGTTATCTTTATTTCGCGGCTAAAGCCGATGTTGAAGGTCAAAATGATGTCGCATCGGTTTTTCGTTCTACCGCTGAAGGTGAAACAGGACACGCCCATGGACACTTGGAATATTTGGAATCCTGCGGCGATCCTGCAACTGGTCTGCCGTTCGGTTCGTCGCGTGATAATCTCAAAACGGCAATTGCCGGTGAAACGCATGAATATACCGATATGTACCCCGGTATGGCGAAAACAGCACGAGATGAAGGCTTCAATGAAATAGCCGACTGGTTTGAAACGCTTGCCAAGGCTGAGCGTTCGCATGCTAATCGCTTTCAACGCGCACTGGACAATTTTAGCGACTAACGGTTCGAGAATATTAATATTGTTCGGTTATTTCTTTGCCCGGTTAATGCTCGTTTGCGGCATTCCCGGGCAAATTTTATTTAGAGCTTGTTTTATCTGTTGAACTAACTGATTACCATCTTATGTCAATCCGTGAAGGCAGCCTGGAAGCACCCAAACGTAATCCGATTGATTGGCAGAAACCCGATTTTTATGATGAACAGCAACTGTTTACGGAAATGTACCGGGTTTTCGATATTTGCCATGGATGTCGGCGTTGCGTCAATCTTTGCACAACATTTCCCAGCCTGTTTGATCTGATCGATGACGGCAAAACGGGTGAACTCGATGGCGTAGAAAAACAGGATTTGTGGCAAATCGTAGATCGCTGCTATTTGTGTGATATGTGTTTCATGACCAAATGCCCTTATGTGCCACCGCATCCATGGAATGTGGATTTTCCACATTTGATGTTACGTGCTAAGGCAGTCAAATACAAAAAACAAGGTGCAAGCTGGCGCGATAAACTACTATCCAGTACCGATGCGATGGGTAAACTAGCCACCATACCGGTAGTCGTGCAGACAACCAATGCCATCACACAGACACCTGCAACCCGCAGGTTATTCAGTAAAGCGATCGGCATTCATCCGGAACGGGAGTTGCCAGAGTACAGTGCAAAAAAATTTCGTGCTCATGCGCGTCCAGACGAGCGCTTTGCGCCCAAACCAAGCAGTAACGTGCCTGGAAAGGTGGCCATCTATGCCACCTGCTATGTCAACTACAACGAACCCGGTATTGGTCATGATCTGCTTTGGATATTGGCGCACCATGAAATTCCAGTAAAACTGGTTGCACAGGAATCCTGCTGTGGCATGCCGAAGCTGGAGCTTGGGGACCTGGACAGTGTGGCCGCACTCAAGGATCACAACATTCCCCATTTGGCTGCTCTGGCAAGAGAGGGTTATGCAATTTTAACTGCCGTTCCTTCTTGTACTTTGATGTACAAGCAGGAGCTGCCCTTACTATTTCCTGAAGATGAAGCGGTCAGCATGGTGGCCGATGCCATGTTTGATCCATTTGAATACCTGATGCTGCTGCACCGTGAGGGATTGCTGAAAACCGATTTCCAGCATGCACTTGGCAAAGTGGCCTACCATATTCCCTGCCATCTACGGGTGCAGAATCTTGGCAAGAAAACCCGTGATCTACTGCAGCTGATTCCCGGGACGGAAATCACGACAGTGGAGCGCTGCTCCGGACATGACGGTACCTGGGGGGTCAAACAGGAGTTCTTTGACGATTCGATGAAAATCGGCCAGCCAGTGTTTCGGCAAATGGGCGAAGCGGAGCCTGACTACATCAGCTCCGACTGTGCAATTGCCGCACGCCACATTCAGCAAGGAATGAAACCCAGACAAACCGTGAAACACCACCCGCTGACCTTACTCCGCATGGCTTACGGAGAGTCCCAGATGCGACCGATACCTGCGCAATCAGTGTCTGCAACAGATTCAATTATCCACACACAGGGAAATACCATGTCCAAGATAACTCGTGACAGTCTTCTGACACTCGAAGCCTATGCCAGAAACAGAGAATCTTTCCGCGCTGATGTCATGGCACACAAAAGGAATCGCTCAGTCGCGTTGGGTGAACATGTCACACTGCTATTCGAAGATGAACTCACGATGCGCTATCAGATACAGGAAATGCTGCGCGCGGAAAAAATATTTGAGGAAGCTGACATCCAACAGGAGTTGGATGTCTATAACCCACTGGTTCCTGACGGGCATAACTGGAAGGCAACCATGCTGATCGAGTACGGTGATCCGGCAGAACGGGCACAGAAACTGACTCAACTGATCGGCATCGAAGACCAGGTATGGGTGAATGTTGCCGGTCATGTGCGTGTATATGGAATTGCCGATGAAGACCTTGATCGCGCCAACGCCGAGAAAACTTCCGCTGTTCATTTTCTGCGCTTTGAGCTGTCACTGGAAATGATTGGCGCATTGCGGCAGAGTGCAACTCTGAGCATGGGCATTGATCATTCTGTGTATCAGGTGACGATCGAATCTGTAGCAGACGATATACGGAAAGCATTGATACAGGATTTGGCATGAGCAAGATTTGCCGTCTGTTGCTTGCTTGTATCTTTATCCTGCTCCTGATTGGCTGTGCCGGCAGGGATGAGTTTGTTGATTCGTTCGATCATGGTAAGACTTGGGAGGAGATTGCTCCCAGCCTGCCACCCTATCCTGAAAATAGCAATCTGCTCGCATTTGATGCGGGACCTGCCGGCAACTTGAGTTTCTTCGTCGACGCTAATTCGGTCAGCGTTGACAAGAAGATGCGCGTAATTCGTTACAGTATGATCATCCGCTCTGCACAAGGGGGCGATAATGTTTCATACGAGGCATTGCGCTGTGAAACGCGCGAGCGAAAACGCTACGCAATTGGGGATCCCTCAACACAAACCTGGGTACCTGTACGAATCAGCGAATGGGAAACCCTCGAGCAAGTCAGACAACTGCATGCACAACGCGAGCTGGCGAAATATTATTTTTGCCCACGTGGGCTGGTTGTCAACTCAGCAAATGAGGCTCTGCGCGCACTTAAAGCTGGCATGCATCCCAAAGCTACGCGCTGATTAAACTGATCTGACATATTCTGATTATTTTGCCTTCACCAACCTTCATTCGCAGCTATGTACTTCGTCAGGGATATTACTCAGACGCACAGCGTCGTGCCTATGAAACATTAATGCCGTGTTACGGAATTTCCTTTTCTACGACACCACTTGATCTGGCCGGTATATTTTGCCGAGCAGCACCCAAAATACTCGAAATCGGTTCAGGCATGGGTGAAACGACCGTCGCCATTGCGCAGCAGCAACCCGAAAAAGATTTTATTGCCGTAGAAGTCCATGCTCCCGGCATTGGAAGCCTACTTAACCGTACTCAGCAGCTAGGCCTGACAAATCTGAAAGTAATCGCTCATGACGCATACCCTGTATTGCAAAGCATGCTGCCCGATGAATCACTTGATGGCGTACATATCTTCTTTCCCGATCCATGGCCAAAGGCGCGCCATCACAAACGTCGCCTGATTCAACCTGATTTTGTATCCCTGCTGGTCACCTGCATGAAACCAGGCGCCTATCTGCATATTGCGACTGACTGGGAAAATTATGCTGAATATATTCTGCAGGTGCTTGGCCGTGAAGACCGGCTGATCAACACCGTCGATGATTACGCCTCTCGCCCATCTTATCGGCCGCTGACCAAATTTGAGGAACGCGGTTTGAAGCTGGGGCACACCATTCGCGACATTATCTTTCGCAAGCGTTGACCGCCATTTCCTTTGTCTGGAATAGCAAAAATTAAGACAATTATCGTGCAACAGGCATTGAGTCATCCGCCTTGCGCGGGGCCGGTTTTCCTATTCTGTATCTGCGTCTGGTGGATAGTCTAATACCTGCTGCACGATCAGAGACAAACCGTCGGTACCACGAAGTGTATCCACCGTATCGACCGCCAGCTCGACCCGTGTGTGTAATCAACTCAGGCATGATGATAATTCTCCCAACTCCCGTTGGCTTGACAACCCATTGCCAAACATCTCCACATTCAGCCCGTGCTCCCGGCAATAGGCTACCTGCGACAAACTACTTGCCTGCTAGTCACAGATATGCTTTTGTCGATTATCTGTTCACACAGCAAAACTCAATTTAGTGGGGAAGGTGCCGGAAGTGGAAGCTGTCGAAGTACCAAAAGACATCATGGCCACAAATTGCTGGACGAAAGAGCAACTTAAACTTGCATTCCATCTTTATTGCCAACTTCCTTTTGGAAGGTTGCACAGCCGGAATCCTGAAATTATCCAGCTTGCAAAACTAATTAATCGCACACCTAGCGCAGTCGCAATGAAGTTAGTTGCATGCCGTTTCATAAAATGTTAACTGGTATTTTGAGATAAGCCGTGCCATTGTCTTCAGCTGGCGGCAGTTGTCCCGCTCTGATGTTAACCTGCACGGATGGCAGAATAAGGGCCGGCATTCCCAGCGTGGCATCTCGTGCGGTTCGCATAGCGACAAATTTATCTTCACTGATGCCATCATGCACATGGATGTTGTGCGCTCGTTCATCAGCCACGGTACTTTCCCATTTTATTGGGCGATCGCTGGGGGGGTAATCATGACACATGAACAGCCTGGTTTCTGGTGGGTACTCCAGCAATTTACGGATTGAGCGGTAAAGCTGGCGTGCATCACCACCTGGAAAGTCTGCGCGTGCAGTGCCCGCATCCGGCATGAACATGGTATCGCCAATGAAAATTGCATCTTCAAACTGATAAGCCAGATCTGCCGGAGTATGGCCGGGGACGAGTATCGCTTTGCCACGAATCTTACCCACATCAAAATATTCCCCGTCGGCAAACAGATGATCAAATTGGGCGCCATCCGTGCTAAAACCTTTTTCCAGGTTGAACATTTTTTTAAAAACTGTTTGGACTGCGGAAATTTTGTCGCCAATCGCTGTTTTTCCACCCAATTCCATTTTCAGGTAATGCGCCGATGAAAGATGGTCGGCATGTGCATGTGTTTCGAGTATCCAGTCCACAGTCAAATTCCGGGAGCGGACGAAATCAATCAGTTTGTCAACTGCCTGATGCGTTGTCCGGCCGGATTTAGGATCGTAATCGAGTACAGGGTCAATGATGGCGCAGTGGCCAGATGGTTGATCAAACACAACATAACTGATAGTCGCAGAAACGGGGTCAAAAAAGCCTTCAATGTTGGGCTGCATAGTATTTTCCTATTGGTTATTAGTTAACGCATAAACATTATATCTATAAATATTCTATTTTAAAATAGTTTTTTTTAATGTATTATATTTTGCTATGACAGTTGATATCGCAGGCAGGTGAATATTGTGGCTGCCAGTAGTTGTAATAAGGGCACCTCTAAAAATTCATATTTAATTACAATACTTTGTTACTTAGGAAAAATGTTTCCTTGCATATCAATTCAATTATATGGTGTGTCAATATTTTTTATGCGTACCTGGTCTTGTTTAGAACTCTGCATTTTTAGAGGTGTGCTCATAAATCAAGGCAACAACATTTGATAATTATGATGAATACAAATACTCGAAATAAAATGGAACCCACTTCTTCCGGGCAGGATATTTCCGTTCTGCTGCAGGAAAGAGCCGCGGCAACCAGGGCATGTGCTCTCTTGAAGGTATTGGCAAATGAGGACAGACTGTTGATTCTGTGCCAGCTGATGCAGGGCAGTAAAAGTGTTGGTGAGCTGGAGCAGTTGCTGGGGATCCGGCAACCGACATTGTCACAACAATTGACCGTGTTGCGCGGGGAACGGTTGGTCACCACTGAGCGCAACGGGAAATATATTTTCTACACACTGGCAAGCCCCGAGGTATCCAGTATCATGCAGACCCTGTATGAACTTTATTGTCAGAAAGGTGAGCGAGATTCGCTTCCCCAGAACGCTTCCCACGTGGCTGAAGCAAACTCCTGAAATAAATTTAATCCCTATGCTTTTTCAAATCCATCCAAGCTTTTCATAAGGAATATGCCATGAATACAGCGGCTGAAACAAACTGGAACAAACTAAATGAAAATTTTGCCGTATCCGGCCAAATCAGCTTGGAAGATATTCCGACGATCGCAGCGGCAGGCTACAAATCGATTATCTGTAATCGTCCTGATGGGGAGGGTGATGAGGCGCAACCAACAAGCGATGTTTTAAAACTGGCCGCGGAAGCAGCGGGTCTGGAGTTTGCCTATTTACCCGTTGTAATCGGCGGGGTGAATGCTGAGAAGCGGGAGGCTTTCCAACAGCTTCTGAAAACCTTGCCTGAACCAGTATTTGCTTTTTGTGGCTCAGGCAAGCGTGCCACGGCGTTGTATGCTGCAGGCGAACCCGCGCAGACTCAGCCACCTCAGCAAGACACCATTACCGATGCGTGCAACTGGGAAGGCGGCACACCAGAAACGCATGCGTTTACGTATCAGAGTTCTGGGCCTGGAGTAACACCGGTTATCCCCGCATGTCACTGGGACAATAGTTTCGACATCGTCGTAGTGGGCGGGGGATCGGCAGGTATCGGCATTACCGCCAGTCTGCTGAAACGGCGTTCTTCATTACGTATTGCCATCATTGAACCCAGCGACAAGCATTATTATCAGCCGGCATGGACGCTGGTCGGTGGCGGTGCCTTTGATCAGGCGGATACAGTGCGTGACATGGCTGCCGTCATACCTAAAGGTGCGCAGTGGATCCAGGCAGCCGCAGCGGGTTTCTTACCGGATAATAATCTGGTGCAGCTGGCCGATGGTCGTGCCATTAGTTACCAGCAGCTGATCGTCTGCCCTGGTATCCGGCTCGCCTGGGAGAAAATTGAAGGTATTGAGCAAACACTCGGTAGGAATGGTGTCACTTCCAATTATCGCTTTGATCTTGCACCATATACCTGGATGCTGGTCAGACAGCTGAAAAACGGTAAAGCACTGTTTACCCAGCCACCAATGCCGATCAAGTGTGCTGGCGCGCCGCAAAAAGCAATGTATTTATCCTGTGATTACTGGGAGAAACAGAGTGTGCTCGACAAAATCGATGTCGAATTCGATACCGCAACCTCCGTTCTGTTTGGTGTGGCCGAATTTGTCCCGCCGCTGATGGCTTATGTCAATCGTTATCGCGCCAGATTGGCCTTTAATTCCAATCTGGTCAAGGTCGATGGTGACAGAAAGCTGGCCACATTTGAAGTCAAAGATGAGCACGGACAGGTCACTCGCATCGAGAAACCGTTTGATATGCTGCATGTCACACCGCCACAGGCTGCGCCGGATTTTTTGCGCAACAGTCCACTGGCCGATAGCGGCGGGTTCTGTGAGGTCAACCCCAAAACACTGCAGCACACACGTTTTCTTAATATTTTCTCATTGGGTGATGCTTGCTCCTCGCCCAATGCCAAGACTGCCGCCGCTGCTAGAAAACAGATTGTCATCGTTGCCGAGAACCTTCTGGCTGCACGCGAGGGGCTCGAACCAAAAATAATTTACGACGGCTATGGTGCTTGCCCGTTGACGGTGGAAAATGGCAAAGTCATTCTCGCTGAATTTGGTTTCGGTGGAAAACTACTTCCGAGTTTTCCACTTGATCCTGCCGTTGCCCGAAAATTCTACTGGTGGCTAAAAGTCAGGCTTTTTCCATGGCTGTACTGGAACGCCATGCTGAAAGGGCGTGAATGGCTGGCGCGCTCGACTGGTGTCGACTGAGCGTTATTGTCGAAATGGAAATATTATTGATCAGTCTGGTGCTAGGGGCAATTACTGGCATCATCCTGGCTCTGACCGGCGCAGGAGGGGCGATTATCGCCATTCCACTACTGGTTTTTGGTTTGAACTTACCCATGACGCAAGCCGCGCCTGTTGCCTTATTCGCCGTGGCGTTATCAGCAGCCATCGCGGCTTACCTCGCGTTTAGCAGACTCAAAATTGTACGCTATCGCGCGGCGGGCCTGGTTGCTGTGGTGGGTATGCTGGTTGCACCGTTCGGCGTCCGGGTAGCGCACTTTCTGCCTGATCTGTTATTGACGCTCTTATTCTCAACGGTGTTAGCTTATGTTAGCTGGCGTATGTTTCAAGCATCTGGCCAGCACGAGTTACCTGAAAAATCTGCGTTACCGGGTTCTATAAATGCCACCCCCTGTCAACTCGATACCGTCGAGGGACGTTTTATCTGGAACGAGCCTTGCGCCAAAGCACTGGCGCTTGCAGGACTAACAACTGGATTCTTGTCTGGCCTGCTGGGAGTGGGTGGTGGATTTGTTATCATTCCTGCACTTAAGCGTGCAACTACGCTTCCCATGCAATCCTTGGTCGCTACTTCCCTCGCTGCCATCGCATTGATTTCGACAGCAGGTTTTCTTTCGGCTGCTTTCATCGGCGCCATGGAATGGATGATCGCGATACCGTTCAGTCTGGGTGCCATATCCGGTATGCTGGTCGGTCGCCGCTACGCTAGCCGTCTCAATGAAACCCTGTTGCAACGGGGATTTGCAGTAGTAGCGGGATGTATTGCGTTCGGGATGCTGGTGAGTTCGATGATGACCTTCATTTAGCTAAAATTTGCTAATATGTCCGGCAGCCACCATCCGGACATCAATCGTGACTCATCCTGTGTCAGCCATGGCAGCCAAAAAAATACAATCCTCAGCAACACCCGCTCAGCATGAAAAATGTCGTGTCGACAAATGGTTGTTTGCAGCCCGTTTTTTCAAGACACGTTCTTTGGCGGCCGAGGCAATCGAGAAAGGTCGAGTGCAAGTCAATGACGTGCGCGTCAAGCCATCCAAAACATTAACTGAAGGTGACAGGCTGGAAATCCGCATTGGTGAATACCGGCATCATATCAACGTATTAGCATTATCAAACAAGCGGGGATCGGCTGCCGTCGCACAAATGCTTTATCAGGAGACGGAAGAAAGCCGTACCGCCCGACAGGCACTTGCTGAAAAACTCAAAATGCAACCTCGCCTGGAAGGAAAAGGACGTCCCACCAAGCGCGCCCGGCGTAATATACAACGGTTGATTGACGGAGAATGACCACCAAGGCGAGCGCTGTCCTCAAAGAGATCTTTGGGTTTGCTGATTTTCGTGGGCAACAAGCTGAAATTATCGCGCATGTGACTGACGGCGGTCATTGTCTGGTGCTGATGCCCACCGGGGGTGGCAAGTCTCTGTGTTATCAGATTCCTGCATTGCTGAGAGATGGCGTGGCTATCGTGGTTTCCCCCCTGATTTCGCTAATGGAAAACCAAGTCGCGGCACTCAATGAATTGGGTGTGCGCGCCACTTATCTGAATTCATCGCTATCGGCGGAAGATGCACGAGTGGTTGAGCAAGCCATGCTGACCGGCGCTTATGACCTGATTTATGTTGCGCCGGAGAGATTGCTGACACAACGTTTTCAGGCATTGTTGCAACGCGCCTCCCTGTCGCTGTTTGCAATCGATGAAGCGCATTGTGTCTCGCAATGGGGACATGATTTCCGACCGGAATACAGTCAGCTCTCGCTGCTCACCAGAAAATTTCCGCAAGTACCGCGCATTGCGCTGACCGCCAGCGCAGATGACAAAACCCGTGCTGATATCATTCTTTGTCTGGGTTTGCAGCAGGCCCCCACTTTTATCAGCAGCTTTGACCGCCCGAATCTGTATTACCGAATTGTGGATGGATTCAATAGTCGGGCGCGCCTACTGGATTTTATCCGCCAGGAACATGCTGGCGACAGCGGGATTGTCTATTGCCGCTCACGCAAAAAAGTGGAGGAAACGGCCGTTTGGTTAACTGCCCAGGGGATTGCCGCGCTTCCTTATCATGCCGGAATGGATACGGCCACGCGCAGCCAGCATCAAAAGGATTTTTTGTATGGTGAAAATATCGTAATGGTGGCCACCACTGCATTTGGACTGGGAATTGATAAACCGGATGTTCGCTTTGTCGCCCATCTGGATTTACCCAAAAGTATCGAGAGCTATTATC
>NZ_FMWO01000011.1 GCF_900103035.1 Nitrosomonas mobilis
GAGAGGTATTGATGGTGATTCCGCGCGCGCGCTCTTCTGGCGCAGAATCTATCTGCGCATAGGATTTTATCTCTCCACCATATTTGTTCGTCAGCACCGTCGTGATCGCAGCAGTAAGTGTCGTCTTGCCATGATCCACGTGTCCAATCGTCCCGACATTTACATGTGGTTTGCTTCGCTCAAATTTACTCTTAGCCATACTTTCCTTCCTCGTTTTAACACCACATCAACCAATTCAACCCCATACTCTTTTATTTTAGCTCGCCAATCCAAAACACACTGCGCGTACCAGAAAAAATACATGGTGCCCATGGCCAGGATTGAACTGGCGGCCTCTCCCTTACCAAGGGAGTGCTCTACCACTGAGCTACATGGGCAAACTACTCTAATGCGTACGCCCTTCTGATGGAGCGGGTGAAGGGAATCGAACCCTCATCGTAAGCTTGGAAGGCTTCTGCTCTACCATTGAGCTACACCCGCTCATGACTATTTTTTTGTGATTAAGCCACTAGCCTAGCCAACTTGCGCCCACAAACATAATGTAAACACTATATGCCAACATCAATATCATATTATGGTGGAGGGGGAAGGATTCGAACCTTCGAAGGCAGAGCCGTCAGATTTACAGTCTGATCCCTTTGACCGCTCGGGAACCCCTCCAAAATAGTCGAGCATTATCTATGTTTTGCAAACCCAAGTCAATGATAAGTGAATTGCGCCGAGATAAACTATAGATTTGCCAAGCTAGTGTTAATGAATTTCAAACCAGATGGATATTCTGAATCGGAACCGGCGCTGACGCCTGGCTGAAGCGTAAAAAAGTTATTGCGCAAGGCGAGCACGATTAAGCACGAAACGTCATCTGATCAGAACAGCCAAACCAGACAACGATCTGAAGCTATACTTCAAGGCTTAATACCGTCAACTATACTGTATGAGTAACTTTACAAATTTAATCTGGATCGATTATGCAAGCAAATGCTAAGGATTTTGAGAAATATGAATTGCTGCAGGATGCAATATGCACAGAGCGCATCATTGCGGCCAAAAAAACGCTCGGTAAACGAGCCGTCATTTTGGCACACCATTATCAGCGTGCGGACGTTTATCGGCACGCTGATCTCACTGGCGACTCACTTAAGCTTTCTTTTCTAGCGGCGCAGACGGATGCCGATTATCTGGTATTTTGCGGAGTACATTTCATGGCCGAGGTAGCCGATATTTTATCCGGTCCTGAGCAGATATCGATTTTGCCAGATCTTTCAGCTGGCTGCTCCATGGCAGACATGGCAGACCTTGGCAAGGTCGAGCGCGCCTGGCGCGAGTTGGGAGAGGCGCTCGATCCCGATGAAATGGTCACGCCAGTGACTTATATCAACTCCAGCGCGAATCTCAAAGCTTTTTGCGGCGAACACGGCGGTATCGTTTGCACATCCAGCAATGCCGTTAAAATCCTGCAGTGGTCGTTTGGCCGCCGTGAAAAAGTGTTGTTTTTCCCGGATCAGCACCTGGGGCGCTGGAGTGGCCACAAAATGGGATTGCTGATGGAAGAAATGTGTGTCTGGGACTTCGACCAGCCTATGGGCGGTCTGACACCCGAGCAGATCAAGAATGCCAGAATTCTGCTGTGGAAAGGCCATTGTTCCGTGCATCAGATGTTTCAGCCCCAGCATATTCTGCGCTTTCGCAATCAGTATCCGGACGGCCTGGTAATTTCCCACCCAGAATGCAGTTTCGAGGTGTGCAGCGCGTCCGATTATGTCGGTTCAACCGAATATATCATCAATACCATCAGGGACGCCAAGCCGGGTACTCGCTGGTTAGTTGGAACCGAACTGAATCTGGTCGGGCGTATTGCGGAAGAATTCAAGGCGAATGGAAAAATAATCCAGTTTATGTCTCCAATGGTCTGTATGTGTTCAACCATGGCGCGGATCGATCCGCAGCATCTGGCCTGGACGCTGGAAAACCTCGTGCAGAGGCAGATCGTCAATCAGATCAAAGTGCCCAAACGCGAGGCGAAACTGGCAAAACTGGCGCTAGAACGGATGCTGGATGTTTCGAAATAGACCAACGGACTTTATGTCACTCATGTCGAATAAAACGCTGCACATCGCCACCTATAACATACACAAGGGTCTATCCTGCTTCAACCAGCGCGTGATATTGCACGAATTGCGCGATCGCTTGCGTGGCCTCGGCGTGGACATTATTTTTTTGCAGGAAGTCATTGGTGCGCATTCTCGGCTTGCCTTCCGCTTCCAGAATTGGCCAGAAATTTCCCAGTATGAGTTTCTGGCAGATTCCATCTGGCCAGATTACGCTTACGGCAGAAACGCCGTCTATGATCATGGCCATCACGGAAACGCCATTCTCAGTCGCTTTCCCATCTTGCGTTGGGAAAATGAAGACATTTCCGCTCATCGCTTTGAAAGCCGAGGACTGCTTCACTGCGAAATTGCCATTCCGGGATGGGAAGATACGCTGCACTGCATTTGCGTGCATCTAGGGCTATTCAGACGCGGGCAGGGGCAGCAGCTCCAGGCAATGGAGAAACGTATCCGGCAACTCGTACCCGCCAACGCTCCTCTCGTAGTGGCGGGCGATTTCAATGACTGGCGCGGTACAGCAAACCGACTACTGCCAGATCGCCTGCAACTCACCGAGGTTTTTCAGCACGCGCACGGCAAGAGTGCGCGCAGCTTTCCCTCTTTTCTACCATTGCTGCGCCTGGACAGAATATATATCCGCGGCTTTAATGTAAAACACGCGCGTGTTTTACAAAACCGCCTCTGGTCAGGTATCTCGGACCATACGGCATTGTCGGCCAACATTGAACGCCTATGAATGTACCCGAGTTTGTTGAGGGCAATCAACTCAGATTGTTGCATACAGGTACCGAATACTTTCTAGCGTTGGAAAAAGCGATAGACCAGGCCACGCAAGAAATTTTTCTCGAAACCTATATTTTTCAGGATGATTGCGCTGGGCAGCGCATCGCTGCTGCACTGGTACGCGCAGCCGGACGTGGGGTAGCCGTACATGTACTGATCGACGGTTTTGGCTCGCAGTATTATCCTGAGGAGAACATTCGCAAGTTATTGGAAAAAAGCGTACAGCTGCTGATCTACCGACAGGAAATATTCTCGCTCCGCCTGAAGCGCCAGCGGCTACGGAGATTGCACCGCAAACTGGCTATTATGGATGCCAGCATCGCTTTTGTAGGTGGAATCAATATCATTGATGATTTTTCAGGGCCAGATATCACTTCGCCACAATTCGACTATGCAGTCGAAATTCGCGGACCTCTGCTACAATTTATTCACGCCGCCGCACGACACTTGTGGACACTGGTTGCCTGGGCCCACTTCAAAAAACGCTGGACAAATTATGCGCCGGTTATAGGGCAGCAGCGCCCTGCGGGCAGACAACGAGCCGCTTTCGTGATTCGGGACAATTTACGCAACCGGCGCAATATCGAGCACTGCTATCTACAGGCAATCGAATCCGCCAATAGAGAAATTCTGATTGCAAATGCCTATTTTCTACCTGGTATCAATTTCCGCCATGCCCTGATAGAAGCAGCACGACGTGGTGTCCGGGTCGTGCTGCTGTTGCAGGGAAAAACAGAACATCTCGTTCAGCACCTTGCGACTCGCGCGTTGTATGGCAACCTGCTGGCGGCGGGAATTCACATCTACGAATACCGACACGGCTATTTGCATGCCAAGGTTGCCGTAATCGACCAGTGCTGGGCTACGGTGGGTTCGTCCAACATCGATCCGCTCAGCCTGCTGTTGGCTCGTGAGGCCAATGTCATTATCGATGATCACGAATTTGCCCTGCAATTGCGCGACGGTCTACTGCAAGGTATGAAAAAATCGTACCCCGTATTACGCTATAGTTGGAAAAAACGCTCAGGGCTAGCGCGTTTGATCAATTGGCTATGTTACTATTCTGTCAGGATTGTGCAGGGAATGCTGGGTTATGCGCACCAAGAGTACAAACTCTAATGACCTTTTCTTGATTTCGTTTAAAAATAAACCCTTACCACGTGTATAATCATTCAACTCAACCAGCTCTACTTCTAATACATTCAAGCTACTGAAGAAGAAAGATCACTTTGTAAAATCCTCAAGGCATGATTCGTAAATTTCTGCGCCGTATTTTTTCTTCAGATACTGACACGCCCTCCTCCCGAAAAAATTTTCGTGCCATTGCGTTTGCTGAGCACTGCATCTCCCGCGACCATATCAGCCGCAGTTCGCTGCGGGTAGCGCAAACATTGCAGCAGGCAGGATTTTCTGCCTATATCGTTGGAGGGGCGGTACGCGACCTGTTGCTTGGGTTAAAACCCAAGGATTATGATATTGCAACTAACGCCACTCCAGAAGAAGTACGTGGATTATTCCGTCGCTCCCGCATCATCGGTCGCCGCTTCCGCTTGGTTCACGTTATCAGCCGTAATGAGACTGTGGAAGTTTCGACTTTCCGTGGTAATACTGGTCATGATCTTCCCCAGTCATGCCCCGCGGGCACTCAAACTGATGCTGACGGAAGATTACTCCATGACAATATTTTCGGTAGTCAGGAAGAAGATGTCTTGCGGCGCGACTTTACTATCAACGCCCTTTTTTATGACCCAACAACTGAGGAAATCATAGATTATCTTCATGGTTTCGAGGACGTCAGAGCAAAACGCCTGTCAGTTATCGGCAATCCGGAACAACGTTTCCGTGAAGACCCAGTACGGATGTTGCGAGCAGTGCGCCTTGCTTCCAAGCTGAGCATCCAGATCGATGATCGCACCGCCGCCCCCATCGGAGATCTGGCGCCATTGTTGAGAAATGTACCACCTGCGCGTTTATTTGACGAAATGCTGAAATTGCTGTTCTCAGGCCACGCACTTACGGGTGTGCTTGATTTACGTACACGCGGCCTTCACCACGGACTGCTACCGATGCTTGATGTCGTGCTGGAGCAGCCATTGGGGGAGCGTTTCATTACCTTGACACTGAAAAATACCGACGAACGTGTCCGGCAAGATCAACCGGTCGCGGTAGGTTTTCTTTTTGCCGCATTGTTATGGCATGAAGTTTTGGCCGCTTGGCAAGTGCGGGTCAATGCTGGCGAACCTTCAATTCCCGCATTGCATCAGGCAATGGCAGAAATCCTGTCTGCGCAGCGTACTCGACTGGCGATTCCTCGTCGCCATGACAGCATGATCTGCGCCATCTGGTCAATGCAACCACGATTTTACGCACGCGCCGGACGAAAGCCATTCCGCTTGCTGGAACAGCCCTATTTTCGGGCTGCTTACGATTTCATGCTGTTACGCTGTGAGAGCGGCGAAATCGAGCCAGAAATCGCACAATGGTGGCAAGCATTCAAGAATGCTGATCAAGCTACCCGAGAGAGTATGCTGGACGCGGAAACCATCCCTAAACGACGCAGAAAAAGTCGCAGCCGACGTAAAGATGTCGCAAACGAAAAAACAATTATTTCCCAGTAAATTCATGTCGGGCACAATGCTACCAGAAGCTGCCACACAAGTTTTCATCGCGCTCGGCAGCAACCTTGACGATCCATCCGCACAAGTCGAGCGAGGCATGCAAATGCTGAATACTCTTGAATACACGAAAATTATGAAGCGATCGTCACTCTACTGCAGCGCTCCCATCGGCAGGACCGACCAGCCGGATTTCATCAATGCTGTCGTGCAGGTGGAAACGCGCCTCACGCCACATGCCCTCCTGACAAGCCTGCTGGCAATCGAACAGACTTGTGGTCGCGTGCGCACTTACCGTAACGCACCTCGCACTCTCGATCTGGATATTTTGTTATTTGAGGATCTACAATGTAGTGATGCAGACTTGGTTCTGCCGCATCCGCGCATGCACGAGCGCGCTTTCGTACTTCAGCCTTTACTGGAAATTGCCAATGCGTGCCACATTCCCGGGCAGGGCAACGTTGCAGACTGCCTGACTACTTGCGTACATCAATCCTTGGAGCGTATCCCCCCGTCATGAATCTTAAGCATTACCGCTACATTGTCATCGAAGGCGCCATCGGTACCGGCAAAACCAGTCTGGCCCGTAATATTGCCAATCGGCTCAATTGCGCTACGCTGCTCGAGCAGCCCCAAACCAATCCTTTTCTGCAGAATTTCTACAGTGACATGCCTCGTCATGGGCTTTCTACACAATTATATTTTCTGTTTCAGCGTCTCGAACAGCTCGATACCATCCAGTTGCAACAGGAAAAGAGACATGCCATCGTCAGTGATTTTTTGTTCGACAAGGATCAGATATTTGCCGAAGTCACACTGGGCGAGACCGAGCGCGAGCTTTACCAGAAGATCCGGCAGCGCCTCGATCTTGACCTGCCCATACCCGATCTGGTGATTTACCTGCAAGCCACCCCGGAAATTCTGCTTAAGCGCATCAAACAACGCGGCCTCCCGATGGAAAAAGGGTTATCTGAAGATTACTTGTGGCGACTAACCGAACGTTATCTACGTTTCTTTCATGTCTATGACCAAGCGCCAGTGATGATCATCAACAGTGAACATCTTGATTTTGCCCATCGTGAGGCTGATCTCGATCTGCTGCTCACCCGTATCGAACAGATGCGCAGTGCTCGCGAATATTTCAATATTAATGAGTGACATCGCCATGGAGGAAGCAAGCAACAAACGTCGCACCCGCGAGCACCTTCAACAGAAATATCAATCTGGCGAAAAAATAGCCGTACTGACTTGCTACGATGCAACCTTTGCAAACGTACTGGAAAAAGCTGGTATCGATATCCTACTGGTTGGTGACTCACTTGGTAACGTCATTCAAGGCAAGCCCGATACCCTGTCGGTCTCGCTCGAAGACATGCTCTACCACACGACATGTGTGGCGCGCAGCACCCACAAAGCATTCATCATTGCCGACATGCCTTTTGGCACGTTCCAGGTATCTCCTCAGGAGACTTTCACGCATGCGGCACGCCTGCTCGCGGCTGGCGCACAAATGGTCAAGATTGAAGGAGGACGCCACATGGCGGAGACGGTCGATTTTCTTACCAATCGTGGTATTCCAGTATGCGCTCACATCGGCCTGACACCGCAGTCTCTACATCAACTAGGGGGCTATAAGCTACAGGGGAAAAAAACGGAAGATGCGCAACGCCTGCGTGAGGATGCCATGGCTCTGCAGGAAGCGGGGACTGCCATGCTGGTAATGGAGATGATGCCCGCCACTCTTGCTGGCGAAATTACCCAACGGCTCTCCATTCCAACCATCGGTATTGGCGCCGGATCAATCTGTAGCGGACAGGTTTTGGTATTGCATGACATGCTCGGCATCTACCCGGGCAAACCGCCACGCTTCGTCAGAAATTTTTTGCAGGATACAAATTCCATCCACTCAGCAGTTGAAGCTTATGTTCAGGCAGTCAGATCAGGAATGTTTCCTGCGAACGAGCACGCCTTCTAGCGACAAAAAAGATACCCAATGGAAATCATTACCTCGATAACTACCCTACGGGCGCGGCTGCAGGCTGAAACATCGATTGCACTGGTACCTACCATGGGCAATCTTCATGCCGGGCATCTGTCGCTGGTACGATTGGCTCAGCAACACACAACCTGCACGGTCGTCAGTATTTTTGTCAACCGCCTACAATTTCTACCCCATGAAGATTTTGACCGCTATCCGCGTACTGCGGTAGAAGATTGTCAGCTGCTAAAGGAAATGGATGTGAACATTGTTTTCATGCCGGATGAAAAAACTCTCTACCCCGTTCCGCAGGAGTTCCGCCTGACATTACCTGCTATGGCGGACACTCTCGAAGGAGCTTTTCGACCCGGTTTTTTCAATGGCGTCATGACCGTGGTACTCAAGCTATTTAATATTACGCAGCCACAGGTGGCGATTTTTGGTAAAAAAGATTATCAGCAGCTACAGTTGGTTCGTCAGATGGTCGAACAGCTGAATCTGCCAATTGAAATCATTGCAGGCGACACTATCAGGGCCGAGGACGGCCTCGCGCTCAGCTCACGCAATCGATACCTGGATGCCGCTGAACGACAGGAGGCAAGCCGTCTCGCTGCTGTCCTCGCGCAGATCAAGAACAATATTGCCAGCGGAGAACGAAACTTCGGTAAACTGCGGCAGCAAGCATCACAAACACTTGCTGCACACGGCTGGCAAAGCAACTATATTGCGATCTGCAACCAGCAAACCCTGTCACCGGCAATTCCCGATGATGGGCATCTGGCTATCCTGGGTGCGGCCAGACTTGGTCAGACCAGACTGATAGATAATATTGAATTCAGTATGCCAGCAGCCGAATAAAGCAAACATTAACAACTGGCTGTAACATTACCAGTTCAGACCCACAGCATCAACCCCATTTCCAAAGAATGTACCAGCATAGGATGACAAGGATAGACACGTAAATAATACTGCTGCCTGCCGCACAGTACCGGCGCATGCGTCAATTCAAACTGGTGCTCTTCCGCACCGAGTTTGCCGGTACATTCGAAGCGGAAATGTTTGAATCGGTCCAGCCTGGTCTGATTGTACTGGCGCGAAATCAGTAATTCCACGAATACATCCTCCGGCTGCAGGCCATTTAACTGCACAGCCACCTTGAAATGAATGGGCTCACCAAAGGACAATTGCTGACTAGGGCTATCCAGCCGACGGATATTGACTCCACCCCAGGCGGAAAGTACTTTGGTTT
Organism: Nitrosomonas mobilis; assembly: GCF_900103035.1. GTDB lineage: Bacteria > Pseudomonadota > Gammaproteobacteria > Burkholderiales > Nitrosomonadaceae > Nitrosomonas > Nitrosomonas mobilis. The sequence continues at coordinate 8,737 of NZ_FMWO01000011.1, forward strand.
TCCAATCGGCAACCTCTTTTGCCACTGCATAGCCGTCATTCTCATAGCGTAACCCTTGCTCGCTGGCGCGAATATAAAATTTTTGTATATACTCATCAACCATGCGCCTCGCGCCATAGCGCGGCAGCAAGGAAATCATCGAATGCTTGGCCTTCTTCACCCAGCCAGTAGAATATCCAGATTTACCACGATCGTAGTAAAGCGTAATAACCTGATCTTGAAGTATTTCATAAAACGACCGGCTCTCTTCCGCATCGCGCATCTTTGGATCCACGTCCTGTGCTACTGGTTTGATCCCCCAGCCATTGGTACCGTCAAACCCTTCTCCCCACCAGCCATCGAGGATGCTCAGGTTAAGCGAACCATTGATACCAGCCTTCATTCCGGATGTGCCACTCGCTTCCAACGGGTAAATCGGACTGTTCAACCACACGTCAACACCGGCAACCAGACGTCGCGCAAGTCGCAGATCATAGCCTTCGACCAACAGAATCCGCCCCACAAATTCCGGCATCGCTGCCACCTCACTGACGCGCCGGATTAATTCCTGCCCTGGAAGATCAGCGGGATGCGCCTTACCCGCAAAAATCAGCAATACGGGGCGCTCCGGATCAAGCAGGATTTCCCGTAACCAGTCGAGGTTCTCGAATAGTAGCGTCGCGCGCTTATAGGTGGCAAAGCGACGTGCAAATCCCAGAGTCAGGACATTCGGATTGATCGGATCGGCAAATTTTAGTAAGCGATCGAGATGAGCATCAGAGCCGTGATTGCGAATGTTCTGTTCGGTCAGGCGCGCACGGATACCATAAAACATTTGTGACTTCAAAGTTTGGCGAATGCTCCAGAAAACATGATCAGGTATTTTCTTAATGGATGCCCAGAATTCACCATCACATAGCTTGTTGCGCCATTCGGGACTCAACTGACGATCAAATAGATCCACCCACTCCTGCGCAAGAAATGTGGGGATATGCACGCCGTTAGTGATGTAATCGATCGGATTCTCCTCCGGCTCGATTTGCGGCCAAAAATCCCGGCAAATTTGAGCAGACACTCCACAGTGAATCTTGCTGACGCCATTATGCATACGTGACATGCGAATCGCCAGCGCAGTCATATTGAAATCATGATTATCTGCCGTACATCCGAGCGCCATAAATGTTTCGCGAGTGATACCAAGCTCGTGATAAAAACTTTCAAAATATTGCTGCATCATCGCTTCGGGAAAATGGTCGTGCCCTGCCGGTACCGCAGTATGCGTGGTAAATACTGTCTTTACCGCAACAGCTTCGAGCGCACTAGGAAAATCCAACCCCTCACGCACCAGATCACGCGCACGTGCCAGCATCATGAAAGCCGCATGACCCTCATTGCTATGCCAAACTGTCGGCTTGATATTCATCGCTTTTAAAGCTTCTACCCCACCCACACCCAGAATGAGCTCCTGTTCGATTCGCATGGCCGGATCTCCACCATAAAGCTGATAAGTGATCAAACGGTCACGTTGTGAGTTCTCAGGAATATCCGTATCCAGCAGATATAAAGGCACATGGCCTATTTGTGCTCGCCATACCTTGATCGCAACGGCTCGACCCGGAAAATTGACCGACACCCTGACCTCTGTTCCGTCCTCCTGTAATACAGGAATTACCGGCAAATCATCGAAATCCCAATCGGTATGGGTTGCCTGCTGATTACCCTGTCCATCGATCGTCTGAAAGAAGTAACCTTGCCGGTATAACAGGCCAACCGCGACAAAAGGCAGGCAAACATCACTTGCCGCTTTGCAATGATCCCCAGCCAGAATACCCAATCCACCGGAGTACACCGGCAGGCTTTCATGAAAACCAAATTCAAAGCAGAAATAAGCAATCTGATCGCGCGCGCCAATTCCTGGTATAGCCTGATGGCGCGCCGGTTCCGAGTGATAGGAATCAAAAGCAGACAAGACGCTGTTGTAATTGCTGAGAAAGGTGGGATCCTCTGCTGCCGCGATCAGCAGTGACTCATCTACCCGCTTAAGAAAAGCCTTGGGATTATGCTCAACCGCCTCCCAAAGCCGCGCATCCAACCGGGAAAAGAGCGCGCGTGTCGCACGATCCCAGCTATACCAGAGATTGTTCGCCAACTCCTCCAGGCGAACCAGCCGCTCGGGTATTCTGGGATTGACGGTCAGTGCATAAGTTGTGCGTTTTTGCATGGGGTTGTCTCCAATTATTGATAAGCTCAGAGATTGAGCAAATGCAAGCGATAGTACTTGAGTTCCTCAATTGATTCATAAATATCCGCCAGCGCCTCATGCTTGCTTTCCTTGTTGAATCCAGATGTAATTTTCGGCTTCCAGCGTTTGGCTAGCTCCTTGAGTGTGCTGATATCCAGATTGCGATAATGGAAATGTGCTTCCAGTGCTGGCATATAGCGCGCAAGAAAACGCCGATCCTGACAAATAGAATTGCCGCACATCGGCGAGCTACCCTCTGGGACATGCTCCTGCAAAAAAGCCAGCATACTGGCTTCCACGTCCTGCTCGGTCAATTTAGATGACTTAACCTTACCGATCAACCCGGACTTGGTATGGGTCGATTGATTCCATTTATCCATTCCTGTCAGTACATCATCGGATTGCGACACAACCAGCACGGGGGCCTCTGCTACTTTATTCAGTTCAGAATCAGTAATGACCAATGCTACTTCTATAATGCGATCAGTCTGTGGATTTAGTCCAGTCATTTCCATATCTATCCAGATAAGGTTGTTGCTATCTTGTGCCATAATTAGTGCCCATGAATTTTAAAGAGTGAATCGTGTCATATTGGCAAGTAGCCGTCTTGTCGAGGTTCTTTAACGAGACTGCCGCTGTTTATCAAAAATATTCTCATTTCCACAACTCATCGAGATTTTCAGACATATGCCCACTTTTACAATTTTCTTCGTATCAGTATTTTGCCTGACCACTATGCTTCAACTATGGCTGGCAACGCGCCACAAGCAACATGTCATCGCCCATCGCGAACAGGTGCCCGCAGCGTTTGCCACGCAGATCAGCCTGGCTGAACACCAGAAAGCGGCTGATTATACTTGTGCCAAGGTAAATTTTAGTTATTCAGGCATTGTACTGCATGCTGTTTTGCTACTGGTGCTTACCCTTGGTGGCGGATTACAGCTTATTTACAATTTCTGGCTAAACTGGTTTAATGATCCGCTGACACATGGTATGGCGCTTATTCTCAGTACTGTTGGGCTATTGAGTGTAGTGGAAATTCCTTTTAGCTACTATCGTACTTTTGTCATCGAACAACATTTCGGTTTCAACAAAATGACGCCAGGCATGTTTTTTTCCGACCTGATCAAGCATTATGTACTCGGCCTGCTATTGGGTACACCATTGTTACTATGTGTCTTATGGTTGATGCAACAGGCCGGCGAAAACTGGTGGTTTTACACCTGGCTGATCTGGATTGGCTTTAATCTATTGCTGCTGGCAGTGTATCCTAACTGGATTGCCCCATTGTTTAACAAATTTTCACCACTGAAAAATGATGCGCTCAAATCACGTATTGAAAGTTTGCTAAGAAAATGTGGCTTTGAATCCAGCGGCTTGTTCGTAATGGACGGTTCTCGGCGCAGTAGTCACGGAAATGCGTATTTTACTGGCTTTGGCAAAACCAAACGCATCGTTTTTTTTGATACCTTGCTCAATCGCCTGGAAGCCGCGGAAGTCGAAGCCGTACTTGCGCACGAACTGGGTCATTTCAAACGCCGCCACGTTCTCAAACGGATTGTGCTTTCATTCGCCATGAGTTTACTACTACTGTGGGCGCTGGGGTATCTGATGCAACAGCAATGGTTTTATACTGGGCTGGGCGTTCCGGTCACGGCCGTTCCGTCAACTGCGATGGCCTTGCTGCTATTCTTTCTGGTCATGCCGGTGTTTTCCTTTCTGTTGCAACCTTTGTCAAGTCTGTATTCACGCAAACACGAATTTGAAGCAGATGAATATGCCGCTCAGCATGCCTCGGCAGAGAATCTAACTAAGGCATTAGTCAAGCTTTATCAGGATAATGCCGCTACACTGACACCTGATCCGTTGCACTCTGCCTTTTATGATTCGCACCCACCGGCAGCAATTCGCATTGCCCATCTCAATAATCTGCAATCAATAGGAGCAACGGTATGACGGATATTTGTAATTTGAGTGAGCGCCGCTGTCAACCTTGTGAAGGTGGCGTTCCTCCGCTAAATACAACGACAGCAAACGATCTACTCGTGCAATTGGATGGATGGAAAATTATTGACAACAAAATCAGCAAGACCTTTTCATTTAAAAATTTTTACCAGACCATGGCTTTTGTCAATGCAGTAGCATGGATTGCCAATCGTGAAGATCATCACCCTGACATGATGGTCAGCTATCACAGTTGTCAGGTAATCTACTCAACACATGCCATTAATGGATTATCAGAAAACGATTTCATCTGTGCTGCAAAAATTGATGCATTGCTGATCATTTGAAGCCTGCAAAAAATAGCGTAACCAGCTCAGCAACCACTCCTCGTCCAGACCTTATCACCGGACAGGTGACCGCAGCATACGGACGACGTTTTGAAATAGAGACAAGCACGAGTAAGGTTTATTCCTGCATCATGCGCGGCAAGAAACATGACGCCACTTGCGGCGATCAGGTCGAATTTTTCCCGGTTGCGATTGATCAGGGCGTGATTGAGACCATTCTGCCACGCACCACTTTGTTTTATCGCTGCAACAGCTTTCGAGAAAAGCTAATCGCTGCCAATGTGACACAATTGGTATATGTGCTTGCAGCCGAGCCAAGCTTTAATCTGGAGCTACTTGATCGCTGCCTGATTGCGGCGCAGTATCAGAAAATCCGACCGCTTATCGTGCTCAATAAAACCGATTTAGACAAATCCACGCAAAAAGCCGCGCAATATTTACAACTCTATCAAAAACTCGATTACCCGGTACTTGCAATCAGTGCAAAAAAGAACGCTCAACCACTTATTCCCTATTTATTGAATCACACTAGCTTGTTCGCAGGTCAATCCGGCATGGGGAAATCCACGTTACTCAATGAAATTATTCCAAAAGCACGACAATCCACTGCTGAGATTTCCACCGCACTCGACAGTGGACGGCACACAACAACGCATACTCGTCTGTTTCACCTGAACGAAGTCAGTCATATCATTGATTCACCTGGTTTTCAGGAATTTGGGCTGCAACAAATGGATCTGGCTGCCCTAGCATGGGGATTTATCGAGTTTCGGACTTTTCTAGGCAAATGTCAGTTTCGAAACTGCCGTCATTTTAACGAGCCAAGATGTGCACTTCAAGAGGCCATGCGTAACGGCTCCATTGAATCGAGACGCATGGCCAGCTATCAGAGACTAGCTGAAAGTCTGGATAGCAGGGCTTGAAGCTGCAAGAATCAGTTTTCTAACCCAATCAACTCCACATCAAATACTAGCGTTGCATTTGGTGGAATTACCTCGCCCGCTCCCTGAGCACCATAACCCATGGAGGGAGGAATAATCAAGGTACGTTTTCCGCCGACCTTCATCCCCTGCACGCCCTGATCCCAACCTTTGATGACACGGCCAGAACCTAACAGAAATGAAAAGTGGCTTGATCGATCATGAGAGCTGTCAAATTTTGTACCTTTCTTATCCTCAGCAGCCGCATCATACAGCCAGCCGGTATAATGCACCTTGGCCGTTTTGCCAACCACAGCCTCCTCGCCATTACCAATGTGCACATCAGTCTTTTCTAGTGTCATCACATCTGAAGCGGTATGTGCTGAAGCCGCGTGCTCCTTGTAAGCCTGCAAATTAATGGAAAACAATAAACTACCTACGAATACCAAACCAAGAAAAGCTCCTTTTTTGTTCATCTTTATCCTAAAAATTAAAAATATTTTCAATAATTACATTAGCAAGCAGCACCCAGCAGCTCTAAAGCACTACCCGAATGTGCCAATATGTCATAGACTGTTTATACTTTCAAGTATTACTTATGGCGCACAGCACAACCTGAATTAAGTCAATTTAAACCAACGCCATCAACCTGATCTTTAATCTGGTAAGTATTTATTATTGCCAAGCTTAACTGACGCTCAGTGTAGACTACCTAAGTTACAAATTACCTGCATGAAAACATTTTCACATCACCGCATTCCCCCATTGGAGTTCGGTTCTGAACCGGTAAAATGCAACTACCATACAAGCTCCCATTTTATGCAAAAAAATAGATTTAAATTTTTCTCCTCGTTTTTATTCTTGATCCCTATCTCTGGTTGTGTACCGATGATTATCACTGGTGTAGGCATCAGTGCAAGCACTGGTGCCCTAATGACCGAAGATCGTCGTAGCAGCGGGATTTTCATCGAGGATGAACGAATTGAGCTTGTGACAAGCCGTAGAATTAATAAAAGATTTAATGACAATGTGCATGTAAACGTAACCAGTTTTAACCGCAACGTGCTATTAACGGGAGAAGTCCCAACTGAGACGGTAAGAAATGAAGTGGTCAAACTGGCGATGGGTGTAGAGAATGTCCACAATATCTTTAACGAAATCGCAATCGCACCCAAGAGTCCTTTGCCTTCCAGAAATAAAGACACCCTGATCACAACAAAAGTTAAATTGCGGTTTCTCAACAACGATGTCTTCCAGATCAATCACGTCAAAGTGATTACTGAAAACTGCGTGGTTTACCTCGCAGGATTAGTTAAGCGTGCCGAAGGAGAAAAGGCAGCCGAATTAGCCAGCAGCACATCGGATGTTATTAAAGTTGTAAAAGTTTTTGAGTATCTTGACTAGATCCAGTCACATGTTAGCTTCTGGTTTTATTAGCGCGCTGGAGAAATTTATCCCCTCCGACCAGTATTATCTTGATCCTGCAGATTGCTATGCTTACGCATACGACAACAGCAGAAAGATTTTTCCACCTGAATGCGTCATCTTCCCGCAGACGACTGAGGAAGTTTCCCAATTAATTAGTTTATGCCGGCTTTATCAGGTACCTGTCACTGCTCGTGGCCGTGGAACAGGCACGGCTGGAGGCAGTCTGGCGGAACAAGGCGGCATTGCCTTGTCTATGGAACGAATGACTCGGATTATCAGAGTCGATGTTGCCAACCGCGTGTTGGTTACCGAACCCGGCGTACTCAATGAAAACGTGCAGTTTGCTGCCAAGCCACACGGGCTTTTCTGGCCACCAGATCCTTCAAGCGCTGCCTATTCCACTGTCGGTGGCAATATTGCGACTAGCGCCGGCGGGCCTCACGCCGTAAAATATGGAACAACACGCGATCATGTCCTTGGTTTGACCGCAGTCATCGGAACAGGAGAAATTATCCAAACTGGTTGTTACACAACAAAAGGAGTAGTTGGTTATGACCTCACTCGCTTGTTGATCGGCTCAGAAGGCACACTTGCCATCATTACCGAAGCCACTCTCAAATTAACACCCCTTCCCGTCGCAAAGGGTGGCCTTACCGCTCACTACCGTGACAGTGTTAGTTGCGCACATGCTGTCGTAAACATCATGAGACATGCCCAAGGACCAAGCGCGCTCGAATTTCTAGATACCGGCTCACTCTCCCTTATTCGGTCAAGAAATCCAGAGATAGCCCCGGCCGCTTCACATGCCATGCTGATGATTGAGATTGACGGAACAACAAAGGAAGTCGAGAACATTACGGAGCAACTGCTTCTAGCATGTCAAAATGATGGTCTGCTAGAAGCCTCAGCTTGTACCGACATAGATCAGTTATGGAAAGCTAGAAAAACATTATCGCCATTGCTACGCGACATAGCGCCCAAGAAGATTAATGAAGATATCGTCGTACCTATCAGCCAAGTTACCAATCTGTTGACTGGACTAGCACAGCTCAGTAATCATTACAAACTCAAGAATGTTAATTTTGGGCACATTGGTAACGGCAACATTCATGTCAACCTGTTGATAGATCCAGATGATTCACGCGAGCTTGAAAGAGCTAACGCTTGTTTAAACGAAATTTTCGATCTCGTCATTCAGTTGCAAGGCACGTTATCGGGTGAACATGGCATAGGATCAGAAAAACGAGCGTACATTAACAAAGAGTTAAGCAGCACAACAATTGAATTGATGCAACGAGTGAAGCAGGCTTTTGATCCAGATAACATCTTAAACCCAGGGAAAATTTTTCCACAGGCAAGTTTATCCTCTAAGTAAATCAAAATCAGATAACAACTTTACCCAGGAATCTGTCGGACTTAAGACTAATACTACGCCAATGGGACAACGGCTCATATTTCCTCATTTTCGTTCTCCTACTTGGCTCACTACGATTATACTTAAATACTTAAGCCCGACCGGACTCCTAGAAGTAAAAATAATGATCTACTAATAAAGCTGCAAACAGAATTGCCAAATAAAGTATAGAAAATCGAAAAGCCTCCCTGGCAATCTGATCCGTATAGTCTAAATAAATCTTGACTGCGTAATACAGAAAAACAGCATCCAGTATCAACACACTTATCAAATAAATTAAACCACTCATTTGAGTAAGGTAGGGCAGAAGCGTTACAATGCATAATATGATTGTATACAGCAATACATGTAAGCGCGTAAATGCGTCGCCGTGTGTCACTGGCAACATGGGCATACCAATTTTGGCATAGTCAGATTTGCGATAAAGTGCCAGTGCCCAGAAATGAGGTGGTGTCCAAGCAAAAATAATCAAAAATAGTAACAATGCATCAGCTGAGATTTCTCCTGTTACTGCCGTCCACCCCAGGACCGGTGGCATCGCACCCGAAGCGCCGCCAATCACGATATTTTGTGGAGTTAATGGTTTGAGTATTAATGTGTAAATAATCGCATAGCCAACAAAAGTACCTAATGTCAGCCACATAGTCAATGGGTTGACCCACTGATACAGTATTAGCAGTCCTGAGCCGCCAACCAGTATCAGAAAAAATGATGTTTCAGGTACGCTGACTTTACCTTGTGGTAACGGTCTGCCCTTTGTACGCGCCATAACTGCGTCAAACTTATGCTCCACCAAGCAGTTCAACGCTGCCGCCGCACCAGCTACCAGAGAAATACCGACCGTGCCTAGAATCAGGATGTCGAGTGGCACGGCTCCCGGAACGGATAAGAGCATACCAATGATCGCTGTAAACACAATCAGCGACACCACTCTTGGCTTGGTTAATCGATAGAACTGCACCACTCTCGCAGAAGCATCTTCCCACGTTAATGAATTTGTAACCATCACACTCTCCTTAGGCAATTATCATTTAGCTTAACAAAGCAATCATTAGATTTTTGACAAGTCACGATATATTATTAACCTAGTGCTCCATATGAGATAATTTTAACAGCCGCTTTAAATCGCCAATCATCTTTTTCGGATCTGGATCTTTAGGATATCGCATCATTAGATGTCCCATTGGATCTATCACATAGATATGATCCTGCTGGCTTTCTATATAAGGAAATTCTGATAACAGATCTTTGTTCTTGGCCAGCACAAGCTGAGTGCCCTCGTATTGATCAATGAGGAGAGAATCAGGGATAGCATTATCATTTATCAGCCACACCCGTTCTACACGATCCTTGTCGACATGTGTTGCCAAGCGAATCTGCCGCATCAAATAAAGTTTATCCTGACAAGACTGATAACAGTTTCCAGAATCAATCATTAATAATGTCCACATTCCTTTCAGCTGTTTTACTCTAAAGATCGTATTATCTTCCAGATTTGTCGCATCGCCTTCTATTCGTTTCAGTTTCAATAACTCGCCATAATTAACGGTACCTTCCGGACGCAAGTTATAGGTGTGGAAGATATAAGAAGCTATCACTGGTGACAATATCATCAGTATTATCAGGATTAGCTGTAATCTACCCCTGCGGTTTTTTTCGTTTGACATTAAGTGCAATATAGATAAAAAAAGTCGCCACTGCCAACGAAAACCATTGCACGGCATAGCCAAGATTTCTGGATGAGCCAGAATCAGGCCGCTTCCATTTTCTGACCAGACCATCAGTTACCCAATCCGGGTTTTCGTCCTGAAGCAGCATAATCGGCTGAAGAATAATATTGGTCATTCCTTGATAACGCTCCAGGTCAAAATTCTGCCAAACCTTTCCACTTACCTGATTTTCTGAAAGTGCAATGGTCTTAACATTTGGAGCAACTACTGTGCCAACAATATCGATATATTCAACTGGAGTGTTTATTTCAGGTAAATTCATCCTGCTCGCTTCTGCCGCAATCCAGCCGCGATTAACTAACACATGCATATCACTGTTTTCAATACGTAATGGCGTCAAAACATGATAACCTGCAACCCCACCGTAAACTTTATTATCCAGCAAAATTGTTAGTTCTGGCACTAAGTAACCGTGCACTTCAGCACGACGGTATTTTATGCTTTCAAGATCTACTAGTGTTGTCGGTATCGCTATTGCAGGTTGCTTTGCATATGTCTCCAATTGCAAAAACTGAGCTTCTTTTTCCTCGGCTCGTGATAGTTGCCAATAACCTAATCTGATAAATAGTGCCAGCGCAAGTATCGCAATGAATGACAGCCACAAATTAGGTCTGAACTGATAATTCGAGTTTTTCACTTGTTACCTGCCAAACCCAGCATTGAACACCAACCCCGACATGGCATAGTCAATTTTTACTATGCCATGTCGAGTTATATTCACACAGAATATTTATATCTTTTACGTTTCTAGTTTGCTTGAATTAAACCAAATAAACAAATATAAACAAACCCAACCACACCACATCCACAAAGTGCCAATACCAAGCCACGCCTTCAAAACCAAAATGGTGCTCCGGTTTAAAATGACCTGCTGCACTTCTGAAGTAAATTACAATCAGCATGATCGTACCAAGCGTCACATGAAAGCCATGAAAGCCTGTCAGCATATAAAAAGTCGAACCATAGGCTCCGCTGGTTAGCTTGAGATTTAAATCAGCATAAGCATGGCCATACTCATAAATTTGGAATCCAAGAAAGGTTACACCTAATGCAATTGTTGCCAACATCCACAACTTAAGTCCGCTGCGGTCGTTTTTCTGCAGCGCCCAATGTGCAAGGGTAATCGTAACGCCAGAGGTCAAAAGTAAAAGCGTATTTATCGCCGGTATTCCCCACGCTCCCATAGGAGTAAAATTATCTGCAAAACCGGGACCTGCAGTCGGCCAGTCGCCCGTGAAATCCGGCCATAATAAGGCATGATCCACGCCGCCGACACCCTCACCCGCTAACCAGGGTATGGAAAAAGTCCGCATGTAAAACAAAGCCCCGAAAAACGCAGCAAAAAACATCACTTCCGAGAAAATGAACCATGTCATTCCCCATCTAAAGGACCTGTCTTCCTGGGCATGATAAACACCCTTCTGACTTTCACGTATTACTTCTCCAAACCAACCAAATAACATGAAAACAAGTATGGCAAACCCTATTCCGAGCAAACTATATCCCAACGGCAGTTTGTTCATCGTGAGTGCCGCACCAAACCCCATAAACACCAATGCGGTTGAACCTATTATCGGCCATTTAGATGGCGCTGGCACATAATAATGCTCTGTTGCTTGACTCATATTTCCCCCTAAATTTAATTTCTACTTCAACTTGTTACAATACGTACGAGCAGAATCAGGCCCGCAATAAATATTAAACAACCGACGATACCGCCTATGACCGCCTGCAACAACGTTATTTTGACCGCATCATTCTCGAGATCACCCTGTTTTCTAATGCCGATAAAAGAAAAGAAAACAGCCTTTGCTACTTGCATTACGGTTGCTTTGTCGATATCGCCATCGCTCAATGTTAACTCCTGTCGTTTTGAATCTTACTAAGTCAATCCTTCATCAGCGAAAAAAATGTATATGACAGTGTAGCTGTATGTACGTCTTTAGGAAGCTCGGGGTCTATTACAAATCTAACAGCCATTTGTCTAGTTTCCCCACCCTCTAGCTCCTGTTGAGTAAAACAAAAACACTCAAACTTTTTGAGATATCGCTCCAGATTCCTGGGGCTGTAGCTTGGAATAGCCTGGCCCGCTTGAGTTTTATCTGATTGATTACTGATTTCGTATATAACTTCCGCTGATTTACCAGGGTGCACTTGTATGGCGGACTGTAAAGGCCTAAAACTCCAAGGCAATCCACGTACATTTGCATCCAGCTGAATATTGATTATTCTGGTTTCATCAACCTTTGCGTTTTTATCCAACACATCGGGCTGTTGTAATTCATATATTCCCGTTACCTCACAAAACTTCTCGTAAAGAGGCACCATCGCATACCCAAAACCAAACATCATCACACTGAAAACCAACAGCTTTCTCAGCATTTTTACATTAATCCTGGGCTCGTCTAGTTTCATTGCTTGGAGGTAACGGTAATTATATAAATAACGATGAACATAACCAGCAAGATCAACGCTGTCAGTATTTTTCTACGCTTCAGCTTTGTATCATTGTTATCAGTCACACCAGAATCACTCTTTAAAATTTAACAACCGGGGGTGTTTCAAAACTATGATACGGCGCCGGTGTAGGCAAATGCGTCCATTCCAATGTTTTTGCTCCATCCCAAGGCATATCGGGTGCTTTTTCACCGCTGCGTAAACATTTAATAACAATGTACACAAACAACAGCTGAGCCAAACCAAATCCAAATGCCCCGATACTGGAAATCATATTGAAGTCCGCAAACTGTAAAGCGTAATCCGGGATTCTTCGTGGCATACCAGCCAAACCTAAAAAGTGTTGTACAAAAAAAGTGAGATTGAAAAATACCATCGATAACCAGAAATGCCATTTTCCAAGCGTTTCGTCATACATGCGACCGGACCATTTTGGCAACCAGTAGTATGCGCCGGCGAACAAAGAAAATAACGAACCGGAAACCAACACATAATGGAAATGAGCAATCACGTAGTAAGTATCCTGCACTTGAATATCGACCGGAACAAGCGCGCAGACCACACCACTGAATCCACCAATAACGAACAGCAAAATAAATCCTATTGCGAATAGCATGGGTGTCTCGAACGTCATTGACCCCCTCCACATGGTAGCCGTCCAGTTAAATACTTTCACACCAGTAGGAACTGCAATCAACATCGTTGCGTACATAAAAAATAACTGACCTGCGGCCGGCATTCCTACTGAAAACATATGGTGTGCCCAGACAATGCAGGATAGGATTGCAATTGAAGCCGTGGCGTAAACCATCGATGAATAGCCAAACAATGGCTTACGCGCGAAGGTTGGAATGACCTCAGAAACAATGCCGAATGAAGGCAAAATCATGATGTATACCTCTGGGTGACCAAAAAACCAGAACACATGTTGAAACAGCACAGGATCACCGCCACCAGCAGCATTAAAAAAGCTAGTCCCAAAGTGACGATCTGTCAGCAGCATGGTCACGGTACCCGCCAGCACTGGCATCACCAGCACCAGTAAGTAGGCCGTAATCAACCACGTCCAAACAAACATCGGCATTTTCATCAGTGTCATGCCCGGAGCGCGCATATTCAAAATAGTAGTAATGATATTGATCGCACCCATGATGGATGAAGCGCCCAGAATATGAATTGCGAAAATCATCATATCAACACCCAGACCGCCCTGAGTGGAAAGAGGCGGATAAAAAGTCCATCCGCCTGCAGCTGCGCCACCCGGCACGAAAAATGATCCTATCAGCAGCGATGCCGCAACAGGCAGTAGCCAGAAACTCCAATTATTCATCCGTGCAAACGCCATATCGGGCGCGCCGATCATCATAGGTACCTGCCAGTTAGCAAATCCAACAAAAGCCGGCATAATTGCACCAAATACCATGATCAAACCATGCAACGTAGTAAATGAATTAAACACTTCAGGCTCGAATATCTGCATACCCGGCATAAAAAGCTCAGCCCGCACACCCATTATTAAAAATCCGCCGATAAACAGCATGGTCAGACTAAAACACAGATACATGGTGCCAATATCTTTATGATTAGTCGCTCCTATCCAGCGCATAATGCCGGTAGGGTGGCCATGCACATGACCATGCACATCTTGAACTACTGCCATTTTACTTCCTCCTTAATTAAACCAACTTACCAACTTTGCCTGCAAATCCTTGACGAGAATTGCAAATTACTTTGCAGCAGCATTAATAATTGCGGCATTCGCATCTGTAGCAGCTGTTTTTAACTGATCAGCAACCCATTGGGCATACTGCTGCTCCTCAACCACCTCGACAACAATTGGCATAAATCCGTGTTCCTTTCCACACAACTCTGCACATTGCCCACGAAAAACGCCAACATTGTCCGCCGTAAACCAGGTGTCTCGAATAAACCCTGGGATCGCATCCTGTTTAACTCCCAGCGCGGGAACCCACCAAGCATGAAGCACGTCATTTGCTGTTAATATAATCCTGATTTTTTTGCCAACGGGAACCACTAAACGATTATTCACCTCCAGCAGATAGTTTTCACCTTTAGGCGTCTCATTGTGAATTTCTGACTGCGAAGTTGCCAGTTGGCTGTAGAATTTTATGCCTTCACCCTCGCCTTGCAGATAATCATAGCCCCACATCCACTGGTAGCCGGTTACTTTAACCGTAATATCCGACTCAGTAGTATCCTTCATGGCGATGACCGTTTTGGTGGCTGGCCAAGCCATGAATATAAGAATAATACAAGGAATGGCTGTCCAAATAATCTCAACTGTGGTGCTGTGATGAAAATTTGCAGCTTTATATCCGGCCGATTTGCGATGCTTGACGATGGAATAGCCCATCACCCCAAATACAGCAATAAAAATAACCAGACAGATCCATAATGCCCAAATATGCTGGTCATATATCTGCTGAGCGATGATGGTCTGAGGCTCCGGCAAATTGTACTTACTTGACACCGCTGAACCTGAATAAAAACCAAGTACCATCACTCCCACCCAGAACGACAACAATTTACTGCCCATAATTTAACACCCCCCCACGTTAATCAACTAATTACAAATCACTACGTTATACATATTATCTTCAAACTTTTGCCATACTAAAAATTATTCTATTCATAGAAACAGACAATCTTAGCGTTCACGATTATCCTAAGTGAAAGTCTAGCACTCCAGGCATGCAATCGCAAGGAATAATCATGATTTTTATAGGAAAATTACCCCATTAACACCATGGTGATTTACCGCCTGAACAGCCAATATTTTTAGATTTATGCCGCTTTCAACTGATTTTTTAATTACATGTAAGCCTCATATCATTTCCCGCAAGCTAGTTTGCGACGTTATATACATATTTAATCGTCGATTAAGAATTAACCATTATTAAGAAATGGTTAATTCTTTCAATGATAGAATAACAGCGGAATGAAATAAATTCCACGAATAATAATTGCAACTTTTAGCAAGGCAAGCCAATCTCAGGATATATTGACCAATCTATGTTCGTACAAAGTCGTTACCTGTAACCATCGTCACATAAAAGGAGAACCAACAATGCAATCAACAACACGTTTCACCGCCAGCCAAACTGTATTGGATCCAAGCATACGCAATATTGTACTAAGAAATACCTACCTGATGCTCAGCTTAACGATGATCCCCACCGTAATCGGTGCGTTCATGGGTTTAAGCACGAATTTTTCGTTTCTAGCAGAATCACCCATTGTCGGCTCACTTGCCATGCTTGCAGCTATGATCGGGCTGATGTTTGCGGTTAGCGCTACCCGTAACAGCATCTGGGGAGTCGTTTTACTGTTCGTCTTTACCTTTGTTGCTGGCTGGTGGTTAGGCCCACTTCTGCAATTCGCGCTTAATTTCAGTAATGGCTCGCAGCTTATTGGTATGGCTGCTGCTGGAACTGGTGTTATTTTTTTTACGCTTGCCAGTATCGCAACCGTCACGAAAAAAGATTTCGGGTTTTTAAGAAACTTTCTACTTATCGGGCTGGTACTTATCATTCTAGCATCGCTCGCTAACCTGTTTTTTGCAATCCCAGCTGTTTCGCTTGCCGTGTCCGCTGCAGCTGTCCTGATTTTCTCGGGCTTTATTCTGTATGATGTCAGCCGGATTGTGAATGGCGGCGAAACTAACTACGTTATGGCAACACTTGGGATATACTTGAGCATATATAATCTTTTCATCAGCTTGTTACAGCTATTGCTTGCCTTCTCTGGTGAGAGAGACTAGTCTCCCTTTTGCGCACCGATTTGTCCGCCGTGCAGACCCAGAAACTTGAACTCTCCATAATAGGTATGACCTGCGCGGCGTGCGCGGCTCGCATTGAAAGGAATCTCAATAAACTTCCGGGCATACACGCAGCGGTCAATTTTGCCAGTGAAAAAGCACTGATCGAGTTTGACAACAGCTTAACGTGCCCTGAAGAGCTTTCGCGCTCGATTGAAAAAGCAGGTTTTGCGGTCGCTGATCGTACTGTACTATTCCAGATCGAAGGCATGACCTGCGCGGCCTGTGGTAATCAGATTGAAAAAGCGTTGCATAATCTGCCTGGCGTCATGGTAGCGCTTAATCCGGCAAGTGAAATCGTTCGTATCACGTTCAACCCCGTGCTCACCACAATTAGCGAACTAATTGCCACGATAAGGCATGCCGGCTACGGCGCACGGGAAATCACCGGCAGCAGCCGGGAAGCAGAAAAAGTCCAACGGCTCGCAGCTTATCGGCAAGAGCGTCATATTTTTTTGATATCAGCAGTACTGGCCTTGCCGTTTCTGCTGGAAATGGCCATGATGGCGACTGGAGATCATAACCATCTACTCCCGCGGTGGTTGCAATGGATGCTTGCTACTCCCATCCAATTCTGGGCAGGAAAAAGGTTTTATACGGGTGCGTGGCATGCATTGCGCGGCGGTGGCGCGAATATGGATGTACTGGTCGCACTGGGAACCAGCATGGCTTATTTTTTCAGCGCTGCTGTGACTTTCTGGCAACTGGATCTCCACGTCTATTTCGAAGCAAGTGCAATGATTATTGTCTTGGTATTACTGGGCAAACTGATGGAGGCACGTGCCAAGCAGAAAACCTCGTCTGCGATCGAATCACTCATCAGACTACAACCCAAAACTGCCCACATAGAACGTAATGGCGTAATTATTGATGTGGATGTCAATTCAATTCAACCAGGTGATATTTTTGTCATCCGGGCAGGCGAAACCCTACCAGTTGACGGCATCGTCATAGAGGGCGGTTCCAGCGTAAACGAGTCTATACTGACCGGCGAGAGTCTTCCCGTCCCCAAAGAAACAGGTGCCAAGGTATTTGCGGCTACCAGCAATTTGCAAGGCCTGCTGAAATGCCGCGCAACCAGTGTTGGTACCAATACTCAACTGGCTACCATTATCCGATTGGTAGAAGCTGCTCAAGGCTCCAAGGCACCAATACAACGTCTAGCTGATGCCATCGCCGGTATTTTTGTTCCAGCCGTTGTTTCAATTGCCCTCGTCACTCTGGGCGTGACTTGGTGGTGGTCTGGCCAGTTTGTGACGGCACTGACCCATGCAGTTGCCGTGTTGGTCATAGCCTGTCCATGTGCGCTGGGGCTGGCCACGCCGACCGCAATTATGGTAGGTGCCGGACGGGGTGCGCAGGAAGGTATACTCGTCAAAAATGCAGCAGCACTCGAACTAGCTGAAAAAATTCAAGTGCTGATCGTCGATAAAACCGGCACCCTGACTGAAGGCCATCCGGTGGTAACCAATATTGTCACTACCGGCTCGATCAATGAAAGTGAGTTGCTGCAAATTGCTGCCTCGCTGGAACAAGGGTCAGATCACCCACTCGCCAGAGCAATATTGGAGCAGGCAAGCACGCGCAATATTCCGTCCTTGCCGATAAAAGATTTTGTATCCCTAACCGGCCAAGGAGTTGCTGCCACTTGTCAAGGTGTCAGCTACCTGCTCGGCTCCCCCGGGTTTTTGGAAAGCAACGGAGTCGACGTCGAGCAGACCCGGTTCTCAGCACTGCAGGCAGAAGGAAAATCTGTAGTTATCATCGCCGCGCAAACAGAACCTGCGCCACAGATAATGGGCTATCTTGCAATTGCTGATCCATTGCGCAGCACTTCTGCCAAGGCAGTTGAACGACTGCAGGGTATGGGCATTGAGGTCATCATGCTCACCGGAGATAACCCGATCACCGCCGCAGCTATTGCTGCTCAAGCAGGAATCCAGCATTTTCAGGCAGAGGTATTACCACAGGACAAGGCAGCGGCAGTTGAGGCCATCCAGGCAAGTGGTCGTTTTACTGGTATGGTCGGAGATGGGGTAAATGATGCTCCGGCGCTTGCGAGTGCAAATATCAGTTTCGCGATTGCTGCCGGTTCCGATGTTGCAATCGATGCAGCTGATATCACGCTGATGCGTAATGATCTGATCAGTGTGGCTGATGCAATTTTACTCTCGCGCAGTACCTTGTACAAAATTCGCCAGAACCTGTTCTTTGCTTTTTTCTATAATACACTAGGGATCCCGCTGGCAGCGTTTGGTATGCTTAACCCGGTCATTGCGGGTGTCGCGATGGCCATGAGCTCGGTTTCCGTTGTCACGAACTCGCTGTTGCTCAAACGCTGGAAAGCAGAACATTGACAGACACCCAACACCTCACAAAAATCATGGAGCATCAACACATGGGGAATTCCGTCACGACAACCATTATCCCAGTCAAAGGCATGACCTGTATGGGCTGTGTCAGTAGTGTCAAAACAGTTCTCGAAAGACTGCCCGGCGTCATCAAGGTTACTGTCACGCTCGAAGGCGCGCAGGCAACCGTTGAACATCAAACAGCTTCTTCCAGAATTGAAGATTTTAAATGTGCTATAGAAGAAGCGGGATTTGATATCTCCTGAGAATCTACAGGTCAGCACAAATCCTGTATCATCGTTTTTTCAATCAAAACTTTATTTATGAAAACCTTCTTTCTGGATTTTGAAAAAGGGATCGAGGAGTTCGAGGCCAAGATTGAGCAATTGCGTTATACCCAGGACAATTCCGCTCTGGATATTTCAGCTGAGATTGCGAAATTGCAGGCAAAAAGTCAGGGGCTGACCAAGAGTGTCTATGCCAAGCTGACACCCTGGCAAATTTCACAGGTTGCCCGACACCCTCAGCGACCTTACACCTTGGATTACATACAGCATTTATTTACCAATTTTGAAGAATTGCATGGTGATCGCTGTTTTGCCGATGATCCGGCAATCGTTGGTGGATTGGCGTACTGCAATGGGCAAGCGGTGATGGTAATCGGTCATCAAAAGGGGCGTGATACCAAGGAAAAAATACATCGCAATTTTGGCATGCCCAAACCCGAAGGTTATCGCAAAGCATTGCGATTAATGCGTCTGGCGGAAAAGTTCTCGATCCCCCTGATTACTTTTATCGATACGCCTGGCGCTTATCCTGGCATTGATGCTGAAGAACGCGGACAATCGGAAGCAATTGGCAAAAATCTTTATGTCATGGCAGCACTGAAAATCCCAATCATTTGCATCATCATCGGGGAAGGGGGGTCAGGCGGGGCGCTAGCCATTGCTGTGGGAGACACCGTATTGATGCTGCAGCACTCCACCTATTCGGTCATCTCCCCAGAAGGTTGCGCTTCTATTTTATGGAAAAGCGCGGATAAAGCACCAGAAGCCGCTGAAATTCTTGGCATTACAGCAGACCGACTCAAGGAGATGGGCTTGATCGATGATATTCTTCCAGAGCCCATCGGTGGCGCGCACCGTGATTACCCTGCCGCCATGCAATCTGTCAAACAGGCTCTACAGGAATCACTACGCAAACTGCAGGACATACCCTTGGATTCTTTACTGCAAAGACGTTATGAGCGATTAATGGGTTATGGCAAGTTCAAGCTCAATCAACCCGAAAAATCTGATTGAGCTCCTACAACGCCATCTTCACTCGTTCGTCACGCCAGGTGATCGCCTCGCGCTAGCATTGAGCGGTGGCGTTGACTCCGTCGTGCTTCTGGATATACTGACCAGATTATCTACTGTCATCGGATTTCATTTATCCGCAGTACATGTGAGTCACGGCATCAGTCAAAATGCAGATCAATGGAGCCATTTCTGTCAGAAATTATGTAAGGAATACGCCATTTCCCTGTCCATCTTCCGGGTACAGGTTCACAAACAAGCGCAACAAAGTCTGGAAGCTGCTGCCCGAGATGCCCGTTATCAGGCATTTGCCCGTGTTGATACTGACTTTATTGTGCTGGCGCAACACCAGGATGATCAGGCCGAAACATTATTGCTGCAACTACTGCGCGGCGCGGGCATAAAGGGATTGAGTGCGATGCCCACCGTCAGGTTGTTGACAGGCACATCAATCAAGTTGCTGCGTCCTTTGCTGAACGTTCCGCGCGCTGCTCTATTGCATTATGCGCAAATCAATAATTTGTCATGGGTAAATGACGAGAGCAACACCAACACTGATTTTGACCGAAATTATTTGCGTCATCAGGTTTTTCCAGTAATTGAAATACGCTACCCTGCCTACCGAAAAACCCTTTCTCGTGCCTGCCGTCATCTGGGAGAAGCCGAACAGCTGTTAGACGAATTAGCGCAAGCTGATAGTGCTCAGGCAATTAATCGCGATACTCTGTCACTGGAAAAACTATGCAGTCTCAACCCGGCTCGCGCAAAAAACCTGCTACGTTATTTCTTGGCGCAGAAAATGTCTTATTTACCGTCCACATCCAAAATGGACGAGCTTCTGCGCCAGTTATGTGCTATCACCTCCGACAACCATTTCTTGTTTCAGTTTGAGAACATTGAAATCCGTTGTTTTCGGGGAATAATTGAATGCTTACCAATAAAATTTACCACAGAAAAGCACTTTATTATTCCCTGGCAAGGCGAAAAGCAGCTATTTATCGAACCGCTGCAAGGAACGCTGGTATTTACAAAAAAATCGGGAACCGGTATTGATTTACAGAAACTGTCCAGACAAACTGTTACGATTCGATCTCGAACTGGCGGAGAAAAATTTCAGCTGAATACTGCACGACCACAGCGTAGCTTAAAAAAGATTTTTCAGGAAGCCGCGCTTCCACCATGGAAACGTAACACGTTGCCATTACTGTTTTGTGCAGACACCCTGATCTGGGTAGCTGGAATCGGTGTTGATTGTCATTTTCAGGCCCCGCCGGACGCACCTGGACTGGAAGTTACCTGGTTACCAAACACACTTCCATTCAATTTACTCAATACATAACGCTATGATTCTAATTACAGGCGGCGCCGGTTTTATTGGTTCCAATTTTGTACTGGAATGGGTTGGCCAATCGGATGAGCCCATCGTTAATATCGATAAGCTCACCTATGCAGGTAATCTGCAGAATCTTTCCTTGTTGGAAAGAAATACACAGCATATTTTTGTATGCGCAGACATTTGCAACAGCGATGAAATGAGCAAAATTTTTGCTCATCATCAACCTCGCGCAGTCATTCACATGGCAGCAGAAAGCCACGTGGATCGTTCCATCCATGGCCCGGAGGATTTTATCCAGACCAATATCACCGGGACCTTTCGCTTGCTGGAAACGGCCAGACATTACTGGCGAAGCTTGCCGGAAGAGCTGAGATTGGCTTTTCGTTTCCTGCACGTATCAACAGATGAAGTCTTCGGCACATTGTCCGCCGATGAGTCCGCTTTTACCGAGAAACACTGTTTCCGCCCGAATAGTCCCTATTCCGCCAGCAAGGCTGCAAGCGACTGCCTGGTGCGTGCTTATCACCATACTTATGGGCTACCAACACTGACCACCCATTGTTCCAATAACTATGGCGCATACCAGTTTCCTGAAAAGTTGATTCCGTTAATGATTACCAATGCGCTTTCCGGAAAGCCGCTGCCAGTTTACGGTGATGGCCAGCAAATCCGTGACTGGCTATACGTCAACGATCATTGCAGCGCCATTCGTTGTGTGCTGGAAAAGGGCCGACCTGGCGAGACCTACAACATCGGCGGCCGGAACGAAAAACTCAATCTGGAAATCGTGCATACCATCTGCGATATCTTACAGAGAGAACACCCGGTTAATTACGATTATCGTAACCTGATCACCTACGTCGCTGACCGCCCCGGACATGATCGTCGTTATGCTGTTGACTCGCACAAAATTCATCATGAATTGGGCTGGGAACCTGCCGAGACCTTCGCAACCGGCATCGGAAAAACCGTGCAATGGTATCTACAGAATCAGGAATGGTGTCGAAATGTCCAATCCGGCGAATACCGAAAATGGGTTGAAACCAACTACATTGGCCGCATCTAGTGAAGATCTTGCTGCTCGGAAAAAATGGTCAGGTTGGCTGGGAATTACAGCGTAGCCTGGCGCCACTAGGTGAACTGATCGCGCTCGACCGGCATGATCTACAATATTGTGGTGATCTTGCGGATCAGGTTGGCATCGTACGTACACTCCAGGCCATCCGGCCAACCGTCATCGTTAATGCCGCCGCCTATACTGCAGTGGACAAGGCAGAAAATGACGTTGAAGCGGCTCTTTCCACCAATGCACAAGCACCTGGTTTGCTGGCAAGTCAGGCCAGAAAAATCGGTGCTTGTCTGGTTCATTATTCGACTGATTACGTCTTTGATGGCAGCGGTAACCATCCCTGGCGGGAATCCGACGTAACCGCGCCACTCAACGTTTATGGCCGCAGCAAGCTAGAAGGAGAAGCTGCTATTATTGAATCAGGCTGTAACCATCTGATCTTGCGCACCAGCTGGGTTTATGGCGCAATGGGGCAGAATTTTGCAAAAACTATCCTGCGGCTGGCACAGGAACGCGAGCAACTGACTATTATCAATGACCAGTTTGGCGCACCCACTGGTGCGGAACTGCTGGCTGATATTACTGCGCAGATCATTCCCAAATTACTGATAAATCCTGAATTATCAGGCATGTATCACGTTAGCTCGCAAGGCGAAGCAACTTGGTATGCCTATGCGAAGCTTATACTGGCTTTTGCGCGTGAAAAGCAAATTCCAATCAAAGTCAGTTCAGAAAGTATGGTTCCGGTAGCCACCAAAGATTTTGCTACAGCAGCGATTCGGCCACTTAATTCACGACTTAGCACTGAAAAATTTCGCGATACTTTTCAGTTATATCTGCCGCCCTGGCAAAATGGTGTCATTCGCATGCTCACCGAATTGATCGCCTTGCGGAATCCATCAAAAAATTGAACTATCGTAGTTGCAGGCTGGATTCAAGCCCGATCAACACGCTGGCCACGACCTGGCCAAACCGCTTCGCGAAACGGTCAACCAGCCCTTCTTGCGAGGTAAAATCGACAATACGGTCTGCTTGAATGATTTCTCGCGCAACATAGTCAACATCTCCCAGCGCATCAGTTAATCCCAGTGCAATACTCTGCTCACCCGTCCAGACGATTCCACTGAAAATTTGTGGGTCATCCTGCAAACGATCACCACGCCCCTTTTGTACGACATTAATGAATTGCTGATGGATCTCCGTGAGCATCCTGGTGGCATGTTGACGCTGCTTCGGACTAGCAGGCGAGAATGGATCAAGAAAACCTTTATTCTCGCCCGCAGCTAGCAAGCGGCGTTCCACGCCCAGTTTTTCAAGTGTGCCAGTAAAACCGAAGCCATTCATAATGACCCCAATTGAACCTACCACACTCGCCTTATCTACAAAGATTTTATCTGCGGCTACCGCAATGTAATAACCGCCAGACGCACAGATATCCTCGACAACCGCATAAAAAGGAATATCTGGATGTTGCGCCCGCAGCCGGTGTATTTCATCATTAATGGCACCCGCCTGAACTGGGCTTCCACCAGGACTATTGATGCGCAGAATTACTCCGGCAGTGTTGCGGTGCCTGAATGCATTTTTTAACCCTGCCTTGATATTCTCCGCGCTGCTTAATCCTTCAGCAGAGATTTCCCCCCGCAGGTCAACCAACGCCGTATGCTTGTCGGATACACTCACCGCATCCGAGTCAAACCAGCCCAATGCCCAGAAAAACAGAATAAATAGGTAGGAGAACGTCAATAAGCGAAAAAATATACTCCAGTTACGAGCTCTTCTCTGCTCCTGTAGAGAAGTAAAAATCAGTTTCTCCAGCAATTCCTTTTCCCACCTGTCTTTTTTGTCAGTTTCTATTTCGGTCATAACAACCTGATCACAATCCAGTTAGTTTTAATACAAAGAAATAAAAATTTTCGCTCAACGCGATTCGGTTACATAAATCTCGACACGCCGATTCATGGCGCGACTGGCCGAGGTGTTATTCGGTGCAACTGGTTCATAGGAACCACGTCCATCAATCTGGATACGTTGGTAAGGCACTCCCCTGCTGGCCAGATAATCACGCGTACTGGCTGCACGATTAACTGAAAGGGGGTTGTTGATCGCATCACTGCCGGTATTATCAGTATGACCAATAATCGTTACCTGCGTACCGGGGTTATTTTGTAAGCTGATTGCAAAGCTGTCGAGTATTGGGAAAAAGCCGGACTTGATACGCGCACTGCCGGTATCAAATGAAATATCACTTGGAATATTCAGCATCAGACGGTTATCCGTCGTTTGTGTCACCGATACCCCGGTACCTGCTGTGGCAGCTTCCATCTGTCGTCTCTGCTCCTCCATGCGTTGCGACCACAAATAACCAGCACCTGCTCCTACGGCGGCACCAGCACCCGCTCCGATAGCCGCACCCTTACCTCCGCCAGCAAGCGCACCAATTGCCGCGCCCGTTGCCGCGCCAATCAAAGAACCTTGCCCTGAACTCCGCTGCGTTGCCGACATATCCGCACAACTGCTTATAGATAATGCCGCTATAATCGCAATGGCTATTTTGCCTATATGCATGACACACTCCTTTATTATTGTTTACGAAAAAGCACTATAACAGAACTCTTTAAATTCCTGCAATTGAGGCGTTAAGGCGTCTACCGGTCATAACAATGGATGGCTAGCCGGTACGATATCAGTCACCGTAAACAACGCTACTCCCAGCAGCAGCAATAATGCTCCGCCGAGCAGCATCAATCCCGCGCCAAAGAATCGTATCAGTGCATAGCTTCTACCATTCCGCCCTGTCATCCACTTCAGCAATCTCGTTCTACACAAAACAGTCACCACCGCCAGCAGCGCAACTGCAAGCCCAGTGCCTACGCCCATGGCAAACGTGGCCATGATTCCAAAAATATAGACATTGACGACATAAGCATACATTAATACTAGTACGGCACCCGTACATGGCCGCAGCCCCATTGATAGCACGACCAGTCCACGCTGTTTCTTATCGTGTGCTGTTTCAGGCACATAATGATGTTGACAGTCACACGCATGGTCGCTTCCAGGCACCAAATGCTGATGCAGGCGCTTCAATTTCAATAAACGCAGGGTATGCATATTCCGTAAAGCGCGCAGACAAATCATTCCTCCCAATAAAACAATCAGGATATAACTGGCAAGCTCAAGATTATGGCTATACTTTCTAGCACTGCCAATAGACAGATCAAGCAATTGCGCCGTTACCGTCACCAGCACAATTGCTACAACCGCCTGCAGAAGCGCTGCCAGGAAGGACAGTTTGATGCCATGCGATATCTGCTCCTGATTCTGTGTTCCCAAATAACTTACGATAATTGCCTTGCCATGTCCTGGACCCACCGCGTGAAAAATACCATAAAGAAAGCTGACCAGAATCAATCCAGAGCCATATTGCCACGGTGAATTTCCCACCTGCGAAACATGTTCCGTCAGCACAACATGCAGCTGTTTCTGCAGCGTAGCAATTGCTGCCAGCAGGGTTGCCCAGGGAATCAGGAAAATGACAAGCAATACACCCAAACAGAATGCCGCCACCAACCATAAGCTTTTATTTCTAATCATCAGAAATATGGATTCAAGACTGCGGCTCGCACCTGATTACAATCTTTTCGGCAAACGCCTCCCCCAGACCATCGGTATCACGCTGCGTCCGATCCAGTGAAAACGCATAGGCAATCAACTCTTCCTGAATCTCAGGCATTCTGATCTGCTTGCTGCATTGCCATCCAGTGGGATGGCGAATTTCTATATTACTCACGCTTTCATGACTGTAAGCTATGTAATAAGTGGGATCAAAAACCAACCAGATCAGCTCGTTACCCTTCAAGAGCAAATGTGGGTTGAGCTGAAAATGCATACTCAGCTCAAGAAATTCTTGCTCACCATCCTTGACCACCTGTAATCGATAACGATCAGGTATCGGTAAAGCCATATCGCGGTCACCAATCGAGAGCACCGAGAAATAACCATAGGACTTCAGATTCGTCACCATACGACGCGCTTCCAGCTCAAGTGCCTTGGGCAACGGCTGCTGCCAGTCATTTGCCAATTCTGCAATCAGGATGGCAGAATAAAAAAAATCAAACCGCCAGACCTGGCTGGCGGTCACCAGGTGGCCACTGTCATTCAACTCGAATTCGCTACGAACAGTCACCCAGTTATGGGGATGGGCATTACAAACCTGAATTGTGGTCAATAAAAAATACAAGCATCCAAGCAAGAGTTTTAGTGACAAGTAGAAAATTCCTAAAAACGATTAACGCAATTCATTATCCATTATATTGATCAAGCGATTTCTAGTTTGCTTGTATGCAGGTTAACGGTCTGCCGATTAATTTTTGCTACGGACAGCGGCAACAAGTGCCCTGGTTTCTGTAAACAGCTCCGGATAATCACGCATGCATAATGAACGCTCCTGCCTGATACGCTCCTCATTATCATTCAGATTGGATTCGTCAAGCTCAAAACCAAACTGCGAAAGAAATCCATCCATGCTACCATCAGCTGTCAACGCTAATGGTGTTGATATATTTAATATTCTAGCCAACACGATATCGCCAAGCGCTTTTTTGAAATGACCGGCCTCCCAATACCAATTAGTAGCTGATTCACGATCACCCAATGATGGAATACGTTCACAGTTATAACGCGAATAACCACTAAAATCGTATAATTTGATGTTGATGTGAGAATGGCGTTTTCGTGCCACAGAAATTTCATTGATCAGCAACCGCTTCCATTCTGCAAATATGGGCCACAATCCAGTTTCTTCGAAAAGCGCAAGTATTTGGGAATGATAGGGATAGATGATCAGGTTTATAGTTCCGTTAGATGGCGCGGTAATATCAAAGATGACGCGTAGTGAATCAAAATCATTTAGAGAAATCGAGCCATTTGCTTTTCTAAGATAGACTTCCGCATTTTCCTGCGCTCGCTGTTGAAACAATTTATTATATCCGGCGGAGCGTGCTATTGGTTTATATTGATTGAGCGGATTAAAACCCTTGGCTGTCATGGTAGGGGCTTCCACGTCCCGTTGGATAAGAATAGTACGAATCGCATCTGCAACAGATGCTAGTGAAAACAATACATCAAATTTCCAGAACCATCTATCAGAAATTTCCCTGAAATTTAAGGCTATGTCTGCATTAAACGTTGGAACTACCTTTTTGTCGAATAGGCTGGAACCTTAAGACTGGAGGGTATAGTCATGGAAGCCACTGATTTTCGGGAGTGGTGGAAAAGATATCGCAACTTAATCGTCGTCAAAAAGAACAGGCCAAACATTATCTGAGCGAGGCGAAGCCACAAGCTGTGGTTGTGAAATATCTTGAGGATTCTTTTGAGCCGAGTTGTCCGGTCTGCCAGGCGGATCGCCCTCATCGTTGGGGGCACCAGGCGGGGTTGCAACGTTTTCGCTGTTGCTTATGCAAGCACACATTCACGGCTATTTCGGGAACTCCTTTGGCCCGTCTGCGGCATAAGGAGCAGTGGTTGAATTACAGCGCAGCGTTGATTGAAGGTTTGACCGTGCGAGCTAGCGGCAGGCAATGCGGAATAGACAAAAACACCAGTTTTCGCTGGCGCCATCGGTTCCTGACTTTGCCGGCGGCTACTAAAGCCAACCACTTGCAAGGAATCATTGAGGCGGATGAGACCTTTTTTCCCTCTTCCTGCAAAGGTCAACGTCACCTGAATCGTCCACCGCGTAAACGCGGCAAGCAAATCCATGTACGTGGCACAGGCAAAGATCAGGTGCCGGTGCTGGTAGTACGCGACCGCTCTGGTGCAACAGCAGATTTCATGTTGAATGCGCTTGATAAAAAGACAATTGAGCCGTCTTTGCGGGCTATCCTGGCAAAAGATGCCATTTTCTGTAGTGATGGCGCTGCCGTCTACCGGTCTGTGGCTCATAGCCTCGGAATTACCCATCGCCCCGTCAATCTCTCTGCTGGAATTCGAGTCATTGCTGGTGTTTACCATATCCAGAATGTTAATGCCTACGACAGCAGACTTAAACAGTGGATGAAAAGATTTCATGGGGTCGCAACCAAATACCTGGAAAATTACCTGGGCTGGCGTAGATGGCTGGAACGTTGGGGTGGGCACAACTCGCCAATCATTGG
>NZ_FMWO01000037.1 GCF_900103035.1 Nitrosomonas mobilis
ACCTGATTAGCAACGAACGTCAGCAAGATTTGTCTGACGAGTTTGTTGCGACATAAAAGTCATGGCTGTTAAATGATACAAGGAGTGATCGATCATGGCGATGAATCGAATTCAATTTCAATCTGGACTGTCGATGCTGGAATTTCTCAAGGGCTTTGGTACGGAGGTGCAGTGCGAGCAAGCGCTGGAAGTTGCCCGTTGGTCGGATGGGTTTCACTGCCCACGCTGTAACGGTACTGCTTACTATGTCATACGTGATGGTATACGCAAGGTTTTTCAATGCAGAGCCTGCCGACATCAGACCTCATTGATTGCCGGGACAGTTTTTCAGGGCACTAAACTACCGTTGACCGTCTGGTTCTTGGCAATTTATCTGGTTAGTCAGGCCAAGACCGGTTTGTCATCCCTGGCGCTCAAGCGCCAGCTGGGAGTGAGCTATCCTACGGCATGGTTGATACATCACAAACTGATGCAGGCGATGGCTAATCGTGAGGAGCGCTATGTCCTTGATGGCAGAATCCAGGTCGATGATGCTTATCTTGGTGGAGAGCGTGCGGGAGGAAAAGCGGGTAGAGGTTCAGAGAATAAGGTGCCCATTGTTGCCACTGTGTCTCTGACTGAAGATGATCACCCTTTGCGCGTGAGGCTTACCCCAGTCTCGGGATTTACGCTAAAGGCAATTTCAGCCTGGGCAAAGGATTGTCTGGCACCCGGCAGCACGGTATTCTCGGATGCCTTGGCCTGCTTTGGTGCCGTCACCAAAATTGGCTGTAGCCACCATTTTACAGTTATCGCCGGACGCAAACCAAAGGAGACTCCCGAGTTTCGGTGGATCAACACTATCCTCGACAATCTCAAGACCAGCTTGTCGGGTTGTTACCATGCTTTCAACTTCCGCAAGTATGTCGCTCGCTATCTTGCCGCTTTCAGTTACCGATTCAACCGGTGTTTTGATCTTTGCTCACTGCACGAACGATTTGCTTCGACCACTCCGCAGCCCTTGCACTCTATTCGAATGGCTGACGTTCGTTGCTAATCAGGAAAAATTATTATTTGTCGATTCAGGTGTTGCTGATGTGGAGAGCCTGCTGTTTGGCCTTGAATCCGGTTATACAGTCATACCGCTTTGCAATGATTCCGATCCGATTACTCAGCTATCCACTGCAATTGCCTTGCACGCGCCGGTCGATGAAATGGTGATTGTTGCTCATGCCGAGCCAGGAAGAATTATTTTTGCCGGCCAGTCAATCGATGTCATTGCACTTGAACAGCATGGCCAGGAGCTGGCTGATTGGCGCAGTGATTTAACTGAAGATGCCGGAATCTCCATTTACGCTTGTCAGCTGGCTGCGGGTGAAATCGGTCGGGATTTTTTACAGTTACTGGGGTGTCTGACGGGAGCCAAAGTAGCCTCGTCAACTTTGCCCATAGGTAATCTCGGCGCATACCAAAATTGGCATCTGGATCACTATACACACGCCTTTGATGCGCCACTTCCTTTTCATGAAAAGGAAGTGGCTGCCTACCAGCATACCCTTGCACCGGTGATCTCAATTGACCGGATCGCATCAGTATTGTCAGTGATAGAGGGTGCGAGCGGCACTCGGCAGATGGAGTTTGTCGTGACACTGTCGGAACCGGCGACCACGACAGTGGGGATTCCCTATCGGACGCTTGATGGAATGGGTACGGCAACGGGAGGAATTGACTATACGGAAGAAGCGAGCACTGTCTACATTTATGCCGGGCAAAGCAGCGCCACGATCAATATTGCGGTTTTGGGTGATAGCACCGACGAAGTGGATGAAAGCGTGGTGCTGGAATTGTTCAACCCCGAAAATGCGGTGTTTCCGGATGGCGCGCCATCCCTGCGCACCACAGGCGTGATTCTGGACGATGACGGCAGTGCCAGCAATCTGGCGCTGTTTGTCAGCCAGGTGCAGGTGGTGGAAGGCAACAGTGGCGGCAAGCAGGCGGTATTCGAAGTGCAGTTGTCACGTCCTTCGACTGACTCGGTTACGCTGAACTACACCACTGCAGATGGCTCGGCCGTAGCCGGGCAGGATTACCAGGCGCAGGCGGGTACGGTAACATTTTTGCCGGGTGAAACGGTCAAAGCTGTCTCTGTGCCGGTAATCGGCGATACGGTTGCGGAGGCGAACGAATTTTTCAATCTGGTGTTCACGCCAACTGCCGCGATTGCCAACGGTGTGACGGGTGCGGTTGGCACTGCCGTCATTCTGGATGATGACACCAGTAGTTCGCTGCCGGAAATCAGCCTTTCCGGTGGCAGAACGATAGAGGGTGCGAGCAGCAGCCGGCAGATGGAATTTGTCGTGACGCTGTCGGAACCGGCGACCACGACAGTGGAGATTCCCTATCGGACGCTTGATGGAATGGGTACGGCAACGGGAGGAATTGACTATACGGAAGAAGCGAGCACTGTCTACATTCGTGCTGGGCAAAGCAGCGCCACGATCAATATTACCGTTGCAGGTGATAGCACTGACGAAGTGGATGAAAGCGTGGTGCTGGAGTTGTTCAACTCCAAAAATGCGGTGTTTCCGGACGGAGTGAATACGCTGCAGGCGATCGGTTTTATTCTTGATGACGATGGCGCAGATAACAATCTTGGACTGTTTATCGGCAATGCGCAAATCGTTGAAGGGGCAAATGGCGTGGCGCGCGAAGTTGCAGTGCCATTCATCTGTCTCGTCCGTCCGATCAAACACTGACTTTCCAGTATCAAACGGCGGATGGGGCTGCGATTGGAGGACAGGATTACACGTCACAAACAGGAACGGTGACCTTCCTGCCCGGGCAGACACTTGCTGCCGTGATGATTCCTGTCATTGGCGATGCCATTGATGAACCAAGTGAAACCTTCACGTTAACGGTTACACCAACTGCCGCGATTGCCAATGGAACAGCTGGTGCAACTGGAACGATCACTATTATTGATGGTAATGCTCCAGGTGCTCCGGGGCGGGTCAAGGTGAACGTCGGAAATAGTGCGAATATAGATGAAGGCAGCGTCTTCAGCCGCAGCATCACGTTCAGTGATGGCGAGGACAGCGGTAACGATGGCTGGACCTACAGTGTTGACTGGGGTGATGGCTCGGCGGCCGAAACCGGCAGCGTTGAGGCGGGCGTCAGCAGCTTCGACATCAGTCGCCTGCTCGCCGATGGAGATGCCAGCCACAACGTGAGCGTCACCGTTACCGATGTAGCGGGTGACAGCGACACCCAGCAATTCCAGCTCGGCGTCAACAACGTAGCGCCGGTAATTGCCCTGCACGGAGCGGACAGCGTGAACGTGGGTGCAAGCTACACGCTTGATCTGGGTGCAGTCACCGATCCGGGGCAGGACACCGTGACGAGCTATATCGTCAACTGGGGCGATGGCAGCAGTGATACATTCAGCAATGCAGGTCAGGTGACGCATGCCTATGCAGATCCGGGCAACAACACCATCAGCGTGGACCTCGTGGATGAAGATGGCACACATACCAATGCAGGCAGTCTGACGATAGCGGTCGGTATTCCGCCTGCCGATGTCAGCGTCAATGCGGGGGGCAATGCCACCCTTGATGAAGGCAGCGTCTTCAGCCGCAGCATCACGTTCAGTGATGGCGAGGACAGCGGTAACGATGGCTGGACCTACAGTGTTGACTGGGGTGATGGCTCGGCGGCCGAAACCGGCAGCGTTGAGGCGGGCGTCAGCAGCTTCGACATCAGTCGCCTGCTCGCCGATGGAGATGCCAGCCACAACGTGAGCGTCACCGTTACCGATGTAGCGGGTGACAGCGATACCCAGCAATTCCAGCTCGGCGTCAACAACGTAGCGCCGGTAATTGCCCTGCACGGAGCGGACAGCGTGAACGTGGGTGCAAGCTACACGCTTGATCTGGGTGCAGTCACCGATCCGGGGCAGGACACCGTGACGAGCTATATCGTCAACTGGGGCGATGGCAGCAGTGATACATTCAGCAATGCAGGTCAGGTGACGCATGCCTATGCAGATCCGGGCAACAACACCATCAGCGTGGACCTCGTGGATGAAGATGGCACACATACCAATGCAGGCAGTCTGGGAGTTCAGGTGAATGATGATGTGGTTGTGGAGACCGTTCGTATCGGGGATGCACCGATGCGGATTACCAAGATCGCCCAATTGGTCGATGCCTGGTCTGACCCGGTTGTTGACACGATTGTGCATAAGGCGGATGCAGGCAATCCAAATGAAGCCTGGTCAGCGGTAACACCTGGCATTCTGAGTACGCAGTTTCTGGCGGGTGGTGATCTTTATGCGGGCGATCTTGGTGTCAGCGGCCGCAGTGTGGCTACCAGTTCTATTGCACAGGAACTGGATGGTACCGAGACCTTGCGTTTTGAATTCACGCAGGCGGCATCGGCAGTCACTGTCAGCCTCAGTCGTCTGTTTAGTAACGATGAGAGCAGCATATTCAGTGAATCCGGCCGGTTGCGCCTCTTTGATGCGGATGGTGATGTTGTCGGTGAAACGACATTTGTAGCGGATACATCAAATGGCAAACAATTGGTCAGTGTTGCTTCGGAAGCCAAATTTACCGCAGTGGAATTCAACGCCGGTGCATATGATGGTGGCGAGTTTAGCTTTGGCGGGCTTGCTTCTACCAGCGGCGAATTTGCAACCGATATTTTTGCGGATGCGAGTGGCAAGCTCTATGGCAGCGATTATCTGATCGACTGGATCGAGCCAACATTTGAAATCTCGCTGGTTGGTGTCGGTGATATCGGGTAATTTTGCTGAATGTCACCTCCTCAGAGCAGTCTGCATGGCTGATCTGAGGAGGTGAATTCTAGTTTGAAGTGTGGTGTCTTCTATTTTAATAGTGTGTAATCAGTACAACTTAAAAGGATTAATCATGATCAATTTACGCAATGCCCCAAAGTACTTTTTTTCCACCGTCGCGCTGAGTATGCTGCTGTTTGGTTTCAACCCGCTCGCCACTAGTGCGGTACTGGTCAACCAACCCTATCTTGCGAATAGTGATGGCTTTTTATCCAGTGTCAACGGTGGTTACGAGAATGCCGAGTCATTTGTTCTGCCGGGCGCCGTAAATCTAACTTCTATCGTATGGTGGGGATCAGATGCCGGCGCCGATGATTTTCTGGTTAGAATTGGTACTAGCCTCGGAAGTTGGACAAATTTGGCTGGATCAATTGCCAAAACCGCAACCTTCGATATTGATAATGAAAACCGGGATATTTTCCGTTTTGAACAGACGCTCGACTCAGCTCTCACGTTGACAGCTGACACACATTTTCTGTCCATTTCACAAGAGGCAGAAGAGTGGTTCTGGACGGTCGGATCATTGGGTAGCGGTTTCGGGCAATTGGGGAGTTTTTTTGGTGATAGTCAGGGCTGGTTTCCTGATGAAACTGCGGAGCTTTCCTTTCAGTTGGCTGGTGAAGGTCAGTCACAAAGCGTGCCTGAACCGGGCATGCTTGCGCTGTTCCTAGTGGGAATTTTTGCTTTCTGGGAGGGAAGAAAACGGTCGGGCTGAATCAACCGTGTAGCAGAAAACGGCAAATCAGGAATGGACTGATGGGAATGCTCGCCCCGCTCCTGATTTGCCTGTTTACTGCAGAGGGGTGATTGTCGGGCAGAATGCGTATACCAGCAATGAGTTGTTTGTTAAAAAATGTGGACAGCGTTCGGGCCAGGAAACGAATTTGTATGTGGCAATCCTTAAGACCGATTAAAGGTATCCTGATCTATACAGCCATTATATTTTGGGCTTCCCTGGCTTATTTCATGTATGCCTATTCGGTTTACCCGGTGATAGAAGAAAAAGAAACCTTCATGGCTGAAATTGGTGAGGGTTTCGGTAACGCTGCTCTGGTTATCCTGATTTTTATTTATTTCTGTACTTTCTTAAAGCTTATGCTGGGAGAGGGAAAGCTGGCGAAACGATTGCTACCGGACTGCTTACCGCCAATGAATTCTTCATTTTTAAATCAGTTGCTTGTAGTTTTAAACCGCACACATGTTTTTGTCGGGATCGCTGCTATCTCGGTTATTCTGCTCCATATAGCCCTGATAGGGTTTTCCAGATATACGCATATTCTCTTTTTCCCGGCTGCTCTGATTCTGGTTGTATGGCAGGGGTTGTTTGGTCTGTTTCTGACCTGGCGTTATAGTCCTGCTGAACTGAAACAGTTTTCCTATCTGGTGCACGCGCAGTTTTTTACCGGCATAGCGATCGGGATATTTGCATTATTTGGACATATTCTGATAGATGATTAATTCAACGGCTGTTTCAGGTAGACTAGATTTGATGGTGCCCCTAAAAATGCACGGTGCGGCTTTGCACCGACTTGTGCGCCAATTTAGTGCCCACCAGAAAACCTCATCTTTTATGAGAGCGCTGTCTGTTTTTTAAGCAGCGCAAATAAAATACGACACAACGATAGGTGTAAAAAAAACTTCTGGCTGGACTTTTTCGGCAAACATTACAAAAAAAACGGAGCACAGATGAAGCACTACAAGCAGCTCACCACTGAGCAACGATACCAAATTTCTGGCTTGAAGAAGGCAGGTTTGAGCCAATCGTAAATTGCGGATGAAGTGGGCGTGCACAAGTTGACGATTTCCCGTGAATTTGGGCGGGACAAGGGGCTGCGTGGCTGGCGTCCCAGGCAGGCGCAGGAATTGCGGAACGAGCGTCTCAGCGGCTTGCTCTGGAAGAGCGGGCTGCGGATCAGCCATGAATTGATCTACTGCACATTTATGCAGACAAGCGCCGTGGTGGCGACCTATGGCGACACTTGTGCTGTCAAAAGCTATGCAGGAAACGTTACGCGAGTGGTCAAGAACGCCGGGGCACGATCAAAAGCCGGGCACGCATTGACGAGCATCCGGTGATTGTGGATCAGAAGAACCGCATAGGCGACTGGGGAGGCGACACCGCGATCGGCAAGAACCACTGAGGCACATTGGTCACATTAGCCGAGAGGAGGTCGCGCTACATTCTGGCAGCCCAGGTGCCTGACAAACATGCATCGGATGTGGCGGCGCCAGTAACGCGGCTACTGGTACTCCCATAAAGGCAAGTGCTACACCATGACATTCGGCAACGAGAAAGAGTTTGCGGAGCATGAAACCATCGCGGCGGAACTCGATGCGGATGTTGATTTCGCCCATCCCTACCACTCATGGGAACGTGGCTTGGATGTGAACAGCAATAGACTACTGCGACAATATTTCCCCAAGGGAATGGAATTGGCCGAAGCTGCCCAGGAACAAGTACAGCGGGCAGTAGATAAATCAACCATCGACTACGCAAAATGCTTGGATTCAGAATCCCGTTTGAGGTCTTCTTCGGGAAGGCAGTGTGCTACGCCAAACCACCATTAGGCGTTGTACTTCAAAGCTGAATCCGCGTCATTTTTTGATCGATTATCACCGTGTTTGACAACCGAGCCAGCTTTCAGTACATTCAGAGGGCATGGGAAAGGTAGTTTATTTTTCCTATACACCTATCAACCAGCGGTGGAGAATGACATGACGAGTAACTATCACCCCCTGCCCGCACAGAATCTAACGGGTACTGTTAGAATATTTCAAGCGCCTGCGCCTGAACATGTAGTTCTGGAATCGCCGGCACTGGATGTAATGACTAATTTTCGGCAGGTTAATGCCGCCATCACTGCGCCAAATGTGGCTATGGAATTAGCCAATGCCTATATGATGCAACACGGCGTGCGTTCATTATTTGTAGTGAATCAGGACCATACGCTGATAGGACTTATTACTGCATCAGATATTCTTGGCGAGAAGCCACTGCGTTTTATCCAAGAGCGGCGTGTCAAGCATAATGAAATTCTGGTATCCGATATTATGACGCCTCTTAATAATCTGGAAGCGATCGCGATTGAAGAAGTGGCACGTGCCAAGGTGGGTGATGTTGTCTCCAGCTTACGCGAGAGCGGCAGACAGCATGCGCTGGTGATTGAAAAGGGTGTGAATGACATACCCCCGACGATCTGTGGTATTTTTTCATTGACTCAGATTGAGAAACAGTTGGGTACGACCATTATCCCAACAGAAGTTGCCAAGACATTTGCGGAGATTGAAGCGAGGCTGGCTGCTAGTTAGTGCCCGCCCGAAAACCCTCCGTCCCCAATAAACCGCCGCTATCCGCGCGGATGGTGCTTGGCATGTAACTGCTTGAGTCGTTCACTTGCAACATGCGTATAAATCTGCGTGGTGGAGATGTCAGTGTGGCCGAGCAAAAGCTGTACCACCCGCAAATCCGCGCCATGGTTGAGTAAATGAGTAGCGAATGCATGGCGCAGGGTGTGTGGCGAGAGGGGTTTGTCGATACCCGCTCGTAACGCATGGCGTTTGATCAGATACCAGAATGCCTGGCGGGTCATAGCTGCACCATGAATTGTTACAAAAAGCTTGCTGCTATGTTTGTCGCCGAGTATATCCGGGCGCGCTTGCTGCAAATACTGCATCAGCCAGTGCAGTGCTTCTTCACCAAGCGGTACCAGGCGCTCCTTGTTACCCTTACCCAGAATATGCACGATTCCCATATCCTGCCGTACCTGCGAAATCTGTAAATCGACTAGTTCAGAGACGCGCAGTCCGGTGGCATAGAGCAGTTCCAGCATGGCGCGGTCACGCAGCCCCAAAGGCAGCTGAATATCAGGAGCGGCGAGCAGCATTTCGACTTCTGCTTCAGACAGGGTTTCGGGCAGATAACGGGGAATCTTGGGACTATCAATATTGAGGGTCGGGTTCAGCTTGATTTTGCCCTGCCGCAGCAAATACCGGTAGAAACGCCGCATGCAGGAAAGCGCACGGCTTGCGGTGCTCGCCTTGGCACCTTGCACGATTCCGCTCGACAAAAAAGCCAGCAGATCTGCCTGTGTGACACTGGAAAACCCCCCATCTGTATGGAGATTCTCAATCAGCCACCTGCTCAATTTTAGTAAATCTGTACGATAACTGTTGATAGTATTGCGCGACAGACCATCTTCCAGCCATAGCGCATCGGTAAACTCATCGAGCAATCTGGCATTGTCTTCAGCTATACTCATTCGTATTCATGCGACAGCAGCCATTGCTTGATCATGAGTGGCATGCCCTCACTGGCATGCATGAATCCCCCTAATTTACCGTTCTTGGCAATGACGCGATGACAGGGAATTACAATCGGTAATCGATTCGCGCCACATGCCTGTCCAACGGCACGCGGGCTACTGTGCAGCAGGCTGGCAAATTCTGCATAGCTGCGGGTTGCGCCAGATGGAATCGCCTGAATCTGCTGCCAGACTCTTCGTTGATGTTGTGTGCCGCTGATGTGCATGGGCAAATCAAACGTTATGCGCGGGTTTTGAAGATAGGCTTGCAGCTGGCGAAAAACTTCAGCAGCTAGTTCGTTGACGGGTGGTAGCACGGGTGTATCCAGTGGCAGATAGTTGATGTCCGTTAGCCACTCCGCATCGGTTTTGATGCCCAATACTGCGAATGGGGTCAGCACCTTGGCTTGGTATATCGCGTGATCGGCTGCTGATTTAGATTTTTTCACCGGTAGGAGTTACCGACTCAGAATAACTTCCAACACAAATTTACTACCGACATAGGCAAGCAGTAGGATGACGAACCCGGTCAGTGTCCAGCGAATGGCGGTGCGACCCCGCCAGCCGTAAAAATGTCTACCTGCAAGCAGTGCTGCGAAAATAACCCAGGAAATGATGCCGAACAGGGTTTTATGCGTGAAGGTTAGTGATTGTCCGAATATTTCTTGTGAGAAAAAAATACCACTGGATAATGTCAGACTCAGCAGAATGAAACCGACCCAGACCAGCCGGAACAGCATTTTCTCCATGACCAGCAGCGGCGGCAGGCGGCTGAATAATGATGATCCTGTAGATTGATGCAGATGACGTTCCAGTGCAGTCATCAGCAATGCATGCAGTGCGGCAATTGTGAAAAAACCATAGGCGAGCATTGCTGCCAGCAAGTGCGCCTTAAATACCACAAGCTTGGTATGCGTCAGAGGATGTGCAATTGGAAACAGAAGTGGCATCAAAACCGCCACTGCGGCAATGAACGAAATGGGCGTTATCAGATTCTGCAAACCTTGCAGCGCAGATAAAAATCCGGACAGCCAATAGATAAGTGCGGCAAACCAGACAATTGCTGAAATCGCATTCCCCACGCCAAAACTGAGCAACCCATCCACAAAGATCGACTGATAAAGAATCGAACCATGCAGCACCAGCGGTACCAACAACATGAGTTGTGCTGATTTGACATTTGCCCCACGGATTTGTGTTTCAGGTACCTGCCTGTTTGTTGCGCGCCAAAAATACCATCCAGCCAATCCATAAAGCGTTGCGGCAAGAAGATAAGTTAAAGTACTGAGCATGCGTCGACAAATAGATAGATAAACGGCAAAGTAAGCACACTGGCGCCTTCAAGGCATTCCTCGCAAGGAGTGGTATGCTATTCTAGGTATAGATTAAAGTGTTTAGTTTATCAGCTATTAAAGCTGAACTGATCATTACCTCATGGCAAAATTTTAAGCCGTGTCTGCATTAAACGTTGAAACTGATTTTCTCGTTCGAGAGCGGCCGGAGTCCAGCGATTGGCTGTAGTAGTTACCGGCAAAGTCAGAAACCGATGACGCCAGCGAAAACTGGTATTTTTGTCTATTCCGCATCGCCTGACGTCCGCTCGCACGGGCAAGTCTTCAATCAACGTTGCGCTGTAATTCAACCACTGTTCCTATACCGTAGACGAGCCAAAGAGGTTCCCGGAATGGCCGTGAATATGTGCTTGCACGCGCAACAGCGAGAACGTTGTAACCCTGCTTGGTGCCGCCCCCAACGATAAGGGCGATCTGCATGGCAGGCCGGACAGTTCGGTTCAGAAGAATCCTCAAGATATTTCACTCCCATAGTGACTCGGCAAGATGTTCAAATCCACGTTGCTCTCGCCAGTTTTCTCTGCGCATTCCGATAGTTTGAATATCATGTGCAGCATGCCTTCACGAGTTGGGCATCCTTTTGATCGTTTTGTCCGATGACGTATCGTACCAAAGGTCGATTCAATCGGATTTGCTGTTCTCAGGCTTTGCCAATGAGCTGCTGGTAATCATAAAATGCCAGCAGCTCTTCACGATCCTTTTGTAATGTCAGTGCAGCCTTTGGGTACCTGGTTTCATAGGTCGCGATAAACAGATCAAACTTCAGACAAAAAGCCTGTTTTTTGTAATAGTTGCCGAAAAGTCCAGCCAGAAGCTTTTTTACGCCAATCGCCGCACAGCATTTCATTCGCGCTACTTAAAAAGCGGGTAGACCCTTCGTAAAAAAATGAGGTTTTCTGGCGGGTACTATAGTAACGAATCAACAAATATCCTTGCTGCTCGACAAACAAATTTGAAGTTCTTGCATCAATTTCTTGAAGAAGGGATCCTCGCTGAGCAGCTTACGACCAATAGCCCGAAGCCGGTCGGTGGTTTTGCGCGGCAATTCGAAGCTGGTTGGAATGTTCTTGAACCAGGCGCGCTCCTCGGCATCGCTGATGTAATCGAATGATATTCGCACTGGGAACAGTTTGACACGATGCGGCATCTGTATATCCAGCGCACATTGCTCGCCCTTCGTTGCCGCAAGTTTTTCGCAGCTCTCGATGAGCTGTGCCTCTTGGTTGAACTCTCTCACGGTAGCAGTGAGAAGCTCCAGTGTGTCGAAAGAATAATTATCCAGCGGAACCGTTGCTGCAGTTGTGAGCGTATCGATAAGCCCAGGAATATTTGGCGTTTTGTCGCGCTTCGTGGCGGGATCTGTAGCGGCGTTGACTGTGATGACCACCAGCTTGTTTACTTTTTTATCATTTAGCATCTGCAACACGCTCCATGAATAGTTGGTAGAGGTGATAGCCATCAGTGGTCCGCGCAAGCCTAGATTGTCAGCCACACCGCCATCGGTTAGGTGGATATAGTCGCGCCGCTCGGCTCCTTCAGCCGTCAACGATAGTCGCTCCTCGGCACGCGCTGTGCGGCGAGGGTTGATGCGTGAGGCGTGGTCTTTTGCAGCAAGCTCGACCCACTTCGGCTGTCGGTATTGGCATGATCCGGCGTAGTTCTGAAAAGTAAGTGGCGTGAGCCCTCCTGGATACGCTGAAGATGCAGCAACGGCCCGTGCCAGCGGTACTCCGCTTAAGTTCGAACAAAGCAAATCAAACTGATCCTGAACGAAGGAAAACTGCGTGCCTTTGCTCATATCAGTCGCATTCAGAATGACGAAAGGACGCCGACCACGCTTGATCACGTCGGCATAAGTGCCGCCACTGAATACTTTATGGTTGTAGAATTCGGCAGCCAGATCGCTGCGCCCGAAACTCGGCGATGCGAGTTTAACTAGATTATAGGGTCGAAAAAACTGCATGAGCAGATCTGACTGAATTGGGCGATAAAGGAATTTATCTGGAAATTCGTCAAAGATCCGCGAGCCATACAGTGCATAGTATGCCGCTGGAAAGCTGCCGCCAGAAATAGAGGAAATCACGTCTACCTCATCCAGGAGTGAGACCTTGCGTTGATCCCAGTCAATCAGCGTATCACGTAGAGCTTCCATTACGCCGAAAGACAAAGCCGCTGCCCGCATGCCGCCACCTGAGAAACTGAGGATAACGAATAATTCGTCGCTGTTCGTACCTTGCTCCAGCTGATCGAATCGGTAGCCGGCAGCCGGATCGTATTTAGCAAGCGGAGGATTAGGAGGAAAGGACGAGCATGCTGCCAGCAGCAGCGTGCAAATGAGAATGGCCATACCTTGGTAATATTGCGTGACCATTAGGCGCCTAGCTTTTTGGTAAAAATGATTTGGATTGGATCGGATACTGTTGTTTCTGCGATCAGCACTTCCTGCGATCTGGGCTCATAATTGGCGTATTCGCCCAGATCGAATACATGAGTGCCGGTATCCACGCGCAGCTTCTCATTAGTATGACCGCTACTCACGTTGTCGATATACACCAGCCGTTGTGTCGGAAAAGTCACGATAACATATTCAAGTGCCATATTTTTCCCTCTTTCCATCGACGATGTGGCTACAGTTTTATAGATTGACAAGTTGAGTCTATCGCGCTCGGTATGGCAATCTCATCGTTGCTTCATTGATAAAAATAATGCCTATAAATATTTTCAGTTTAATGTTTTTGGGTGCCGATTAAAGGCTTTAAGTTATACTTTGTTGTGCAATTTCGGCGAATTTTCTATATCACCCCCTTACTACTGAAAATAGTTTATAGGTAAAGATAAGCCATTGGACGGGCAATCCAGACTCAAGATCAAACGAAACTCGCTGCCCCACCTATATTTTTCTATCGCTCCCAATATCACCCTCGGATTACCCGAATGGAATAGGACCCAGTCCCTAAGGGCGAGAAGTGTCTTACACGAATGAAGTACTCACCAGGCGACATCTGGCGACGGATTCGAGCATTTAAGGAAGACCCTCCGTCGTCATTTCTGTCAATTTCCGGTATCTGGCTATTCGGCCCGTGCAAGGTCATAAAGGTATCCGTTGCTCCACTTGTTTCAATAGTATAGGTATTTTCAGTCGTTATATTGAATCGGTACACATCGCTTTCATTCGCTGCAGAAATAGCTGCATTG
Organism: Nitrosomonas mobilis; assembly: GCF_900103035.1. Classification (GTDB taxonomy): domain Bacteria; phylum Pseudomonadota; class Gammaproteobacteria; order Burkholderiales; family Nitrosomonadaceae; genus Nitrosomonas; species Nitrosomonas mobilis. The sequence goes on from NZ_FMWO01000037.1 coordinate 13,683, forward strand.
ATACTCACTCCATCTACAATAAGTTCGGGAATGGGGCTGGGGCCAGCTCCATCGGAGCGTACGCCAACCGCATAATTTCCTGTGGCATTCGGGCTATAAAGACGAATACGCAGATAGTAAGTACCCGCAGAGAGATTCCGCGTGATTTGTGCATTAAAATTTTCACCTGCATCATCATCTGAAGCCACTTCGACATTCCGATCATTGGGGCCAAAGAGCGTCATGAAAGTATCGGATGGTCCGGTGGTGAACATCGTATGGGGACCGAAGGTCGGGACGTCGAAGCGAAAAACGTCAGCTTCTCCCGGTGTTGAGATATCAGCCTGCGTTGGATTGGCTCCAACCACAATGAGAAGTGGCTGAGGCTGAGGCTGAGGCTGAGGCTGAGGGGCTGCGCTGTCATAAATAATACCCAAGGCTGCACTGTCAAGGACATCGATAGGACGCGACCCGATTTGTCCTGAAGGGGTACTACCCATAGGATCGGTTAGGTTTTGTCCAAAAGGACCACCATTTGCTGGAAGATAGCCTTGATTAGGGAAGCGTAATTGCCACTCATGCCAGATCTTGTCGACCATACAATGATGCATGAAGAAGACCGGATCATTCGGCGAAGTCATCGGCAGCATAGAGCCACCGACCCAGACATGGCCACGGTTGTGGAGGTTGGGGCCAATCCAGCCTTCCAGTTGGTTACGGAAGCTTGGATTACTGTTCGTGTTCCATGGAGGTACATCATATGGCGTGATGGCCATAACTTGATCGATTTCCGCTTGAGAGGGTAAGGTTGGCAGCCCGTTCTGTCCAAATTCGCGCATCAACGGACCAGCTGGCGATCCGCTGGAGTTGATAACAGTCCATTGGCCAGCTCGGAATGGCCCAGTGCGAACGACTCCACCAGCGTCCCCATTTCCCCCGAGCAAGTCGTCATTCCACATGGAGGCATTCGTTCCTCCCGATGGCCAGTTCCAGTAGGGTATTCCGAAATTTGGGTTGCCAGAAACACGCTGAAGTTCCAGTTCAAGATCAAAAATAAAACGGCGGTGCCAGGGCAGGAAGGCAGGACATCGATGAATATCACCCATACTGGCGTTTGCATGCCTGAGAACAAATCGGTCATAGATGCCTTCGGCTTTTAAAGTTTGAATGGCGGTAACGAATTCTGCTCGTTCAGCAGCAGTCAGAGTATTTGCATCTTTTCTGATAGCCATGAGAACTTCCTCCTTCTCTTAGTCTGCTTGAATTAGTCTTTTGCATGGGAAAATTCGGCGGCGTGCTTAGCGATTTCTCTTGCTAGCTCTAATAACGAATCATATTGGGTATAGGGTAGATATTTCGAATAAAACTTATTTTTTACCCTATCATGATGGCAATCAATTTCCTTCCCATTAATCGACAAGTTGACGCCGTCTTTTATCTCGATAGTGCGACCTTCAAAAATTTCTTTATGGTGTGCCATGTTATGAACTCCTTTTTTAAATAATGAAAATTGATCTATCCTTCATATAAAAAAGAACTTTTACTTAACCTTTAGTCTTTACCAGCTTAGCCGCTGCAACTTTTAACAAGCCGGTAAAGGAGCAGCATTTTCTTGCTATGTTAGTGATCTCCTGCGCATTGCAGTTTCGAAGTGCTGATATTATCTGTATGACGCCCACGCGCGCGAATCACAGCTGACAGGTCTATAAAGTATCCATCCAACTTATCGTAATTTAAATTTGCGAATCCCAGTGTTCTCGGAAAATCTAATGGCGTATCTCTCATTCCTGTTATCTTGGTAGTCAGGAGTTCAAGACTCATTATCTCTTCAAAAGGAGAGGCCTCATATTTTCCTGATTTTGTTACGTTCTCAACCATAAAGCATCCTTCGTACCGAGCCTCCAGCTTAAAAGTGCCGTCTTCCGAAATAGCCAGTACACCAGAATGAAGCGTCGGTATTCCTGTGCAATTTTTTGTGTCTGCTAACGTAATGTAGCAAGTCATGTTTTTCAAATTAAAAGTCGCCTGAGACGTTGCTGCGGGGCTTCTCTGAATGAACATCGAAACAGCCATCATCAGCACTACAGCAAATAGTTTCATAGCGCCTTGTCCTTGACAATCCAGCAACACAGAGACAGTCTCCGTTATTGTTGGGGTTAATTTTTATGCCTACTTGCAGTTATTTTACGCAGATGCCCGCGCAATCGGCATCTCCTTTAGCAGGATCACAATTATCTGCAGGATCATCGACACATTTCATACCTTCAGGGCATAGAAAACCGGCAATTCCACCACACATTTGTTTCGGTTTCTGGTCACTGTAAGCAGGACTTCCTTTAGGCGGATAGTCAATGCGTTTTCCCTCTCCCTGCTTGGCTGGTTCTGCTGCTCCCAGCTTAACGGAATCGTGAATCTGTTGTGGTTTAACTGTTTCAACATCGATCGATTCAACATCTCCATCGGTATGTCTAGCGGTATATACGCCTACAACATCCAGCGGAACGGGACTTTTCACAACCAAAAATCCCTCCAGGAACGCAAAATCCACACAAACGCCATCAATCGGACAAAAATAGCCCGCGATGTCAAAGCAATTTATTTCAACTGCACCATCTGGTTGCAAAGTAGCTCCCTTGAACGGCGTAACACTAAAGGGACCTGCCTCGGAACCAAACTGTGTTGCGAGCGCCACCTTAGCTGCAATAGTGATTTTTTTATTGGTAGGGTTATGAATATTGACGGCTGTACGGTACGTGCCTCTTGCCAAACTGCCATCCTGGTGCGGTAGCAATAATGAACATACAACTTTTGCGGCATACTGATATTCAGTTTTGATCGTATTCGAGTATTTCGTTATTGCTGTTTCTGCTTGAGCGATTTGCTGCATGCCGAAGGCATTGAACCAGAACCATAATCCGAAAAAAATGGAGAAGAGCTTGATCATATTAGGTTGTTTCATGATAATCACCTCGCTTAATTTAAATTTCGTGCCATGTATCTTGCTCGATTTCTGCAGTAAAAATTTATTCTTATCTTTTTTCCATAAGAATATCTCCTTATCTATGGCTGTCGTGGTTTACGTCACATTGGTACTATCTTCTTCCTACGTCAACTACAAAACTAAGAAATCGCTACAAACTTTGCCTCTGACGGAATTCCCTGATTATCCACTACAAAGAGCATGTAGAATCCGGGTGGTGCGATATTTCCATGTGCCGGTGCTACGGTTTCCACGGTGGTGGCAGTACGGGAGTGGATGGGCAATTTAATATAACGCTGTCCGGCATCGGTGTGGTGCGTCACCGCAATCGGCGCGATCAGCACCACTGCATTGATATCTGCAGCAATGAGTGGTGTATTTTTTACTGCTGCGTGGGCGGCATCGAGGTATTCACGGTAGGCTAAGGCATCCAGTGAGCGTCGATCTACTTCTGCTTGTTGAATAGTCGCGTCTGTATGCTCCATGTTTCTCATGCAATCAAGACGGTGCTTGTGATGTTCCGCATCGTCTGGGGCAACAGGACTATAGTTTGGTACTGCCTCCATTCTGAGGTATATATGTCTTATATTCACGATCTACATCTCCTTTTCGGGAAAAGTGATCCAGTAACATAAAAGCATGCCGAGTGGACAACAATAGTTCAAAATACCTAATCCACCCTGGTGCCATTACGAAACGTCTTCGATAACATCAGACCAAATTCAAACAATCATTCTTGATATACGATTTCTTCCAATTTCTATGTACTATTTTTTAGAGGACATGCGCTTAATAAAGTATCTGTCAACGGTATAGAGATAGATATTAATCGGTATAGCAAATATCACAGGAAAAATAATACGAACGAATAAACCAGTGATAAGTTTCATTGGAGCCCTCAATACATTGTAGAAGATATTAATCCATTTACCACTTCCTTTGAGGAGTACATCAGCAGTTTTCGATAGAATAAATAACACCAAAAACAAATAAATGGTGGGTGCTGCCTCAAACATGAATTGCTGGAAGCTTTCTTGATCAGTAATGATCTTCCAAATGTTGATACCTAGTATATTCTCCAGAACGTGATGAATAAGAAATAAAATGAGGAAAAGACTCAGAATAACTGGCAAGCTCACTATCAGTAAACCCAATGACTGTTTAATACCTGTAGCTCTCTTAATTACATACATGAGTGGCTTGAAAAATCGGTAGTGGCCCTGCTCCAACTGGTTGACCGTTTTAGGATCGCCTGCTTTTAGCAGCGGTTGATACTGACTAAATTGCCAGTTTCCTTGTAGAGATGAAGATGATATATAGGGTTTCAATTTTAGAAGTTCCGATTTCGACATCTGATAACCGTCCGCTTCCAGGCAGCCAGCCTCTACATCAGTAAAGGAGTCTAAATCTGTACGGATTTTTGACAATGCACGCTGTGCTTCCTCCGAAACATTAAACTGGGAAGTCGAATAATCTGCCTCTATCTCTATTTTGTCGCTAGGCGCCCAATCGATCTTTCTTGCGGGTAAACCATGCGTTAAATGGAAATAAGCAACGCGTTTATCCTGAGTCTGCATTAGATTATTGACTATCTCCTCACGCACACGTCTCATCAAAATTGAGCTGCTCGAGAAAAGTACCGATAACAGATCAGTTCGAGGTTTATCAATTGCATCAATTTGGCCGGATGCGTCGCTGACGATAAAATCACTACATACGCAATCAAGATCTAATAAGCTTGCAATCCCCTGATTGTCATAAACACCTCCGTCAACAAGTTGCACGCGACGATCTTTGTATAAATTGGAAATAGCCATGGGTGGGAATATCCCAGGCACACCCGCTGATGCAGCCACGGCATTACCTAATAGAAAGTAGGGGCTCCTCGAGGTAATCTCGTCATAGCGCATGCGCCGATAACGATCCCTTTTATCGATATCACGGAAAGTTAAATTCCGTGGAGGAATTTCTCCCATACTCATGGCTGTAAAGTACCAATTATGACCAGAATTCAAACTGGCAGCATTAATCATAAATACTGGTACCTTGTGTTTACGTCCGGGGTTACCGTTCACGGTATCACATGGATGGAAAGACTGTTTTACCCCCCTTGGCTGAATTAATAGATCACTCATCCGTATGCGACGATTACCCACATTTATCAGTGGCCGGTAAATATGGTATTCGTACAACTCACCTATGGTGTCTGATCGGGAATAATTTGGCATGATCATGCGTATATTCTTGAGGGGGTTTGCAAAAGTGCGCATACGCAAATTTTTTTGTACCGCGCTCAAGAAATGCTTTTCCAATTCTTGCACCAACTCAACATAATCCGAATCGGTAATTTCATGGTCAGTTTTGGATTCCAACAAGTTCTTCAGTAACAGGTAATAAGCTGCACCCACTATTGAGCCACCCGATACGGTTGAGAGAGATTCAACATGCTTCAACATACCTAATTCCGCCATACGCGCAAGAACACCTAAATGGTAGAATGACGCCCTAAATCCTCCCCCCGACAGAGCAAGCCCTAAACGTTGATTGCTTTTCATCATTTCCTCCCTTTAACTCTCCGGAATACTTTAATCGGATAGTGATGCGGTAAATAATGCTAATCAAATATTTCATCCCCGGTTGGTTCAAGATGTGTGGTCTGATTCATCTCCTGCCGAAATTTGGATAATTCATAATACATTCTGAAACGCGCCCGATTTAGATTGCCCAATGGTCTATGTTCAGGAAGGCAATGCCAAGGATTCATTTTCAGTCGTTTGGCAAACTCAAACTGCGTATCCGAATCAAATTTTTGCTTTGGAATATGCACTGTGGCAGCGGGAATAAACGGGGAAAGTTTTTCTGGCCAGCGTACCGAGCCGTCTTCAATTGGCATTAAATGAGGGTCAGTCTGTATTTGAATCATAAGATCAAACTCAACATCTTTCTCATTCAAAGTCTTGATCATATTCTCCCGTAGATAATTGAACGGGGGCGTACCAAACGGCAAGCCGGGAATGTGCCTTTCAACATCTTTTGTTTTTGGCACGAATGAATACATCATCGCTTGTCCTTCACCCAGCAGATAAGGCGTGCAGCTCCAGTAACGCTGTCCTAATGGGTTATACTGAGTGGCAGTCCACAAACTTTGCATGAAGAAGTCAAGCAAATGGGAGTCCTTCGGATTGAGGAAGTAATAAAGTGTCATATCTACCAGACTCCAGTATTGCAATTTGGCATTTTCCCGGGTGTTGGGTGTGACAAACGTTGCGCCGCCGCTGGTGGTAATAAAATCCTGGGTAAATTTCTCCTCACTCATGAGTTTTTCACCTGGAACACCCATGAGCTTCACCGCCATACTCATAAAACCGACATCGTTAATATCAGCCGGCACATTCGGACCAGGTCCGGAATAGCGAATATAGGCCGGATAACTGCGCGGATTAGCAAAAATGCCTTTGCGGCAATGCTCTGGCAGGTCATCTCGTATGGTTACCGTGGCACGTACAATACCGTGTGTTTTGGTATTGCCCCCCCGTTCATAGCCTCCCGGTTTAAAGCGCCCGCGCATTTGATCCATCATCAGATCGATAATTTTATTTAGGCTTTCTTCTTCGTCAGGATCAGAACTCTCCTCCGCCAGCTTTAAATTTTCATTCTTGTGCCGCCGCCGGTTAACGAAGAACTGAATAATTCTCGAACCTGGTTCGCGAAAAAGATAGTCCCACTGCGGTCGAAACCAGGGTTCCAATCGACGCTCAATGCGTAGCAGCTGAATCAAAAAATTGTGAATCGCCTTGAGTACCCGGTTCTTGATCGTCATTATCATGATGAGCCACCATTTCCGTTAGCAGGTAAAGCCGAAATGTACTTGAGTGCACGCAGTCCGGGCATGAAGAAATATCCACCTCCCAGTACAGTTGTAAATTGTGGCAAGTGACAGGTTTTTTGCACCGGTCCGGATGGAGTGGGACGATTAAAATGATCGGTACTATCGCCATTCATTAGCGGTTCACGATTTCCCAACAAAGGATCCGGCTCCTCTTGCAAACCATCAAATTTACTATTCACGATCCAGGCATTCTGGACAAATTCAAATTGTCGGCCTATGTTGGCGACCAGGCAGATAAACTGCAGACCGCGTTCAGCAGCAGGTGCATCCGGTTTGACAGCGTCTTCCGGTGTAAGAACAGGGCCATAACCGCGACCACGCCGCAACAAACGGTGAAAACGAGAGGAAGCAACAAGGTCCTCCTCCGGCTTTTGCCCAAACCCTAGGATTCTAATCAGCCGGCTTATAGAAGCGGTTACGCTGAAACCCGTTGCGCCCGGTGGCAGATCGCCTGTACGGGGATTGGCCCTGCGTACATGGGCACTAACCGGACAATGGTTTCCTTTCGGATCCAGGTCATAGGTAAAATGGTTGCCGTGATCCTTGCGCGAAACCCCCGGAATGTGCTCTGCAATCAAAGGTGTACCATTTTGTTCCCTACCCACCATCGACGCGGCAAGTTGTTCGCGTTTTTCCGGCACGGAATCCGATACCTTGTCAAGGAACTGCCAGAAACCGGAAACATTCTGATCCAGTTGCCGAAGCACTAGATATGTTCCATTACGACTAAAATCCTTCAGCGTGAGATCATCTTCGGCATTAGGCAGACCCATTGCATACCTGTCTTTTTTGGGATCAATGAGCGGTCGTGCAGTATATTGCCCATATTCATTACGGTAGCCAAGCACCATCTCTCCAGCAGCCAGTAAATTGGTATAACGATCATTTGCATGCGAATCCGTGCTGTGCCGATCTGCCCAGTCAATTTCGGGCTGACTGATACCATCCTCAAACCCAAAAGGCTCAATCTGCCCCATGTCCGAGGTGGGTAAATGTTTCAATAATTGAAATGCCTGTGAAAAATACTCGCCTTCCACTGTTGCTCGCCAGGCTTCGAGACATCCCTTTTTGGCATAAAGCAGCAACAGGACGTGCGGCACCTCTGCCACATCACTCCCCCATTTCCAATACCTTGGTGCATTGCGCCCGATATCACCCAGCCGGCGAGAACAATTTTCATTTCTGGTCATGCCATAAATAAACTCATCGGAGAAATCATCAATGATTGATTCATTTACTCCCAATGCGCGCAAACCTTGCACAGAAAAAGCAATCTGTAGCGCTGTATCAGGTGACGGATTTGTTTTGATGGCTCTGCTGACTGGCGCCTTATCCAGCCATCGCTTAGCCACATCGACATTGGCAATATTCAGCAGCATGAAACAGGTATCGGTTAATTTTCCATATCCAAAGCGTAGCAACCCTTGCAGATCATCAAATTCAAAATCGCTTGATTTTTTCATTTTTATACTCCCGGCTAGATCAGACTGAGCCATTCACGGATTTCCGTATCATTGGATTGGCGAATTTCCACACCTTGCCGGATACGACTGTTACGGGCTAAATCAGTGGCTGTCAGTCCCGGATAAGCCTTATACCAGACCTCTGTAGGTATTTGATGTCGCCTTTGCGTATATTTGAAGGCATGCTCACGCTGTGCGCCTTCTTTAATAATCCATCGAGTAGTCGGATAACCTACTGCATTACTGAAGGTAAGGTTCAGTCCCCAACCAACCTTATTAATAAAATCGTCCATATAGCTTTCATGACTACCATCGTAATTACTGGCAAAAAATACTCTATGGTTATTGTCCATGAATACCCAGCGAGCAAAATGGATGGTTTTTATTCGAGCGAGAAATCCACGATTGTATACATGTCTCGCAAACCAGTCGGTCAGCAGGAGTATGAACTTGAAGGTCAACAAGCGAAACAGGCCAGGCTTTACATCACCAAACACACTATATTGATTACTGACATCCCAATCTTCCTGTGCTGAAAGTTCTTCTATATGTTTATAGTCAGGCCGAATGAAGAGTTCAGGGTCAGAACGCTCCAGCATTCTTAAACGTAATGCAAAGAAAGGCGCGATAACCAATAGCAATGGGGATAAGAGAAGTAGGGTTAACGGGACTCCAGTCTTATGCAGCAGATTGCGGACTTTCCACTCAGTAAGTGTCGGTTCTGGCGGGGATAGCGTAAGTCTACCTTGATATTTTTCCATTTCAACATGAGACAGAAGTTGTTGCCGTAAAGGGCGAATATTCTCCCGGCCAACATCATCAACAATTTTCTGTAAATAGGCAGACAAACTTTGATGTAACGCCGCCTCTTCATGTATTTGTTTGACAGTTCGACCGATCCAGTTGACATAATTAGCCTTGGGAGTGATATTGTGTTCGTTCATCCATTCCAGCAGATTCTGATTTTCCTCAGAAAAATCTTCACAATGAGAGAAGATTTCTCTTAAGCCTGAACCCGCATGGTCTGCGACTTCGGCTAAAAAAGTATGTGTATCTCCATCAATGTCACCAAGAAAGGCAAGGGTGGGTCGCCACGGTCTTGGTCTTACGCCAAATTCTTTAATTTCGTGTGTTGTATTGGCTTCTATGATCACAAAGCGCGCAAAATGCAACCGATCAAACCTGCTGAATGGAATCAAGCTATTACCAGGGTCAGCATGCCCCGGCACTTTGTTCATCGAGGCCAACAAGGCGCGCAGGTTTTTCAGCTGCCCAACACGCACCGTCGCAGCAATCATGAAGGTAGATTGAGGTGTCATAGTTTTCTATCTCAAGTAAACAGTTACACGACTTTTTATTTAACATCGCTTCGTGTCAAGGCGAAATCCAGGACACGCGTTTTACCCCACCACACTTTCCCAAGATAAACACCGGGCTCGACCTCACGAATCTCATCGCGGATCACTTTGGCAATGAAGGAAGTTTTAGAATAATCAATGACGATGGTATCTTTTCCATCAAGCCAGCTTTTGTCGCGATAGACTTTTGCGACAATAAATGTCAGACCAAACGGTGTAATTTTGTTGACAAGAACACCTGCCTGGCCGCCTGGGCAAAATAGATCAAACACTTTGCCTTGCCAGGCAAAGAGGCGTGCAAAAGCAGCTACGATTTTTGAGAAGATTGACCCCGCCAGAATTGCTGTACCGCGTGTATCACCGATTGGAATGTCACCTGGTTCGGCATTGCGATAGATTTCATCCAGCTCTTCACGTGATTTACCCAACCAAGTTCTTACCGTGTTGTTCATTTTAGGCACTCCTTAATTTCATCAAAACAAGTAAAAAAAAGCTGTGCGACGACACTGAATTAGTAACTATCAAAAATAATTTATACCATATAGGTATACGAGCATCGGGAATAAATTAATAATTATTAATAGCTTATTAAGTTATCCCGCTATAGTGATTTGGCATACAAGCTTTCTTGTTTTTCCTTTATAAGAAATCTCCACTTTCACCTACTTGTAAAACCCTACTCTGGATGAGTCTATTCCGAGTTTACCCGATGTGCAAGAATTTAATTTTCAAGAAAAGAGCCCATGCATAATAAATATATTGACTATTTGACTTATAGAGTAATACCCTTATGGTATGAAGGATATTGTTGCGTAAGTGGTAACTTCGAACTTTAAACTTTAATCCGTCCGATCCATAATTAATTCTGGAGATCGCCATGAAAAAATTTACCCCCTTACTTTTGTATATCGGATTCAGTTTGGTTTTATTCCTTACAGGGTGTTCAGACGATCGATCCCTAAAAATTGCAGCAGAATGTATCAAAGGTGGCGAAGCGAAGTCGGGATCAGTTATGGATGAAGCGCAATGCGTAAATAGAACCGAAGATAGCTTCCCTGGGGCAGATGAAGATTATTTTAAGGATATGGATTATGGAATCAGCCAAAATGCTGACAAGGTAGTTGCCACTCTGGAGCCCTTTGTACCCGGCATCTCGCAGACGCCAGATAAGGCCCTAAAGTCTGTGATTAGGGGTCGAAACAACTGGATTGTTTGGACTGGCGGTAACGACAAGTTTTGGGATTATTTGAATGTTAAAAGCATAGGGAGTTTTGATTTACTGAAAATATTGTCAAACCATCCTAAACTCCAAGAGAAAAATCCAAAACACAGCCGTGACCATCGCTGGGAATGGTTTGGTCTGGTTAACGAACCGTGCTTTAAGAAAAATACCGATACGCAAGGTAAACTGGTCGGCCGTCCGGATCGCTTCGGTTTATATTTGGATATACGTGCCTCGAATTGTGCATCTGATCCTTTCGAGAACGAAGAGAAATATCCTGGTGTCCAGATTGGTGCACGTGGCAAAACCGTACCAGTAGGATCCTATTATGGCTATGCAACAGGTATTGTAGGTCTACGCCTATTTCCAAATCCTGATTTCGATGAGGCAGCAAAAAAACGCTGGGACCCAGAAAAATACTACGCTGATCCGGAGTACTACAATGATCCAAAATTAGTCAAGCCTTATCGGGTAGGAATGTCTTGCGGATTCTGTCACGTAGGGCCCAACCCAACCAATCCACCCAAAGACCCAGAAAATCCAGAGTGGGCTAACCTCAACTCCAATCCAGGAGCACAGTATTTCTGGTTTGACCGGGTGTTCGCTTATGAGGCTGATAGAACCAGTTTCGCCTACCAGCATCTTCATACTAATCGGCCAGGGGCATTGGATACCTCTCTCATTTCCACTGACTATATCAATAATCCACGTACCATGAATGCTGTTTATAATCTTCCTGCACGTATGATGAATGCCTTACGTTGGGGCGAGGAAGAAATAACCGGTGGTGAAAGAGATAATAAACAGTTCAATTATTTTGAAGCGGTCCCTGCTGATAGTCCACTTAGAGCATTTTTCAAAAGACCTGATAAAGTACTAACACCGCGAGTACTCAAAGATGGTGCGGATTCGGTGGGTGGATTGGGTGCATTAAATCGTGTCTTCATTAATATAGGTTTGTTCAGTGAGGAATGGCTGCAGCATATCAATCCCTTGATAGGAGGGACGCCATTTACGCCTTTTCCAATCAAAGCAGCAGAACAAAATTCCAGCTATTGGCGAGCAACGGAACAGCAAACTCTGGACGCTACTTTGTTCTTTTTAGCCGCAACGCCGCCGGACTTTCTGAAAAATGCGCCTGGCGGCGAGCATCATTTAACGGATGATGAAGAAGTGCTGAAACGCGGCAAGGAGGTATTTGCTAAAAACTGTGCAGCTTGTCATTCGAGTAAGCTTCCGGAGAAAGCAGCCGAGTTTTTCCCAAACAATGGTTGCGTCGGTCCTGATTACTTGAGTTGTTGGAGTCAATATTGGGGTTGGACCAACTCCTCTGAATTCAAAGAAGAAATGACTAATATTGTATTAGAGGAAGACTTTCTCAATAACAATTTTCTTTCCAATGAATTACGAATTCCGGTGACGCTGCTGGAAACCAACATTTGCGCTTCTATCGCCACTAACGCAATCAAGGGAGATATTTGGGATAATTTTTCGTCCACTTCTTATAAAAACTTGCCTTCAGTAGGAAAGGCCATCATCCATCATCCGGTTACCCGAGAAAAAATTGATTACGACATGCCAGCCGGAGGGCGCGGTTATATTCGGCCACCATCGCTTACCAGTATTTGGTCTACAGCGCCATTTCTTCTGAATAATACGTTAGGTAAGTTTTACTGGTCAGGTTCGGTAGAGGGTCGTATGAAGTCATTCGATAGCAGCATAGAGCAGTTACTCTGGCCTGAGAAGCGCTATTGTAATCAAAAAGATTTATACGCTTATGATGGGAAAGAAAATGTAAAAAATTATGACTCGCAAAACAGTTGCGAGGGACAAACCTACCTGACTCGATCGGGCAAAGAAGTGCCTGGTTTTATCGATCGAACAACAGAAAGGAGCGAGTTAAAGGTACCGAAAGGTTATCTACCGTGGTATGTAAGAATTCTTCCTATTGGCGATGGGCTGGAGCTTGGTCCATTTCCTAAAGATATCCCGGTGAACTTGGTTTCCAATATCAATATGGAGATGGACTGGGGAAAGCGGTTCTCTCTTTTTTGGGACCTGACAAAGACCATTGGGTGGGATATCTTTGATTTGTGGAAAGCACAGAAAGACCCTGAAAGCATTACAGACGAAGAACTACGTAAAATTCTGGGCGGCATAGTTGAACCTTTATTGGAAGTGAATAAATGCCCGGATTTCGTTGTAAATCGCGGGCATTATTTTGGGACAGACTATTTACCTGCAGAAGAAGGTAGAGCAGCACTCGATGACAGCGACAAGCGCGCTTTAATCGAATTTCTTAAGACCATGTAATTTTTGGTAAATAAAGTATCCCGTAGCTGATGCGCGGGATACTTACTGTGTTCTTCAACCTGCCGGGTTTTCAACTAATCTTCTTCCCATGACACAGTTATTTATATTACTTTCCAAAAATCTACCAAGGATTTTGAAATAATTCTATTGGAAATAATTTGTGATTAAGCCTAATTCTCTGGAAAGCAACCAGATAGCCAATATCGATAGTGAAAAATTTGACTATGTCGTCATAGGTTCCGGCGCAGGAGGAGGGCCGCTTGCCTGCAACCTGGCTCTGGAAGGTTTCCGGGTGTTGTTGTTGGAGGCTGGGGGAGATGATGAGCCGTGTGATTACAAGGTACCGGCGTTTCATGCACGTGCTTCGGAAAATGAAGCACTTCGTTGGGACTATTTCGTGCGTCATTATGACGATAAAACTCAACAAGAGCGGGACTGCAAGTTTAGCGAAGAAAAAGATGGTGTGCTTTATCCCCGCTCGGGCACACTAGGTGGATGTACCGCACATAATGCCATGGTTTTGATGTATCCCCACAATAGTGATTGGGATTACATAGCAAAACTAATGAATGACCCAAGCTGGCATAGCAAAAATATGCACAAGTACTTCCAGCGCTTGGAACGCTGCGAATATGTTTCAAGATGGAAAATTTGGAGTCGCCATGGGTTTGAAGGCTGGCTGCCCACCAACCAGGCCAACCCTTGGATGCTATGGAGGGACAAGGTGCTAACAAAACTGACGGTCGCCGCGGTGACAGAATCCCGGCGCATGATGCATCCGTTAAAACGTTTTTTCCTGGGAATTCTGAAATTTATTATTCGCTTCGATCCCAATGACTGGCGCTTAATTCGCAGAATCCCTGAAGGTTTATGCAAAATTCCGATGACTACTCAACACGGCAAGCGGGTTGGATCTAGAGAGTACATCCAGCGGGTGCGTGAGCAATGCCCTGACAAACTGGTAATAAGAACCCACTCATTGGTTCAGCGTATTTTGCTCGACGAACATAACAAAGCTTATGGTGTGGAGTATCGTGTGGGTGCTCATCAATATCGCGCTGATCCTCGACACAAAGAGGCAGTTGTTTCCGAAACAAAAACAGTTTGTGTGGAACGCGAAGTCATTATAGCTGCAGGCGCTTTCAATACTCCCCAACTGCTCATGCTCTCCGGGATTGGTCTGCGGGAAGAGTTGGAAAAACATGAGATTGAGGTAAAAGTGGAGCTGCCAGGCGTAGGGAAAAATTTGCAGGATCGCTATGAAGTCGGTGTGGTAACGAGACTTAAAGAAAATATTCCCTTGATCAAAGGAATGAAGTTACGCCCGCCTGAGCCTGGAGAAGAACCCGATCCACAATACGCCCTATGGCTTCAGGAGAAAGGACCGTATACCACGAACGGTGCAACGGTCGCTCTCATCAAGCGTTCTTCTTCCAAACAGTGGGATGATGATCCGGATCTGTTAATTTTCGGATTACTCGGAAATTTTAGCGGATACTACCCTGGCTATGCTCATGACATTACCAGAGATAACAGCCGTTACCCCAATGCACTGTGTCATAAAAATGATGATCGCTCCGATACCTGCCAGGAAAATATCTTTACCTGGGCCATTCTTAAAGCGCACGCGAATAACAAAGGCCATGTCACCTTGCGGTCTAGCGATCCGCGTGATGTTCCTGACATTAGTTTCAACTATTTCCCCAAAGATTCGGATGGCAGCGATGGTGAGAAGGATTTGGATTCAGTAGTAGAGGGTGTAGAAACTGTCCGCAATATCCTCGAATATTGCGGAGATCTGGTTGACGAAGAGATCCTACCAGGAGCAAATGTCAGCAGTCGCGATGAAATCCGTCAATTTATCAAAGATCAGGCCTGGGGGCATCATGCTTCCTGCACCTGCAAAATGGGGCCACAGAGCGATAAAATGGCAGTGGTTGACAGCCGATTCCGCGTGCATGGAACCACTAATCTACGCATCGTTGATGCCTCAATCTTCCCCAAAATACCCGGCTTTTTCATCGTATCTGCCATTTACATGATCAGCGAGAAAGCCAGTGAAATCATTATTGAAGATGCAAGAGTGAACGCTTCTTAATTTTTTATGTATCACCTGGAAGGACGGCTTACTGAGCAAATGCTTTATCTTCCTCGGCACCATGCCGAGGTTGCCATTGAGTACTGTAATATTCTCCGCGATCTCGCGCCCAGGGATCGAATATATTGACCACGCTCTGCAGCTCATCCGCCAGTTCCGGCAACGTTCTCAACAGGACGCGCTTTAATGGAGAAACCGCCTGCTGATGGCCATTGGGCATCTCTTCCTCCATTACCTCCGGGCCGGGTCCGTTGTGCATCACCCACGCCACCCCCAGGGTACTATAAAATTCCGGGCGAAAGCTCGAGGTAAAAAACCGGTCGCTGAAGAGTCTGCGCGAAGCATTGAGAATGAACACAACGAATTGGGTTTCGGAAATGGAAAAGCCGTGCGGCCGTTTGAATTCTGCCAGCCAGCCGACGACCGCATCGACATCTTCGATATTGTCAACAAGACTGCCGTCTGGATGTCCCAGACAATCGTTAATGGGTGATTTGTTTTCATTCAGTTGAGCGTTTGTGATTAGTTTGGATTCATCGCACCGATGCTGACCGTATACCTCGCGTAACGTATGCACAAGCTGCTCCTGTTCGCGACGAACGGACGAATCCTCGGACAAGCGTGGATCAATGAAATCATCAAAGCTGGTCAATTGTTTCAGTCCGTACTGCCGGCGAAATTCGTTATAGCGTGGAATACCCCGCTCCCGGTCGCGGATGAGATCAAGCGCAGCAATATCGATTTGCCGGGTAGATGATTGCAGATGGGGCATCTTCAAGGTTTGCAAAAACCGGGGGTGATTCTGGGTCGTCAACTCACCTGCTCGCTGACGACCCATGCTGAGCGCCCAGTTTGCCAGGCCCTTTTGTCGCATTGCCTCAGTCGCTTTGCCGCGAAAGGTGTCGATAATGGGTATTTTCTGCCGAGTGACATTCGGATTGCTATGCCATTCGCGGTATTCGATCAGATCCGGTAACAAAGGATGCAATCGGTATACCGAGACAAATTCTTCGGGAAAACTGAAAGGAGAGCCAAAATGGTTGACCCCGCCGTTGATGTCGTCGTTGTTGGTGAGCGTCCAGATATCCTTCCTGTTGCGATCAACCAGGGAATAGAACGGCGTTCCTTCATAGCGATGATTACCTAACCCAAAGATGCCTGCTCCACCTGCGAAAGCTGCATGGAAACTATTATTGGTATTATCCGTGTCGTCGAGCTGGCGAATAATTTCTCTCAGTGCCTCAGACACCGCATCATGTTTATGAAAAAGGCCATGCCAGTTGGCGTTCATTCCTCGATACAACGGCTCGTTGTACAGCAGTTGCGTCGTCCATTCGACGGTGTGAATCTTGGCGATCTCGGCAGAAATAACCAGCCGCGTCACATTGAATAACTCGTCCGGCGTGACATCTTGATGGCGAATAATGATCTCAGGTTCGGCTGGATTTCTCAAGCCGCTGTCAGTATCGGGGGCCCTGGCTGCCTGCTTGCGGAATTCTTCAACAAAGGCATTGTGTTCTCTAGCAAAGACGTTGTGAAAAAAACTCAATCCAATGGACCAGTTATCAGGGAAAGCGGTTGCTTCCTGACCCGACCATTCCGGATTGATCGGATCATCTGTTTCAAAGATCGGCAAATATCCAAGCTTATCGCTCTTGTCCACACTTTCTCTTACAGGGATCAGCAACAATTTGGCGGCATCCTCGGGATCTCGTTTCACCCGTTGACTGGAGCGTTCGTCATAACCATAAAGCTGCGAGGCATCCCACCAGGCCGTCACGTAATTGCGTGTGGTCTTTGGCGCCCGGGTGAGATAGGATCGACCGTCATGCATAAATGATGCGGGTGGTGCGTCATCAGCAACTGGTGCAACATTGATTCTGTCATCTGGCCGGCAGCCCAGTTGCTGGATCTCCTCCTTCGTCAATGGCTGCTCGATATTATCAATCCGCTGGGCCGTACAACCAACTGTCATCCACGCTGGCTGATCAGACGTCTCTTCCACATGAGAGAACCAGTCATGGGTCATGAATTGAATCCAGAAAGTTGCCAGCACATTCAAGGACGGTGCCTTTTTGTAATCACATTCGGCTTCCTCCAAGCCGCCGGGCAACCCGTAGCCGCTTTGACATTTATCAGGCTGTGACTGCGTGCGCGTAAACAATTTTCGGCTGATGACCTGTGGATCAGGCTTCAACAAGCCTAACCGATCTCCATGGCGATTCCTGGTCATCTCATTGAGATCCAGATCAGGAAAGGTGACATCAAACTGAACATTGCGTGCAAAGAGCTGATGGGTCGAACCCATCAATGGATTGTAAATATCGTTGCAGATGCCAGTGACGGTACGAAAGCGAATCAGCGCACCTCTGCAGACTTGCTCTTGATCACCTTTAACATCCTTGTAGTTGGGATGGGCTGGCGGCAACTGCATCTCCGGCCAGGTTTGCAACACAGGACCTGCTCTGCCATCACGGCCTGTGATATAAGTCTGGTAGGTGCCACTATTGTCGAAAAGGTTGAATTTGATGAGCTCGATGCGCTGTAACTCCAGTTCATAGAGCGCACTGTTGATGCCACGTTCATTGGGCCCGAAAAAGGTGCTGGCTAATAGCGTCGAAGGAGACAGTGATGAGCTATCCCCTGCAGCCCAGAAATTTGGCCAATCCAGCCAGGGGCTCTGGCTGAGCACACCAATCGCATGATCTCCGCCCAGACAATGCGCCCGTCTCTCAGGGATCTTGCCGAGAAACCGCTGCTCTCTTGTCTTTGCAACGCGCTGAATATCACCCTGTATGAGTACCGTCAGACAGGAAATTTCAGATTCCAGGGCATCACATCCGTTCACAAGCAGTAATCCTGTCAGTGCTATGGCTATCGAGAAGCGACTCATCTGAAATCCAGGAAACCTCATATAAACTGTTAGAAATTCATACGAATCCCACCAGAAATGATATTGTTCTCCGCGTGCTTGATAATTAATCTGTCGTAATTAATGTACCCGATAATCGAGCGGGCAAACAGCATTTGCACTCCAACCCCCAGGTTTGCCCAATTGCGCACTGAGCTTGCAACTGCCATTGATGCAGAAGTGGGGCTATAGTTCTGGCCAGTGAAACCGGCTGTGATAGTTCTGGCATTGTTTTCAAATTCATGTACCCATTCTGCACGCAGTCTCGGGATAATGACGGGAATAAAAGTCCTGGTGCTAATTGCATGACTAAGTTCAACGCCTAATGTACTGGTAACCGAGCGTATGGTTTGTTTATTCACAGACATAGCAAGAGATAAACTGTCGTTCCCATTATGAGCAACGCCACCTTTTTCCTGAAAGCTCTGGATACTAATATCACTAAAGTCCCCGCGACCATATCCTCGCAGATTCCATCCATCCATTAAAGTAAAGGTATACCCACCACCCACGCTAGCAAAAAACTGATTAGCATCATAGTTGGCCGTGGCGTTATCAAACGTGATGCCATTTTGACTCGAAACGCTGCGTGTGGAACGATAATTAACCAAAGCATACCCTCCCATCAGAGTTAAGTAGCTATTGGTAGTTGGTCTGAAAAGCACAAAGGGTGCAAACCGATAGCTATCGGAATTCAAGTCCCCACTCGCCAATCTCAAATTACGATCTGTCCCCAGATAATTAAAGGAGAAGCCGCCAATCAATTTTTGATTAAACGAATAATCAATCACCAAATTGGTTTGCCGGGTATTTAATTGAAAACCAGTCTGGCCTTGAGCGTTATCACGTTCACCAAAGCTCCCGCCACCGCTAAGCGAAACCCCTACAGGCCCTATAAAACCAGAAGTGCCAAATGATGGCGTGCCTGCTACTGACGCCGAGCTTTGTAGTAAAAAAGAAGATTGTTGCTGACGTTTCTCAGCAGAGCGACCTGTCAGCCGCTGCATGCTTTCATTCGTGCTGCGAATAAACTGATAGGGAGAAGTAATTGCGATTGACTCGGCTTGAATCGCTGCTTGTGGAGACAGATTCTGCGCGGTAATATCGTTTACCCCACCTACTAAAGAACAAGCTATTGCTAATGAGGGATCTTCACTTGTGTTTTGACCACAAACACCCCTCAAATTATCCAGTGCAAGAGCTTGTCCGGGTGTTTCTCCGCTGGCCGTCACAAACGGCCCGAAACCAAGCGTTAGCGCAGTAACCGTATATAAGCCTCTTTTTAATCGACGAACCTTGGTCATGATAATCTCCCCTTTGAGTGAATAAGCTATTGTGATCTGATGTCCTCAAGGCATTTTTATGGGCCGACAAAAACTAATTGTCGTCCGTTCTCTGAGAGGGCAGGCTGTATGCAATACTCAGGACAAGGAATCACTGTCTCCGGTATTTGCTCCCCGATAATGTGAATTTTATTGTTCCCTTCTTCATTATCGAGTGCATCGAACATCGGCTGACTTTCGACAAATACTTTAACATGGCCGTAACTCCGGAAATCTCTGCTCAGCCGAGCCGCTGCAGTGCGATCTTCTTCATTTTCCTTATCATAGGGTAAAAACGTTGTTTTTCCATTGGCCAGTGACAGTACGGCTGGCACTGAATTCTGAAGAATCAGGACTGATTTGGCATCACGCTTGTCGAAACCATGAAGGGTTATGGAGCCAGCTAGGGGATAAAGTACTTTTTCCTCGTTTCCTTCTGTATCCAGTTGCACTAGTTTATTTCCTTTTATTGCAAGAATCTGGCTGCTGCCAGGAATCCATAAAGGGGAGTGATAAGTCCCGTCACGGGTAATTGGCTTTGGTCTGTAAGCTCCCGTTCCATCAATTTTGCTCAGCCAAAGATTTCCTTGCAAAATAGTTGCCGTACCTCTAACCCCACTTGGAGCAACAGAAATACCCATCACTCGTAGTATGTCGGAGAAACTACCTGCCATCACACTATGCGAAGGTAATAATACTACTATGCATAATACAATTATTTTTTGGGGCAATGACATATTCATGATCATTTCTTTATCCCTCCTCTTTTGGTGAAGTGCTGCTGAATAAAAATTTGAAGATGTGATCGTATCCGGTAATCTCCATTCTCTGAGTATCATTTTTAGGTAGCGTCATTAAGCTCCTTTTGTAATTACCTCCTTGCTGTTTCCTGAGTAAAAAGGTTTTGCCTTCATTTCCTTCCCAGACCAGCCAGGCCTGATCATCTGGTTTAAGTACGCCCAGAGTATCCAGTCCATTTACCCGAGGCATTGATTTATCAAGCACAAGAATTCCATAATTTACCGGCAGCAACAGCAATTGCACACCTAGCAGAAAGCCGAGCAACAATCTGGTTATCCCAGAACGAATCATTTGATTTGAGCTATTTCTCAAGGTATAAAAAAATATACTGGCAGAAGCCAGCACTCCACCCAGCAAGCTAATAAAATACAGTGTCATGGGCCCATCAGTCTTGGCAAGCAATAAATAGCGAAGCCATAAAGGTTCGGCAGGAAGATCTCCAGCCAGCAGCAGATTACTGAGGAGAATACTTTGCCGCATTACCAGTTGAATTATTAAAAGAGTAAAAAGAATGCCTAACCACGCCAGTCGGTTGGATGCAAGCCACCATGACTGGAAGTTTTGCCATTGGCGCTGATAAAAATTACCCAACTTTACCCGGAAGCCTCTAGGCAGTAGTCGATAAAGCAGATAAATCGGCGCTACTACTGATAAAAATGACACCAGGATCAGCAGTAGCAAACTTGGTACTAATGAGACCAAATAGATGAGAAATTTATTGCCGGTAAACAAATAGCGTTCATCAATTACTGATAAATCGGTGCCCACACCCAGCGCAGTCAGATGAAACCGCAGTGCCAGATAACCAATCACATACAAAAAGAAACTAAATAAAACAGTATAGGAGGCCCAATGGGAAGCAAGATTCTGAGTTCCCCTGTTGATTGCTGCCCACAGATCTTCACCCTTAACTTCCATTTTTATGGACAGCCTGACTTAGTTTTTACGGGGAACGAAAAAGAATTCACCATTATTGTCTCCCGCATTGGGGATCCGCCGATAAACAGGACTCTGCTTTATTTCCATTGCACTCACCTGGCGCACTCGGTCAAAGACGGGTTGTTTGATTTCACGATAAATATCTTCGGCGCTCATAATTCCTTCGTTTACTTCCAGCGCCTCTGTGAATGCATCTGCAAAAACCGAGAGCCCGTTTCTGAACTCCTGGTCTATTACCGGCTGAAGTCCGCCAGAAGTCAGCTGTATACGCGAAGGTAACTCGTACAGCTGCTTGATGATACCAACCCTGCTTTCAGCAGATTCCCCACCGGGTTGACGCGGTGACAAGGCAGGTTCAATTTGACTTGATACGGTATATACGGAATGGGCAGACCGAGTAACCGGCCCTTGTGGCAACGATACAATAATTTGTTCCTGCGATGGCTCAAGCCATGACATAGCCATCGCAGCACCATAACAGGAGTCTGCCACAACCAGCACATGCCGGGCTTTTAACCCCCCTCTCCCGCTTTTTTGAAACCCTATTTCTGTAGTGATATCGTCGGTGGATAACCAATTTGCACGGATCTCCGCATCCGCATCCTGAGCTAACCAATAACCGCTTCTGGCATAAAACTCGCCATGGCCTGCAAAATAAATAAGAAGATTGTCATTACTTCCTATCTTTGTCTTGAGTTTGAACAAAGCACTGAAGATCTCGTTTCTGGTTGGTTGAACGAGCCCATCATCGGTCAGCAGAATCGTTTCAAACCCGTATTTTCTCTTCAATACCTCTTCAACCCGTCTGGCATCTTTGACAGGCGTTTTTAAATCATCAAGAGGAGATCGGTAATCATTAATGCCGATAATCAGGGCATAATACTTACCCACATCCAGCGCCTTTCCAAATGCTGCCTGTGTTTCGGTCCTGGTTAACTGATTTTGGAATGTAGTGAGTTTCTGTTGTGCGTCAGATAATTGTTGTTGAACAGCATTTTCCCGAAGACGACTATGAGTCAACTCATCTTGCAATTTTTTTACTTGTGCCTGTTGACCTGTTGCTGTACTGCCGCCTTGCTGCTTGAGATGGTTTATTTCATTTTGTTTTTTCTGAATAATCTCTCTACTTTCGCTTAATTGCTTCTCCAGGTTTTTTGTTGTTTGAAGCGCCTGGTTAAGTTTGGATTCCACCTCATTAATCTTATTTTTTGTGTCTAGATCCAACTTGATGGGCTTAATCTCTCCCATGGCCTGGCGGTATAAATCCAGAGCAGATTGCTTGTTTTGAGGAATGCCCAACCCATTTTCATAAAGAAATCCAAGGTTATTTAATGCCCGGCTGTAACCCTGTTCAGCGGATTTGCGATACCACTCGGCAGCACGCTCATAATCCGGCCTGATTTCTCCCCAGCTTCTGCCATAAATTTCCCCCATATAATTCTGGGCAACCTTGTCTCCCTGGTCTGCACATCCCTCCCAAACTTTCAAAGCGGTTTCCCGTCCATCTTTATCACTGGCCAGTGCATACTGTCCGCCTTGCACCTTACACTCCCAAGCAGTAATCCTTGCCGGTCTTGGCGGAGACATCCACTGTTGATACATGCCGAGTTGAATGAGCTGGCCAGGCAGCAAACAATCCACTGTTAAAAGATCATCAACATTTTTATAGGCCTCTGGTGGCAGTTCACGTGCTTCAGCCTTCTGCTCTTGATTTGCCACGCAAACACTTTCTACACCTGTCATATTCTTTGTGTTGGTGGCCGCACACCCACTCATTACCCCAAATAGCAGAACAACACACAGATATTTAAAATTTGATTTGAGTATCATAACCATGCCTTACAAACACTGCCTCGTTGATTAAACCGTTACCCCATTAGGGATTAGCCGTGGGTTCATCCGATCATAGGAAATGGACCGACTGCTGTTTCTCTGATCAATTTGTTCTTCTATTTCTCTGAGCCGCTCTCTGAAGCGTTTTATGACATCACGTGCTGCCGGGTCAAACTGCTGCAATGGATATTGGCCGATACGGTTGACAGTAAAATTTGTCAGGAAATAAGTCCAGGTTTGCGAATACGCTGCCCGGAATGCGGGTTGAAACTTCAACAACCCGGCTGCATCCATTTCCGTATCTTTCCCCGTCGGAGGGGAGGCATAGGCTGAATGCGGCATATTGGGAACAAAACCCGGATATTTGTACTGGTTGAAATGAATGCACGAATGGAATGCCGTGCATAGAAAAATGATATGCCCAATGGTCTCTGCCAGTTCTTGCCTGGACGCAAACCTGGTGAGGAATCCAGGAATTCTGCCGCAATCCTGCGCGCTGATATCATGTGCCCAGGCCTGAATCTCGTAGTCTTCAGCCACATCATCATCAGATTGGTAATAGACATCAATATATTCCGTAACAAAGCTTTGAATTGCATTCCATAACAACATGCCATCGTCGCGATACGGATAAAAAAGATCAGGGTTATCGACTTCCCGGCTGGCAATATCGTTAGGAAAAGCCGATGCCCTAAAATCAAAACTCGTCATACCATTAGCCATGCACTGAGTCGTCGCATCATAGTCTCCGGCAAACAATTCACCGTACCGGCCAGGACGCCCTTTTTGATCTCTCAGGAAAGTATGCTGATGATTGACGTTGAGTGTATGTTGAAGATGCGGGTTTAATAACACACACAGCGGATGAGATTTATAAAGCTGCCGGCGTGAGGCCATTATGATGGCCTCCATCACATAATGAATGCGGGTAGCATGGGTAACCAGTATGTGGTGGTTACCATCCGCAACCTGCGCAAATGTTTTGGCTGCCAGCCACAGATTACCATCCTTCGGGGTATAAACAGGATTGCCAGGCCCGGCATCTTGGTAAAGCTGGATGGCAATTGGCCGCAACATGCCATCTGCTTGCAGAAACAACACCACGATCGGAGTCGTGACATACTGTTTACGGCCACCGTCGATTTGTCCGGGATTGCGCTGCAATATCTCCAGATCCGCATAATCCAGGACGTATACACGCTTTTGCGTAATCGCAGTCGCATAATCAATTTCATTAACATGCTCTGCAAAACTACGCTGGATTTCAGATTCTGGCAGCTTTTCTGGTAGCGGATGCTGATGGGTCACGGCACGCAATACGACAGGATTCACTCCCATGACACGCTGCAAGCCAAATGTAAAATCTTGCTGGAAGTTATTAACTAGATCGGTGTTGGGTGGGCTAAATGGATAAAAAACATAATCTTGATAACTTTCCAATGGTTTGCCGAGCAAGTAGCGCAAAAAGGTAACCGTCAGACTCGGCAAGCTTGGAGTCAACCGTAACAGATTGATGCCGCCGCGCAGCCAGTACCCGAGCCCTGGCACCTCCCGACACGGCAATTTGCGCACGACAGCAATCGTATTGGCATACTCATAGGCATATTGATATTGTGCTTGCCCTTTCAGCAGATAATTTTTCCGATTCTCTGCTGCGCGTCCATTTCCCTCTTGTTGCGGCAGCTTATTCATCATGCGACGCTCCTTTACTAAAGATAAAATTCGTCTGGTTTAGAGGATTCTCTCGCTATCACTTTCCCATTTTAGTCAGACGCAGTAGACGTTCTGAAACTTGCAACGACCGTATCGCTGTCCTTGACGTTGCGTTTAACAATGTCCGCAAGCACGCTTGTTTCCTCGATTATCGATTGCCCAACTTTCGAAAATGTCATTTCGGTGTGTACCTGAGTCGACATAAGTGGGTTGGTCAGGGCATGGGTAAATGCATCGTAACCCACCATCCGCACCATCAGGCGCCCAAGACTAAACCCTTCGTCATGATCTTCCGCAAATATACCGACCTGCCACTCCAGATCATCGATCCGGTCGTTATAAAGTTCCTTCAGTTCTCGCTGTAGTTCGAGATCCTCAGTTAATTCTTCAAAACTCCTCAAACGTGGCATGCTGAATGCCTCGCGATAGTCATTGAATGAGCGCAGTTTGGCCTGACGTCCCATCTCCACGCTGCGCTCCATGATACTGCGGTTATCCGCACCAATAGGCAATGGATCAAAAAAGAACTGAGGGGTGTTGTACAAACCAATACGACCGGCTCTTTGCATTGAAGCAGCAGATATCAAGGGTCCAATACCATATTGAGTGACCAAAGGGATATTGTTACGAAACTCATCGAGCTTATATGGTTTATTATCGACCATGTAGTTCTCTGGCACCAATGAATGCCATCGATAGAGGAGATTAAATTCCAGGGAGATCCAGTTGGTGCGGTACCAGCGCTGCCTTTCCGCCATACCCGGTGTAGGATCAAGGGTAAAATTAAATTGGGTAAAGTGCGAGACGTAATCGCGCAACACAATTTTAATCAGCAGCACAATCATGATGTTTCTAGCCGTCTGAAACAGGCGTTCATCATCCCACATTGGATAGGCTTCTTTTAGCAAATCACAAATTCGATTGTGTTCGCGCAGCATGATGGTATTCATGATGGTATAGCCTATCGACGAATTGCCGTGCTCCAATCCGGTGGCAAACAAACGTTTTAACCGTTCTTCCGGGATATTGTTAAAAACATATTCCAGAATAAAGCGAGGATGCAGGTTCTCAAATTCCTTGTCAGCAAATACCCAATTGCCTGTAGTTGTTTCTTCCACGTTAAAAAGGTAAGGAGGAAAAATTTCCCCATCGATAACCTGGTACTTCAGCTTCCCATCCTTTTTCAGCCGCAGCAAACGGGTGATTTCTTCACGCAAACCATAGATCTGGCAAAGATCAATTTCGTGATTTGACGTATTTTTTCGGCGATCGCGAAAATCTGTCCGCAGAAAACTATCAGTAAACCATTGGGC
Organism: Nitrosomonas mobilis; assembly: GCF_900103035.1. GTDB lineage: Bacteria > Pseudomonadota > Gammaproteobacteria > Burkholderiales > Nitrosomonadaceae > Nitrosomonas > Nitrosomonas mobilis. The sequence continues at coordinate 39,817 of NZ_FMWO01000037.1, forward strand.
AAAGAAAGAAAACAGGATGCTGGTATCGACTGACGGAATTTCTTTGTTTTCTTTTCTGCGCCACAGATTTACAACACTCTCCAGACTCGGAAGATGCTGATCCCCTTCCGCTTCCGGCAGGTGTCGTCCGGTGAATGCTCTGTCCGTTAATGATTGCCACGTTGTATAAGGTGCGGCCATGGAGAACGGCCTAGGACGAGGGTTCGTGGCATAGGCTTGCCAATTGATAAAATTGTCACTGATGAAGCGCCGTAACCACGTTATGCGTGAGGCAATCCTACCAATCCAGGGAAAGCGATTTACAAGCCGAAAAATAATCTGAAAAAAAAATTCATCCATGATTCTTTACTCCTTTTTCATTTATGCGGCAAATTAAATCGTAACTACTCACTCTCCACTTTTTTTAAAAAAATCAAAATAGCGCTTGGTAGATCTTTGGGCGATAAAAATTCACTTCTCTGCCATCCTGCAAAATCCCTGCGACACGGGTGGTAGATTTGATAACAAGCCATTTTCAGTTTAACCCACATTTTCCTGTCAATAGCAAATTAGAATGCCTTATGCCTTATGCCTTATATTAGGCTATGTCCGCATTAAAAGTAAACGTTAAAACTGATTTTCTCGTCCGGGAGCAGTCTGGAGTCCAGCGATTGGTGAGAGTTGTGCTCGCCCCAGCGTTCCAATCATAACGGGCGTTGTCACAGAGGATAGGAATCCGCGGGGCTCCTGGGTTTTGTAGTTCAATCTGTTGAAACAGCTTGATGGTCGATTGGGCATTAATGGTGTCGTCATAGCGGACAATGGCGCTGAGGTCGTTGCAATCGGTGACACCATTGATGTTGAGCCGTTGCCTCCCGGCATCGGCCTTACTTGGAATCAGCTTTGGCTTTTTGCAGACGAAATACAAGCGGTGCAGCAG
>NZ_FMWO01000030.1 GCF_900103035.1 Nitrosomonas mobilis
CAATGGCGATGAATAAAATTCAGTTTCAGGCAGGCCTGTCACTGCATGAATTTCTGCATCAATATGGCACGGAAGCACAATGTGAAGCAGCATTGTTTGCTGCGAGGTGGCCACATGGCTGGAGATGCCTGCGCTGCGATGGGGAGCGATATTCCTGTACCCATAACGGCCGCAAGCTATGGGAATGCCTGGATTGTGGCTACCAATGTTCTTCAATTGTCGGCACCGTGTTTGAAAATACTAAATTACCGCTAAGAACCTGGTTTCTGGCCATTTACTTGATGACGCAAAGCAAGAATGCGGTCAGTGCATTGGAACTCAAACGTCAGCTGGGGGTAAGTTACAAAACGGCATGGTCGATCAAGCATAAGCTGTTACAGACCATGCTGCTGCGCGAAGAGCAACGCCGTCTGGATGGACGCGTGGAGGTTGACGATGCTTATCTGGGAGGTGAAAGGCCGGGAAAGCGCGGGCGGGGCGCGGCAAGTAAGACGCCATTTGTAGCGGCAATACAAACAAACAGCGAGGGGAAGCCACTTTATATACGCTTGACTCCCGTAGCGGGTTTTACATATGAAGCGCTCAAACAGTGGTCGGCTGAATGTCTGTCATCTACTGCACGAGTCGTATCTGATGGTTTGGGGTGTTTCGGGGCGGTTACGCATACAGCCGCGCAGCATGAGCGCCATATTGTGGGAAGTGGCAAATCTGCTGTGCAGCGTGCCGAGTTTCGCTGGGTCAATACGCTTCTTGGCAATCTCAAGACTGCCTTCAGCGGAACCTACCATGCATTCAATCACGCCAAGTATGCACAGCGCTATCTTGCAGAATTCTCCTATCGCTTCAATCGCCGTTTTGATTTGGCTGCCATGGTGCCGCGATTGCTGCGCGCCGCCGCAACGACAGAACCTCTTCCGATCGGTATATTGAGAATTTCTGAGATAGGTAACTAATCAGGAATGGCTTTACAAATCCCGTGAAGAAATCTCCACAGGAATAGGTATTTTAAAAAAGGGGACGCTACCCTTTTTCGTTGGACTCAGCTATAATTCATGAATGCCAGAACTAAGCAGAGCTGTATTTGCCGGGATACCGTATCACATCACGCAGCGAGAAACCCGGCGAGAAAGAATAATATAGAGTAGCTTCCCCCTTTTTTTCCAAGAATACCACTCATGCCATCTCATCAGTCAATTCTGCCCCCACCCCGTCTAACTACTGAAGAACCCGACTCCTTCGCTGCTTTTTCACTGGAAAAGCGGTTACCTGTCATTCTTGGCAAGCTTATAGATAACGCTGACACACCTGTCTTACACGCTTTGCAGCAACTGGCAACAGAGATGCGGGAAGGAAAAATCACCACCTTACCGCCAGTAATTTTTGGCACACTTGATCAGATAATCAAGCCGTACAGCGGGCGGCGCTGGGCAAACATGCCGTTTCTTACCGTCGAGCTCTATTTCTACGCACGGATTTTGCTGGCCTTCGGTCATAGCACGGCCACGCCGGCCGATCCTTTCCAGCCAGCTAAAGAAGCAGCCAACTTACAGGCCATCGAATCGCTTGCCACACTGGCTGAGTATTGTGATCCCGACTGCGATATCCACAAACTGCTGCGCCGGTCAGTCATTGGAAACACAGCTGATCTCAGTCAGCACATCATCCCGAAAGCTGATCAGGTTTCGCTGCTGGTTGATGAGAGTGATACCGCAACAAAGTTAATTGCTTCCGGAATGCGGCGGATTGATCTGGTGTTTGATAATGCCGGAATGGATGTACTGACAGACCTGCTGCTGATTCGCAGGATCAGCAGCTACTGTTCACACATCGTTGCGCATGTCAGACCTTATCCGATGTTTATTTCGGACATGACTATGATCAATATGGAAAATCTGATCGAAAAACTGGGAATTTCATCTATTCCGGCAGCACGTAAACTGGGGGCAGATATTACGCAGTTGTTACGTCAAAATCAGCTGACACTGCGCACCAGTCCTGCATTGGGATTACCTGCCAGTTTTTATGCGGATGAAACACTTACCCGCGAAACTTTTGAGAATGCAGAATTGGTTATTTTCAAGGGAGACTTGAATTACCGTTATTTTGCTGGTGATCGACGCTGGCCGCACACCACAGAAAAAGATTATTTTTTGCAGCGTTTTGGCCGGTCAGCCCTGTTTTTACGCACACTCAAATCAGAAGTGCTGGCTGGCCTCACACCTGAAGTTGTCGCGAAAACCTCCACGCTTCAACCAGACTGGCTCACCTGCGGCCACTACGGCATCATTCAGGTTTTTACCGAATAGCAGGAACAACAATCATTGCAACAAGCAGCCACGAAAAGAACATCAATGTCGCTGTCACAACCGCTTTGAACTGCCATATACCTGATTTTTTAAAACCATCACCCGAAAGATGCTCGAAGGATGGTTCCTGAAAATCTGATTCAGCAACCTGTTTGTCTTTGGTCTCGGCTTTAATCAGAAAATCCCTGGATTTGGCTTTCAAAAGCAGTTTTATCGCTTCATTCTGCATGCGCTGATAACGATTACGTTCCGTTACGAGGCTGTTGTAATTCTTCTTGCAAAAGCTGATGGCATACGAGTACCAGAGCACCCCATAAATGGCACTTATCAGAAATAATATGACAAGAGGCCCGAGAAAGCTCCCCATAGCCATTGCTACCTGCTTCACTTTATTGGCATTGGCCAGACTCACCATCGCAATACCCGCTACAAATGTCCAGACACTTAATGTGAGTCTCCATTCAACCGTTTGCAGCACTTCTACACGCTTGAGATGCAGCTCTGCAATCTTCAAATACAATTCTTCCCGGTTCATATCATTCCCCAAAAGCAGATCGTCATGAGTTTACCTGAATACCGGCAACCTGCTGAACACGGGCAAGTGAAACAGGCTAAATCATATTAAACAGTGTCAGCTCGGAACAAAAAAGGTATCGTCCCCTTTTTTTATCGCACCCAATTCAATAGTTTTCTGGCAGATGATTGCGTCGTATTTGTCTGCATGATTTGTCTGGTTGTTATAATATTAAATAAATTTAACAAAAGCATATATAGCATCTATATGATTAGAATATTTTTTATCGACTTTATCAGGCAGGAAATGTCTTATATATTGCTTTAGGCTTCAAAAATCCACCGCCCGCCATGACTACGCACGAACTCGATCTTCTGGACAACGCGTTAGATAGCTTAACTGAAGCTCTCGCCAAGTTTGAAGAAGGAGATAATGGCGAGCCCAAAGCGTACAAATTTGCAGTATTGCATATGGCTCACTTCATCGAGCTGATATTCAAACATCACATCGCGAGTAAGCATCCTTTACTAATTTATAAGGACATTTTCGCCGCAAAAGTAGACAAGAACAAGACCATAACGCTTTGGGATGCCATAAATTTCATCAACAACGAAACGGCCGACACAGTGTCGCCCACACTCAAAAAAGACTTGGAGTGGCTTAAGCGCCTGCGAAACGATATCGAGCACCATAAGTTCAAGATGGAAGTGCCGGAAGTCCGCTCCACAATTGGTCGGCTATTCCGATCTGTATCTGAATTCCTGGAAGATCATACAGATATTGAGCTCGAGTCATTAATTCCCGAATCACTCCTGGAAACTTTCCAGCTACTATCTGATGAATACGAGTTCAAGCTTCGAACAGCTTTAAAGGAAGCGGAAGAGTTCGAGGAAGCGAATCCACCTGATCCTGATCTTGATAGTCCAGACGCACTGCCTCCGCGCCTAGATTGTGAAAATTGTGGCAATCCAACTTTAATACGAAACGAGAAGTCAACGACCGGATATCGCTGCTTAGTCTGCGATAACGAAGATGGTGACAACATTCCGTCAAGTTGCGACATATGCGGAGTACTAGCCACCCAGGGCGAGCTGGAAGGCTGGGGGTTGGAGGATGGCAACTACGAGTACCGCTGCTATTATTGTTCTGGCCGTTATCACGCTGACAAGGATGCCTAAACTGAGACCCAACCATTCGCTCAATCGGATCCGTAACGGCGCACTGCTCCGCTCCGGTCCGTTTACTTCAACGTTATGAGGAAGGATTAACCGAATGAAACGAGAAGAAATACTGCTTGTTTATGACCGAGAGTGTCCTGCCTGTAACGCTTACTGCCAAGTAGTCAATATTCGTGAAAGTGTAGGGGATTTGCGCATAGTCGATGCGCGAGAAGACAGCAAGGTTATGGAAGAGATTACATCCCAAGGTCTCGACATCGATCAAGGAATGGTACTAAAGATGGGCGGGCAACTTTACTACGGTGCGGACGCTATTCATGCCCTGGCACTCATTGGCAGCAGATCAGGGATATTAAATCGAATGAACTATTGGATGTTCAAGTCAAAAACTGTCTCATCAGTTCTGTATCCCATACTTAGGTTTTGTAGAAACCTATTACTAAAAATACTGGGTAAAACAAAAATCAATAATCTAAATATAGAAGGCAATGATAAGTTCTAACTGCCTCATAACAAACGCATGCAACCAGACGCAGTAAAGTTTGCCGGGGTGCCGCATCACATCGCGCAGCGAGGAAACCGGCGGGAAAGAATAATATAGGACAGCGTACCTTTTTTCTAAATTGCCGACAACGCCTGATTCTGGGTAGAACTGGAAACATGACGCCGGGTAGCCAGATAGGTCAGAAACCTCTCAACCTCAGCAACACCCATCTCCGTTGGATGACGCACATCATTAAAAATAATAAACTGCTTGATCCATAAAATATAGGTACTTTCTGTACTCAGGCTATAGTGTTTGAAACGAATTTTATCGCGCACCTGATCCAATAGTTTTCTGGCAGATGATTGCATCGTATTTGTCTGCACGATTTGCCAGGTTGTTATAATATTAAATATGTTTAACAATAATTATAGACAGTTGGTATATGGCTATAAGACTTTTTATCGATTTTATCAGACAGGAAATGCCGTATATATTACGTTAGGGCTCGCGTTCAATAAGGGTAATCATGTCTGATCCGACGACTGCGCAAATCTTCGTAACACTGAGTGCGTCACTACTGTCTGGCCTTATTGGTCTCGGCATTTCGACTTGGCACTATCGCCGCTTCGAAGTACGAAAGGCAAAACTGGACACGCTCAAGAAAGTCATTTCAAACCGATACGACCTCCAAGGGGATGAATTCTCAAGAGGCCTTAATGAGATTGTCCTCGTGTTCAACAAGTCACCTTCCGTGATGAAAGCGCTGGCTGCATTTCATGGGAAAGTTGTAACACGGCAAGATGTCGAGGACGCTTTACTCGCCTTGCTAAAGTCGATGTGCACGGATCTCGGAGTTGGCTATGAACAATTCAATGATTCATTCTTCCTCAAACCCTTCAATACAAGGATGTCTAGTCTTTAGCCCTAACCCAGCGCTAAAGCGGACCTCGCGCCTGCGGCGCTCGGCCGCTGAGCTCAGGCGTTGGGCGTCATGAACAAAATTTCTATATTCACTCTGGGGGTTCGTGGTGTTGCGAGATTCTATCTGGCACGATTGCGAGAGCATCTTTGGTGGAAGCCCGCCCTAAGTTGTGTTTTTTCGATTTTGGCTGCATTAGTTGCAGGGCTTGCTGATCAAATTGACGTAACTGGGGCATTACCGGATATTAGTGAGAAATCGATTGAAGTTCTTCTCACTGTTATTTCGGCCAGTATGCTTGTAATCGCCATGTTCGCTGTTGGAGCAATGTTGTCAGCCTACGCTTCAGCGAGCACCTCTGCCACTCCGCGATCATTTCCTTTGGTTGTTGCTGATGATATGTCGCAAAATGCCCTATCGACCTTCATAGGTGCATTCATCTACAGTATCGTAGCCTTGGGCGCGCTTCTCAATGGTTTTTACGAGCACTCTGGCCGATTTGTGCTGTTTCTTGTCACGATTTTCGTATTTTCTCTCGTGATTATCAGTTTCGTTCGGTGGGTAGATCGCATCGCAAGGTTAGGTCGTCTCGGCAACACCGTAGACAAGGTTGAGGCAGCGACTGATGCTGCGCTTAGAGCACGTGCTCGACTGCCGGCCCTGGGCGCGAAAGTTGCTACCAGAATTGAGCAAGAAGGGACACCCGTTTTTACAAAGTCCGTCGGATACATACAGAACATTGATCTCGCCAAGCTGCAATCTGTGGCTGAGCAGATTGATAGTGAGATCAGCGTCTGTTTGATCCTAGGTTCCTTTGTAAGTCCGGGTGAGCCGCTTGCGTATATATCCAAAGCTGATCTCTCAGAGGCCCAGGTTTTGGACGATGCTGCGGAAGCCTTTGTAATAGGCGGGAATCGAACTTTTGAATCGGACCCTCGATTTGGCCTTATCGTCCTGTCAGAGATTGCTAGTAGAGCTCTATCGCCCGCCGTAAACGATGCCGGCACCGCCATCGGCATTATTGGAACGCTTGTTCGTCTTTTCGTCCGCTGGGCGCAGGCGTGTGAGAGAGAGGACGATCACACTGTGGAGTTTGATCGAGTCGCGGTTCCAATAGTTTCTCTCAACGATATGTTCGACGATGCGTTCAACGCGATTGCTCGGGATGGCGCGGGTTCAATCGAGGTAGCAATCAGGCTACAGAAAGCATTTAAGTCGCTCGCGAAACTCGGGCATAAGGAGATGGAACAGGCGGCAATCGCGCATGCGGACCATGCCCTCAAGTACGCGAAACACTCGCTACAACTGCCGGCAGAATATGCGTTGGTCAAAAAGCTTTCGATTACGACAGCTCGAAAGTAATTCAAAAAATGACGCCCAACAAATAATTCAGGCGTTCCCTAAGCGCTCCGTATATAAATGCTAATACGCGGAGCGCCATTTTGGGATACTGCATCACATTACGCAGTAAAAAGACCGGCGAGAAAGAATAATATGGGGTGGCGTTCCTTTTGAATGCGTGTTGATAAAATTCGCACTGCAGAATTGAATCTGACGGTCATGTGCGGTGCCAATATTTTTTATTTGATCTGGTCTTGTTTAGCGCTCTAAATTGTTAGAGACGTCCATAAGTTGGACTATGCATCCATTTTAAAAGCGTCGTATACGACACCGGTCGGCTGAAGTAATATCCCTGCTGCAAATCGCAATGATGATCGAGCAGGATTTGCATCTGTCGTTTTGTTTCCACGCCTTCTGCAATGATTTCCAGATTGAGATTTTCTCCTAATCCTATGATCGCTTGCGTGATCATGAAGTCATGTGAGTTTTGGCCAAGTGCGCGAATAAAAGATTTGTCGATTTTCAGGGTGTCGATAGGCAGATCACGCAGCAGACTGAGCGACGAGTAACCCGTACCAAAATCATCCAGCGCGATTACCACGCCCAGTTTCTTGATTTTGCCCAGCACCTCTCGGGCGAGTGGAATATTGTTGACGATTGCATCTTCGGTAATTTCCAGAGTCAGTGAACTCGCGGGTAATCCAGTCTGCTGCAATGCCTGCGAAACCACCTGCGCAAAACCTCCAAACAACAGTTGACGCGGATTGACATTGACCGAGATGCTTATCGGTCTGCCCAGTGACTGCGACAGGTTATGGGCAGCAAGACACGCGGTCAGCAACACCTGTTTTCCTAGTTGTTCAATGACGCCAATTTGTTCCGCAAAAGGTACAAAATCGCCCGGGGTCAGAAATCCACGCACCGGGTGTAACCAGCGAACCAGTGCTTCGATATGTAATACGCACTGTTGTCTAGCATTCATAATCGGCTGATAAAAAACCTGTAGCTGGTCATCAGCCAGAGCTATTCGTAATTCCTTCTCAAATACGAGCCGATCACGCGTCCAGACAACAGATAATTCCGGAGAATAAAAGCTGAAATTATCACCACCGGAATGTTTGGAGTGATACATAGCGGCTGCGGCGTGTTCCAATAACGTCTCGCCCTCGTCGCCATTCCGGGGGCAGAAGCTGATTCCTATGCTTGCCGTCATAAAAACATCCTGATCATCAACTACAAACGGCCGTCGGATCACTTCCAGTAACCGCTGCGCCAGTTGCACCGCAGTATCCGTGCTGACTTGCTGACAACTCACTAATACCACGAATTCATCGCCGCTCCAGCGTGCCACACAATCAGAATTATTCGGTATTTCCTGCATTCTCTGCGCCACTTTGCGCAACAACGCATCTCCTGCACGGTGACCGAGTGCATTATTGATTTTTTTAAAATTATCCAGTGCCACGAACAGAATGATAACGCCCCCATTACGGGCTTTTGCTGCCGATGCCAATTCATCAAACTGGCTTAGCAGTAACAATCGATTCGGTAACCCGGTCAGTAGATCGTGGCTTCCCAGATTGGTCACTTTCTGCGTCAACTCAATATTATCGGTCATGTCATTGATGGAAACCACAAACCCCATCAGTTTGTTCTGCTCATCACGTATCGGTTGGCGAGTCAGACGTATCGTTCGTTTCTGGTTGTCTGCTGTTTCCAGATAACCCTGCATGGCAAACTCATCCGGTTTATCAGATATAAAATCGTTTTTACCAGACTGTAAAGTGGTGGTTTGGCCTGCAGCTTTGAATGGAAGCACTTGTTGTAACGATTCTCCCAACAACAAACTTTGATGAACTCCTAGAATTCTTTCAATACTACTGTTCACGGTAACAATCCGGTTATCGGCATCAGTCGTAATCACCCCATCATTAACGGATTCCAGGGCAGTATTGGCGTATACATTGACAGCAAACAATGTGTGAATGTATTTATTGATACGGTGCCAGTTCCACAGCGGATAAATCGCCAATATGCCCAGCAATGCGGCTGCAGGAGGAATCCATACCTGCAGCCAGCCAAGCACAACACCGGCAACAGCAAGACTACTCGCAAGCATGACCAGCAGTAGTGGCGACGAAAAGACCCTGCTCAACAGCACGGCCAGGATAAGCATCGCCAACACCCAGGCGACTGAAACCAAACTGGCGACAGTAGCAGATACCGGATATATCATCCGGCCATGTCGCAGCATTTCAAAGACGTTTGCATGCCATTCCACACCACTCATCGGTTGATGGTCGCCGGAAGAAATCGGCGTAACAAACCTTGATCCCAGGCCATTTGCCGTCACTCCCACGAGGATGACTTTATTTTCAAGTTGCTTTAGAAGAGACGTATCGTAGAATACCTGTGCATAGGAAAACTGCTGAAAAGTCCCTGGTGGGCCGATATACGGTATCAACGTTTCCTGTGAACGAACCCACCTGCCGATACTTTTTGGCGATTCTGTGATCAAGTGTGAAGCCGAATATTCGCCCCGATGCAGAATTTTGTGCAGCAATACCAGCCCAATAGTCGGCCATTGGGGAGCGTTGATGCCTGCATACAAAAAAACTCGTCTCGCCACACCATCACGATCCAGTTCAACATCAGCATGTCCAAGCGCGGCACTGAGGCGGAAAGCTGCTAGTGGTTCGATGGCATAGGTTTGCTGTGCCACGGGATCCGCCGCTGGCACGACCGGCAGAACCACTGAGCCATGCGTGGCAATAGCAGCTGCCAGCAGCGTATCAGCCAACGGATTTTGAGATTCCGGCTCAGCAAACAACACATCCAGCAGAATGATATTGTTACCTGTTTGCGCGAGCCGATTGATCAATTCGGCATGGATCTCACGCGACCATGGCCAATGACCAAAGGCCTGCAGGCTTCTTTCATCGATGGCAACAATCGCAATTTCTTTATCTGGGACGGTTTTCTGTAGTGAAATGTACGTATCGTAAAAAGCCCAATCCAGCCGTTGTAACGTTTCAGAGAAAGATAACAACCAGACAATTGCCAGTAGTAACAACGCACGCCACACCATAGACTGAGGGAGGACGGAGCGATCCAGAGGAAATATCACAACAGTAGCAGTAATGGCAGCAGTAAAATCATCAGCCAGTAAGGCGTGGCATACGGAATATCGACAGATTGGGCAGCACCATAAGGTCCTTCAAATCCATCTGTCTCGATTGTTTTGGTCCGCAAAAAATACTTGCCACCTTGTGGACGCGGCAGGGTAATGAAGGTATCCGCTGTTTCCTGATCCAGCAATACCTGGCTGAACTCCTTATCACGCGCTAACTGGATATGAAATCTCTGCCCTTCGGCGGCAGCGCGCCACGAAAAAGTGATACTGGATTTATCTACTTCCAGCTTTTCCAGAGATGGGCCTGGAACGGGTACCCGGAATGTCATTGGATCACTGAATGGCCCAGCTCCTTCTTCAGCGGAAACAGAGGCAATTCGCCAGAAATATTCACCTGGAATCAGATTATCTTGCAAGTGCAGGCTGTTTTCCACAACTTCACCCGAAAATATCAGTGGTGACAAAAATTCTGACTCACGGCTGATATTAACCAAATAATGTGATGCTGCTGATTGTGTCGCCCATTTTAATACGGGTTGCTCGCCGGGCAGAATGCTGCCGGGTTGAGGAGTAATCACAAAAGGTGGTTCTGGCCGGGCATTGAGGGTAAATGCTTTGACCGCATCATAGCCTTCGAGGCTGGATATATCGATTGCACGTACACGCAACCAGTAGTTACCATCTGGCAGATTCCCTTCACGAAATGGCAGCGTGGTGGTCGTAAATTCGGTCAGCATATGTTCAAATTCAGCATCTCTTGCAATTTGTGCACGATAGGCCTGCGCACCGGTAATCGCTTTGACGGGAATGATGAGGGGCAATTGCTCGAATAATTCAGGAGTCATTGACAAATCAGGTGCGGGCAAGAGCTTTACTGGAGGCAAAGGCGGCATCCCCTGCGAAGTGACCGAGCCTTGCCCTTTGTCAACATTAACTGTTTGCTGTTCGCCACTCACCTGGAGCGCACCCGTCAATACTTCACTGGCAGTGACCGCACCTTCTTGCAGGACGCCAACCCGGAATTCGGTGCCACGTACTGAGCTGATCGCAGAAGGAGTTTTGATGCGGAAACGTGAGTCTGTCTCGGAGTTTTTCGGAACGATATTTTCAACGCGCCCATACTTAAGTTCCACGGCAGTATTGATCAAACCAAGATCACCGAAAATTTTCAAATCATGCAAACGTATGCAGCTATTCTCCTGAACCCGTAGGCGTGAGCCGTCGGTAAACTCGATAGTGACAAAACTATCCGCTTCACTCTGGATTTCATCACCGACAAAAAGCTGCAAATCAGGCTCTGCCTGCAGAATTCTCTGAGAATTACCACGTTTGACCACTGCATTGCCATGGAGACTGGCAATGCGCGCGCTGGTGGATTGCCGGATAGTCCATTCCAGCGGAATACGAATTTTTTTCCCGGGCGGAATATGATAAGGATCCTGCACGCCATTGAGTTGCTGCAACTGCCGTATATACTTAAAACTTTTCAGGTGCCGCTCAGCGAGATTCCACAGATTGTCACCTGGTCGAACTGTATAAACCCAATCATCTGCCAGCAAACAAGAACCCTGCAACAACAGACAAATTGTCAGCAGTCTCAAGACCATCACCACACGTCTTCGCATAAGCCACCTTTTTCGGTCTCGTCAACTGAGTTATCAAGAATCCTCAGCAGGCTTCTTTGCATTATTATCATCGGAGCCCCCGTACTCGACCGCATAGTAATGCTGTCGTCATTGAGAGACGATTCTAACCCGATATAATCTTGAACGCTACTAGCAAGTTAAGCTACCACGACATTATCTCCATCAGGTTGATTAAAGGAAGCGAATCGATATCTAATTTAATCATTCGGAAAAGCCCACAATATAAATGCTCCGTTAATCAGAAATGCTTGTGTCATGCCAACTCAAAATGCTGGGGCTGTTGCGAAAAATTGTGACTAAACCAAGGCATTGTAACCGTCCAACCCTACCATCTACGCAATCATAATTTTCGGTATTAAAGGGGATGCTACCCCTTCTTATTGCATTCAGTTATAACCATGAATACCAAGACTAAACAGAACTGCATTTGCCGGAATACCGCATCACATCACGCAGCGAGGAAACTGGCGAGAAAGAATAATATAGGGTATCGCCCCCTTTTCTCTCGCGCCTTCTCGAAGTATTTCCTGCAATAGATCGTTTTGCTCTGGTTTATTCAGCTTGAAAATATTACTATTTGTCATACGGTGTTTCCCTGTCTATTGGTTGATCTACCTAGATCTTTACCAACAGGCTACACCGCTTTCTCCTATACTGGCATACACCAGAAATGATCGTACCTCCACCCAAAACCTGCTAAGGATGATGCTATGAATACTCCTGAAAATTCTCTGACAAAAGAACAGATCACACACTTTGCGCAACGGATCGATGCACGCAAGAGCCTTTTGCTTGGTGAAATTCGCCAGGTACTGGCACGCTCCCGCAACGAATACTATGTCGATCTTATTGGCGGAACCGGTGATTCTGGCGATACGGCGACAGCTTCCTTACTCCGCGACATCACCGAGGCCGAAGTCATTCGCGATATAGGTGAGGTGCGCGATATCGTTGCTGCTGAGGATCGTATCGCAGCCGGGAAGTACGGCTTGTGCATCGACTGTGAAGAACCTGTCCGCTACAAAAGGCTGGATGCGTATCCGACTGCCAAGCGCTGCTTTACTTGTCAGGTACGCCGTGAAAAATTGCTGGCACCATCTCCTTACACAGGTCGATAGATAGTTAACGAGTGGGATCGATCTGCTTTTGGGGCAAATCTGGATAAATTTACTCCCAAAACACTGGTAGTTGTTTTACCAAACGATAAGGCAAGACTCATTTTTAGTAAAAAATGGAGGCACTATGCACAGTATTGAAAAAGCAATTATTGCAACAGAAAAACTGCCAATAAAGCTGTGGCTGGGAGCCGATCAAATTAGAGAAGGGAGCGTTGGAGCAGGCGTACAATCTAGCCAACTCGCTATTTGCCTTTAATCATCTCGCCATTATGCCCGACACTCACGAAGGCTGCGGCATGCTCATCCAAAATATACGCTTTACGTCTAATGCGACAGAACTGTTTATTTTTCCTATACACCTAACCACCACGAGGACATCATGGCGATCAAATTTGGTATCAACGGCTTCGGACGAATCGGTCGCTGCGTTGCACGCATTGCGGCTCAGAACCCTAGTGTCGACCTTGTCGCAATTAACGATCTGACAAGCGCCGAGCAGCTCGCGTACCTCTTTAAATACGACTCAACGCACGGCAAATACGCGGGCGTGGTCAGCAACACCGAAAACTCGATCACTGTCGACGGTGACAAGATACGCGTTTTTTCTGAAAAAGACCCTTCCAATATTCCATGGGGCGAGCTTGGTGTGGATTATGTGCTGGAATGCACGGGTATTTTCCGCAACAAAGAGCAGGCTTCGAAACACATCGAAGCTGGCGCAAAATTTGTGCTCATGTCGGCTCCCGGTAAAGGCCTCGATATGACTTTTGTGTTGGGCGTGAACGAAGAATGTTTCACTCCTGATATGACTGTGATCGACGTCGCGAGCTGCACCACCAATTGCCTGGCTCCAGTTGCAAAGGTCCTGCATGAAAACTTCGGTATCCAGAACGGCCTCATGACAACAATTCACTCGTACACAAACGACCAGGGCCTCCTGGATGCACCGCATAAGTCAGACTTCCGCCGTGCTCGCGCAGCCGCAGTGAACATGGTCATCACCACCACTGGCGCAGCCGTTGCCGTGACCAAGGCGATGCCTGAGCTCAAAGGCAAACTTGATGGCATGTCGGTTCGCGTTCCAACGCCCAATGTTTCGTGCGTTGATCTTGTCGCTACCTTCGAAAAGCCTGTGACGGTCGAATCCATCAACGCTGCAATGAAAAAAGCCGCGCAAACGACTTTGAACGGCATCCTTGCTTACACCGAAGACCCGGTCGTCTCGACAGACATGATGAATGACCCTCATTCATCGATCTTCGATTCGAGAGCGACCATGGTGATCGGCACACATATGGCCAAGACCATCTCGTGGTACGACAATGAATGGGGTTATTCGGCTCGCATGATCGACGCGCTTCTTTTTGTTGACAACAAGCGGAAATAATCCATGATTGCCACTGGTATTCCATTTATCGACCAGCCTGAGCTGGCCACGCACTCCGCCAACCAATGTGATGGTCGAACGTTTCAACGGGCGTATTGCTGACGTATTCAAGAGACGCATCGATTCAATAGCACTGAAGATCTGAAACAGACCTTGATGCGTTATGTCAGTCTGTATAACCAGCAACTACCGCAGTCTGCTCTCAAGAGTAAAAATTCAATTCGGGCCATGAAAGACTGGTATAAAACTCATCCCCATCTCTTTCATGAAAAACCAAACAATCATCCGGGACAGGATAGGTACTACTGAATCCGCAGTAAGACGCCCGAGTGATATCCCCTCGGGCGTCTTGCCGTTTAGAAGCGGAAAACTGCTGCTGCACCTGTGTTGGTAGGCATGCGCTCAGCAGGTACCATCACCACTTCACCGCCGGTCTTGAGCACCAGCTCGCCCAGATCGTCCAGCAGATCATTTACTTCGGGGTCATCCAACTTGCCAACAGTCACTTTGCCGGTGTCGGCATTGATGTGGCCTGGAGCGATCCGGTCGGCCTCGATCAACAGCGTGGCTACGCGCCCTTCTACGGCGGCTTTGGCAATATCGTCCAGCAGATTAGAGCCTTGGGCCTTGCCAGTAGCGACGCCATAAGCGTCGACAAAGCCCGCCAAGCGATCGAGGTAAAACGGCTGGATCAGTTGCCATGCGCGCTCACGCAGTGCGTCGGTCGACATGGCATCGGGGTGCACATCCAGAGCATCTTTCAGCAGGTGTGGATTCTTGCTGATCGAGCGGAATAAGTTGTGGTGCTCGGGCAGCGCTGCCAAGATCAGGCCCATTCCGCTAGACTTATCATAGCGATGCATTACAGCCTGATCAACAGCACGGAAAAACTGCTCGGTGTCGCGATCGCTCAGCGACTGCTTAACGTCGGTGCCTTGCCAGGCGGAATTGCCAGAAGGACCATAAGCTCGGTGCGCGCCTTCACGGCTGCCTGCGTCTTTGCCAAGCATTTCTTCAGCCGTCCCTGCCGCGCCATCCACGTGAGAAACATCAATCAGGTTGTCGCGGTTACCCTCAAACAGTTTAAAGCTGTTGCGGCTCAGTCCCAAAATCTGGTAATCGTCGGCCGATTGCGTGATGCGCATCAATGGCTTGGTATGAAAGCTGTCGGCCACCACGACCAGGTCGGCCACCGGGCGTGGCAGACGATAGACGCGAAACATCCCCGGTGCAGCCAGCACCGCCAGGCCATCGGTCGTATGGTTCCAGAACGCAGCATCGTCGGCCAGAGTATGAAACTGCTCAAGCAGCGGCATCACTTCCCGCTTGGGGTACTTCTGGCGCAGCGACTCTTCCAACTCTTTTACCAGATTGCGAAAGCGGATCGGGTCTTGCACGTTGTCGGGATGCAGCCGGTGCGTCGTCTGGTACAGCGACAGACAAGGCACCTCCTTGTTATGCAGCAGAACGTCTGGGTAGTCATGGCTCAAAGAATTCATTGTGGAACCTTTCAAAAATGGAATTAAAAAACAGCTTTGAAGTGCTGCAGCATGAATGGGTAGACAGATTTTACAGTCAAAATAACTAGAATTTAAATCGTCAATACTATTTTTTTATAAAAAATACGTTAGATTACAGAATACCAACAATGAAGAGGATTTTGTGAAGCTAATTGAAGAATATGGGGATGTAACAGGATTTTTCAAGATTTCTTTGCCTTGAGAAAAATAAAAGCTGTCTCTGTGTCAATTAATGATAAGTCGAATCTCAAGAAAGTAATTGGCATTCATCAATATTGATTATGGGTGTGTGTAACGATCCAGTAAAAACCTGCTCAGATGATAATGGAGAAAAGACACCGTGAGCATCAAGATAGAAGACGAAAAAAAGGGTGGCGTCCCCTTTTTTGCCTTTTTTTGAATACCTTCGCATCCAAATCTGTCGATAGTACCGTTACGCAATTAGCCGTTGAAATGAAAGTGCTGATCGAGCAGATGCGTGAGCAGATTCAAAATATCGAGTAGATTTTCTGCCCATCCAAGAACGTCTAAGAAAATATGTTATTTCCCTGTAAATACAGGGATTTTTTTATTCCCCCCATCCAAACAAGCTGGCAGCTGTCCGCTGCAACGATTTGTGCACGCCCAGCATGGACATGAACCAATGAGGTAAAAATTCGCTGTAGAAAGGTCACCATCCTGAGCGATTTATATCGCTATTAGATGCCAACGGATTATTCAAATAACTTTAGATATTTGGCAGCGAAAATACCAATAGATGCCAATATTATTAAAGTTGCGCGCATGACAGGTTGCTCGAACATGGGTTCAAAAGCACCCTTATTGACGTTGTTTATCCTATTAATAACTTCATCGACTTCTGTTTTTTTTGCCCTATTAATAGCTGCATCGACTTCTGTCTTGCAAGAAAAACAATCTTTACCCAGGTTTTCGGCGCACTTAATGACGGAACGCTTAAGGTGTCCTGCCTCATTTCGAAGCATAAAACCTGCAAAAAAGAGTAATGAGATGCTTGCAGCAAAGGTGATGCCCTTGCTAAGCGGGAACTCCTGATTATCAAAATATGCAGTTCTGGCAAATAACATCAACATAATACAAAGCATCGGAAAATAAATAAGCCTGTCGACTTTCAACGTTCTTCCTGCGACCAGGTCGATAATCTGTTCGAGTGACCTAAGTGAATCAACTTTATTTATTCTTGCGTCATCAAATGTCTTTAAGTCATCCTCTTTTTTTAGTGTAGTTTTATCAACGAGCAGGGGATGCTTCGTACGCAGCTTTTGAATCCAGAAATAGTTCAGCCTCACAGCATCCAGTATAAAAAAGAGCAGTATCATGATCACTACAAAACTAATTACCCCTACCCAGGCAGCCCAGTCACAAGTGTCGCCCCGGCATGGTGATGGCCAGGGCGGCAGTAAGTAAATAAGGAGGGTTTCAATAATTGCAAAGCATAGCCATATTGCGACAACACGATATGCACGGTGCTCGAATTGGCCGTAGGCACAATATTCCTGCCATAGGTCCTTTAACCCAAGGATATTAGGATTTCTTTCTGCCCAATTTTTGATATCTCGAAAATTTCCTTTTTCATCCTCAGATGTCACTAAATAGGGGATGGTAAGAAGCAAAAGAACCCCGAGGCAAGCGTCGAGCTGAAGTTCTGATGGAGATACGTCATTTTTTGCATAAAAGAAACCAGATAGTATAAAAATCAGGCTAGGCCACCAAGCTACCCCCCCGTCCACTGTATTTGAAACAGTATCAAAGTATTGTCTATTTATGTATTTAGAATTGTCCTCAAGAATACGTTTCGTAGAAAAGATAAATGCGCATGCCAGCAAGGTCGCAATGATTTGTATGAATACGGTAGGCCAAAGACTGATGCCATCCTTAAAACTGAGCGGCTCTCCTAACGTATCTATAGTAGCAGCGTAAGCGATGGGAAATATTATGAGCGAACCAAAGAACAACCATCCAATTAAATAATTGGAATTGGGACGTACTTGCCAAAGAAAAAAGATAAGAACAAGGGTAATCCCACCCAGCAGCCCTAGTTGCTCTGTGGCTTGTTCCTGAGCATTATCGAGAGGGTCAATAGAACTTTCGTCATCTTTCTTCTGCTCATCTTTCTCTTGCGCCAGAAGAACAGGACCGTTACGACCGATTTCAAAAATTTTAGGTTCAGGTTTTTTGTCATCGTTTTTAACATCATCCTTGAAGAGCTTGATAGTATGGTAAAAAATGTTGGTCTGTTGGCTATCCCGAAAGCCCGGAAAATGTTCCTGATATTTTGGACCAAGCCGCAGATTGAAGTGTGAGGCGACCACTAGGTTTCTGACCGCTTGCCAATGCTGCGGAGAAAACATTTGCGCATCCAGATCGGTTGTAAAAACCAGAATCTCAGGCATTTTTGCCCGCAATGCTTCAAGGATTCGCAGTTTGTCATTAAAATCGCTGCCAAAAATGCCTACAGCCTTTATCCCGCTATCGCGCTTGTCTATATTTATGTCATTATGAGAATTTTTAATTTCCTTTGCCAATCGATGCAAGTAATCCACTTGACTTGGGCCAACGGGTAATGGCGATGGATTATGTAGATCGATAACAGCACGGCGTTCAGCTTGTTTGCTGGCTGCTTGATAATCCCCATTTTTATCTTGTTTATCAATTATTGTCTGGTTGGCATCCAGACCTTTTAGATAGAAAACGTTTTTTATTTCGCTTATTATTTCGCTTATTTTACAAGGAGGTGGCTGCGCATTCATAACAGGTGGCTGCGCATTCATAACAGGTAACCGCGCATTCATAACAGGTATATGGCAAGAGGAGCGCTCGACGAAATGCTTACTTATATGTTCAAGGAAGTTGTTCGCCAAATTGCGTGCATCTTCTGAACCTTGTTCTGTAATAATACCGACTTCAGATGATCTGAAGATATTACGTAGATTGAGTTCCTTAGCTAGATTTTGAGTTAGATTTTCAGTAAGTGCTCCAAGTGCTTCGTCGCTGTTGAGATATGGGACAAAAGAGATATTATTAATGAATGCTACTGGTGCTTTTATCTGCTTCTGATAAATGATGTTGTTCAGATCATAAATATAGACCTTATTACTTTTATCTATAAATTTTCGTAGATTCTCTGACACATAAGTGAGCTTATCCTTATTAGTAAATATCTCGCTATTCATCCAGACAACAACAATATCTGGTTTAGATTCCTTATAGAAACGTTCCCAGCGCGCATCATATTCATTACCACTAACATTCTTTTGATTACCGCTACTATTCTTTTGACTAGAGAAGAAATGCAAACGGTTTGGTTCGCGAGGGCGATAGCCTGATTCTATTAGTCCTGCAATGACTGCGTAACGATACCTGGTTCTAATTTCCTTATTTTCCAATGTATTGGGAGCTTTTAACACCGGAGCCAATATTGTTACGTAATCTTTTTTGACTGTTTCTCCATTTTGCATATCTTCTGCTTTGTCACTAACGCATGTAGTAGAAGATTGATCACCTTGTGTACAAGAATTTAAATCGTACTCGAAAGGATCCTGCCATAGCCAGCTTTCATAACCGTACCCGGTAATACGTGGGTCTTGATGTTGGACGTATGGATCAAGAGGGCGTGAGTTCTTGATTGGGCTGTCATGCCACATCAAAAATGTAAACATAACGAGCAAAGCCACTCCCGCGAGGGCTAGGTCAGGCTCTTTTATTGGAGGCATCATTTTGTATAGCTCCTGAGTATCGCCAGATATTGGGCACGGCGGCGTGATCAGACGACCATTAATCCACCAAGCATAACAAAATCAATGTAGTGAGCTTGGCCCGGTTTTTCCGGAGATTTTTTAGTTTGAGTAAGCGTTATCAGCTGACTCCCCCAATTAGCAATAATATGCCACTTCAATTTTGTTGGTGGGATATTTTCAATCAGCTCCAGCAGCCTGCCATTGTTTAACCAGTCAAACCCACTTCAGGGTGGCAAATTCCACTTCATTGATGTTGCGCCATGGAGCACGATGCCGTATGACTTCTGCCTTATATAGGGCTCTGTCTCAAACGCATTAAATACAAAATGGTGGGGATTTTGACGCGAGAATCTTTGTTAAACTTCATAACATTCCTTTGTAATATTTTTAATCAGGAATGTGCTCAAGCAAATCGCTCAGCGGACAGTTAAATAACTCGCACAGTTTATCCAGCGCTTCCAGGTTTACCTTTTTTGGTATCCAGAAAATTAGAGCAAACAGAGTAGCGCCCGTTAAATTCCGAATCGGAAGGTTTGCATCAGCAGCGGCTGTATGTCTACCTTCCTCGGTACACGCTCTCCAGCAAACATCCGCCTCGGATCAACCGTAACAAATCCCCAGAACTGTAAAAAACGTTCTATAAAGCGTGACTCAATGCGCATGCCGAGTTGCTCTTGCGGTGTACGGTATTCGCTACTTGGGTACTGGCGAACTAAATCAGGGAATGCGGTAGCAACCTCTTCAATCAATTGATCAACTGAGCTATGGCTTTGCAGTCGCCATAGCATAAACAGCCAGTATGTGCGTAAATCAACATCGTCTTCCCAGCCATCGAGGTAACCCCAGTTATACTTGGTAATTGCCGCATCTAACATGGGCAGGAAAAAGGCTTTAACGCCATGAGTTTGAAACTGCTTTTGCGCCTCTTTTTTAATATGAAAACGGCCACTTCTGTGGCAAATAATGCCGGCAATTTCCGCCAGGATACGGGTGTAGTGCAGTGCGTTAAATCTATCCTCATTACTGCCCATATACTCACTGATGCTGGGCATAGTCTCATATTCAGCCACCGCAAATTCAGGCAACAAATCACAGGCTTGTTTCACCAGCTTTGCCGGTAAGTTACCTCCACTGGTTGCTTTAAATGAACCCTCCTGCTGCATGGCTTCATCAAGAATTAACGCTAAATAACGCATGACGGGACTGCTTGATAAGTTGTCCGGTATGCTGATTGTTACCCAAGCCAATTCATTGAACGGCGCATACAGCCAGTTGGCCATTTGGGTTGACGAAAGGCCACAAAAATCGGGGTCAGGCTGAGTATTACGCTCGTGCATCTGCTGCTCAGCAACCAAGTTGAGTTCATCAAGGGTCAGATTGGGGTTCATTGCCACGATTTGTGCAATCTCATCGAACACTTCAGCGTGCTGTTTTGAAACGCTGTCAATACAACAATGTTTGTATTTTTTATCACTGCCACAGGGGCAAGGATCGTTCCGGCCAGGTTTCATTTTTTCCAATGCTAACTGCTAAGATTGGTTAATAGCCAAGGGCAAGTGATGGGCAGTTTGGTGGGCAAGGCGGCGTTTTTGACGGGCATTCATACGCTAATTTATTGAGTCTATTAAGATATCGCCTGTTATTTAACGAGCAAAACCAAAATATTGAATAAAATCAAATCATATTTTCAAAAACGGAAATGCTCTCATCTTCTGAATTTCCACCAGAAGCCGGCTGCTATCAGTAGTATCACGATTAGCCAGTTACCATAACGCCGCATCCATTCTGCCGGGTTCTTCTGTGCAAAAATCTGGATTTCAGCAAGATCGACAATTTTTGCTCCTGTTTGACCCTCATTTTCCGTTTGAAGATGCAGTTTTATCGATATTGTGTGGCGTCCGGATTCATTTGGTGTAACGCTCCACGCCCAGCTGGTTTCATCATAGCTGGTATAAATCTGTGGCTGTGGGCCATGTGGCTCAAATGACAGCAGTGCTGTCGTCAGCTCTGCCTGCATTTCTGGATACACTCTCCCTTCTATGTGCTGTATTGATACCCCGGCAGGTGATTTATCCACAATCCTGTTAATACGTTGCGCGAGTTTGTCCGTATCCAGCTGCAGGGTAATAGTGAAGGGCTCATATTGCTTGATTTCGGCAGGCAGACTCACAACCGAGCCATCCACCGGCAGTTTTGTCATGACGAGTGAGTTAAATTGTTTATCACCAAACCAGGCATGCGCGATGAGATTCATGGTGTACGGTACAAAGAGGATGGCCACCAGCAAACATGGTAATAGCAGGGAAAAACTGATTAGGGGTCTACGCATATTATCTCCAGTTATATCCAGTCAGGGTTCTCCTGATTCGGGCATATGACAAGTCGCGTTCCTGCGAAAGCAGGAGTAGACTTTAGTGATATCAGATAATTATTCATTACTTTTATGACGATCAAACCTACTTTTATCGCCCATCGGGGTTACCCCGCATTGTATCCGGAAAATTCGTTGGCAGGAATTGAGGCGGCGATCTGCACAGGTGTGCGCCATGTTGAAATCGATATCCAGCTCAGCAATAGCCTGACTCCTTTTTTATGCCATGACGACCATCTGCAACGATTGATCGGCCAGGATATCAATTTGACGCTGCTAAGTAATGCTGAAATTGAAAACCTGGCAGTACCCTATCCAACTTTATCGCCGTTTGCAAACAAGTCTGAACCCATTTCTCGTCTGGCAGACTTCTGCTTATATCTGGCAAACCATCCACAAGTTTTTGCATTTGTTGAAATCAAAGTAGAGAGTATTGTGCGCTTTGGATTGCAGCGAACCGTAACAGCAATTTTTGATGAGGTTTACCCGGTGAGATCGCAGTGCACCATGATTTCATTCGACTCGGAAGCACTCATACTGATTCGCAAAATGGGTATGCCAAAAATTGGCTGGGTGATTGAGCAGCGCGACGAAACAACTCAGGTAATTGCGTCCCGCCTGTCTCCTGATTTTCTTTTTTGTGATGTCAGTAAACTGGCCGCAACAATTGAGGAAATGTGGAGAGGGCCATGGCAATGGGTCATTTACAGCATCAACGACCCGATAGAAGCTGCTCGCCATGCCAACGCGGGATTCACGCTGATTGAAACCGATGATATCGGCGCCATGCTTGGTAAAGCATCCTCAAAGCGTGATCAAACATGAATCGATATTACGACATAGCCATCATTGGCGGCGGTATCCAAGGCGTAGCAGTTGCACAGGCTGCTGCTGCACAGGGATACAGTGTTCTGCTTCTGGAAAAAACCGCGTTGGCAGCAGGTACTTCCAGCCGCTCAAGCAAGTTGGTACACGGCGGGCTGCGCTATCTTGAGAGTGGTCATTTTAAGCTCGTTGCTGAAAGTCTCAGAGAACGTGCTGATCTGTTACGTCTAGCGCCCTCCCTCGTCAAGTTGCAGCCATTTCATATTCCGGTATATCGCCATACTACCCGTAGCCCATGGATGCTGCGCCTCGGCTTGAGTCTATATGCATTGCTTGCAAGATTCGGCACTGGCTCCGGTTTTTCTTCCGTCGCCCGCAAGCAATGGGGTACGCTCGATGGTCTGTCTACCGACGGCTTACAGCATGTTTTCCGGTACTGGGATGCGCAAACCGATGATCAGGCACTTACACAGGCCATCATGCAATCCGCACAGTCACTTGGCGCCATGCTTATCTGTCCGGCTGAATTCACACAGGCAGTCATTGCCGATGATCAGTGCGACATCGAATTCAGGCAGAACGGACAAATTCACGCCTGTAGTGCAAGTGTATTAATCAATGCTGCCGGCCCCTGGGTTGAACAGGTTGCAGAACGAGTCTCACCAAGGCTTGCGCCTTTTCCGGTCGAGCTGGTACAAGGCACGCATCTGGTGCTGGATGGTGAACTAAAACAGGGCTGCTACTATATGGAATCCCCCCAGGACCAACGGGCGATCTTCGCTCTGCCATGGAAGCACCATATTCTGCTTGGTACTACCGAAACCATCTATCACGGCACACCGGATAACACTGCACCATTGGCAATAGAAGAACGTTATTTGCTGGATTGTTTCCAGCACTACTTCCCGCGACACAGCGTGTCAGTGCTGTCTCGTTTTGCCGGTTTGCGCGTTTTACCTGCCGATAGCAGTGCAATTTTTCGGCGCTCGCGCGAAATACACTTGCAGGGTGACCGGTCGTTAAATCCGCGTGTCGTCGGTATTTATGGCGGAAAACTGACTACCAGCCGTGCCACCGCCCAGAAAGTCATGCGTCTGATTAAACCATCACTGCCAGCACGAATCGCCAAAGCGGATGTTTCTCAATTATCTCTTGAACTTCAATAAAAAGAGCGCTATGAGAGTTACAATTGATACCAGCAAATTCCTGGTCAACCCGAATAGCAAAATTGATCTGTCACAATGGCGAACTGAAGTACCAGCTTTCTATCAGTCGAAGGAAAGTTACCTGACGCTGCTGGATGAATCTCGCCAGAAGATCGGTGCATTGCAGGAAGTGCTGTATGCACATGACCGTTATGCAGTATTACTGATTTTTCAGGGAATGGATTCCGCTGGTAAAGGCAGCGCCATCAAGCACGTCATGTCTGGTATCAATCCGCAAGGCTGTCAGGTCCTCAGCTTTCTGGCACCCGGTCCTGAGGCGCTGGAACACGATTTTCTGTGGCGTGCCAACAAATCGCTACCGGAACGTGGTCGCATCGGTATTTTTGACCGCTCCTATTATGAAGAAGTCGTCGTGGTGCGCATCCAACCTCAACTTCTCGAACAACAGCGTATTCCGGCTGAATTCGTTGATCCCAAACATATCTGGCAGGAGCGTTTCAGCGATATTGTCAATCTGGAAAATTACCTGCACCGCAATGGCACGCGTATCATCAAGTTTTTTCTGCATCTGTCGAAGAAAGAACAGCGTAAACGTCTACTTGCCCGCATCGATGAACCTTCGAAAAACTGGAAAATTACCGGTGCTGATATCGAAGCGCGCCGTAAATGGGATGATTATCAGCATGCCTATGGAGAATGTATAGGCACGACGAGCACAGAAATCGCTCCATGGTTCATCGTGCCCGCTGATGACAAGCGCAACACGCGCCTGATTGTGTCCTCAATCCTGCTCGAAACCCTGCAAAGCCTGAAGATGGATTTTCCTCAATCTTCAGATGTACGCCGCGCCGAGCTGGCGCGCATGCAGACTTATTTGAAAAGCGACAAATGAAGTGTGCCTGCGAATTGAATAGATCATAGAAATAACATCGGCGTTTCGACGGACCTTGGAGATGACCCGGAACACAAAGAAAAGCCTTTACTTTGTAAATAGAGACATTCCTCTTGCGGAAGAAGAGGCAGCTTTATTTCCGGTAATGCTGAAATTGGTTTAGCATTGGTCATGATTCTGCCGTTAAGAAAATCACCAAGAATTGCAAAACTCTCTCAACTGGTATTATCTTCGTCTGGCAGATGAATATTTGACGATACAAAAAATGGCTAATCCTTCCCCCAGATCCCCATTCGAAGAATCCTGGCGTAAAAGATTCGAGAAATTCGCTGCCAAATCGGATGATGATGCAGGTGTAGCCGGTTGGTCGCCAACCGGACTAGAGACAAGGCTGCGGTATTTCGTACGCTTATGGAAACAAAATTCATATGGCAAAAGTGGATTATGGCTTGATGCAGGCTGTGGTGCAGGCACTTATTCCAGACACTTGGCCGATCAGGGAATGCAGGTGATCGGAATGGACTATTCATTACCGGCATTACAAAAAGCCTGCACGAAAAATACTGGTGATTTAATTCACTGGTGTGCAGCGGATGTCACGAAATTACCGGTTAAACCAGAGAGATTTGACGGTGCATTATGCTTTGGTGTAACACAGGCACTTAGCCAATCTGATGACGTAATTGCGCAGCTAGTTGCCTGCATCAAACCGGGGGGGGAAATATGGATTGATGCGTTAAACGGCAAGTGCCTTCCCCATGCCTGGGAACGTTTTGTTCGCTGGCTCGGCAGGCGCCCCCATCATCTGCGCTATGAATCATTCGCTAATCTCAAGCAAATCATGCAAACGCGTCATCTCACGGAGATAACATTATTCTGGCTACCGATGCTACCCGCCCGCTGGAGCCGGTATCAATATCTGCTTGAGACAGCAGAAAGCAGATGGATATTCCGACATATACCGGGAGTCGGGGTATTATTTAGTCACGCACTGATACTTCGCGCCAAACGCGGTCAGGCATAATCCGTCAAGAATCTCCATTTTCCCCAATCTCATGAAAACTATCGCGTCATTATGCTTGCCGGCCGGCAAGCGGGCAAAACTTTCCATTGTGATTTACCATCGGGTGCTGCCGGAAGCAGATCATTTTTTGGGTGGGAGAGGTGATATCAGCAGCTTTGATCAGCAGTTATGCTACTTAACCCGTAACTTCAATGTACTCTCTCTTTCTGAAGCCGTTGCACATTTACGAGCAGCTACCCTGCCCGCACGCGCGGTCTGCATTACTTTTGATGATGGCTATGCGGACAATGCTGAAATTGCATTACCTTTGCTGCAGAAATATGGTGTTACCGCTACTTTTTTTATTGCGACTGGCTTTCTTGATGGTGGCAGGATGTGGAACGATACGGTAATTGAATCTTTCCGGCGTGCCAGGGGAGATACGATCGATTTGCGGGAAATCGGGCTGGAACAATATACCGTTGCTACCCTTGAGCAACGTCGCCAGGTACTTTTCAGTGTCATTGACCAGCTTAAGTATTTGGAACCAACCACTCGGCAATCAAAAGTAGACAAATTGGCACAGACAATTGCGGCAGAGTTGCCGGACGACCTAATGATGACAAGTGCTCAGGTTAAATTGCTGCATGACCATGGTATGGAAATTGGAGGGCATACCGTCAATCATCCGATACTTGCTTCGACAGATGAAACCACCGCTCGCACTGAAATAGGCGAAGGTAAGGCGCGCCTGGAAGCGATTACTGGTACGCCCATACGTTTCTTTGCTTACCCGAACGGTAAACCTGGCAGGGATTACCTGTCGATACATGTAGAAATGCTCAATCAGCTGGGATTTGAAGCGGCAGTTTCCACCGCATGGGGAACTGCACGTCATGGCGATGATCTGTTTCAGCTACCGCGCTTTACCCCGTGGGACCAGAAAGAATGGGCATATGTATTGCGCATGGTGCGCAATAGTTATCAGCAAATTCAAACCGTATAGTTTTTTCGAATCATTCATACCCGTACTGCCTCCCACAATTTTTGCAGCCGTTTGACCGAGACCGGTTCGGGTGTCTTTAATTCCTGTGCAAACAGGGAAACGCGTAATTCTTCAATTTTCCAGCGAAATGTTTCCAGATTAGGATCATGGGCACCGGCTTGTTGATGTTTTTGCAGACACCGACTGTATTGCTGCCACAAAGCACTGATGATTGCCTCGTGTTCCCGGTCTCTGGCTGAATTTTTATGGTATTTATCGATACGTATCGCTATGGCTTTCAGGTAGCGAGGATATTGCTGCAGGTAATACCAGGATGTTTTACAGAGAAATCCGGGATAAATGAGTTGATGAAGCTGTGCAAGCACACTATCGTGTATTTCGGCATTAACAGCAGGAAGCTTCTGTTTACAAACCTGATAATTTGTAGCAACTGCATCCAGTATTTCCATTCGTTCATTGGCGACTGTCCCTAACCGTAATCCTGCTCGTTCCACCTGAGTAAAAAATTCTTCCCGAGTACAAGGTATGGAGTCCTCTCCCAACAACGCACACATTAATATGGCATCCAGTATGTCCTGTCCCAGAACTTCCTTTGCTACCAGGTTGCCAAGTTGCAGCATCAAAGTTTGCTGTCTCGCTGCCAGATATTTTTCCAATAACTTGATCTGTTTTTTTAGTGCAAGTTTCAGCAATCTGAGAACACCTGCTCGCATGCTGGTCCAGGCGGCTTCCCGCGTATCGAACAAACGAATGGCTACATTGTCCTGCTGGTCCACCAATGCGGGATAAGCCGTAACTGGTACGCCAGCACGTTCAAACTTAACCGTGGCAGGTAATGATTCAAAGTCCCATTGTGTGATGCCATCGCGTTCAATCTGACTTTCCTCTGCGTTTGCGGTTTGCGCAAAGACCTGCTGTGCGGCTTGTCCAAACTGCGCCTGCAGCTCCCTTAAGTTTTTTCCCGCAACCAATTCGTTACCAACGTCGTCCACCACGCTGAAATTCATCTGCAAATGTGCCGGTAGTGACTTATCTTCCCAGCTGTCTCGTGAAATTCTGATAGCCGTTTTAGTATAGATAAAATCAGCAAGGCTTGCCGTCAGTGCAGTGTTAGCAGCTTGTTTGTCACTTGACAGTAAAAATTGTGTCACAGAATCCGGCAATGGAATCAAATGGCGACGAACGGTTTTCGGCAGCAATTTAAGATACCAGGTAATTTTTTCACGAATCATGCCTGGTACCAGCCAGTCGAATTGATCATCAGAAAATTTATTCAACAAGGCAATTGGAATGCTGACCGTCATGCCATCCAGTGGGTGCCCTGGGTCAAACCGGTAACGCAGTGGCAAGTTATGCGATTCTATGACCAGCGATTCAGGAAATTGCACCTCTGCTTCAACATTAACTGCAGTCCGCATCAGCTCTTGTCGGGTAAGCAGTAATAATCCCGGTCGATCTCTTTCTGCCTGTTTATACCATTTATCGAACAATTGACCGCTGTAAATTCCCGCCGGAATGCGCTCTGCGTAGAAATCAGTAATCTGGGTGTCATCTACCAATATATCCTGCCGCCTGGCTTTACTTTCCAGCCCCTTGATTTCCTCGATCAGTTTCTGATTGTGCTGCAGGAATGGCGCATACCCATTAAATTCTCCCACAACCAGTGCCTCACGGATAAAGATTTCACGAGCATGTCTAGGATCGATCGCGCCATAGCCAACCCGGCGTTGTGTCACAATGGTAAGACCATTGAGTGTGACGCGCTCGAACACCATTACCTGTGCGCGTTTTTTCTCCCAGTGGGGATCAAAGTGATGTTTTTTACACAATTGACCAGCAATTCTTTCCAGCCACGATGGGTCGATCGTAGCAACGCAGCGTGCATAAAGCCGCGTAGTTTCTGTCAGTTCAGCAGCAACAATCCATTTAGCTTTATTTTTACGAAGCACAGAACCCGGGAAAACAGTAAATTTGATACCACGTGCGCCCAAGTAGTCCCCATTCGTCTCGGATTTGAAACCGATATTACCCAGCAATCCTGCCAGCAACGCTCGGTGTATTTCATCATAGCCAGCTGGGGTCTGATTTGGCCGCCACCCCATTTCCCGCAGCGAAATGGTTAGTTGACCATGAATTTCCCGCCATTCACGCATTCTCCGGTAGGAAATAAAGCTCGCCTGGCACTGCGCAATCAGCTTTTTATTGGATTTTTTATGCTTGAGTAGTGCATCGAAGAAATCCCATAATTTCAGCAATCCCATAAAATCTGAGCGCTCATCTCGAAATGGCAAATGTGCTCGGTCGGCTGCTTGTTGGTGCTCAAAGGGACGATCACGTGGATCCTGCACACTCAATGCTGAAGTGATAATGAGCATTTCACTTAAGCAGTTTTCCTGCCGGGCGGCAATAATCATCCGTCCGATTTTGGGATCCAGCGGCAATCTGGCCAACTGCTGGCCAATGGATGTCAGGCTTCTGTCTTGATCAATTGCTCCCAGCTCGGTTAACAACTGGTAGCCATCAGCGATCATGCGCGGCGCTGGCGGCTGAATGAACGGAAAACTCTCCACCTCACCGATTCTCAGAGATTGCATGCGCAGAATCACTCCCGCCAGCGAAGAACGCAGAATTTCCGGATCGGTAAATGGTGGGCGGGCAGCAAAATCCTCTGCTGAATAGAGACGAAAACAGGTACCATTCATTACCCGTCCGCAACGACCGGCACGTTGATTGGCAGATGCCTGCGAAATTTTTTCTACCAGCAGCTGTTCAACTTTGTTGCGATAGCTGTAACGATTGAGACGCGCGAGCCCAGAATCAACCACAAAACGAATTCCCGGGACGGTCAATGATGTCTCGGCAACATTGGTGGCAAGCACAACCCGCCGCTGCCCACCCGTTGAGAAAATCCGCACCTGTTCACTATGAGAAAGTCGGGAGAACAGCGGCAGTATCTCAATGCTATGTTTGATGCCCGATAAACCAAAATGATGTTTGCGCAGACATTCAGCAGTTTCACGAATTTCCCGCTCGCCAGGTAGAAAAACGAGAATATCCCCCTCCCCCATTCTGCAGGCTTCACCGACCACATCACGTATCGCTTCCGGCAAATCACGCCTATCCTCAGGCTCAAGATTGAACGGGCGATACACAATTTCTACCGGGTAAAGTCTGCCGGAAACCTCGATTACCGGCGCCTGATGAAAATGTGTGGAAAAGCGCTGCGCATCGATGGTTGCCGAGGTAATGATCACTTTGAGTTCCGAGCGCTGCGGAAGCAATTGCTGCAGATAACCAAGCAGAAAATCAATATTGAGGCTACGCTCATGCGCCTCATCGATGATGATGGTTTCATAGGCCTGTAATAAGGCATCCTGCTGCGTTTCTGCCAGCAAGATGCCATCCGTCATCAGTTTGATACGGGTCTGCGGGCCGGTCTGATCGGAAAAGCGGACTTTGTAACCCACCAATGCGCCTAATGGGCTATTGAGCTCGGAGGCAATACGAGCAGCCACGGTTCTGGCAGCAAGTCGGCGTGGCTGGGTATGACCAATCAGTCCGTTCTGGCCAAATCCCAGCTCCAGACAGATTTTAGGGAGCTGTGTCGTTTTACCGGAGCCAGTTTCGCCGCAAACAATGACGACCTGATGATTCAGAATCGCGCGGCTGATTTCCTCGCGTCGAGCTACGACAGGTAATTCCGGGGGGTAGTGGAACGCGGGAGAGGATTGCAGGGAAATGTTCAAACTTGTCTGGCCAGAAAACCTGTCGGCCATTCATTCACTATTTTTTAAATGCACCGCTTCTTTTTGAGTGCTCAGCGAGCCTTGCTCGATAATGGCCACAGTTAATCTGGAAATGGCGACACGCTTACCAGTAGCAATTTCACTAATATCAGTTTGCCAGACTTGAGTGCGTTTACCGACATGCAACGGTTTGCAGATTCCGATGACATTGCCTTGCGT
This sequence comes from Nitrosomonas mobilis, assembly GCF_900103035.1. Taxonomy (GTDB): domain Bacteria; phylum Pseudomonadota; class Gammaproteobacteria; order Burkholderiales; family Nitrosomonadaceae; genus Nitrosomonas; species Nitrosomonas mobilis. The sequence continues at coordinate 30,533 of NZ_FMWO01000030.1, forward strand.
GACTGCACGAACATGATTGGCATTGATCTCAATGCCGACTGCCCGATGAATTTCAGGGTCAATTGTCATCCACGCAGCAACACTGCCTAGTGTTTCAGACAGGACACAGCTGGCGCCACCATGCAGGATGCCGAATGGCTGCGTTGTCCGATGATCAACCGGCATGTTTGCTATTAGAAAATCTGGACCGATTTCGGTAAAGTGAATGCCAATATGCACGCCCATGTTAGCGTTACGCAGCCCTTCCAGATATTCGAGTGTGTAATCCTTGAACCAGATAGTGCTATTCTCTGTCATGCATGGTTATCCCTGTATGAAAGCTAATCTTACGGTTATACAACAAAATTACTGGCAGATGCACTGCTAGTGTTATCAGAATGCTGGCGTCGCTGCGTCACCGCTTCGGCCAGTCGATACAGCACTTGTTCAGTGGCATCAAAACCAATGCAGCCATCGGTAATACTCTGCCCATATATGAGCTCTTCCAGTTTTTTATCAGCGATGTCCTGCCTCCCTGCCTGTAAATGACTTTCGATCATGATGCCGACAATGGCTGGGTTGCCTTGCCCAATCTGGCGGGCAATATCGGCCGCCACTTCTGGCTGACGCCGATAATCCTTATAACTGTTAGCGTGACTGCAATCCACCATCAGATAAGGCGGCAAATGTGCATTAATTAACGCTTCCATCGCCATGGCAACGCTTTCGGCATCGTAATTGGGCGCTTGTCCACCGCGCAAAATAATATGGCAATCTTCATTCCCCCGAGTTGCAAAAATCGCGGTATGCCCTGCTTTGGTTACCGATAGAAAATTATGCGGATGAGATGCCGCCCGAATGGCGTCAATAGCAATATTCAAATTACCAAAAGTACCATTCTTGAATCCGACTGGGCAGGAAACTCCGGATGCCAGCTCACGGTGTCCCTGGCTTTCGGTGGTACGCGCACCAATTGCCGCCCAGCTGATCAGATCAGCAACATATTGCGGGCTGATCAGGTCCAGAAATTCGGTAGCAGCAGGCACGCCGATATTATTCAAATCCAGCAACAGTTTGCGGGCAAGCCGCAAACCCTTGTTGATATGGAAACTGTTATCAAGATCAGGATCATTGATCAATCCTTTCCAACCGATGGTGGTGCGCGGCTTTTCAAAATAAACGCGCATGATGATTTCCAGCTGATCCTTGAGTTCATGGCGGAGATGATTCAGACGCGAGGCATACTCCAGCGCAGCATCCACATCATGGATCGAGCACGGGCCACAGACGACCAGCAACCGGTCATCCTCACCACGCAAAATACGGTGGCACGCCTGTCGTGCCTGAAAAACAACCTCCGTTGCCTGTTCGTTGAGTGGATATTCACGGTGCAGCTCTACTGGTGGTGTCAACTCGTGCATACCAATGATGCGCAGATCGTCAGTCTGATATTTCACAACAATTCCCTGATTTTTTGATTGACCACAGCTATTTGGAATAAGAAGGCGTGGCAGTAATAGCGGCTTGTCATTAATCGTTTCATGATTTAGATGTACTCAACATGCAATTTTACCGCTATCTTCCCACTTCAGGCAGCCGTAACGACTAATAATTCCCGGTCACTTCGCAGCCTCGCCTTCTAATGAGGCCAGATGTTTTTCGACATCTTCTTTGCTGAACCCCAACGCACTAGCAATCCGATCGGCATGACTGACCTGCGACACGCCCGGTATCAATCGATGAGTTGGCCCTTGCTCGCCGAACTCAACCTGCAGATAATCGCCAATATTCTCTTTCTGCAGGCGCTCACACAACTCATGGTTGTGTGTGACCAGAATAGTGGTCGCTCCCAATTGATGAAATCCTTTCAGCACGTATTCCGACAGCGTCATTTTTTCTTCAAAAGTCGTTCCTTCCGCCAGTTCATCCAGTATCGCCAGGCTGCGTGGTGTCGAATTGAAGAAAATTTCGCGAGTTTGTTTCAGTTCATGCGCAAACCGTCCCATTCCTTCATCCAACTGACCAGGATCGGGAACCTGATAGTAAATATGCTCGGCTGGTACCAGACTCGCCTCGGTAGCAGGCACATAGGCCCCGGCCTGACCCAGCAACTGAATCTGTGCCACAGTTTTGCAATAAGCAGTTTTGCCGCCACTATTTGGTCCAGTTACGATCAGCAGGCGGTGAGTTGCATCTAGTCGGATATCGTTCGGTACGTAGTCAGAGTGGGTGCGTGCCAGCAAAGGGTTGCGTGCATTGCTCGCAGTCAATTGATGATGGCCATCCGCCTTTATATGCGGCAATACCATACTGCCAGTCGAAGTTTGAGCATGTGTGTGTAAAGCCAACAACTCATCGAGCATCCCCAGCGCCTCCATCGATTTTGCCAATTCCCTGCTTTTACGAAATATCTTTTGTAATGGATAAATAATATGATCACGATCGGTTGCACTTACGGCTTGCACAATGATAGGCAAAACCGGAATAGCAAGCACCAGAAGTCCATAACCTATATAACTGGCGCCCAGCTCAACCAACATTGTCTGAAAGAAATAGAGTAGTCCCAGCACGATGGCGAGCGTAACCGAAATCGGCAGCCACTTGAGTATGGAAGGACGAAAACGTGCGATGGGCTGCAAACGTGGTTTTTCATCTCCGGTTAGAAATTTTCCATCAGAAACGTAAATTGGTCCGCGCATCAGGGCAAAGGTTCGAGATTCCCCGAATTCATGTATGGCTTGCATCAATTCGCGTAAGTACATGCTTTCTGGCATTGGCAGGTCCTTTGCGTCTTCTGTCAGATCCACCGCAAATTGGGTTGCATCGATAAATTGGCGATAACCATATCCACCAAATTCCAGTTTATCAGTGCTTTCCTTCGGCTTATCCGTAGTCAGCCCACCCGCAAATTCACCATAAAGAAAATGATAAAGCGAAGCCTCATTCGCTGCCATGGAAACAAGATAGTGCTCCAGTTTTTGGCGTAAATCTGGATTTTCCGCTATTTCTCTTAGCGCCTGCTGCTTGGTTTGTAACATGCCGGTATCGATGACTGGTCTGGCCAGTGACCGATAAAGCACACATTGTCCAATATGTGTTTTGGCATAATTGATCTCCGCAAACAAGGCATCTGCTTCAATAGCCGCAAAGGTTCGCGTATCCACCACACCATAATCCTCCAGACTTGGCTGCGAATCACGCACTTGCGCTGGTCGCTTGTCAGGAGACAAAATGAAACTTGCCCGCCAAATAAACATTTCACTGGGTGGCTGTGTATCATTGCTGGATGGCACGTATTGCTTTGGTTCGCAGAAAGCCATGATAATTTGTATCCTTGATTTATTTTGTTTACACCCGCAGATCAGCTTATGAGAATCTCTAAAAATCTATATTTCGTCACAATAAATACCTCGTTGCTCACAAAAAATGTTTCCTTACATATATAAATTGTATGCTGCATAAACATTTTTTATTCGCGTCTGGTCTTGCTTAGAACTCTGAATTTTTAAGGGCACTCTTATACTGATTTTACCGGTTTTTATCGGACAACTGCGCGATAGCAGAAATTTCCCAACCTAATTTTTCCTAGACACCACAACACCAACTATTTCTCCGTGCCGCGTAAATTTCTTAAAAAACACCTACCTTCTCACGAAAGCATCCGACAAAATCGTTTTGTCAGATGCTTTGGCACTTTGCTACATCACCCCAACCTCTGGCACTTACATCGTCGCTCGGTAGCGGGTGGCGTAGCTGCCGGGCTATTTGCCGGCCTGATTCCGGGCAGCAATCCGGTACAATTCTTCTTCGCAACATTATTTTCCGTATTGTTTAAAGTTAACTTGCCACTTGCTGCTTTTGTTACTCTCTATTCCAACCCCTTAACTATCGTACCGTTGTATCTACTGGCTTTTACGCTGGGTAGATGGGTAACCGGCAGCGAACTTGACAACCTGCAAATGCTTGATCCGGCCCTGCTGGATAAAAATATTTCTGAATGGTTACCCATCCTGACGGAATATCTGACAACCTATGGCAAACCCCTGATTACCGGTTTGGTGCTGCTCGCATCCTTGCTGGCAATGTGTGGTTATATGCTGGTCAGAGTTGCGTGGCGCATCTATATTATTCATGCTCGGCGCAAGCGCGCCCGCCAACAGAAATGAAACCGCAAGATATACGGATTATCAATGTTTCGCATTAAAAAAATAACACGTACAGCAGTCATACTGCTATTTGCCGCCACACTGGTTTACGCAGGCTGGGCAATATGGCCGGAAGATCAGCAGGAAGTCGAACTGGCAGCAGTGAAACGCGGTGTAGTTGAAGCCACTGTGGTCAATACACGCGCAGGCACGGTTAAGCCTTGCCGAAGATCAAGATTATCCCCAGCCGCAGGCGGGCAGATCATCAGTTTACCGGCCAGAGAGGGCGACCGGGTTGTGCCAGGACAGGTTTTGCTGAAGCTGTGGAATACTGATCTGGAGGCGCAATATGAATTGGCAAAGCAGCAACATATAACTGCCAAAAACAGAAAGCAGGAAGCCTGTATTCTGGCCAAGAATGCAGAGCGGGAATTCAGGAGAACCCAGCAACTGGTTACAAAAGGATTTGTCAGCCCGCAACACGCTGACGATACGCGAGCGGCAGCCGAATCACGCCAGGCAGCCTGTGCAGCAGCTGCAGCCGATGTCAGCCGTGCGCAAGCACAAATGTCGGTGATTTCCGCCAATCTGGAACGCACGGTTCTGGTCGCGCCATTTGCAGGGATTATTGCGCAAGTGACGGGAGAGCTTGGCGAATACGTTACCCCGTCACCGCAAGGCATCCCTACTCCTCCGGCTATCGATCTGATTGATGATTCCTGTTTATATGTCAGCGCCCCGATGGATGAGGTTGATGCGCCCAAAATACAAGTGGGACAACCCGCGCGTATCACGCTTGATGCCATCACGCAGAAAACGTTCGCAGGGAAAGTGCGCCGAATTGCCCCTTACGTGACTGAAATCGAAAAACAGGCACGTACCGTAGAGGTCGAAGCCGAATTTATCGATCTGGATACCAACATCATGCTATTGGTTGGCTACAGTGCTGATGTCGAAGTCATCACGCAACGCCATGAAGCGGTGTTACGCATTCCTACCCGGGTGATTCGTCAGGGCAACAAGGTGCTGGTGGTTGGAACAGATAACCGACTGGAAGAGCGCAAGCTGATAACAGGACTGGCCAATTGGGTATACACAGAGATTCTTGAAGGACTCAGTGAAGGCGATCAGGTATTACTGGAAGCAGATGATGGGACCGTTACCGCTGGCACCCGGATAATCGCCAAACCTTTACAGCCATGATTCAATTAGCAGCTATCAGTCGAATTTTTTACATGGGGGAACAGGCGGTTCGTGCATTGGATCAGGTTGATCTGACGATACTGCCGGGCGAATATGTTTCCATCATGGGGCCATCTGGCTCGGGAAAATCAACGCTATTAAACGTTATCGGTCTACTAGACCGTCCAGATAGCGGGCAATACCTGCTGAATGGGAAAAATGTCACAGATTTGAGTGAAACCGAGCAGGCGAAAGTTCGTCGGGAAAAAATCGGTTTTGTTTTTCAGTCGTTTCATCTGGTCCCGCGCATGACTGCCGCCGAAAATATTGAGTTGCCCCTGACTCTGAGCGGCATACCGCTCAGTGAACGCAAAACCCGCGTCCTGGAGACGCTGCAATCGTTTAATCTTAGTGACCGTGCGCAGCATCGCCCAGCCGAGCTATCAGGCGGGCAGCGTCAGCGCGTGGCGATTGCCCGGGCGACCATCATGCGTCCGACCGCTATCCTCGCGGATGAGCCCACAGGCAATCTCGACCATCGAATCGGCGCGGAAGTAATGGCCTTACTGGAGGCGCTGCATCAAGGCGGCACTACACTTCTCATTGTCACCCATGATCGTGAACTCGGTCTGCGCGCGCAGCGCAAAATTGGCATGCGTGATGGTCGGATCGAAAGTGATACACGAAATGAAAAGCAATGAGAGCGCAAGATACCTTGCTATTTGCCGTAAAAACCCTGCGCAGCTACCCTACTCGCTCTATGCTGATCATGCTGGCAATGGCGCTGGGCGTCGCTGCCGTGATCGTACTGACAGCACTGGGCGATGGTGCGCGCCGTTATGTCATTAATCAGTTCTCATCAATCGGGACCAATCTGATCATTGTATTGCCCGGGCGCGCTGAAACCGCTGGTGGTTTTCCAGGCGCCGCACTTGGTCAAACACCGCGGGATCTCACACTGGATGATGCCCGCTGGGTCGGACGGCTGCCCCAAGTAAGACGCTATGCACCACTCAATGTTGGCGTAGCGGAACTTTCTGCCGCTGGCGTATTACGTGAAGTCACCGTACTCGGCAGTAGCGCTGAAATACTGCCGATCCGGCATATGCGGCTGGTACAGGGCAATATTATCGCGGGCATTTTCGAGAACAGCGCACAAATTATATTGGGCGACAAGCTGGCACAAGATTTTTTTCCGGATGGCAATGCTTTGGGGCAACGTGTTCGACTGGGTGATCGGCGCTTTCTGGTAGCAGGCATCCTCGCGATGCAGGGTGAATCAATGGGATTCAATAGTGATGAAATTGTCATTATTCCAGTACAGCACGCACAGGCCTTATTCAATACTCACTCACTTTTCAGACTGATGGTTGAAGCCCGGCATCGCAGTGAAATCGAAGCAACCAAGGCGGCCATCCACGAAACTATTGTTCGTCGCCATAATGGTGAGGACGATGTGACCGTCATTACTCAGGATGCGGTACTGGCAACATTCGACCGAATTTTGCACGCGCTGACATTGGGTGTGGCCGGCATTGCCATCATCAGCCTGCTGGTAGCAGGAATACTGGTAATGAACGTGATGCTAGTAGCTGTCAGTCAACGCACAGGGGAAATTGGTCTGCTCAAGGCAATCGGCACGCCTGCCCTGACCATCAGGCTAGTTTTTCTGACCGAAGCTATCCTGTTGTCGGTTGCAGGGGCCATCCTGGGTTTTGCGCTTGGACAGGCCGGCAGCCTGTTGCTGCGCATCGCTTACCCGCAATTACCTGCATGGCCACCGATCTGGGCAAATTTTGCAGGTATTGCCGTTGCAATTCTGGTCGGTACGCTTGCCGGATTACTGCCTGCAGCACGAGCAGCCAGACTGGACCCAGTTCAGGCGCTCAATAAACGATGAGTTTGCTCGATACCTTTCGCTATGCCTGGAATGCCCTGATCAGCAATCCACTGCGCACGCTGCTATCTACTTCTGGCATAGCCATCGGAATGGCCGCAGTCATTTTGTTGACTGCGATTGGAGAAGGTATCCAGCGGTTTGTCCTGGCCGAATTTACCCAATTTGGTACCAATATTCTGAATATCAATCCTGGAAAAACCGATGCCAGGGGTTCGCCGGCGGGCGCAATTGGCAGCGCTCGCTTGCTGACGATTGAAGACTCGCTGGCGCTACAGACATCACATTATGCGGTCTATACCAATGCCACCGTGACTGGTAACGCAGAAATACGCGCCAACGGCCGCAGTCGGCGGGTGACGGTTTACGGACAAGGACCGGACTTCGATAAGGCTTTCAATATGCAGGTCGCCATCGGTGCATTCCTGCCGGAGGATGATCCACGCACGCCGCGTGCCTTTGCCGTGCTGGGAGCGAAAGTTCACGAGGAGCTTTATGGCACGATCAACCCGCTCGGCTCGGTATTACAGGTTGGCGGCGCTCGTTTTCGCGTCATCGGCGTAATGGCACCCAAGGGCCAGGTATTGGGTTTTGATCTCGATGATACGGTTTATATACCCACTGCTCGCGCACTGGAAGTATTCAACCGCGAAGGTGTGATGGAAATCCAGATAGTTTATCCACCGGATGCTGAACTGAATAAAGTTATCTCCGACATCAAACAAATTCTGATCAAACGCCATGGGCGGGAAGATTTCACATTGACCCCGCAACAGCAGATGTTGAGTACCCTCTCTACTGTGCTGAATGTTTTAACCTTCGCCGTGGCGGCGCTGGGTGGGATTTCCTTGCTGGTTGGCGCAGTCGGCATGATTACACTCATGCATATCGCAGTGACGGAACGGGTTGCCGAAATCGGTCTGCTCAACGCCCTTGGTGCTACTCCCGTGCGTATTCGACTGATATTCCTGCTGGAATCCACCCTGCTCGCCACAGTTGGCGGCGCGATTGGCCTAAGCTTTGGCACACTGCTGGCATCTCTCATAAAGTGGCTGGTAAGTGACCTGCCTGTCAGTATTCACTGGTTATATGTACTCACCGCACTGATTTTATCCGGCTTTATCGGCCTTGCCGCCGGGATCGTGCCCGCGATACGTGCGGCAAGACTGAATCCAGTGGATGCGCTGCGAAATGAATAAAGTTCTCAAGGGAGTTTCTAAAGGGCATATCTAGAAATTTAAGCTCAAGAATTTTATAAAAATGAAACAGAAGCAATACGCTCGCGATAAGCTGCTAATAGAACAATGCCATCAGAACAAGATGCCGCGAAAAACTGATATTTTGTTGATCTGGATTGAAAGTTTGTTCAGTAAGTTTATCGATGGTGGCCGGATCGATAGCCAGCCGTTCTATATTGGATATAAAAGTCGTAATCACCACAAATCCAGGGATGGTAGTGATGGTGGCAAGTGGTTTTGCGCAGCAAAATAAAGGTTTCACAGAAACCAATAGCCAGGCCGCTAAAAAGCCATGGCTAGGATTTATTGGTTTTCGAGTTTGTTCCTGAGAACAACATTCACCTGTACAGGGTTTGCCTGGCCTTTGGACAGTTTCATGATCTGGCCAACCAGTGCATTGAAAGCCTTTTCCTTGCCGGCACGGAAATCCGTTACCAGCTGGGGATGTGCCACCAAAACATCGTCGATCATTTTTTCGATTAGTGTATTGTCGGATATCTGGCTCAATCCCTTGGCAGCGATAATCTCGTCTGCACTATTGCCACTGCCTTCCCATAAATCGTCAAAAACGGTTCTGGCAATCTTGCCAGAGAGCGTACCATCGGCTACACGCATCAATAAACCCGCCAATTGCTGGCTGCCGACTGGACACTCGCTGATCTCGATGCTCTCCTGATTCAGTCGCTTACTGACTTCTCCCATCACCCAGTTTGCACAAAGCTTGCTTTGATCGGGTAATGCAGCAAGAACCTGTTCGAAATAATTGGAAATTTCGCGATTGCCAGTCAACACAGCCGCGTCATAATCAGATAACCCCAACTCCTGGCAGTAACGATTGTGTCGAGCTTCAGGCAATTCTGGCAATTCCTGTCGAATACGGTTGATCCATTCATCAGGAATGATTACCGGCAATAGATCCGGATCAGGAAAATAGCGGTAGTCATGTGCCTCTTCCTTGCTGCGCATACTACGAGTCTCATCCTTTGTCGAATCATATAACCGCGTTTCCTGAATGATGCGTCCACCATCTTCCAGAATATCGATTTGCCTGGCAACTTCGTAATCGATCGCTTTCTCCAGAAAGCGGAAAGAGTTGAGGTTCTTAATTTCACAACGGGTACCGAGCTTTTCCGTTCCTTTCGGCCGTACCGAGACGTTGGCATCACAACGGAACGAGCCTTCCTGCATATTGCCATCGCAGATACCTATCCAGCGTACCAGAGAATGCAGAGATTTGGCATAGACAACAGCTTCGGCGCTGCTGCGCATATCTGGCTCGGAAACGATTTCCAGCAAAGGTGTGCCTGCACGGTTCAGATCGATCCCGGTCATGCCGTGGAAATCCTCATGCAGCGATTTACCGGCATCTTCTTCCAGATGCGCGCGTGTCAGCCGAATAGTTTTTTCACCATCAGCCAATAAAACTTTGACGTGCCCTCCCTCGACAATGGGATAATCGAGCTGGCTGATTTGATAGCCTTTCGGTAAATCCGGATAAAAATAATTTTTGCGTGCAAAAATGGACGGCGAATTGATTCTGGCATTAATTGCGAGTCCAAAGCGTATTGCCAGCTCGACCGCACTCCTGTTCAGCACTGGCAGTACGCCTGGCAGCGCCAAATCTACCGCGCAGGCCTGAGTATTGGGTGGTGCGCCGTATGCAATGGAAGCCCCTGAAAAAATTTTGGACTGAGTTGAAAGCTGCGTATGTACTTCAAGACCGATGACAATTTCCCATTGCATATTATTTGTATCCTTATTTATTTCTTTTTTACCTACCTGCGAATATCGGTAATAACCTGGCGTGCATGTAGCATATGAAATGTTAAGTGGCTGCGAGCGTACAGTATTTCATTCCTATTTTCAAACGAAAAAATAGAAAAGCCAATCTTGGAAAACTCGAAGGGATATTCATGAAAGATCAAAATATCATTAATCAGAATGATGAAGTATTGTTTACACCAATACGTGTGGGTGCAATAGAATTACCCAGCCGCGTAATAATGGCGCCGCTGACCCGTAATCGTGCCGGTGCCGACAATGTGCCTACCGATCTTATGGCCAAATATTATGCCCAGCGCGCGACCGCTGGTCTGATCATCAGCGAGGCCACGCAGATTTGCCCCGAGGGGCAGGGATATAGTGCCACACCAGGAATTCATTCCTCCGAGCAAATCGCTGGTTGGAAGAGAATAACCGCCGCTGTTCATGCCAAGGGGGGGCGAATTGTACTGCAACTGTGGCATGTAGGCCGTATTTCCCATACTTCATTGCAACCTAATGGTCAGGCGCCGGTTGCGCCCTCGGCAATTCGTGCCAATGCCCAGGTTTTTGCCGCAGGAGGGTTTGTCGATGTTTCCATGCCGCGAGCGCTGGCTTTGAGTGAAATTCCAACTTTAGTTGAAACGTATCGACAAGCAGCGAACAATGCCAAAGAAGCCGGATTCGATGGTGTCGAAATTCATGCGGCCAACGGCTATTTACTGGATCAATTCTTGCGTGATCGTACCAATCAGCGGAATGATGCATATGGTGGCAATATCGAAAATCGTATCCGGTTATTGTCAGAAGTCTGTGAGGCCGCAGCCGATGCGATAGGTGCTGATCGAGTCGGTGTACGACTGTCGCCATTGACTTCATTTGGCGATATTGCTGACAGCAACCCTCAGACCTTATTCAATCGAGTAGTGGCACGTCTTGCGGAATTGGAGATTGCTTTTGTCCACGTCATTGAAGGTGAAACAGGGGGCGAGCGCAATCCACAACCGTTTGATTATGCTGCCATGCGCGGATCATTTCCCGGCACGTGGATAGTCAACAATGGCTATGACCGAACCATGGCAATCGATGCGGTTGCTGGTAATCAGGCAGATGCCGTAGCTTTTGGCAGGTCATTCATTGCCAATCCCGATCTGCCACGACGCTTGCGTGAAAATACCGTGCTAAACCTGCCTGATCCCGCCACTTTTTATGGAGGCGATGCACACGGTTACACCGATTACCCTGCACTGGAATAAGTGACCAGAGGCAAGATCGGCGGCCTATTATGAAAAAAAGATGGGGACTTAGATAGCAGGCTCGCGCTGATGCCAGTCAGTCACCTGCTGATAGGCATGCGCGACATTCATCATGAGGGACTCCTGGAAATAGTTGCCAACTATATGCAGTCCCACTGGCCGGTTCTTCTCACCAAACCCGACAGGAATCGACATACCAGGCAATCCGGCCAGATTGACGCCACTGGTGTAAATATCCGACAGGTACATCTGGATGGGGTCGTCATTTTTTTCACCAAGATCGAAAGCGACAGCGGGTGAAGTTGGTCCCATGATCAGATCACATTGCTTGAATGCTTCCTGAAAATCATTGGCGATCAGGCGACGCAATTTTTGTGCTTTCAAGTAATAGGCATCATAGTAACCATGTGACAACACATACGTACCGATCAGGATTCGGCGCTTGACTTCCGCGCCAAATCCCTGCGAACGGGTTTTACTGTACATGTCCTCAAGATCACGGTATTCGGCTGCACGATGACCATAACGCACGCCATCAAAACGCGAAAGGTTGCTTGAGGCTTCGGCAGGTGCCAGAACATAATAGACCGGTATGGCAAGATTGCTGACTGGTAGGGAAATATCTACGAATGTTACGCCCAGCTTGCGATATTCTGCAAAGGCCGCTTCGATGGCACGGGCGACATCGGCGCTCAGCCCCTCGCTGAAAAACTCCCGTGGCAACCCAATACGTAACTGATTGACAGGTTTCTCAAGCGCACGGGTGTAATCTTCTGGTTCACGTTGCAAGCTGGTCGAATCACGCTCATCAAATCCGACCATAGCGTTCAACAACAGTGCCAGATCTTCCGCTGATTTCGCCATCGGGCCACCCTGATCGAAGCTGGAGGCAAATGCGATCATGCCGTAACGCGAGACCAAACCATAAGTAGGTTTGATACCACTGATGCCACAAAATGCGGCTGGTTGACGAATAGAACCTCCGGTATCCGAACCTGTAGCTGCAGGGGCCATTCTGGCAGCAACTGCACTGGCAGAACCTCCAGAACTGCCGCCGGGCACAGCAGCAACATCCCAGGGGTTTTTGACTGGCCCGTAATAAGAAGTCTCGTTACTAGAGCCCATCGCAAATTCGTCCATGTTGGTCTTACCCAGATTTACCATGCCCGCCTGATTAAGTCGCGCCACCACGGTCGCATCGTAGGGAGATACAAAGTTGGACAGCATTTTTGAACCGCAGGTAGTCAGCCAGCCCTGAGCGCAAAAAATATCCTTTTGGGCGATCGGTATGCCGGTGAGCGGCGTGCTCCGCCCAGAAGCCAGCATTTCGTCTGCTTGTTTTGCCCGAGTCAAGCTTTTTTCCTCATCCAGCGTAATAAAAGCATTGAGTTTCGGATTGAGGGCTTTGGTACGATCTATAAAAATCTGAGTCAACTCGGCACTGGAAATTTTTTGTGCAGCGAGTAATGCGGATAATTGCTTGAGACTGGCATTGAGCATGGTGGTCGATCAATAAATCAGGATAATATTGTGGAAAGAAAACTTAGAGGCTCAAATACTATTCAATTACTTTAGGCACCAGATAGAGGTCTGCTTCAACCTGGGGGGCAATGGACTGAAACAACTGATGCTGGTCGGTTTCCGTAACCTGGTCCTCCCGCAGGCGTTGCACCATGTCCTGCGCATGGCTCATGGGATCAACGCCAGTCGTGTCGACCTGCTGCATTTGTGCGATCAGATCGAAAATGGCGGATAACTGCTTCAGTGTCTGCTGCGCTTCCAGCTCGCTGGTTTCAATCTGCGCAAGCTTAGCGGTACGTTTGATGTCATCAATGGATAGCGTCATTTTTTTCAATTGAAGATTGTAGGATCATTCTGAAGACTATATTTTGGGTAAGGTAACGCCCTGCTGAAACTGGTATTTACCACTACGGTCCTTGTAGGATGTTTCACAAACCTCATCAGATTCAAAAAAAATGACCTGTGCGACACCTTCGTTGGCATAAATTTTAGCTGGCAGCGGAGTAGTATTGGAAAATTCCAGAGTGACATAACCTTCCCATTCCGGCTCGAATGGCGTGACATTGACGATGATGCCACAACGTGCATAGGTCGATTTACCAAGGCAGATCGTCAGAATGTTGCGCGGAATACGAAAATATTCTACGGTACGCGCCAGGGCGAACGAGTTGGGCGGAATAATACAGATATCGCCCTTGACGTCCACGAACGAGTTTGAATCAAAGCATTTCGGATCGACAATTGTAGAATTGAGGTTGGTGAACAGCTTAAACTCGTCCGAGCAGCGAATATCGTAACCATAGCTTGACGTACCATAAGAAACGATACTGCAGCCATTCTTCTGCTTGATCTGGTAAGGCTCGAATGGCTCGATCATGCCAAATTCGGCAGCCATTTTTCGAATCCATTTGTCGGACTTGATCGTCATGCCGGTTCTCAGTCGTCTTCCATGATAATCTGGGCGAAAACCGCCGAGTTATCCTTGGTGAGCCGTGAGATCCTGGCAGCAACCCGGCGTGCGATCAACCGATAGATTTCACTGATCTGGCTATCCGGTTCCGCAGCCACAGTTGGTTTGCCGGAATCGGTATGCTCGCGGATTCTGATATCAAGTGGCAGACTGCCAAGCAATTCAACGTTGTAATCCCGGCACATTTTTTCGCCTCCACCCGTACCAAAAATCGGTTCGGTGTGACCACATTGTGAGCAAGTATGCAGGCTCATATTTTCAACGATTCCCAGAATCGGAATACCAACCTTTTCAAACATCTTCAGCCCCTTGCGCGCGTCGAGTAGTGCGATGTCTTGAGGTGTCGTGACAATGACTGCTCCAGTCACCGGTATTTTTTGCGCAAGCGTGAGCTGAATGTCGCCAGTACCGGGCGGCAGATCGATGACCAGATAATCCAGATCCTGCCAACGGGTATCGTTAAGTAACTGCTGTAGCGCTTGCGTAACCATCGGACCACGCCAGACCATTGGAGTCTCAACGTCAATCAAAAGGCCAATCGACATCATCTGAATACCATGCACCCGGATTGGCTCGATAGTTTTTCCGTCAGGCGAATCAGGACGATCGGTGACCCCCAGCATTTGCGGCTGGGATGGTCCGTAAATATCAGCATCCAACAGCCCGACCGTCGCACCTTCGGCAGCAAGCGCCAACGCAAGATTAACTGCAGTTGCCGATTTGCCGACTCCTCCCTTGCCGGAAGCAACCGCAATAATGTTCTTGACGCCTGGAAGCAGTTTCAGGCTGCGTTGTGCACTATGTGCATCAATATTGATGTCAACCCGGACAGATATGGCGCCAATACCCGGAATGGCCTGCAAGGCTTGTTTAACTTGCTGTCTTATTGTTTCCAGCACGCTTCTGGCCGGATAGCCCAGCTCAATCATAACGGTAACATCATTTTGCTTGATTTGAATGTCACATAGCGCCTTACTGGTGATGTAGTCTTCGTTGGTGACGGGGTCGATGATTGTCTTGAGCGCAGTTTCGATTTGCGGACGCGTAATAACCAAGTCAGATTTTCCTAAATATAGTAAATGATGGATGTTAGCAAATATCGGGCGACGATGTTGTTTTCAGTTGTTTGTTACAATCACCGCATGATAACGCTTCTGACTGACGATTCTAACTAAACCGGCCTGCTATGACCAGACGTAAAATTCTCGTAACTTCCGCATTACCTTATGCGAACGGCAGCATTCATCTCGGCCATCTGGTTGAATATATCCAGACGGATATCTGGGTACGCTTCCAGAAGATGCGCGGGCAAACCGTGCATTACGTATGTGCGGATGATACCCACGGCACACCGATCATGCTGCGCGCCGAGAAAGAAGGCGTGACGCCTGAAACCTTGATCGCTCGTGTACACGGTGAGCACTTACGTGATTTTACCGGCTTTCATATTCACTTCGACAATTATTACAGCACGCACTCCCCTGAGACACGCGAATACGCCGAAGCAATCTACCAGCGGCTGAAGGCTGCAGGCCTGATCAGTGTACGCGACATCGATCAGTTATTTGATCCGGTCAAAAATATTTTTCTGCCGGATCGCTATGTCAAAGGAGAATGCCCAAAATGTAGCGCTGCCAATCAGTATGGCGATTCTTGTGAAGCCTGTGGTGCAGCTTATACTCCCACGGAACTGAAGAACCCATATTCCGCTATCTCGGGTGCCACTCCGGTTAAAAAAGCATCCCGGCATTTCTTCTTCAATTTATCAGATAGTCGCTGTGTTGATTTTTTGCGGCAATGGACACGTGAAGCAGACCATCTGCAACCAGAAGCTGCCAACAAAATGCGCGAATGGTTGGGAGATGCTGGGGAAAACAAGCTTTCCGACTGGGATATTTCACGTGATGCACCATATTTTGGTTTTGAAATTCCGGGTGAAAACGGCAAATATTTTTATGTCTGGCTGGATGCGCCAGTGGGTTACATGGGTAGCTTCAAAAATCTTTGTCAGCAACAGGGACTGGATTTTGACGAGTACTGGCAAGAAAATTCTACTACTGAGCTTTATCATTTCATTGGCAAGGATATTTTGTATTTTCATGCCTTATTCTGGCCGGCGATGCTAAAGAATGCCGGTTATCGCACGCCGACACAAATTTTTGCGCATGGGTTTCTCACCGTCAATGGTGAAAAAATGAGTAAGTCGCGTGGCACGTTCATTACTGCGGAAAGCTACTTGCAACAAGGCCTGAATCCTGAATGGTTACGCTATTATTATGCTGCCAAGCTCAACGGATCCATGGAAGACATCGATCTCAATCTGGATGATTTTGTCGCACGCGTCAATGCCGATCTGATCGGAAAATACATCAATATCGCAAGCCGCTGCGCTGGTTTCATTCACAAGCAGTTTAACGGCGAATTAGTGGCTGGAGAGAATCACCAGAAAATGCAAGTCATGGTTGATCAGCACTTCGGTCACTGGCAACCCCATCTCATCGAAGCAGCATTTGAAGCGCGCGATTTTGCCGCAGCCATGCGCCAGATCATGAAATATGCAGATGAAGTCAATGAATTGATTCATGAATTGGCACCATGGGAAATCGCCAAGGATAGTGCACGTAGCCAGGAGCTCCATCGTGCCTGCAGTCTGGGAATCCAGATGTTTTATCTACTCTCTGGCTATCTGAAACCGGTTCTGCCAGCGATGATGGAAAAAATCGAACACTTTCTTAATTCTCCATTATGCAACTGGCAAGCACAAACCACAGCAACTGCATTATCCGGCATGCTGTTACCTGCTGAACACAGGATCAATCCCTATCAACACCTTATGACACGTATTGACCCCAAGCAAATTAGGGCTTTGGTAGCGGCTAATCAACAGACTATTGAGCCTGATACAGGCGCGCATTCCCAGACCAGGCATGCTGCTGCACAGCAATCGCAGGAACAACTGCAAAATACCTGCAGCCCCATTGCCGAGACCATTTCCATCGAAGATTTCAGCAAGGTGGATTTACGTATTGCGCGTATTATTCGTGCCGAACAGGTAGAAGATGCGAAAAAACTGTTGAAATTGACGCTGGATATCGGATCAGGGCGACGCACCGTATTTGCCGGCATCAAATCGGCTTATACACCTGAGCAGTTGGAAGGCAGATTGACTGTAATGGTGGCTAATCTAACTCCGCGCCAAATGAAATTTGGCCTGTCGGAAGGGATGGTGCTCGCAGCAAGTGACGACAATGGGAAGAGTGGGCTGTATCTGCTTGCGCCAGACGATGGTGCTAAGCCGGGAATGCGGGTGAAATAAAATATTTCGACTGCAGTCAGAAAGCAGAAGACCACCTGAAAGAATGATCTTCTGCCTTGCTGATACTCCAAAAAACTAGTGCATAAGCTGAGTTGGATCCTGCCCTTCTTTCAAGCAGTTTCCGTTACCGTCTACGCCAAACTCACAGTCTTTGTTGCTTGCAGTTGGATCACCCATGTTTGAACCACCTCCACAAGCGGTTAATGTTAATGCTACTAAAGTGGCAGCAAATATTGATAATTTCATCACGTTAAGCTCCTTTGTTAGATTTACCTTAAATTAATAAGGGCAGCTCTAAAAAATTCGGCATTCTTCTAAACTTTCTCCAGATGAAACCGAGCAAGACTCAGTGCAGACAAAAAATATTTAGCACTGCATGTAACTGACAGATAAGTAATATTTTTTATGAGCAACGAAGCATTAGATGAAATACAGTTTTTTTAGAAACGCCCTAAACCATGTTGCAGTATAGAATTGTATAACACAAATAAACAAATATCCTACAAGTTGAATATTAAGTCTTTGCTGAAAACACCATGAATCATCTTCAAACTTTCCCTGCAAACCGCAGGTTTTAGGCTGCTGCCTGATGCTGAGTGCTGATATACCGACTATGTTAAAATGGACATCTGCTTCGGAAACTCTCATTCCGAGTTTGGGGTAAACGGTCAGCAACATTCATACCCCGGCCTGTAAAAACACCTCTTTAAAACATGGCATTTTACTTTCCACATAATATTTTTAAACTAAACTACTAAATGATTCAGAAAAAGCACAGAATCCAGTTTCCTAAAAATCATAATTTTGACTTGGCGCAGGACGAATCCTATTTTTACCTGAAAGAAACAGGAGGACCAGCGAGAAAAATACATTTTCATGATTACCACGAGATCTACCGCATTCAGGGTTTGTATGAGCAATTGTTTTACGATAGGTTGAAATGCAGCTCACCGCGTAAAGTCGCTTCCATTTTACAATCTACGATGGATCAGTCCAGAAGGAATCTCAGCGAGCTTCGTGTCCTCGATCTTGGGGCCGGAAATGGCATGATGGGGGAAGAACTTAAAAAACAAGGTATTTCCCGACTGGTTGGTGTCGACATTATTAATGAAGCATACGAAGCGATGATTCGTGATCGCCCCGATGTTTATGATGCTTATTATGTTAATGACTTCACCAATCTGGATAGTGATAAAGAAGAGGAAATCTCCTCCTGGCGCCTTGACTGTATGACAGTTGTTGCCGCGTTGGGTTTTGGTGATATCCCCCCAAAAGCTTTTATTAATGCATTTAATATTATTGAAAAAACCGGCTGGGTTGCCTTTAACATCAAAGAAACATTCATGGATCAGAGTGATAAAACCGGATTTTCAAGGCTGATTCGCGAACTGATTTTTTCCGAATATCTGCATATCTATCATATCGAACGCTATCAACATAGGCTGTCGACCGAAGGGCTGCCGCTGTACTATTACGCTGTTGCCGGATTGAAGAACAACGATGTTCCGCTAGACTTTCTGGCGGAAAAGTCTTTGCTGTAGACTTTGAATCTTATCATTTAGCATAAAATTCCAGTATAGGCTGATGAACGTTTCTACTCCTGATCAAAATTTTTGATTGCTTCAAGTGTTGCAGTTAATGATCAAGGAAAATTATTGCCCTTAATCCATATTAATTATATGAGGTTTTAGTAAAACAAAATTATGAGTGACTTTCTTTTTACTTCTGAATCCGTATCCGAGGGCCATCCAGACAAAGTAGCTGACCAGATATCGGATGCTGTACTTGACGCAATTTTGACGCAGGATCCTCATGCCCGGGTTGCATGTGAAACCATGTGCAGCACCGGACTGATTGTTCTATCTGGTGAAATAACAACTCATGCAACTGTTGATTACAACGTCATTCCCAGGGAAACCGTACGCAATATCGGCTATACGAGCTCCGAGATCGGCTTTGACGCTACGACCTGCGCGGTATTAACAGCGTTCAACAAGCAATCTCCCGATATTGCCCAAGGAGTGAATCGCAGCAAGGAAAAAGAGATGGAGCAGGGAGCAGGAGACCAGGGGCTGATGTTTGGCTATGCCTGTGATGAAACACCGCAGTTGATGCCCATGCCGATTTTTTATGCGCATCGCTTAGTTGAGCAACAAGCAAAAGTGCGAAAAAATGGCAAGCTGCCTTGGCTCCGGCCGGATGCCAAATCCCAGGTATCAGTGCGTTACAGAGATGGCGTCCCACAAGGAATTGAAACCGTTGTGATTTCCACCCAACATGACCCCGATATCAGTCATGACAATCTCAAGGAAGGCGTCATCGAAGAAATCATCAAACCGGTACTGCCAGCAAAAATGCTCAGCAACCAGATTCAGTACCTCATCAATCCAACCGGCAGGTTTGTCGTTGGTGGTCCAATGGGCGACTGTGGCCTGACAGGACGTAAAATCATCGTCGATACCTATGGCGGTACCGCGCATCATGGTGGCGGTGCATTTTCCGGCAAGGATCCTTCCAAAGTGGATCGTTCTGCGACTTATGCCGGCCGTTATGTCGCCAAAAATATCGTTGCTGCCGGGCTGGCAAAAAGATGTGAAATTCAAGTGGCTTATGCCATTGGAGTGGCAAAACCAGTATCGCTAATGGTGCAAACTTTCGGCACCGGCAAAATCAGCGATGAAAAACTGGCGGAGCTGGTAAGCCGTCATTTTGACCTGCGCCCGCGCGCCATCATTCACGAGCTAGATTTGCTGCGCCCGATCTATGCCAAAACAGCAGCCTATGGTCATTTTGGTCGCGAAGAGCCAGATTTTACTTGGGAAAAAACTGACCTTGCCGAGCAATTGCGAGCCGATGTCGGAATTTAATACCTGACTAATCCAGCCAATTTTTATCCTGTACCGAGGAGCGCTGCAGCGTGTTATTAACGTGAGGCTCGTACAGAATTATTCTTCAAGTAACAACGGCGCTCTTTTATCATTGATGGAGATATGGAATGAGTGCAGTAATCAATACAAAACCCGTTAACAGCCAATTTACTGACTACAAAGTTGCTGATTTGTCTCTGGCGGAGTGGGGCAGCAAGGAAATAGCCATCGCGGAGACTGAAATGCCGGGTCTGATGGCATTACGTGAACAATATGCCGGCCAGAAGCCATTGGCCGGGGCGCGAATTGCCGGTTCGCTGCATATGACGATACAGACGGCAGTGTTGATCGAAACACTGACCGCGTTAGGTGCGGAAGTTCGCTGGGCTTCATGCAATATTTTTTCCACGCAGGATCACGCCGCTGCCGCTATCGCTGCGCAGAATATTCCAGTTTTTGCTTATAAGGGTGAATCGCTGGAAGACTACTGGGAATATGCACACCAGATTTTTGAATGGTCGAGTGATGGCTCGCGCACTGCCAACATGATTCTGGATGATGGTGGAGACGCAACCTTGCTGCTTATTCTGGGCAGCAGAGCAGAAAAGGATCCATCCGTGATTGCGAACCCTGCCAATGAAGAAGAGCAAGCGCTATTTGCCTCCATCAAAAAACGACTGGCAAATCAACCTGGCTGGTATTCACGCAATCTCGCCAATATTCAAGGCGTGACTGAAGAAACCACCACGGGCGTGCATCGTCTCTATGAGATGGAGAAAAAAGGTGAGTTGCCTTTCCCGGCGATCAATGTCAATGATTCGGTGACTAAATCCAAGTTTGACAATCTGTATGGCTGCCGCGAGTCTTTGGTTGATGGTATCAAGCGTGCGACTGATGTAATGATTGCCGGAAAAATAGCAATCGTTTGCGGCTACGGTGATGTTGGTAAGGGCTGTGCACAGTCACTGCGCGGGCTGGGTGCGACCGTATGGATCACGGAAATCGATCCGATCTGTGCCCTGCAAGCAGCGATGGAAGGCTTTCGCGTGGTGACCATGAATGATGCCTGTGATAAAGCCGACATATTCGTGACCGCAACGGGTAATTTGCGTGTCATCGCCCATGATCACATGATCAAGATGAAAAATCAGGCGATTGTTTGCAATATTGGGCACTTTGATTCGGAAATCGATATTGCTTCCGTCCAGAAATACACATGGGAAAATATCAAACCGCAAGTTGACCATGTCATCTTTCCTTCTGGTCGCCGCATCATTGTGCTGGCGCAGGGGCGGCTGGTGAATCTGGGGTGTGGAACAGGGCATCCTTCGTTTGTCATGTCAAATTCTTTTACCAATCAGGTTCTTGCACAAATCGAACTGTGGACCAGAGGGGAAAATTATCATCAAAAAGTGTATGTGCTGCCTAAGCATCTGGATGAAAAAGTTGCTCGCTTGCATTTGGAGAAACTTGGTGTCAATTTAACGGAATTGACCGACGAGCAGGCAAGCTATCTGAATCTGGACAAGAACGGCCCTTATAAACCGGAAACCTATCGTTACTGATAATTTTATTGGTAGAAACCACACCAGCGCATAATCCAGGCGCTGGTGTCTGTTTATAAAGGCGTCGCATGCAGTCCCAAAAAAAATTCCCACCCACTTTTAGTTTTGAATTTTTCCCGCCACAGACAGAAGAAGGACAGCAGAAACTTCGAGCGACCAGAATTCAGCTTGCGCAATTTTGTCCGAAATTTTTTTCAGTTACCTTTGGTGCGGGTGGCTCCACACGTGACCGTACCCTGGCAACAGTACTGGAAATACAGGCCGAAGGCTATCCGGTTGCCCCTCATCTCTCCTGCATTGGATCGACACGTGAGAATATTCGTAACATTCTTGAAACCTATCGCACACATGGCGTGACTCATTTAGTAGCATTACGCGGTGATCTGCCCTCCGGCATGGCGCAAGCCGGTGAATTTCGGTACGCCAACGAACTGGTAGCGTTTATTCGCAAAGAGTTTGCTGACATATTTCAAATTGAGGTTGCTGCCTACCCGGAATATCATCCGCATACGCGTTCAGCACAGGAAGACTTTGCCAATTTCAGACGCAAGGTAGAAGCAGGTGCGAGTGCCGCCATCACGCAATTTTTTTATAATGCCGATGCCTATTTTCATTTCATCGATATGTGTGAAAGAATCAACCTCGATATTCCTGTCGTTCCGGGCATCATGCCAATTGGAAATTTTTCGCAGCTGACCCGCTTTGCCGACAGCTGTGGTGCGGAAATTCCACGCTGGATCCGTCGCAAGATGGAAGGTTTTGGGGATGACACGGCTTCCATTCAAGCTTTTGGACTCGATGTCGTCACGGCATTGTGTAACCGTCTATTGGAAGCCGGCGCACCCGGGCTGCATTTCTACACCCTCAACTCTGCGGTGCTATCGACCAAGATCTGGCAACGCCTATCATTATAAATTGCAATCAGAATTTACTTTTTACTGGCACGATTACGAAACCTTTGGCGCAGATCCGGCCTGGGACCGGCCAGCCCAGTTTGCAGGTATCCGCACAGATAGTGCGCTCAATGAAATTGATGAGCCACTCGTCATTTATTGCAAGCCACCTCATGACCGTCTACCACAGCCGGAAGCTTGCCTGCTAACTGGCATCACCCCCCAGCTTACCGAGTCACAAGGGTTGATCGAACCTGAATTCATCGCACGCATTCATGAACAACTTGTGCGACCGGGAACCTGCGCACTTGGCTACAACACGCTACGCTTCGATGATGAAGTAACCCGCTACGCACTCTATCGCAACTTTTATGATCCTTACGCACGTGAATGGCAGCAGGGTAACTCACGCTGGGATCTGATCGATCTGGTGCGTATGGCTTATGCATTACGCCCGGAAGGGATCAGCTGGCCATATCATGAAAACGGCAAACCCAGTTTCCGGCTGGAAGATCTAGCTAAAGCCAATGGGCTCATCCATGACAGCGCGCATGACGCACTCTCTGATGTGCGCGCGACCATTGCCCTTGCGAAATTGATCAAGACGCAACAGCCACGCCTCTATAAATGGCTATTGCGGCTACGTGACAAACGTGAAGCGGCCAAACTGATTGATGTAACAGCACATACGCCTCTGGTTCATACCTCTCGCATGTATCCGGCTGAAACCGGTTGCACCACGCTCGTCATGCCGATGCTGCCCGATACCAACAATATGAACAGTATTCTGGTGTACGATCTGCGCCACGACCCCTCCGAATTCCTGATGATGGATACGACCACATTGGCAGAGCGGCTGTTCACATCGAATGCGAATTTGCCACTTGGTGCTCCACGCTTGCCGGTAAAGTCCATCAGGCTCAACAAATGCCCTGCACTGGCTCCACAGAATATTCTCGATGAGCAGACTGCCAGTCGCATCAAACTGGATACTGATCAGTGCCTGAAACATGCACAATTATTATCCGGAGAACGGGATTTCATGCAGCGCGTGCTGCAAATCTATACCAATCGTAGCTTTGAGGCTGTCCGCGATGCCGAACTCGCCCTTTACGACGGATTCATCAGCAATGATGATCGTGCACTGCTGCCTGGTGTGCGGGAAGCACAACCGGACAGACTTGCCGATTACGTCAAAAGATTTCAGGATGACCGCTATCCAGAATTATTGTTTCGTTATCGCGCTCGCTACTGGCCACACACTCTGTCGCACGAGGAAAAAATACGCTGGCGGGCTTATTGTCAGCAGCAACTTAACGAGCAAAAAACAGAAAACCATCATACGCTACCAAGCTATCAGGCATTACTGATACAGTTACGCCAGCAACTACCGGGAGAATTATCTTCATCCAGCAAAAAAATACTCGATGATCTGGAAGCCTGGGGCACGATGCTGGCACGGGAAAATGAAATTGACATCTGTTTGTGAAACACTTGTATCCTGAACCCGGAATCGGTTAGGGTAAATCTTTGAGACATTTCTGATGACCAGTCAAAACAAACCCGATACACCCTGGTGGGCAAACGGCGTCGAACAGGTCATTCGGGACATGGCCTCATCACCAAACGGGCTGAGCAAAGCCGACGCAGCTCGCCGTCTGCAGCGCGACAAGACCAATGTTTTCAGGGGCGAGGAAACCTCTCGTATTTTGCCACTGTTGTGGCGGCAGATTAGTTCGCCCATTGTATTAATCCTGATCGCAGCGGCTATTTTATCGCTCGTGATGCATGATGTGATTGATGCCATGATCATCCTTACCATCGTAATGGCAAGCAGTATGCTCGGATTCTGGCAGGAATACCGCGCTGCTTCTGCGGTAGCCAGTTTGCAGAAAATGGTCGCAGTGCTGACGGATGTGCTACGCGATGGCGTGACCATGCCGATACCTCTTTCGGGAATCGTACCGGGGGATGTGGTCATCCTGTCTGCGGGGACGAGCATTCCAGCAGATTGCCGTCTCCTGGAAGCGCGTGACCTGTTCGTCAATGAAGCTACGCTGACCGGTGAGACATTTCCGATTGAGAAATCACCCGGCGATTTGCCAGCGGATACGCCCTTGGCAAGGCGTACCAACGTTTTATTTCAGGGTACGCACGTCGTCAGTGGTACCGGTCGTGCGCTGGTAATGCGTACCGGACGGAATACCCAATTTGGTGCCATCGCCGGCCGGTTAAGGATCCGCCCGGAAGAGACCGATTTTGAACGCGGTATGCGCCAGTTCGGAATGCTGCTGGTCCGGGTAACGCTGATTCTGGTGATCATCATTTTTGGCCTAAATGTTTATCTGCAACGTCCGGTTCTGGACTCCTTTCTCTTCGCGCTGGCACTCGCCGTGGGGCTGACGCCGGAGCTACTGCCTGCCATTATCAGTATCAATCTGGCGCGCGGCGCACGCCGTATGGCGGTACGGAAAGTGATTGTCAAGCGATTGGTGTCAATTGAAAATTTCGGCAGCATGGACGTGCTGTGCTCGGATAAAACCGGCACGCTGACCGAAGGTAAGGTCCGGCTGGAGGGCACCTTTGATATTGAAGGCCAGCCAAGCGAACGAGTATTACGATTTGCTGGAATCAACGCCACTTTCCAAACCGGCTTCACCAACCCCCTTGATGCGGCCATCGTGACCCTCGCTGGTCAGTCGACAGCAAATGCTATCCGGCTAGATGAAATTCCGTACGATTTTACCCGCAAACGTCTGAGTGTGCTGGCAGCAGTGGATATAAATACCCAACCTGTCATGATTACCAAAGGCGCATTGACCCAGGTTCTGGCAGTTTGCACACATGTGGAAACCCGTGATGGCAAGATCGTACCAATCGAAAATCAGCGACAGACGATCGAATCACTTTATATGACATTCAGCGCTCGCGGGTTACGCACGCTTGGTCTGGCAGTAAAATACTTGCCAGAACGGACGGCCATTACCCGTAACGATGAAGCAGGCATGACTTTCATGGGTTTTCTGCTGTTCACCGATCCGCCCAAGGCCGGGATAACGACCGCTATCGGATCACTACGGGAACTAGGCGTGACACTCAAGATCATCACCGGTGACAGTCCCCTGGTAGCGCAGGCCGTGGCCAGGCAGATCGGCCTGACTGGAATAAAAATCGTCAATGGACCTGCCCTGATGCAGGTAAGCGATGATGCCTTGCCACAGCTGGCAAGTGATACCGATATTTTTGCCGAAGTCGAACCTAACCAGAAAGAGCGCATTATTCGCGCCCTGCGCAAGGCGGGGCATGTGGTGGGCTATATGGGAGACGGAATCAACGATGCACCCGCGCTGCACGCTGCTGACGTAGGATTGTCAGTGCAAGAGGCTACTGATGTCGCCAAGGAGGCTGCCGACATCGTGCTGCTGGAGTCCAACCTGGCAGTACTGGCCGATGGCGTGCGCGAAGGCCGCCGCACGTTTGCCAACACTCAGAAATATGTGTTCATGGCTACCAGCGCCAATTTTGGCAACATGTTCAGCATGGCAGGCGCTTCACTATTATTGCCTTTTCTGCCACTGCTGCCCAAACAGATCCTGCTCACCAACTTGATCACCGACCTGCCGGAGATGGCCATTGCCACCGATCGTGTCGACGCTGAAGCAGTGCAACGTCCGCAGCGCTGGAATGTCCAGTTTATCCGCCGTTTCATGTTTCGCTTCGGCCTGCTGAGCTCAGTGTTCGACTTCATTACCTTTGGGGTGCTGTATTTTCTGCTGGACGCCTCGCCAGAGTTATTCCGTAGTGGCTGGTTCGTTGAATCAGTCGTCTCCGCAGCCATGGTAGTGCTGGTACTACGTACTCGTGGTCCATTCTGGCGTAGCCGTCCATCACTGCCGCTTGGTCTGGCAACGCTTGCGGTGATCATTGTCACGATTACGCTGCCTTATACACCTGTCGGCACGCTCTTTGGCTTCGCGCCATTGCCATGGCCGTTTCTCGCATTGATGGGCATGATTGTCGCAGCTTACATCGGTTCAGCCGAGGTACTGAAACGTACGTTCTATCAGTGATGCCGCGTGCGGCTGGATAAATCGAACCAGATCATCGTTGCCGGAGGGTATGTGCTGCTAAAAAAGTCAACGCCGCTCTGCGTAGGCGGCGCGACTCCTCTGTGGTTAAAATCGATGTGTATTTTCCAGGCGGCATTGGTCTGCCACAGGATGTGCTCTACGCAAAGGCAATCATCCTGACTATTGCGCTATGCAGGAAATAACACAAAAAACAGCAATTACAGGTAGAAATGATTGCTATCGAGAAACCGAAATTTGTTGTCAGCAGAAACTGGCAACAATCAAAGGAAAAAAGAAAGAAATTTTGGAAAGACTTGCTCAAATTTTATTTGATCAGCGCTGCCAGCAATTCGCGACTACTCCATCTGCGCCCCTTGCCCCGGTTTGGGTCAATGTCAATGTGCCACATGCATCTCCTGTCATTGCACCTGTTGGTACGGCGCCAAGGGTATAGGTATTTTGTGCTGGGCCTGCCGTAAACTGGATCGTGTATTTAGCGGTACCGGTTCTGGGGGATTGCGCTACCGGTAACGCAAACGCATTGCCCGCACTATCCTGATCATAGCGATTTGCCTCAGTAAAATTACGCTCCAGCAATTGCGCCGTTTCCAGCAAAATACCACGGGCTTCTGCCCGATTCCCGCGTTGCACACTTTCAACATAAGATGGATAGGCTACCGAAGCCAGAATGCCGGCTATCGCGACAACAATCATCAGTTCAACCAGCGTAAAACCGTGAACATTTATTACCAGTTTTTTCATCTTGAATCCTCTTTTCCAAATAAACAAATCGAAATCTTACTGAATCTGTTTCCACGAACGGCGTGGTGGCGGCGCGTTGTTTTTGATGGTGATATTTTCTACTGCGCCGGTAGTCGTGGATGCAATCAGATGGATCAGGCTGCCGGCACTGATCGCCACGGATTCACTGCGAATCCCGTCTGAATTGATGCCAGCGATCACACGATCCTGACTGTTGACCTTGCCGTCGCCATTGGTATCAAACTCTGCACCCGACTTCATACCGCCTGTCTCTGCATCCAGCAGCATCAGCCAGTTGCGCCCGCCTGCCTCACAAGGATCATTCGACGGAATCAATGTGGTAAAGATGATGCGCCCGAAACTGAGCATCGGCATGATAACCGAGCGCTCTCCTTGCGCGATACCTGGCACAGGTGGCTGTAGCAGGTCAATGTACCAGCCGCGCTTGTTCACCCAATTGACGGTATTGGTGCTTACCGTGCGTTCGAATGGCGGCAATACCGTTTCGGTCACAATGGTCTGCTGCTGCAGCACACTGCGATCCGTGGCAGTTATGTGGCTACTGCCGTTATCCCAGATGCCATAGAAGCTCTGTATCTGCGTATTGGTGTTGTCACCCGAGGCGATGAACTGGCCGGTGCCGAAGAAAATTATGTAACCACCATTTTTATGAAAACCGATTTCCAGCGGTGAGGTAATCGGCTGCACCTGATTGCTGGCATTCCTGGCGGTAAACAGGGGCATATTGTTACTTCCGGTTTTATAAGCCACCGCCCATTGAGTGGTATTTGAATGGGACAGATCAAACTTCCAGACATTACCCTGCAAATCGCCGGCGTAAACCGTATCGATGATTTTATCGTTGTCGGTATCGACCAGCGCCGGACTGGATAACCCGTTATTAGTACTGTTGCTGGTCGCAATCTTTTTGATCAGCGCGCCGGTCTGCAGATTGACGATGAAAAGAAAGGCTTTGTCGCTGCCGCTGTTATAGCCATTACTGATAATAGCCACCCAATCGCCATTTTTTAATCGCGCAATTTTGGCCTGACCATGCACAAAACCGAGATCGGTGTCAGTGAACTCCCAGAGGACATTCGATGCAGAGAAATTGTTCGGGTCGGTAATATCGAGTGCAAAAATGCTTTTGCCACCCCCACCAAGCGAACCCAGCAGAATCGTCTTCCACGAAGAATCGATATAGGCATCGCCCGCATAAGCATTACCATCGACAAAATAACGATGTGCATAATCGGTTGCCGTCAGCTTGCTCAGATTTGGATATACTGCAGCAGGAACATAGGCAAACAGCTCTTGACCGGTATCGGCGTTCAACGCATGCAGCATGCCATCATTCGCACCGGTATAAACGACCGGCAGACGATTCTTGTTGGCATACACAAACGTCTGGTAATTTACCTGCCCGGGTGTACCGCTAGGCAGAGAATCATAATTGAAATTCAACGCTTTGACATACAGCAAATCCGAATTGACGATATCGCCGAGCAGGCCGCTGTTGCGGTTGCGAAAAGTGCCGCCCATCGCAATTTCGCTGCTTTTATCCCCGCGCAGCCAATTAAGCCGCAACATTCCCTTGCCATCGTCGACACCTACGATATTTTTATTCAACGCCGCCTGTTGCGTGGTAGACAGTGACGAAAACTCGGCTGAGGTGAATGCCAGGCCCGCCGAGCCGTTATGCGTAAAAATCTTGCGGCTGGCGTGCCCCGGCAACTGGCTGGAAGCTTCCCACTGCACTGCGCCGAGCGATCCATCAGATTGCAGATTGAAGGCAAACAGTTGCCCGCTCCAGTCAGCGCTGTTGAATTTAGCCTGATAAATCTGCGCGCCGGTATTGAGACGGCTGGTGTTGGTGGTCACCGCCGCCGCCGAGCTGGTACGTGCCGTGATGTTCACCAACACATTGCTCAATCCGCTGGCAAAGGCAGCCGGCTCCTGTGCACTGAAGAATTCCCCCCGGCTGTTAACCGCTGCATGCCACAGATCGTCGATCTTACTCAAACTGTCAGTCTCTGGGTCTGGCCAGCCCGCAGCAGTAGTTGGCAATTCAGATAATGAACCCTCCACACCCAATCCCACTGTAAAATTGACCATATGCTGCCAGAACGCCGGGTCTTTGGCATTGGTCGGCACCTTGTTGTTCAGATCAGGCTGCAGGTCATTCTTCCAGTAATGCATCGCCACATCCGCCAGGGTCTTGCTGTGATTATCCGCATAAGGTGGCCCCGGTGAGTATTGGTAACTGGCTGGAGATGCATTCGGAAAATGATTAACATGACTGTTACCGGCTGTATTATCAGCGTTACCTATACCGGAAGGATCAGATCCGTTCCAAGTGCCATCCGTCATCAAAATATGATAGTTCTGCCGGCAAACCGGTTGAGTACCTCCACTTTCACCTGGAGTCGTGCTCCACGGCCCCTTATTATCAGTACGTTTCAGATATTCACCGATACTTTGCGTGGCCTTACGCAGTGGCGTACCTGCTGCTGGAATGGTATGTCCATAGAGCTGATTAAAGAAATTATCCCTATTTGCACCCGCAAACTGCCTGACACCGGCAATCAGCGTGGAAGTCGATACCCCGTCTACAGTGTTGCTACTCTTGTTGATTGCGCCAAAACCCACCCGCATATTGTTGCCCTGCAGGGTAAAGGCGCGACCGACCCCGGCCCGTGACAGCAGAATACGGGAACGATAATAGGTATACCAGTTGGCGAAATTCTGGATTTCCTCTGCGTAGGTACAAACCGGTGCAGCAACGCAATCGGTACGCTCTGCACTACCGTCATAATTGCTTACGCTGGATTTGATTTCGACCTGGGTATAACTGCTGGCGGAATTGACCAGCCCGCCGTTATAGCGAAAATAGACGGCGGGATAAAACGTTCTGTCTTCAAAATCGGTAATTCCACCGCCAGCGGTTAGCCAGCGGGCATTCTGGGTAGTATCCTGTGTCAGATCACGGCAACCTTTGGCAGTATTGAACGGATTATGCGGTGCACAGGTGGGCGAGGCATTCGCCATCAGGCTGCCATCCGAATTGCTCCACGGCAAATAACGCACAACCGGGTTGTAATAAATCTTGTTCACATCACTGGAGCGTAGAGAAGCGCTGCGCCAGTTGTCGGCATCAAAGCCTACTACCCGGTTTTCGTAATCACTGCTACCATATACACTGCTGGCTCGGGGAAAAACATATCTTGTATCGCGGACTATCAACCCATCCGGCATGATTTCAAACTGCATCGAGCCAGAATCATCCAGCGTAAAAATTACATTGGGATCTACCGCTGTCGTCAGGAACAACGGCACGTCCGACAAGGGGAGTGCCGCCTGCACCCGCGTCGGCAGCAACACCAACATGCACAAAAGAACACTGATCCCCGGTAAGGTATATATAGATTTCATCTTGCGTCCCTTGTGTTAGAGCTGTCCTTATTACTATCGACGATAAATGCTCTGTAGAATCACAACCGCGCTTGCCGTTCCGCCGACGCCCCGTGCAATGATGCGAAACATTTCATCATCGGGGAAGGTCCCCGATTGCTGAGCACTTCCCTGGTTTCCTTGTGGCGGAACACTGGGCAGTTGTTCAATAATGTAGCGCGGCTGGCTGGCAACGCCATCCATACTGGCGTTTGCTACTCTTCCAAGTGATTCCCAGCCACTCCAGATTTTGGGATCTGGAGCAGCCGTGTCGGAGCTGGCATAGTGGTAAAGCCCATCTGAACCTGCAAACACCGGAATCGTGACCTGCTCCAGAAAAATTTCTCCCGAACGCAATGCCGCTTCAGCCGCCTGCAATGCCTGCGTCTCATCGCGCAGATTACCGGCCATTTTTTCCTCCAGCAGCGTACCTTGCAGCGCAGTTGTACCTAACAATGTCAGAATCACCATAAAGATCAGTCCAGTGACAAGTACCACTCCACGTTGCTGCTTGACTGGTTTCAACATAGTCTAGCTCCTTGAATCAAGTGCGATTGCGCAGCGCCACAACCGTCGAATAGGTTTTGCGCAAGCGGCGATCAGCCGGTGTCGTGGTCGTGTCGTTAAAGGTATAGGTCTGCGGCTGGCTGGCTATATTGTCTTCCGTCGATTGCATCAGCAGGTTGATACGTACACTGACGACGCTTTCCCAGTCAACCACCAGATCGGCTGTCTGATAAACATCGGTCGCCCGGTCGCCATCCGTATCCACGCCATAATCAATCTGCATATCTTCGAC
This sequence comes from Nitrosomonas mobilis, assembly GCF_900103035.1. Lineage (GTDB taxonomy): Bacteria > Pseudomonadota > Gammaproteobacteria > Burkholderiales > Nitrosomonadaceae > Nitrosomonas > Nitrosomonas mobilis. The sequence continues at coordinate 62,204 of NZ_FMWO01000030.1, forward strand.
CCCCTCCACCAGCTCTTCGGCAACTTCGTTTCCTCTTCTCCAGTAAAGCGCCGGGGTGCCATTGGGGTTGGTGCGCACGTAATAGCTGCGCGTTGAAATCCTGATGATCTCACCACCCTCAAATGATTGGCCCAGATTTTTGGTCGCATTGCCTGGTGTATCTTCACCCGTGTTATGCACCACATTGTCCTGCCCGGCTGAAGTGTTGGTATTTGTGACCTGAAAAACAGCGGCTGCCAGACAATCCGTTACCAGCACAATGTCACCTATTTGCAAACCGCTGCCAGCCGTTAACTTAAGATCAGCCGAGCCAGGTGGGGTGCCGCCCGGATGGGAAAGTACGCGAGTACCCGGCCCATCCACTCCGCGGATGATCAGAATATCGTGCCCACCCAACGGGCTGGTGATTTCCGTAGGCAGCGCAGGCGTCCAGCCGCTGCCAGCTGCTTCGAATCCCTGGATGGGTTGACCAAAATTCCATAAATAAGCTGCTGAATTGTTCAAAGTGTTAACTGGCACGGTGCCCTCGCCCACACACCCCATGTACCCCGCCATCCGAATATCCCGGTTCAGTATCTGAAAAGCAAAGCGTGCATTCTCCTGAATACGCGCCAGCGCTTCATTAACCCGGTAAGTCTGCTGGCTGGATACCAGAATAGTGATCACACCACCGAGCAACACCAACCCAATGGTCATGGCGACCATGATTTCCACGAGGGTCAGACCATGTTGCCTGCTGGAGCAAGTGTTTTTTACCGGTACTTTTGCCATATTGCTCACAACTGCGTCGTCATAGCGAACTGCTGTGCGGGCAAGGCACCGCGACTGTCATCCCACTGGATCGTGATCGTCACCCTACCATTGGCATCCGTGACGACAGAACCCGTTCCAGCGGGCAAACTCGTTGCCAGCTCACTCAGCCAGTTATTAACGTCTTGACTGGTCATCGTGCTACTCTCGGACGATGCCGCACCCAGACCAATATCATAGGCGCCCTGCTCGGCTACCATTTTGTTTGCCCGCATGCTGTCCAGCAACCCATAGGCAAGCATGGAAGCATGAGAACGGGCGTTGGCACTTTGATTGTGTGTGAGTCCAGCTGATTGCAGCCCGGCCAGCCCAAGCAAGCCAATCGATAAAATCATGACGGCAACCAGCACTTCAATCATGCTGACGCCGGCTTGCGTCACACATCGGTTGCATTTTTCTCTGTTTAGCATGTCGGTACCTTTTTGACACTTGGACGGCCAGCGTTATTCAGCGTAATCGTACGGCCCTGATTATGGTTACAAAGATTGAACGTTCCATTAGACAGGCCGCCGCTTCCCTGGCTGCGCCCATTTGATTGATAAGAAAGCCAATTACTGAAATTACCGCTATTTCCCAGCGTACTGCCAGATAGGGCTGGAAAAACTCGCAATACTTCGTCAGCACCGTCGACGGAACCAGTCACACCGCCATCGCTGAGGATCAGCCACCCATTCTGCCAGCCACTTCCACTGGTACAAGTTGCCCCATTGTTACTGGTGCAAATTGTCACGCGCGTGCCGCGTTTCACGGCCTCGGAGCGGGCATAATTGAGCGAAGTCACCAGTTCATTTGCTTGAGCTGTCAAACGGGATTGCGTCATGGTCGACTGATAGGCAGGTACTGCCACGGTTGCCAGAATCGCCGAAATACTGAGCGTGATCATCAACTCCAGCAATGAAAATCCTTTGCTGGAAATTAGTGGATATCTCGGAAAATATGTGGCGCAGTGGTATGGTTGCCTTGCGCAGTGCTCGCTTCGTGCGCCCTGCTTTACCATTGCTTGTAACGGTTTTTCGAGATGCTCTATTGTTCTCACCATTTCCATTCCCGTGGTTACCACGTTATCAACCAAATTTGCTCACGCAAATGCTCTAACGGCTGGAGTGGTTACAAACTTTAATTTTTGGAAAAGGGTGAGAAAAACTGATGCGAGCCAGTCATTCCTGGCTCATTTGAGGGGATACGAAGCGGCAGTACTGCGCTATAACGTAACTACTCGCCCCCCAAAAAATATTTAAAAAAACACTTGACAGGTTTTTGTACGAGAAAAATTCAATTTTGTACCTCACAGCCAAATCTCTGCGATAAGCAGCTTAGACCCATCGCCAGGCTGATGACAGTACGATTTTGCCGTTTTGTCCGGGTGAGTTCATTTTATCCTCACCTGCTGGCTTATCGATCGCCAAAAAAAGCCGTGTTATGATGGAGTTATCGATAATAACCCATTAACATCAACGTGGCGAGTCTGGATAAAACTTCGGTTAGAGATGAAGTCAGTCGTTTGAAAGCAGACTTTGATCGTCTTGGCTCGGAAGGAAAATTATCTTCTGAGAGTCAGGCAATCATGAATAGCCTGTTTATGATTGTCGAACTGATCCTGGCTATTTTTCTTGAGCGCAGCACCAAAAAAGATAGTGGCAATTCCAGCAAACCCTCTTCTCAAACGCTAAAAGATGAGTCTGCGCTAAGCCACCCCGGAAGTAATGGCAAAGGCAAAAGTGAGAACAAGGATCAAGCCGGCAATATGCGCGTTAATGAAATCGTGACGATTTCTCCCGTCCTCACTTGTGAGGTCTGCGCACAAGACCTGAGTGGTGTTCCTTGTGTCGATCATGAAAGGCGCACCAGGATCGATATCGTATTTGAGAAAGTCATTGATCATGTGGATGCTGAAATCAAACGCTGCCCGGCCTGTGATAGTACGGTGAAAGGAGTCTTCCCGCCGGACATGCACGGCCCGTTACAATATGGCGATGGCTTGAAGGCTTTTGTGATTAACTTGCTGATCGGTCAGATGGTGGCCCTGAACCGGGTGCAGAAGCTGGTGAAATCGATGATAGGCACCGTAATTGCTGAAGCCACTTTGTTAAAGTTTGTCCTTCGTCTTCATCAGGCGCTGGCAAACTGGGAGCAGCAAACTACGGAGAAGATACTCCATTCACCTGCGATCAATGTCGATGAAACGTCTTTCCGGGTTGACATGAAGAACTACTGGATTCATGTCTATTCGTCGAATGACCTCACTCTCAAGTTTTTGCACCGGAACCGAGGCAAAACGGCGGTCGAAGTGATTAACATCATTCCACGCTATGGCGGTGCCATTATTCATGACTGCTGGCCAACCTATTTATCGTATCCTCACTGCAGTCATGGACTGTGCGGGTCCCATTTGTTGCGTGAACTGACTTTTATTGTTGATACGCATGACTATGCCTGGGCATGCAATATGAAGCGCATGTTACAGGAGACCTGCAAAGAAGTCTCCCAAAGCACGGAAAAGCGCCTAAGCGATAAAGCGTTCGCCAATCTACAAAAACGTTACCGGAATATCTTGACGCATGGCAAAAAAGAACTGCCCGTCATTCCACCCAAATCCAGTGGCAAGCGCGGTAAACTAGCCAAATCTGATGCGCACAATCTTTGGGAAAGACTCAAAATTCATGAAGCAGCCGTGCTGCTGTTTGCGAAAAACCCGCATGTATCGTTTACTAATAACCGAGCAGAGCGTGACCTGAGAATGTCAAAGGTCAAACAAAAGGTCTCGGGTTGTTTTAGAGTCAGCGAATACGCACATGCCTATTGCCGAATTTCAAGCTATCTGCAATCCATGGCCAACAAGGGATATAACCCACTTGTCGCTATTCAAATAGCGTTGGCCGGTGAAGCTCATAAAGTATGGGGTGAGTAGTTAC
>NZ_FMWO01000111.1 GCF_900103035.1 Nitrosomonas mobilis
TTAGAATAAGCTGTTATAAATAAGCATATTTTGGTAAATTAAAGTTGTTTTCTAGATGTATATTTTTCATCCGGGAGGTTTTGATGGAATTTAAGCTTCGATTTACTGAAAAAGAGATTACTGCCTGGGGAGGAATGGGCTTGATGAAACAGCTGTTAGATCGCATAGGTTTTTCCAGCGCAGTTGAATCATGTGACTTACCACAGCCTGGGAGTAATCGAGGTTATGCGCCGCACCAGTTGATTCTGCAGTTCATGCTATCCATATGGTGTGGTGCCAATCGGTTTGAACATGTAGAAATCACACGCCATGATCCAGTGCTTAAGAAGCTGTTTGGTTTTAAGCGCATGGCCAATTTCAAGGCGATTATGCGACTTTCCAGGTGATTTGATCAAGCGACTTTGATGAGAGTTTTTAGTCGTCTATATCGTTGGTTTTTCGACAATCTGCAGGTTAATTACTTGACGCTTGATCTAGACTCAACGGTGATGACGCGTTACGGGCAGCAGGAAGGCGCGGCTCGTGGTTACAACCCACGAAAACCGGGACGTTGCTCACATCATCCACTGATGGCCTTTGTTGCAGACACACGCATGATTGCGAATCTCTGGTTGCGGCCAGGTAACAGCCATAGCGCCAATAATGTGCTTTCGTTTTTGGATGATAGTCTGGATAAGTTGGGCGATAAGCGAGTCGCATTGCTTCGAGCTGACAGCGGTTTTAGTGAACGGGCATTTCTGGATGATTTGGATCGGCGCGGCATGAATTATTTAATTGCATTACGCTTAAACCAACCCTTGCAGAGAGCATTAGTCGATGAAACAGGTTGGTGGAAATTGGATGATGGTATTGAGTTAGTTCGCTTTAATTACCAGGCACCGAGTTGGGACGAGCCACGTCGGGTCGTGGGTATTCGTCAAAAAACAGACGAACGTGCTAACGCCAAGGGCAAACAACTCTCCTTATTCGTAGATGATGCTGTTTATTCTTAGTATCGTTATAGCGTGATCGTCACCAATATAGACTTGCCTGCAGCAGAACTTTGGCGTTTATATCGTGGTCGTGCAGATTGTGAAAACCGCATCAAGGAACTGAAATATGACTTTGGCGGAGATAGCCTCAATCTCAAGAACTTCTGGGCTACCGAGGCGGCTTTGTTGACGGTTATGATGGCTTACAATTTAATGAGCCTGTTTCGTCAGGGGGTAATGAGAAGCAACACCGTTTCTGATAAGCCGGATGTTCAGCATACCCTAAAAACGCTACGCTACAAGCTCTTTGCCAAAGCAGCTTACATCACAAATGACGGGCGAAAGAAAATCATAAATATGGCCGTTGCTATGCAACATCGTGAGTGGTTTGAAGGGCTCTGGGACAAGTCCAAGTCCTTTGATTTGCCCGTGAAATTTAAGCCCGTCTTCTCCCCTTAGAAAGTTCTAATGGAAAATCTGGGCTAATAGTAAATATGATACCGTCAAATTACTCGGCTTGGCATTGCATTTTGAGAATGTTAAATTTTTCGACAAACATCATTAGGGGAATTCAGTTGCAGTTGATTCCAGATCAGAAAAAAACCCGGCCAGAAACCGGGTTGGTAAATACGTATTTAGCTTTTATTAACTTCATTGTTCAGCGAAGCACAAATGCGTGCTTCTTCTATAAGAATACGTTTTTCACGCACAATGCCTGCGTATCACTTCGCCCACCGAGCCAATAACTAGCGCCAGTGAGACAGCGCCAGGGTCGGGCGTACCGATGCTTTTTTCTGCGTGCGGACGGGCACGACCGATTCTCGGCAGCAGATCGCGGGTTTTTTGTGCTGCGTCATGCGCGACATCGGCTGCATCTTTCCAAGCAACGGCTACTGAAATCCCGCGCGCTACCGCCTGATCAAGTGCGGCTGCAAAGGGTTGCAATACATCGACCAGCGTTTTGTCACCAGGTTGCGCCTTGCCGCGTTGTTTTACCTCGCTCAAGGCAGTGGCCACACCCGTTGCAACGGTTGCGGTATCGGGCATCACCGTGTCGCCGAGCACATGACCAAGACTGCAAAGCATGACACCCCACAGCGCGCCGGATGTACCGCCCGCGCAAGCAGCCCAGGCATCGCCGGCTGCCGTCAGTAATGTTCCCGCACCCGCCTGCGCGGCGCGGACTTTTCTGGCGGCATCGACAGCAGCTGTCAGTCCGCGCTGCATGCCGATACCGTGATCGCCATCGCCCGCAACGGCATCAAGACGTCCGAGTTCTTCCCGTTGTGTATCGATGATATACATTGCCGATTCGAGTGCTTCCAGAATGACTGCTGCGGCTTTTTGCGAGTCACGGGAACCGGTTGTCACATGCTGTCGGGCAATTGGTTGTATAAGCGCAGTATGCCCAGCAGGATCATCCAAAGGCCCTGACACAATGCTCCGCTTGAACGCTGGTGTATCCGCCGGAGCAAGCCAGTAGTGTTCGAGTTCATCATTCAACCAGAACAGCGTCAGCGAAACGCCGGCCATGTCAAAACTGGTAATGACGCGATCAACAACCGGTTCGACAATAACCAGTCCACGCCCGCGAAGCAATTGATCGACCCTGCGATAGACGACATACAATTCCTCCTGCGCCACGCTGCCCAGACTGTTCAGTATCGCACCGACACGCGCACCTTCCGGATGATCGATAACTGGCGGAATATCCTGCATCAGTTTGTCGAAGAGCATCTCCGCCAGACCATCGGCATCAAGTGCATCCATCTGATGCAGGCCGGGTTCACCATGTATGCCCATGCCGACGGCCATCTTCCCGTGCGACACGTCAAACAGCGGTTGCCGGGCGCCCGGCAGCGTGCAACCTGAAAAAGCGACGCCCAGCGTGCGGACGCGCGCATTGGCTTCAGTCGCAATGCGGCAGACTTCATCCAGCGATTCGCCGGCGTCAGCCGCCGCACCCGCAGCCTTAAACACCGGCAGCGTTCCGGCAATGCCGCGACGTAGATGTCGCTCCGCTGGCGGTGCGGCAGCAATGTCATCGGTCACCACCACTGCACGCACATCAATACCCTGCGCCTGCAAACGTTCCTGCGCCTGGTTGAAATTGAGCACATCGCCAGCGTAGTTGCCATAGCAGAACACAATGCCGCCGCCCGTATTTGCGGCCAGCGCCACGTTGCAGATTTGATGCGCCGATGGCGAGGCAAACACATTCCCCATCGCTGCACCATGCGCCAGCCCCTGGCCCACCAGTCCGCCGAATGCCGGATAATGCCCGGAGCCGCCGCCGATGACGACAACGACCTGCCCCGGTTTTGCTTTGTGACAACGAATCACCCCGCCATCGACCGGAAGAATATGGTTCCGGTGCGCTGCCGCAAATCCCTGGATCATTTCGTTTACAAACGCTTCTGGTTGATTAAAGAGATAGGTCATTATTTATCAATATTCAGAAACAACTAGATTAGATTTCGTTAATTTTACTTTGTCAGATTACTCCAGGGCTACTTTCCGTCGGGCAGAAGACTGTTTAGCATTGCGCCTCTTCTGATGCCGCTTATAAATAATTTCAGCCAGCTCTTCTACTGTAAGCTGCCTTCGAGGCAGCATGGTGATCAACTTCGCTCACTTCGCCCATACGCAACACATTCGTCCATTCAGACTGAAACAGTCCGCACAGATAGCCGTAAAATGTTGCCGTCGCATCGCGCGTCGAGGATGCGTAAATGATGAACATGAAGATAAATGCGCACCAAGTACTTCTGGAAGCCCCTGAAGAGCAGATTTGAGAGATTGTTCGGTATCTTTACGACATTTCCGTTATTAATATATATAAAACAAGGTGTTATTTTATGGAAATTCCGTACTCGGTTAAGGTCTTGTTAATCTGACAAAGTAGAATGAACGTTTCGCAAATGGCTTTCAAACATCATTTTTTTGATCTCACCGGATTATTTTTGTGTAACCATGTTTGCAATCATATGATTATGTTTTTAGCGCATCTGAATGCATAACCATCATTTTCTCAATCTGCATATCTCTAAACGTGCCCGGGATTCCGCCAATACCGAGCCCTGATTGTTTTAATCCGGAAAACGGCATCCAATCGACTCGAAATGCAGTGTGTTCGTTAATCATTACTGCAGATGCTTTTAACTGGTTAAAGGCCTTCATTGCCCGATCGATATTTTTTGTAAAGATACTGGCCTGAAATGCAAATGGCAACGCATTGGCCCGGCGTATCGCTTCGTCAATGTCATCGTAGGGATAAATGCAGACAACCGGACCGAATATCTCCTGCTGACTGACTTTGCAGTGACCGGGTGGATCGTACAACAAGGTTGGTTGAAAGGTTGTTGGCGACAATCTTTTTCCGCCTGCTTTTATCAGCGTACCAAAGCTGCTCACTTCGTTGACCCAGGATTCAATGCGATCGACCTCACCTGGACGAATCAACGGACCCACATCCGTGGAGTCCAGTTCCGGATCGCCTACACGCAACGCATTAACAGCTTCAGTAAATGCATCAGAAAAAATTCCGGCGATCGATTGATGCACGAAAACACGCTGCACCGAAACGCAGACCTGCCCCGCATGATAAAAACCGCCTTTGGTTAACTTCGGAATCATGGTGTCTATGTCGGCATCTTCCGCGACGATCACTGGTGCCGCGCCGCCATGTTCCAGCGCGCATCGAGTACCCTCCGCCAGTTTTGATCGCAGCATCCAGCCGACCTTCGCGCTGCCGATAAAACTGACAAAACCAACCAGCGGCGAAGTCACCAAATGTCCGGTAGTATCGGTATCACGCGTCATCAGGCACTGGCAGTGCTCCTCAGGCAGCCCCGCCTGATACAACAAGCGTACAAAATGAAAGCAGGATAATGGGGTGTCTTCCGCCGGTTTCACAATTACTGGGCAGCCTGCCGCTATCGCCGGTGCTACCTGATGAACAATCAGGTTTACGGGATGATTAAACGCGCTGACCGCAGCCACCACACCAATGGGTTCGTAATGCGTGAAAGCCAGCTTGAACGCAGAGGCTGAATTCAGATGCATGGGAATTTCCGAACCGGAAGCTGTTCTCAGTACATCGATACATATCTGCAATCCGTCGATGGCCCTTGTGACTTCAACACGCGAATCCTGCAATGGCTTACCGCCTTCTTTTGCGGCTTCCAATGCCAGAAATTCAAAATTTTCGGCCATTAACTCTGCTGTTTTTTTTAGAATTTCCAATCGTCTTTCTTTTGTAAGCCAGCGCGATCGATCTTCAAATAATGAATGGGCATTGTTCAGAGCAAGGTTCACGGTATCCTGATCCGCAGTCGCCACGGTTGCAATCGGTCTGCGGTCATAAGGCGCGTACACCGTAAGCGTCTCTGTACTTTTTGCGGCGCCGGGGATGAATAAATCAAAATGTTGCAACATGATAAGGTGTCCTGATGTTCTTGTGATTTGTTAAATCTCTTTTTGGGCGGCTTCCGCCATCAATCAAAAGATCGGCTTAACATTCTGATTTCCTTGTTCAGAATTCTATCGTTATCGGTATAATCCACGGCGAGCTCAATGACATGCACACCCGGTTCGGAAAAGCAGGTCCTGATACGCGGCGCCAGTTCATCGCTGGTTACGATTCTGTAGCCATGCGCGCCGTAGCTTTGGGCGTACTTGACAAAATCAGGGTTGTTATAATCCAGTCCAAAATCCGCGAATCCCATATTGGTCTGCTTCCATTTGATCATGCCATAGGCGTTGTCTCTCAGAACCAGGATAACAAGGTTCAGATTGAGGCGCACCGCCGTTTCAAGTTCCTGTGAATTCATCATGAACCCCCCGTCGCCGCAGATGGCGACAATTTTTCTCTCAGGATAAACAAGGCTTGCCGCCATGGCGGAAGGCAGGCCAGCGCCCATGGTGGCAAGCGCGTTATCGAGTAAAATGGTATTGGGTTGATAGGCCTTGTAATTGCGCGCGAACCAGATTTTATACACACCGTTATCGAGCGCGATGATGCCATCATCCGGCATGACTTTTCGCATCTCGGCAACCAGGCGTTGTGGGTACATTGGAAAATGCGGATCGTCGGCTCTTTCCTGCAGATGCGTTTCCAGCTTCTTTTTGACTTCCAGCAGGTAGGCAAAATCCCATTTCGGCTGTGGCTCTATCTGTGCTGTCAGGCGTTCGATGCTGCTGGCAATATCACCAATGACCCCAAGCTGCGGGTAATAGACCGGATCAATGGTGGCAGTGATATAGTTGACATGCATGACCCGGGCACAATTTTCTTTCATGAAAAAAGGTGGTTTTTCCACGACATCGTGACCGACGTTAATGATCAGGTCCGCATGATCAATCGCGCGATGCAGGAAATCATCGGTAGACAATGCCGCCGTACCCAGAAAAAGCGGACTTTGCTCGTCGACAACACCTTTTCCCATCTGAGTGGAGAAAAACGGAATGCCTGTTTTTTCAACGAAAGCCTGCAATCGGTCGCATGTCCGCTTTCTGTTAGCGCCCGCGCCTATCAGCAATACTGGACATTCTGCATGCTCTATCATTTCGATAGCCGCTTCTATCGACCGGTTGTCGGCAACGGGGCAACGAAACAAACTTTTTTGAATAACCGGCATATCGCTGTTATCGGAAGCGATATCTTCAGGAAGTTCAAGATGTGACGCGCCCGGGCGCTCATCTTCGGCAACACGAAAGGCTTCCCTGACATGCGCCGGAATACTGTCTGCGCCGTGGATTTGACGCGTATATTTCGTTAATGGACGCATCATGTCGACTACGTCTACAATCTGGAAGCGGCCCTGCTTGCTGCTTTTAATAGGTTTCTGTCCGGTAATCATCACCATAGGCATTGCCCCAAGCTGTGCGTAGGCTGCGGCTGTTACGAGGTTGGTTGCGCCCGGTCCCAGAGTCGCTAATGATACGCCCGCCTTACCTGTTAAACGACCGTAAGTTGCCGCCATAAAGCCTGCTGCCTGCTCATGCCGGGTGAGAATAAGCCTGATCGAAGAATTCCTCAGCGAGTTTAGAAAATCAAGATTTTCTTCCCCGGGAATACCAAAAATATATTCCACGCCTTCGGATTCCAGCGCTTTTACAAAAATATCGGATGCTTTCATGAAACCTCAGCTTATATGCACTATGAATTGATAACAGTCAGGCCTTCGCTGCTCGCCTGCACAAGATTAGCAGGAAAAAACTGTCGGCCGAGGCTTCCTTGCCATATTTTTCCAGATATTCCGGGTAGGGCTCATGCAGACATCCGAACGGAAAATTCACCGGTGGCGCAGCAGCTTGCGCGATTTATAAAATGACAGACACAATACAACGATGCAGAATTATTCTGCACCACGATTTTTCTATTCTTCCAGTATCAGCGCACCGTTCAGAATAAAACTATTCATGGTGGCTGCACAGGCAAAAGTGTTTACAGGCAATAAAACAATGACTAAATATATGTCTGGATATCGTTTTATCATAGCTATCATCCTCTTGTGCCGTTGATGTATGCGGCAGTTAATGGATCGGTGGGGGACTCAAAAATATGCTGGCAGCGGCCAAATTCAATCAATTGACCTGCGGCTCGCTCCTTGACCCAGAAAAAAGCCGCATAATTCGCAATACGGCGCGCCTGAGCCAGGTTATGCGTCACAATGACAATGGTGTAGTGACCCTGCAAGCGGCTGATCAGATCTTCCACTACGCCGGAAGCCATGGGATCTAGCGCGCTGCATGGTTCGTCCATCAGCAGAATTTTCGGGCGTAAGGTCAGGGCGCGCGCAATACAAAGACGCTGCTGCTGACCGCCGGACAAAGCAAGTGCGGTCGTATCGAGACGATCGCAGACCTCGTCCCATAGTCCGACGTCACGCAACACCTGCTCACTGATAGCGTCGATTTCAGACCGCCGTGTGACGCCATATTCACACAATGGCAAAGAAAGATTGCGTCGAATGGAAAGAGGAAACGGCGTTGGTTTCTGAAACACCATGCCAACTTTCTGCCGCAATGCCTGCACATTGCTTTCAGTCGTGTGAATATCTTGACCATCAACACGAATATGCCCCCCAATCACACAATTTGGAATTAAATCGGTCAATCGGTTAATGGCTGATAAAAAACTCGTTTTGCCACAACCGGAAGGGCCAATCAGCGCAGTGATGCAGCCACGGTAGATGTCCAATGTAACCTTATCCAACGCGGTTTTATCACCGTAGCGAAGTGAGAGATTTTCAACCTCAATGACAGGCTCCGGGTCACAGCAAGCCGGGCCCATCTGCAATGGCCCTAACGTAAAACCACCCTCTTTGCTGGATATGGCCTGAGCTGTCACGGGTTTATTGGGATTCATTCTAAAATTGTATTTCTGCGCTGCCAGCTTTGTACAAGCTGCATGGCAAATATATTAATACACAGCAACATGGCCACCAGCACCAATGCCGAAGCGTAAGCAGGAACATCACCGCCCGGCACATTCATCGATAAATCAAAAATATGTAACGCCAGTGCGCGCCCGGAATCCAGCAATGAGCCCGGCATCCGGTCGACATAACCACTGGTAAATAACAAGGCCGCTGTTTCTGCAACTGCACGCCCGATCCCCAGCAATAATCCCGCCGCGAGCGCGGGGGCTGCGATGGGTAACAATAAACGAATGAGTGTTGCGGCACGCGTCATGCCCAAGGCGGCCGCTGACAATCGATAGCTATCGGGTACCGCACGTAAACCGGCTTCAGCGGTACTAACCAGTATGGGCAATAACATACAGGCCAGCGTCAGTCCACCGGACAGAATTGAAAATCCCAACCCCAGATAAATGCTGAAAAAAGCATTGCCAAATAATCCAAAGACTATGGAGGGAACACCGGCCAGGACCTGTAAACTATAACGAACAAGCATGCCGAATTTGCTGGTAGCGGGCACATATTCCGCAAGCAATGCCGCCGTTGTCCACGCTAACGGCAATGCCGCCCCCAGTGCAACCAGCAAGATCAACATAGTAGAGACCAGGATAGAACCAATCCCTCCTGCGCGACCGGCATCACGCGGTGATTCAATCAGAAAATTCCACGACAAATGAGCAAAACCACCGCGCAGAAGATCAACCAGAATCCATAAAAAGACAGCGCAGACCGTCAACACAGCGAGATAAACGAATATTTGTACCAGACGATCAAGATAAAAGTGCCGCCATCTCCTTGCATTGGTTTTAAGCACGATGACCTCTCCCCCACCATCCGGCCATGCCAGAAAGCATCATCACCATCAACATTAATAATAAGCCCGAAACAAACAGCACTGCACGATGATCACCCATGGCATACGCCATTTCCAGCGCAATATTCGAGGCCAGCGTCCGAATAGGATCAAACAATCCATCCGGATATTGCACCACATTACCAGCAACCATCAACACCGCCATCGTCTCTCCAATCGCGCGACCCGTTGCCAATATAATGCCCGCGACAATGCCCGTTCGGGCTGCAGGAAACGCCACACCACGAATCATGCCCCAGCGTGGCAACCCCAGAGCAGTCGCATTGCGCAGGAATTCATCAGGAACCGCCATTAATGCAGAATAAGCAGTCAATGTAATTGTCGGCAGTATCATTAACGCCAAAATCAGAATAGCGGCCAATAAGCTGGCGCCGGGCGGATGAATTTGATTGATCAGTGGAACCAGCGTCGTTAATCCCCAGAAGCCAAAAACAACCGATGGAATCCCTGCCAGCAATTCAACCAGGCGCTTATACCATTTGGCCAAACGTGGTGATGCGTAATAAACAATGAAAAGCGCCGAGGCAATCCCCAGCGGGATGGCCAGCAGTAACGCGCCAGTACTGGCATAAAGCGTGCCCGCCAGCATAGGCATCAGATGATAGGCGCCTTCCAGTGGATGCCATGAAGTATCTGTAAAAAAACGGGCTGGTGATATTCGACCCAGCAACGACCAGGATTCCAATATCAGAAAAATTACGATCAGCAGCATCACCAGTGCCGAGATTACGGCACCCATGCTTAAAATACCGCGCAACAACGAATCAGTTAGCCTCAACCGAAAAAAAATATTGTATTTCGACCAGATCATGGATTTGTACTCAACGAACAAATTTTATGAAACGTGGATTCTTAGAGGTGCCCTATCATCATATTGAAGTGTGCGCTTCATCTACCAGTTACCGCAATGCCGCCGCAATTTCTCTGAAACTGTTCAACCCTGCTTCCAGGTTATCGATGATCTCTAATGCCAGTTCATCCGGCTCGGGCAAGTTGTCCAGATCAGCAAGGCTCTTATCTTTCAACCAGAAAATATCCAGACTGGTTTTGTCGCGTGCAATGATTTGCTCGTAACTGAATTTGCGCCAACGGCCTTCCGGATTATTCTGCTCGTTCCACAACTCTTTGCGCTCATGGCGGTTTAGCGGGTTGTAGCAGGCAATGAACTCTTGCAAATCCTCAAAGCGTAATGGCTTCTTTTTCAGCGTGTGGTGAATGTTGGTGCGGTAATCGTAGTACCACACCTCTTTCGTCCACGACTCTTTGCTCGCCGCACGATTGTCGAAGAACAGCACGTTCGCCTTCACGCCGTTGGCGTAAAAAATGCCGGTGGGCAAGCGCAATATGGTGTGCAGTTCGGTGGTTTCCAGCAGTTTCTTACGCACTGTTTCACCCGCGCCGCCTTCAAATAGCACATTGTCCGGCACCACCACTGCCGCACGTCCCGTGGTTTTCAGCATGGTGCGGATGTGCTGCACAAAATTGAGCTGCTTGTTCGACGTGGTTGCCCAGAAATCCTGCCGGTTGTAAGTCAGGTCGTCCTTCTCCTGCTCACCATCATCATTCGTAAAGCTCATCGAGCTTTTTTTGCCGAAGGGCGGATTCGCCAGCACGTAGTCGTAGCGTTTGCCGCTATCGGCCACCAGTGCATCGTTGGGTGACACCATACTGTCACCGTCAATCTCGCCGATGTTGTGCAGAAACATGTTCATCAACGCCAGACGGCGCGTGCCCGCCACGATCTCGTTGCCGTTGAACGTCTCGTGCTTGAGAAAGACCTTCTGCGTTTTGTCCATCTGGTGCTCCTTCACCAGAAAATCATAGGCTGCCAGAAAGAAACCGCCCGTGCCGCAGGCCGGGTCGGCGATGGTCTTGTTTGGCTCCGGGCGCACACATTCCACCATCACTTTAATCAGCGCACGTGGCGTGAAGTATTGCCCTGCGCCGGACTTGGTATCTTCTGCATTGCGTTCCAGCAAGCCCTCATAGATGTCGCCCTTCACATCCGCACCCATCGTCACCCACTGCGTCTCGTTCACCATGTCGATCAGGCGATACAGCTTGGCCGGATCTTGAATCTTGTTCTGTGCCTTGGTGAAAATCGTCCCCAGCATCCCCGGCTTGTTGCCCAGCTCGCGCAGCAACGTCACGTAATGCACCTCCAGCTCCGCACCGCGCTTGACCTTCAGGCTTGGCCAGTTGTACTCGATGGGTATGCCCACCTTGCGGTTATACGGCGGCTGGCTGTACTCGTCCGCCATTTTCAGAAAGATCAGATAAGTAAGCTGCTCCAGATAGTCGCCATAGCTCACGCCGTCGTCACGCAACGTAGTGCAAAAACTCCAGACTCTGGAAACGATAGATGCAGTTGCGTTCATATCCTGACCTCAAATAAGCCGTCATTCCCTGTCATCCTCGTGAAGTCGGGGGACAAGCCGGAATCCATGCTCACAAAATGTCCAACCACAAATCTTTCCATGACGGATTCACCTTTTCGATCAAATTTATTTTCCATTGCCTGTTCCATTTTTTGAGTTGCTTCTCTCGCTCAATCGCTGCCAACATCTGCTCATGTAATTCGTAATAAACGAGAGAGTGCACCCCATATTTTTCAGCAAACCCTTCAACCAGATCATTCTTGTGCTGCCAAATTCGTTGAATCAGATTACTGGTTACACCGATATACAACGTGCCGTTATATCGACTCGCCAGAATATAAACCGCAGGCTGCTTTTCCATCACGCAACCCTATTTAATCTGTCACTCTCTGTCACCCTCACGAAGGTGGTCAGACAGATCGTCATTCCCGCGCAGGCGGGAATCCAGCCTTTAAATGACATAGATTCCCGCCTTCCCCCCGCCTTCGCGAGGGTGACGGGGAATGACAGTGCGGGTGTGCACAGTGTCGCTAACCACGCTTACTCTTTGGGCGAACGGCCAAGTTTTTCTTGGCAGTCGCCCGCTCCGTCTTTATGCGCGCCAGCAATGCCGAGGCAGGTTCGTCGTTCGGGTCTTGCGGCACCAGCTGGCCGGAGAAGGCCTTTTTCAGGATGGACTGGCGCAGGGCTTCGGCTTGTTGCAATGAAGCGGTGATGGTTAGTTCGAGTTGGTCGATCTCAGAAAGATGGGCTCCAAGATGTTCTGATATTACTATTTGCTCATCAAGTTGCGTCAAGGGTATGGGTGTCAATGAAACATCAGTTTGGTTAATGCTAGCTTGATTAACCGCATGCTTGGCATTCGCACACAACCTTTTTCGCCCAAAATGGCTAGACAAATATGATGTCACAAAAAAAGTGGAAACTAAACTGGCAGTAAATGTCGTCTTCATGATGTTGCTCTCAAACACGACAGGCTCTGCCAACCCTTTTACCTCGCAGCATTTCCCAAGATACTCAATGCTGTTTACACGGTTGATAAGAATATCGCCGGCATGTGCGGTGAAGGTCTTTATTTCATCTACGGAAAGCTTAACTTTTTTGAAGCCCGAAGTTCTGCATAAAGTGCCATCATAAAAATCATCGATTCGAATAATCGAAAATCCTGATCCATAGTAATCCGCTGATTTATATATTCCGTTCTTCGGACTATCTGAAAAAACCTCGCCCAATCGAACCCACAGCCACCCATTCGGCAGTACGGGCAATTCGGCCAATTCTTCGGCGGTGAGCGGCGGCAGGGATTTCGGGGTTTTGGGTTTGCTGCCTTGTTTGCCGGCGGCTTCCCATTCGGCGAGTTGTTGCTGGTGGCGTTGCGCGCGTTCTTGCTGGATGCGCTTGAGCAAGGCGTCAGCGGTTTCCAAGGGGTAGTCATTCCCTGTCACCCTCGCGAAGGCGGGGGGCAGGCGTGAATCCATGTCATTCAAAGGCTGGGCCCCCGCCTTCGCGGGGGCGACGGATCGTTTGGCACGTCGCTCTGCGCGCCACTGCGCCGTGAGCTTGCCCTCGAAGGCGTGTTTCAGCAGCGCCTGGCGATACACTTTGAGCTGCGCGCGGGCGGTTTTCAGGTTTTCGATGCCCTTGTCCAACTCGGAAAACAGTTCCTCGATTTTGGCGACGATGCGGTGTTGTTCGTTGAGTGGTGCAACAACAATCTGAAACGATTTTAATTTTTTCTGATTTATTGAAGATTGATTTACTGCTCTTTGTGCAGCGTCAATAAATACACCCTTAGCTCTCAGATGCTTAAATTGATAATTCAGGAAATCTGAGGAGAAGTGTTCGACAGGACGGATCAGAAGAATGTTTATTCCGTGAATCAGTATATCAACTTGATTTTTAAATAGACCTGTTTTGCCAAGATGAGCATCGCTGTTTATATGGCTGAGAAGAATATCTCCAAACTGAAGAGCGTATTTCTCAACAAACTCTTTGTCGTTTTCTTTGATGTATTTGACTCTTCCAAGGTCAATATTTTCGTTCCAAATAGTTTCGATTCTACAAATTGGATACCCGAATTTCTCTTCATATTGAATAACGTTAGCACCATTGCTAATCTTAAGAAGAACATCATCAAGCTCACAGGTAGTCCAGTTTTTCGGCAATTTATTCATATTCTGGACTTGCTCCATTTCTACACCACCAACACTTCATTCAATTCATCCAGTAACGATTCCATTTTCGCACCAAACAACTGATACATCCTGCCCAGCCCGCCTTGCCCATCAAATGGTGACATTTCCAGATCGTCGCGTTCGATGTGGAAGGAGTTGGCGACGTGGTCGCGGATCATGCGCAGCCAGTCCATTTGTTCTTCGTTGAATTTTTCTGTGCCGCCAGAGTGGAGTTTCATCACCCAGTTCTGGAAGTTGCGGCGGACGGTGTCGTCGAAGGTGGAAAGCTTTGCATCCATGCCGCACACGCGGCGGATCAGCGCGACCAATGCGGTGAGCTCGCTGATCGGCTGCGCGCCTTGGTAGTCGTCCAGCTGACGGTAGGCTTGCCACACGCGCAACGGCGCGAGTTTGGGTTTGTCGGCTTTGAGTTTGTCCAACACCTGGCGGATCAGGTCGAAGCTGAGTTCACGCCGCCGGTAGGGCTGGCTGAAGAAGATGGTGAGCGCGGCGATGTTGTCCTGATTCGATTTCAGGTAATCGGCGAATTCGTCGGTGAAGGCTTGCGCGTTATTGGCGGCGTCTTTGTCCCATTCGGCACGCACCAGGCCGTCGAGGTTGTCATGGTCTATGGTTTGCTCTTTGTCGCGGCGGATGGTGTCGATGAGTTCGATCAGTTCGCCATTCAGCACTTTTGCGGATTCGCTCACTAATTGCTGCTGCGCCTGCTGGCGTTGGTCGTCGCCGGGGTCGCTGCCGATGGGTTGTCCGGCCAGCGACAGCGCGCGGGCTTCGATGTTGTCGGCATCTATCGCGGCAAACAGTTTGCCGACCAGCTGGGTGAGTTCCAGTCCGCCCGCCGCTTCGCGGATACGGCGCTGGTCATCAACGTCCAGTTGCTTGTTGAATCGCGCCAGACGACCGGCCAACGAACTAACAATGTCTTCATCGGTCGCGCCCATCATTACCTGCATCGCCAAATCCTTGAGCGCCACAGTGGGTTTGGTGATGAGCGGCTGGCTGGCGGTCTTCAATGACCGCGTAACGCCGATGGCATCGACGATAACATAGTGGGTCTTGGCGCTGACGGCGGAGGGGGTGACTTTTTTCAGGTCGTCCATGTCCAGTGTGCGCGTGCCGCGGCCTTTCATCTGTTCGAAGTAGTTGCGGCTTTTTACGTCGCGCATGAACAGCAGGCATTCCAGCGGTTTCACGTCAGTGCCGGTGGCGATCATGTCTACAGTGACGGCGATGCGCGGGTAGTAGGCGTTGCGAAAATCCGCCAGCACTGACTTGGGGTCTTCCTCGATCTTGTAGGTAAGCTTTTTACAGAAGGCGTTGCCCTCGCCGAACTCTTCACGCACAGTCTGAATGATGTCGTCGGCGTGGCTGTCGGTCTTGGCGAAGATCAGGGTCTTGGGCACTTCGGTGCGTCCGGGGAATATCTCTGGCAACTTGTCGCGGAAGGTGCGAATGACGGTACGGATTTGATCGGGGTTGACGATGTTGCGGTCCAGTTGCTTGGCGGAATAGGCTTCGTCTTCGTCCTGCATTTCCCAGCGTTTTTTGCGGGTAAGCTTTTCGCGCCGTTCAACTTGCTGCTGCGCATTGATTTGCGCGCCTTGCTGGGTGATCGTGGTTTCGATGATGTAGATTTCATTGCCGACATTCACGCCGTCGGCCACGGCTTTTTCGTGGCTGTAATCGCTGACCACGTTCTTTTTGAAGAAGCCGTAAGTACGGTTGTCCGGCGTGGCGGTGAGGCCAATCAGGCTGGCATCGAAATAATCGATTACCTGTTGCCACAGGTTGTAGATGGAGCGGTGGCATTCGTCGATGAAGATGAAGTCAAAAAACTCCGGCGGAACTTTTTCGTTATAGACCACCGGCATCGGTTCCTTGCCTTGCTTGAGCTCTGCCGGGTTGATTTCTTCGGTGGCTTCATCCAGCGGCGTGTCTTTTAGGATGGAATACAGGCGCTGGATGGTGCTGATGCACACCTGGCTGTCTTTGGCGACGAATGAGGATTTGAGTCGTTGCATGTTATACAGCTCAGTGAATTTTCGGTTATCGTCCAGTGGCACGTAGGACATCATTTCCTGTTCGGCCTGTTCGCCGAGGTTTTTGGTATCCACCAGAAACAGGATGCGCGCAGCCTTCGCGTATTTGAGCAGGCGGTAGATGGAGGTGATGGCGGTGTAAGTTTTGCCCGCACCAGTCGCCATCTGGATCAGGGCACGTGGACGGTCGGCCTTGAACGAGGCCTCCAAATTGGTAATGGCGATTTCCTGGCAATCGCGCAAGCGCAGTTCCCTGGCGGGTAGATGATCCGGGTTAAGTACAGGGATGCGCTGTAAGCGTTCGCGCAGGCTGTCGTCTTGAGCCAGCCATTCCTTTATTGTTTCGGGGCGGTGGAAGCTGAATACTTCGCGCGAGCGCGGCCTGGGGTCGCGGCCATCGGTGAAGCGGGTGATGATGCCGGTGCTCTCGTACAGGAAGGGCAAAGGTTCTTTATTGTTGACCCACTTCAGCCTGGCCGCTGCGTAGCCTTCGGTTTGGGTTTCATGGGCGGTAAGCCGCTGGCCTTCTTCTTCACGCTTGGCCTCGATCACCCCCACTGCTTTTTTATTCACGAACAGCACGTAGTCCGCCGGGCCGACATCGGTCTGGTATTCGCGTACCGCCTGACCCAGCCCGGCATTCAGGTCAATCTTCCTGGCCGACTGCACAACCCAGCCCGCCTGGCGCAGCAGGGCATCTATGGTGTCGCGGGCTTTTTGTTCGGGATTCTGGTTGTCAATCATCGCGAAGATATTTCATATGGGTACATCTAAAAATCCAGGATTCCAAGCAAGACCGAGCGCGAATAAAAAATGTTGATGCAACATACAACGGTGAATCAGTCAGTTCTGACGGGAACAAAATATTGCGCTTCGACCAGATCATGGGTTTGTCGCGACCGGGAAAATTCAATGAAACGCCGGGCTAATCGCCCCGGTTTGCGAGAGGTAATCAAATTGAGCGGACGGGACAATGGGAAAGTTCCATTTCGCACATTGTCAATCGTGGCATCCACTCCATCCAGCGGCAGCAACTTGATCGGTACACCCCGCTTGATTTCATATTCAGCCGCGCCTATCGAGACATAGCCAATGGCATTTGGGTTGCCTGCAACGGTCTTGATACCTTGTGGATTATCACCGATGATGGCATGCGGCTTGATCTGACTGTTTTTCAGTTCAAGATAATGCAAAAACAATTCCAGCGTTGATCGTCCCTCGGCTTTATTAACCACTGTAATGCGAGCGTCTGCTCCATCTACCGATCTCCAGTTGGTTATTTTGCCGGTATAAATATCAATGATCTGCTGCTTGCTGAGCGTAGTAACCCGATTATTGGCGTGCAAAATAATACTGATGCCATCCAGTGCAATTGCAAAAGCATGCAAATCAGTTTCATCCGGCTTGAGCGCGCGCGATACCATTCCGATGTCAGCCGTGCCATTGCGCGTATCGTTGATGCCACGGGAAGTCCCCCCGGTTTGAACGTCAATCCGCACGCCAGGATTCACAGTCTCAAACCGCCGAGCCATTTCGCCCACTAATGGCGCTACGGTACTTGAACCTGTCAGCACCAATCTATCGGATGCGGCGTTTACGCAAGTCAATCCGCTCAATCCAAGGGCAAAGAACGCAATGAAAATCAATAAGATTGTTTTGCTGCCTGACATGTTCATTATCATCCAATGAGAGCATCTTGCCAAAGCTTGGCGGCTACTGCCGCATTTACTGATACCAGCAGAACCCATGCTAAAAGCAATCGTTTCATTAGCATTCTGCTAACCTCTTTGTTTGGTATGAAATTTCTCCACCCATTTCAGCAGCCATTGCGGCGCGTGAACGCGCTTCCATTCTCCAGCTGCGTATTTATTCGCTTCTGACCAGGTTGGGTAGGTATGGATGGTGCCAAGGATTTTATTCAGACCCAGGCCATGCTTCATCGCCAGCACAAACTCTGCCAGCAAATCACTGGCGTGTTCCCCGACAATGGTCACCCCCAGAATTCGATCCTTGCCCGGCACGGTCAGCACCTTAACAAAACCATGCGCGGCTTCATCTGCAATGGCCCGATCCAGATCGCTCAAATCATAGCGCGTCACTTCAAAGGCAATACCTTGTGTCCTCGCCTCATTTTCCGATAATCCCACGCGTGCAACTTCCGGGTCGGTAAATGTTGTCCATGGAATAACCGAGTAATCAACTTTGAAGCGTTTGAAATCACCAAACAAGGCATTGACCGACGCATACCACGCTTGATGTGCCGCCGTGTGCGTAAACTGATATGGCCCAGCAACATCACCGCAGGCATAGATGTTGGGATAGATGGTTTGTAACCTGGCATTGGTTTCAATGGTACGCCTTGATGAGATTGGTATGCCCAATTCTTCCAGGCCAAAGCCCTCCGTGCGGGGCACTCTGCCAACCGCACATAGCAAGGCATCAAATGGCAACACGGTCTCCTCGCCCGCCTGGTTACGCACAATCAGGCATTGTGTATTCGCATCCTTTTCACAGCGCACGGCTTCAGTCTGCGTCAGTATTTGCACACCATCATCCTGTAATGCCGTCTTAACCAGCGTAGCTGCGTCGGCATCTTCGCGCGCCATCAAATCACCCATCTCTACCTGTGTTACCTGGCAACCCAGTCGAGCAAACGTCTGGGCCAGTTCACAACCAATGGGGCCACCACCTAGCACAACCAATTGTTCAGGGCGTTCAGTCAGTGACCAGATCGTATCCGATGTGTAGTAACGAACGGTTTCAAGACCTGGGATGTTTGGAATTGCGGGGCGCGCACCCGTGGCAATGACAATGGCACGCGTGCTCAGGGTTTGACCGTTCACTTCTACTGACCAAGGTGAGGTGATGGTCGCTTTTCCTTGCAATACCTCAACACCCAGTTTCGTGTATCGTTCTACCGAATCATGCGGCTCAACTGTACTCACAACTCGCTGTACGCGCGCCATCACATCACTAAATTTGTAATCAACCGTTGCAGTAGTAATACCCAGCGATGCGGAGTTTTTCACTTGTTTCAGAAAAGCTGCCGAATGAATGAGTGCCTTGGATGGCACACAACCGTAGTTGAGGCAATCGCCGCCCATTTTATGACCTTCAATCAATGTTACTTTGGCACGAACAGCCGCTGCAATATATGAAGTCACCAAACCTGCGGCACCGGCGCCAATCACTACCAAATTACGATCAAATTGAGCTGGTTTTGTCCAGCGGGCATATAATCGGTGTGTTCTGATGATCCCCGTTATCCAGCGCGCCAGCCACGGAAAGACTGCCAGCAGTACAAACGATCCGATCAGCACCGGGGACAATACATCCGACAAACTGTCGATCGCGGCCAGCTGAGTGCCCGCATTCACGTATACGGCGGTGCCCGCCAGCATGCCCACCAGACTTGCCCCAAAAAAAATGCGTGTGTGTATGGCAGTCAGCCCCATCAATATATTGATAAGAAAGAAAGGAAAAACCGGAACTAAGCGCAGTGAGAACAGATAAAACGCACCGTCCCGCTCAAGACCGACATCAATGGTTTTCAGCCGACTGCCGAAACGGCGGACAACAACATCCCGCAAAACATACCGTGCTGCCCAGAAAGCCAGCGTGGCGCCAATTGTGGCGGAAACGAGCACCACCGGTACGCCCACCCACAGTCCAAACATAGCGCCGCCCGCAAGTGACATCACCGCTGCGCCCGGCAGCGACAATGCCGCCATCACGATATAAATCAGGGAATAGATGCCAATGGCAAAAAACGGCTGTGCCTGATATAGCTGTTGCAAGTCGTCGCGACTTTCCTTGAGCACCTCCAGACTAAAGAAACGCCCTAGGTCAAAAACAAAAAACAACCCTGTCAATAACCCAAGAAACGCCAGTATCCACCAACGATTTTTCACATTTTTTCTCTTATCATTTCATTTCGCTGCATGACGCACCAAGCCGAAAGCAACTATAACAACGATGATGTTTCATACTCACGGGTACCTGCAGACTCTGAGCTAGCGTTTCTCCCAAGGCATAATCTGGGTCATCATCAACCAAGGTACACGCATACACTTTTGTCCGGCCATTGATCTTGACCACCATGCGACTGAAAGCACACATGAAGTCACGGCGCGATTTCTCGGTCTGAAAATCCGTCATACAACGTTGCGTAATTTGTGGAGCGGACACTGCTGTTTCAGGTGGATAGAATTCTGGAAACTCAACACGCGGCAAGTCCTCTGGCAAACCCGCTGCGCGGAAAACTGCGGCAAATTTCCTGGTAACTTCTTCCGGTGGTATATCGGCGAAAACCTGATTCGCCACCGACAGTGCAAATCCCATGTCATGCAATTTGCGCAAACCTTCCAGCGCCAGAGCGAACATCCCCTCGCCGCGTCCTACATCGTGCTGTGATGCTTCGAAGTGATCCAGGCTGACACGAAAATGCAATTTATGGATGCGTTCACGCAATGATTCCAATTGTGGGAGGCGTTTAATCAGAGGCTCGGTTGCATTGGTTAGCACCAGGCAAGGGCGATATCCCAACGAGTAATCAAGAATACGTACCATATCCTTGTTAATAAAAGGCTCACCGCCGGTAAATGAAAATTGCTTAACACCCAGCGTCAGTGCTTCATCAATATAAGGCCTGGCATCGTCAAAGCGCATCAATTGCAAGCGATTATCGCCTGGCTTTGATCCTTCCAGGCAGAAGGGACACGCCAAATTACACGCAGTGCCAGTATGTAACCACAACTCATCCAGCGCATAGGACTGGATAAAACCACGTGGTTTATCATCGGTCGTGACATACCATAACCTGGAACGTGTACGCTGTTCGTCGGCTGTGGCAGTCACCTTCATTTTCAACAGCACCCGCTGGTCTGCTCGCCAACAGTTGCATCCGCAAATGGAATGCCCATACCACAGCCCGGAAAAATACCGAAATGCTGGTCAAAGTTGCCGTAAAAATCGAAATGTTCCTTGAACCGTGTGTTGTGCAGCATGCGCCAGGTATTGCCACATACTGGAAACTGTTTGCCGGTTTCAATGAAATGGTGCTTGTCCAGCCGGAACGCATGATGATGGTGTGGAATCGTGCCGCGATACACTACCGATTGTCCGTGATCCTCACAAGCCAATTCCAGATCATGCAACTTGAACAGACGATAGGTTGCCGAATAAAAACGGATATTTCCGGTTTTCTCCACCAACTCCGAGTGACTAAGATTAATGGGTCGATCGTCAACCAGACGAGGATCTGTGAAGCCATTTTTACGGGATAATTGCAAAAAATCATTCCAATACAAGGCACCGCTTAAACACTCCCCATACAGCACCGGATCATGCGTCAATACCTCTGGAATACGCCGATCACTGTACACATCAGAAAAATACAACTCGCCGCCGGGTTTCAAAACACGAAAGGCTTCGCGCAATACCGCCGCTTTATCCAGCGCCAAGTTAATAACGCAATTCGATACAATCACATCCACGCTGTCATCCGCCAGCTCAAGCTCGTGCAAGCGCTCGATATAGCCATACAAAAATTGGACGTTACTGCGCTTGTAGCCAAAAGTTTTCTGGTGGTATTTTTCATGCTGACGCGCCACCGCCAGCTGCTCCTCGGTCATATCCACTCCAATGACCTGACCCTTTTCACCTACCAATTGCGACAATACATATACATCACGCCCTGCCCCGCAACCCAGATCCAGGATAGTCAAACCCTCAAGCAACTCAGGCAAAATCAGGCCGCAACCGTAATAACGAGTCAGCACTTCATCGTGCACCCGCGCCATTAATGGCTTAACAAAATTTGGCAAGCTCGTATCCGTGCAGCACGCATCGGTCTGCAAATCGTGAGTGCTGGTCAGCGTTTCACCGTAATATTTTTGTACTATTTCTTGCATAGCATTCCCTATGATTGAAGTTACAGGTACGTTTTGGTAGTCTTTGAAAGATTTCCAGATTGATAAAGTGATGCTAAATCATGCGGTGTAATACCACAGGCAAAGCCCAATGCTAATTTACGATTATTCCAGGTACGCCGCCACCAACCATCACGTTGCCAACGACCAGAATCAACAAATATGGGTTCGCTTAACGGCAGAAATTTCCCTGCGCAACGTGCCCCACGCACTAAAGGCACCTCTTCAAATAAGGGCCAGGGAGCATGGCCCCCAACTTGAAAATAAATCTGCCGTGAGAGAAACAGCCCTTGATCTCCGTAAGGAACGCCACCAAAATGACACCGGAGGGCAATCGCGAATTCCAAAACGCGTGTTGTCCAGGTGCGAGGGGCGTCAAAACGGAAGCGGAAATAGCCACCCACCGCATCTTGCTCAAAAGCTGCCGTCATTGCAGGCAATGGATCCGTTGGCAAGCGAGCATCTGCATGTAAAAACCATAGCACATCACCTTGTGCTAATGCAGCCCCGGCCAACAATTGCTTCCCTCGACAGGGTTCACTGGACAGCCAAATAACACGATACTGATTACAAATTTCGCGGCATTTTTTGCTACCCGCACCATCGACAACAATAATTTCTGTCGGGTAATGTGGCAATTGATGCAACTTTTTAAGCAAATACGCCAATTTCACCTCATCTTTGTAACAAGGAATAATGACGCTAACACTGCACATATTTTATTTTCTTCATTTGAATAAGATTAATGGGCGCCTCTAAAAATTCAGAGTTCTAAGCAAGACTAGGCGCGAGTAAAAAATGTTGACGCAGCATATAATTGATATGTAAGGAAACATTTTTTGTGAGCAACGAAGTATTACGACGAAATATGAATTTTTAGAGGTGCCCTAATGTAGGTCGTGCCAGGCATTGCTTAAAGTTAACCCCCCACAGTCAAGAAAACAATTAATCGAGCCACTAATATACTAAAGATAAATTGCAGTCTCAAATAAGCACGTCTTTCATCTGTAACCTGAATATTAGTCGATAGTAAACGGGTTTCCTTACATCAAATATAGTGACTATTCAGCATAGGATTGCTGAATAGTCGGTTATACCCACCGCACTTCAAATTTTGGCTCTCAAGCGTGACCGACCGATGATTTGGAAGCGATCGGTCAATAGCGAGTGTAGCGAGGCGAGGCGTGGCGCTGGTCTAGTCCGGCAAAGAAGTTGTCGCACGCTGTTTTGAATTGGAGAAGGTTTCGTAGTAGCGCTCATACTACGGTTTTCTTGAAGAATTTCCGGAACCGCTCGATCAAGTTGAGGTTCGGCACATGAGGTGGCGGGAAAACCAGTTCGACTTTGGAATTCGCCGGTAGCCCTTCACTAACTGGGCATGGTAGTAACGGGCGTTGTCACAGATGATATGAATCCGTACGGCTCCTGGATTTTGTAGTTCAATCTGTTGGAGCAGATTGATGGTCGATTGGGCATTAATGGTGTCGTCATTCATAGTGGACGATGGCGCTGAGGTCGTTGGACACCATGATGTTGAGCCGTTGCCGCTCGCCTTTGCGTTAGCGCTTATGATGGTTGCGCATACTTTCTCGATCTGCCATTAGTCATCTGCGCGACTCAGCTAACTGGCCAGCCACTGCCGAGCAAGCACACGCTTGCCTGTCGCTGGTATGACGATGCTCGTATTCCAGCTCGCCGAGTTCTTGTTGTGTTACTTAAATCTGGAAGCAGCCGATTTTAGCGCACCACTCAGAGAATCCCACGCACTCTCAGCACCAGCCTTGAGGTCTTCCCAGGCATCCTCACTGGATTCCTTGAGTTCAGAAAGTTTCGAGTCTAAGGTTGCTTGCTTAGATTTTAATTCTTCAATTTGTTTGTAATATGCAATTTGCGCATTAGCTTTTTCTTTATCTGCCTTTGCCTTGAGTTTATCGATCTCTGCAGCACATTCATCCAGGTGCGCCTGCAGTTTCTTCTCGTAGGCTTCTTTCATGCTCATGAGTACCTCCCATTCTGTTTGTTTTATAATGAGCTTGGTGTTGAGTTCAGCTCAATCTTCCATTCTATCAGCTTGGCCTTAGGCTGACTATTTAAGAGCCTGTTCAAAGATAGCCTGGTTTCGTCAATTTCAATTTAGGTTGATCGACAAGTACACGCTTGCCAGATAAACTACCTATTCTGCAAATCAATGCGATCATCCCGTTTTTTAAATTTCTTCTGATAAAAGAACATCATATAGCAGTTAAATATACATTCCTATAAGAAACTATTTATTGTGCGCTGGCACTTGATTTTTACTTTCAGATTACTAGTGCTATTTCTTACTGGTTGCGCTGCCGTTGGGCCAGATTATGTGCCACCAGAAAAAATCACTCCCGAAAAATTTAATGCCGCACTGAGCGAAGATCAGAAAGCCAAATTATCGCTTCCTGAAACTGAGCAAGAAGCAGATGAGGCCAAAACGGAATTCACCAAACAAGTAACCCCCGCAATGTTGGCTGACTGGTGGAACACTCTGGAAGATCCATTATTAACGCAATTAATTGAATGGGCCATCAGGGGCAATCTTGATCTTCAGTTAGCGCAGTCACGACTGAGGGAAGAACGTGCTTCGCGGGGAATTGCCAGATCGGGGCTGTTTCCAACAATAGAAGGGGGTGCCGCATTTGCGCGCCAAAAATCCAGTGGGCAATCCGGTAGCGGCAATGAAGTGAACCTTTATTCCTCAGGCTTTGATGCCAGCTGGGAAATTGATTTATTTGGGAGCATCAGACGCTCGATTGAATCGGCACAAGCTTCCGTTGAAGCGCGCCAAGAAGAATTAAACGACACGCTGGTGACTTTGGTGGCCGAAGTCGCTATCAATTATATTGAAATTCGTGCCTTTCAAGCCCGGCTTGAAGCTGCTGTAAACAATCTGAAATCTCAAGATGAGACGCTACAAATAGTCCAGAATCGGTTAGATGCTGGACTGACATCAACGTTGTCTTTGGAGCAAGCGAAATATAACCTGGAAAATACCAAATCAGAGATTCCGATATTACAAACCGGTATTGAACAAGGTAAAAATGGTCTTGCAGTGCTGCTAGGAGAATACCCGGGATCATTGGCTGAAGCCTTGGAGCAGTACCAAAAAATTCCAACAGTGTCCATTGAGGTTGCTGTTGGCGTTCCAGCAGACTTGCTGCGCCGTAGGCCGGATGTCCGGCGTGCAGAGCGCGAATTAGCAGCGCAAACAGCTCAAATTGGCGTGGCTACTGCTGATCTTTACCCCAGACTATTCTTGTTTGGTTCCGTAGGATTGGAATCCATTTCTGCAGCCAGCTTTTTTACAGGGCCAGCAGCAGCCTTCCAACTTGGGCCCCAAATCACATGGCCAGTTTTTAATGCGGGTCGTATCCGACAAAACATAAATGTTCAAAGTGAGCAACAAAATCAGGCGCTGATTCAATACGAGGCTTCGGTATTAACCGCAGTTAAAGATGTGGAAAATGCTTTAATCGATTTTGCGAATGAACAAGTTCGCAGACAAGCTTTGATAAAATCCACACAATCAGCAAAATCAGCAGTTAGCCTGTCGCGTGAGTTGTACACTGCGGGCCTAACTGATTTTATTGGTGTGCTGGATGCAGAGAGAGCCTTATTTTCCTTTCAAGATCAGCTGGCAGTGAGTGAAGGCAAAGTTACTTCCAATTTGATTCGTCTGTATAAATCATTGGGTGGCGGATGGAAACCACTGATGCAAGATGCACCGCAGGCAGTTTTAGGTCAACAGTAAACACAATTTGAGGAACGTTGACTTGAAAAAAGTAAAACTGCTTATTTCTCTGCTAGGTCTTTCTTTGTTGGTCATTATTTCTGGCTGTCAAAATGATGATAGTAATTCTGCAAGCCAACTACAACAGCCTGCCCCGGCAGTAATGGTTACGCCGGTTATTCAGGAAAAAGTCGCCAAAACTCATGAACTGGTAGGTCGCACCGCCGCATTCAGAACGGTCAATCTAGTGGCTCGTGTACAAGGTTTTCTGGAAAAACGGAATTTCATAGAAGGAGATAGCGTTAAAGAGGGTGATATTTTATACGTGATAGAGCCAGCGCCTTATCAAATCGAAGTTAAGGCTGCACAAGCGAAAGTAGCCGAAGCTAAAGCTACTCTACAGAACGCCAGATCTTATTTGCAACGATTAAAAACGGTGCGCCAAGGCGGGGTGTCACAAATGGACCTTGATAAAGCCAGCAGTGATTTTCTTAGCGCACAAGCGCTGTTAACCAGTGCCCATGCCATGTTGGACCGGGCTAAATTGAATCTCAGTTACACTGAAATACGCTCCCCGATCAATGGGCGCATCGGTCGTAATTCTATCAGCCCAGGAAATCTCGTCTCACCAAACTCCGGCACTTTAGCAACGATCGTGCTAATCGACCCCCTGTATGTGATTTTTACGGTGAGCGAAGTTGATTTCCTTACCGAACTTCAAAACCAGTTGGAGAAGCGAGAGTCGACTATATTTGTTCCTAAAATTCAACTTACCAATGGAACCATTTATCCTTTTGAAGGAAAATCTGATTTTATCAGCCCCATCGTGGATGAAAAGACTGGAACTATCACGATTCGAGCAATTTTCCCAAACCCCGATACAAAAGAATTACCTGGTCAGACAAATACGCCACAAAGCCGCCGCTTACTGATGCCGGGACAATTTGTTAAAGTTTTGGTAAGACGAGATGATGTAGAGGCGGAACATGTTATTCCCCAGTCGGCTATGCAGGAAGATCAAAGTGGGAAATATGTGCTGGTTGTTGATACTGACAACCGCGTGCAAAAACGCTCAGTGACAGTAGGTGACAAAATCGGCATAAATTGGATCATTAAGCAAGGTTTGCAGGTGGGCGAATTAGTGATATCTGAGGGCGCGCAAAAGGTTCGCCCCGGCATTACCGTACAAACTACCATAGCGGTTACTTCTCAACCGATCGAGAAATAACCAGTGTTTAGTAATTTTTTTATTGAGCGTCCCCGCTTCGCTTTCGTCATTTCTATTGTCATTGTACTTGCTGGTCTGATATCCCTGTTAAAACTGCCTGTTTCTCTATTTCCCCAAATCACACCACCGCAAATACAAGTCAGTGCTTCATACCCGGGCGCAAATGCCCAGGTTGTAGAAGAAACCGTTGCTGCACCGATTGAATCTGTAGTTAATGGTGTCGAGGGCATGCTTTATATGTCTTCAGAAAGTGCCAATAATGGGACATACACGCTAGACATAACGTTTGAAATCGGAACTGACGTTGATATGGCAATGGTAAATGTCCAGAACCGATTGTCCCTGGCCACGCCAAGATTGCCCGAGGATGTCACCCGCTCAGGAATTACGGTACGAAAGCAATCTCCTGAATTTTTACAAATGGTATCTTTTACATCGCCGAATGGAACCTACGATCAATTATTTCTTAGTAATTTCATCAGTTTAAATGTAAACGATGTACTTTCTAGAGTCCCAGGTGTCAGCCAGGTTTCTATTTTTGGCGCCCAAGATTATTCGATCCGGATTTGGCTAAATCCAGACAAAATGGTGGATTTAGCCATCACCACTGAAGATGTGACCGCTGCTATCCGCGATCAAAATATACAAGCTGCAGCCGGACAAGTTGGGCAGCCACCCTTGGCTCCCGATCAACAATTCCAATACACCATTCAAGCCAAAGGACGGCTGTCCGAAGTATCAGAATTTCAAGATATTATTATCCGGGCACAAGCAGATGGTTCTACTGTAAAAATGAAAGACATCGCGCGCGTAGAGCTGGGTTCCCAAACGTTTAATGTTCTTTCTCGTTTGAATGGATCCCCTGCTGTTAATTTCGCTGTATATCAGCTGCCAGAAGCCAACGCACTGGAAGTTGCACAGGGTATCGAGAAGACTCTGAAACAGCTGGCAGAACGATTCCCTGAAGATATTGAGTATGCCTTGCCCTACGATTCCACTCGGTTTATCAATAACTCTTTGACAGAGCTCGTTCAAACGCTGTTTATTGCTTTGAGTTTGGTCATATTGGTGGTTTACGCTTTTATCCAAGACTGGCGTGCCACCTTGATCCCGGCGCTGGCAATTCCTGTATCACTAATCGGAACCTTTGCTATTTTGCTGGCGATGGGTTATTCCATCAACACTTTGTCATTGTTTGCGCTGGTGTTGGCGATTGGCATCGTCGTAGATGATGCAATTGTAGTGGTAGAAAATGTCCAGCGTCATCTACAGGAAGGATTATCCCCCCAAGATGCTACAAAAAAAACAATGACCGAAGTCACTGGTCCTGTTATTGCCACCACATTGGTTTTATTAGCGGTATTCGTACCCATCGCTTTTCTAGACGGTATTTCAGGTCAGCTCTATCGGCAGTTTTCTGTAACGATTGCCATAGCTGTTTCTATTTCATCGCTCACAGCTTTAACCTTGAGTCCCGCTTTATGCGCCATGATTCTTAGAAAACAACAGGCACGTCCGTGGTTTGCACTGCGCTGGTTTGAAAAGGCATTTGGAAGAGTTACTGAAGGTTATCTATTTTGCGTAAAAATTGTTGTAAGGCGATTAGTACTGACAGCACTAATTTTACTAATCATTACAGGCGGTGCATATTGGGTATTCAAAAACACGCCGACAGGATTTATTCCTCAGGAAGATCAGGGCATTATTTTTGTCGACATCCAGCTGCCTGATGGCGCTTCTTTGAACAGAACCGACGGCGTGGTTAAACAAATCGAGGCGCTACTCTCCGACCTTCCAGGCGTAGAGGATATCGTTTCTTTAGCAGGAATTGGATTGCTGAGTGGTGTCAAATCAAACTCAGGAATGGTGATCAGTATTCTCAAGCCTTGGGATGAACGCACATCACCCGAGTTATCCAGTGATGCACTTGTTGCACAAATATGGGGCATGATGGCGCAAATTCCCGGCGCCAATTTGATCGCCTTCACTCCCCCACCTATCAGTGGCCTAGGCAGTACCGGGGGGTTTGAATTTCAGCTGCAGGATAAAAGAGGCGGCGACCCCCAAGATCTTTCTGCAGCAATGCGTGGCTTTTTAATGGAAGCCAATCAAGATGCTCATTTGCAAAATGTGTACAGCACGTTTCGCGCGGATGTTCCACAGATAAAGCTGGAAATAGATCGCCTGCAAGCAAAAGCGCTGGGCATTCCCGTGCGAGAGATTTTTTCAAGCTTACAGACACAACTAGGTTCTCTCTATGTCAACGATTTTAGTAAATTTGGCCGGGTCTATCGGGTAATTCTTCAAGCCGAAATACCTTATCGGGACAATGCTGATGATATCGGACGTATTTATGTGCGAAGTTCAGAAGGCGTTATGGTTCCTCTTCGGACATTAACAAAAACATCCTCGATGTTGGGTCCTGATAGCCTCACACGTTTTAATATGTATCGTTCCGCACAAATCAATGGAAGCCCTGCCCCTGGATTAAGTTCCGGGCAAGGCATATCTGCAATGGAACAACTTGCAAAGCGAGTGCTTCCAGATGGAACAGAGTTTGAATGGTCTGGTATGTCATTTCAAGAAGTTCAGACAGGTTCTCAATTACCCATCATATTTGGCCTGGCTTTAATATTTGTTTTCTTGTTTTTAGTAGCCCAATACGAAAGCTGGTCCATCCCTTGGGGAGTCATACTTTCCGTTCCAGTCGCCTTAGCAGGCGCGCTCATTATGATGTGGGGGATGAGAAATGTTTTGGATATTTACGCCCAGATTGGTCTCGTCATGTTGGTCGGTATGGCTTCAAAAAACGCAATCCTTATCGTCGAGTTTGCCAAAGTGCAAAGGGAGAGTGGGCTGTCGATAGCTGAAGCAGCCATCAAATCCGCCCAACTCCGTTTTAGAGCAGTCATGATGACAGCGATTTCCTTCATTCTCGGTGTGCTCCCATTAGTCGTCGCATCAGGCGCAGGCGCAGCAAGTCGTCAATCACTCGGAACTGTTGTTTTTGGAGGAATGCTGGTTTCAGCAATCATTGGAACAATTTTAGTTCCGGCTTTCTACGTGATCATTCAATCTATGACGGAAAACATGCGGCAACCCAAAACTCGCCTTTAAGCGTATTAATTTGCAAAATGACAACCGGCAATTGTCTTCTTAAAATAGGACAATAATGCATGGGATTTGCCCTTGATTTGGTAGAAATATGTTCTAAAAGTGCTTGCTTAACAGCTACATCAAGTAAAATCGGCCTCTATTTTCCAAGGCTTGGCTAATCAGTGGTTGCTCAAGCACTGTTTTGGGACCGGCAGGTCAATCCACAAATACGCTGCAACCAATCTAGCGACAATACTCATCCATCCGACACACTTTATGGCATAAGCCATGGGCACCGCCATTGTAATAAAAATATTACGCTCTACATTCTGCTAATTAACAAGCGCGCGTGCGTCCAACCACAATCTCCGACGTCATAACAAAATGAGACAACTCAAATTTTCGGCGGAGCCCAATGTCTCATAATATAAAATATATATACTAAAAAATATCAATTGAAACACTAAAACCTTGATAAATACTTGAAAGATTGACATTTTAAAAATCTAGCATAGCCGCTATGATGATAGACAGGCTCCGCTCTTTTTATGTATTATTTTTGTTCGATTAATTGTTGTGAAGTATTAGGTTTTGGTTTTCATCTTATTTCTGGCGATGCCGGCGAGAGATTTCTCAATACTGGCCAACTCAATCGGTACTTGACGAACACAGCATCATGATCCGAAGTCATAATCCCGTCGACAGGATCATCAAACAGCATTTCCATGGAGAGCGGCATAACGGAAATCTGGTTGCCAGGCACCCACCCCTGCAAATCCTGAGTTTCCTGCCAAGGTGCATCAGAATGCCACTCAAACTGAGTTTCGCAGTCTTCCGGGTTCGCGCTACAAAACGCGGAAACTTCATTTATCCTGTAAATAGAAGTCTCGACAAAGTAGACGAGGCGATCGCTAGAATTGCGCATGTTCAAATCCCCTCCCCATATGAATGGCAGATCCCGGTTTATTATTTTTCTTAGAAAATCTCTGGCTTCGTCAACTTGAAGGTTATGAGCAATGAGTGCTCGCTCGTCCGTAACGCCGGAGCGGCCTCGGGAGTTAAAGTGAGTGGTAGCTACTCGAAGATGGTAAGGCAATCCAGGCACTTCGATCTCGGCGACTAATAGTCCCTTGTTTGCCAGGCAGTCGAAACCAGCGCATTCCCACTGATTGAACGGGTGCTTGTATACCACTTTAATGGGAAAGTTACTGGCAAGAATGAGTCCGCTGGATTGCCATTTGCCCAGCTTCTCCCCTTTCCAAAAACTACGATCATCAATAAAGCTTTGGCTGACGCGGTCGGAATACTTCAAACCAAGATCCGAAACACCGGGTCCAGCCACCCAGTTTGGATATCCACCACGGACCGGTATCTCCGCCGCCGCAGAGATAAATGCTTCCTGTAACATCACGATGTCTGGTTCCAGTCCTTGCCGGCGAAGCTCTCCAAGAAAATCACCGATGTCTCGCAACGCCGCGCTTCTATTACAGGCTATCGAAATTCTATCCCCGTACTCATCCTCGGTCCGAGATTTTTTGCCACAACCTATCGGCCAGGGTAAGCCAGCTACGTTGTAAATCAATACGCTCAATTCAAGAGAACGGACGCCCGTAATCGGGTCGATCTGGATTTCGGGTACTCGCGCCAGGCCATTTTGTGGAAGTGGCTCATGTTTGAATGTAGTGCCGCAACCGGCCGATATCATTGCGGCAACGATCATCCACATCCATTGACGAAATCTGCCAAACCATGATTGTAAAATTGACGTCGTAGCGGCACTCGTCATAAATTGTTATCCTGATTCACTCTTTCTAAGTCTCGATTATGTTGCTTGATCTACACTTTGCACACAACAAACGCTTCCCGACAAGAGTCTCAAACAGCCCCAAGAAATCAGGAATAGTACGGTTGATGAAGGCGCCGATATGCCTAGGGATAAAAAAATGCACTTCCATTTTATTTTTTCAGAAATCAAAACAATATCACTACTGCCCCGCTAACTGCACATCAAAGTCAACTGATAGATAACCGGAGTCAAAGACAAATTAAATGCCACTTTATTTTTCTATACAATTTGTTACTAACAAACAGTAGCTAACAACTCATCTTTCAAAAATATCGCTGGTTGGTGTGCCAGCTTGTCTGATTCGTAAAGACAACAACAAATGAATTTAAGAGTTGTTTGAAAACAGCTAACTGAAAAATCAAATATAGCTTTTTTTATTTTTCGCAATAAAGCCTCTGGGCTATGGGTCCGCATCTTGCGTTGCACCAGCTTTACCCATGAGCAATTCCGGGGGCTCGTGGGGTCCGGATGGGTATTTGTATATCACTGGACACGACCATGGCGAAATACACGTAATGGAGCTTCCAGACGCAGGCTCAATTCTTCATCGGGTGGCTTATAGTGAGGGTGCCGCTTATGGAAAGTCAGAGAATTGCAAGTAAGTTGAAATTAGCAAACACAGGCCATCTTCGTAAGCCAGACCAGCTCAACACCCAATAGGCAGTTCGCTTATGCTTATTTTTGCACTCATCTATTTGGCAATCTCCAGTTTTCGACTTTGCGTATACAAATACCTGACCAAATCGTATTCAAACGGCGAGCCGCTCTGATAGTAACGAAATTTGGTTTGCTTACGCATATTAATGGCCCTAGTGAGACTAAATGTAGCCCCTGCAACCTGATGAGTAGAAAAGTTAAAGGCAGACCAGTAGACGACGTTATAAGCCAAAGAATCGACTAGCAAACCAAAACCGTCGCGGGCATTCATCGGGCCCATTATTGGTACTACCAGATAGGGGCCATCACCTACACCATAATGCCCCAGAGTTTGTCCAAAGTCTTCCTGGTATTCAAGTATTCCCCAAGTGCTTGCATGATTCCAAAGCCCGGCAATACCCAAAGTCGAGTTAATTAGAAAGCGGGACAAAGCATGTAATGATGATTTGGGTTTTAATTGGAGAATTGAGTTTATCAAATTGGATAATTCACTTAAATTGGAGAAGAAATTATTAATCCCAGTCTGGGCAATTTTTGGCATGATAAATTCATAACCCTGAACAACGGGTAGAAACACATACTGATCAAATTTGGCATTAAATTTATAGATACTCCTGTTGAAACCCTCCCACGGATCATAGATTCGCATAGGATAGGTGATATCTTCATTGTCACTTAAAGTTCTTTGAGCCGGAATAATTTTGTCTTGTTGCTTGGGCGCCAGGCTGCAACCCGTCAACACGCCGAAACTCAATAACAGAATGAGAAGTCGGATTATCGTGAGCAGGTATTTATTGATCATTGTTTCCCGTACTGTTTAATGCTTAAAAAAATTAAGCATGTACTCCACATTGTCTTTGTAATCTATGTTCCCTAAATGGCCGCCAGTTGGGTATATTTTCGCTCTCGACTTAAAAATACGTTTCAAATAATCAAGTTCATCTGATGCAAGAATAAAATCATCCTGATTGGTCATTAGTCCGATTTTTTTCGAGCTTATCAAATAATCCTCAATACTTTTGAGGCTAGTGCTGGCAATTAAATCCTGTTTGCTCAGATTTGGGTATTTGGCTTGGAAATATGGATAAAAGTATTCATTGAAATAATCTAGAAAGCTGATCCTGAAGCTAACGCTCATATAGTCGGTTAACGAACTTGTGCTGGTTAGTGCCAGGCTTTGAGGGACTATATATCCGCCTTTTCTGACAACATCGGAGACAAAGTACATATCTGCAGCAAAAATGCGAAATGTAATACCGATAATAGCGGCCAGTTTTTCCGGAGTAGCTTTTAGGGTCTTAAATACTTCATAGAAAAATTCTTCGTTGATATCGACAAAATCGCCCATTACGTAAATTTCAGATAATAAATCCATGGTTTCAGCCATGAATTCGTCCATTTTGTCCAGTCCACCCGGCAAATTATTGACCAGAAGATCATCAAATATCCTGACGGAATTGAACAAATTGACTGGCGGATTGATCATCAATACCTTATTGAAATTGAAAGTTTTACGACCTTCATCTATTTTTGAAATAAAGGCGGATTGAGCGCCCCCCAGACTGTAGCCGGTGAGATGAAATTCGGTCACAGCCAGATCGTTTCGGATATCCTCCCAGACTAGTTCCATTACGTTATAAAGATCTTCGGAGTCTTCCTGAAGATTACCGGGGACTGAATTTGACGATGCCGAAACGATAAAGCTTGGATGTGTGGGAGAACTCAGCGTGACAACATGAAAACCAGCCTGGTAGAAAACCCTAAGCAGCATATTGATTTTAGATGAATTATAATCACTCCCAGCGCCAGCAATAACAAAAATCAATGGTGCCGCCCCTTTCTGAGGTGCCAGAAAATATTTCAGGTTCTCGTCGTACCAAAAAATATCAGGAGTTTTTCGATCCTTGAACACCTTCAGTTTTTTGGTTTTAACGTTAACATTTTCCGGAACCTCAGCTTTAAACGCCTCGGACGTACCAATAATTGTAGCCACAAAAGGATCTTTTATCGGGTATTCATAGGCCGAGGAATTGCTGTAGACACCTGTTAAAACAAAAAACGAAGAGATACAGATCAGTATTTTTTTCATAATGCTTCTTGAATGCAATTAAGATTTTATATGCTACGAATAAAATAGAACGGCCGCAATGAATCCATCTTCCAAGGGACAGCTTGTTGTTTTAACCTCTGAGATGCCTGCTCTTGTAGCTCTTTCTTCCACAAACCAACTTCCGTCGGATGTACACCAAACTCCCGGCCTATTCCATTCACTGCCTTTATACCGCGGATTGCTTCAAGTGCAACTTTAGCCTTCAAATTACCCGTAAAATTCTTGCGCTTTGTTCCACTCATCTCCTGCTCCTTTTACAGCAGGTTACCATCTTAATTTGCTGTCCGAAAATTAGGGCCCGCTATATCGAAATGATGCACATGACCCATAAAGATCAAATGACAGAAGAATATCAGACATCATCAGATATCTTTTGCAAAGCAATTTTATCCGCTGGCAGAATAAATCCGTCTAGCTTAAAGAAATGACATGTCAGTTCATCCGAAATTATGAGTTTTAGCGGTTAATGCGACAGAACCCTGACCTTTACCCCTGAGTGCCTCTCGCCTGAAGCGCCAGAACGCAGCAGAATTCTTTGACTTTTTTGTGCTAACTGGACCAGAATGCGGTCATTTTTTGATCGATTATTACCTTGTTTGACAACCGAAGCAGCTTTTAGTACATTCAAATCTCATTGAAAAGGTGGTTTATTTTTCCTATACCCCATCAGCTGCAGTAGTACTTAAGGGCTAGCGCACGACGAAATATCGTCGTTATATACTCTAAAGGAGTGATTAAACCATGACCGACGATACAGATTCAAATGGCACCGTTGTAGACGACCCGACCCGCCGGAATTTCATCAAGGCGACAAGCCGGGTGGCCGGTGGTTCTGTCGGCGGTGCGCTGCTTGGTGGCGTTTTTGTAGGTCAGGCCGCGCAGGCCAAACCGAATGAACCAAAGGAACAAAAGCAACCCGAGACACCCAATTTTCAGGAAGCGCGGCAATTTTTTACGCGTACCGACGATTTCGAGGTTCTAAAAGCGGCTACGGAATGCGTGTTCCCGGAAGACGATAACGGTCCGGGAGCCGTTGGTTTGAACGTACCTTATTTTATAGATAAGCAATTGGCCGGCTTATGGGGCGTCAACGGACAAGACTATCGGGCCGGGCCGTTTCAACCGCAAGCAAGCCAAGACCCTGGGCATGTACAGCCGCACCCCGAGCAGTCGGCTATGAATAGAGGTGCCATTTTTCTAAATGGCTTGCGTAAACTGAATGAGGTAAGCGAAAAACGTTTCGGTAAGCGTTTCGAAAGCGCTAACGAGGAACAGCAAATCCAGATTTTGCAGGCTTTCGAGAATGATGATATCGATATGGTCGGCGTAGCGGCCTCGGACTTTTTTACATTATTGCGACAGACGACTCTCGAAGGCGCTTATTCCGACCCTTTGTATGGCGGCAACAAGAATATGCAGGGTTGGAAGATGAAGGAGTATCCCGGCGCTCAAGCGTCTTATTCAGCCGTTATTGAACAAGACGAGTTTGTGAAGCTGGAGCCAATAAGCCTGACCGACTATCAGGGTTAGACCAAAAAATGCTGGAGATTATGTAATGACCGAAAAACTGAATAAAGTCGATGCCGTCATTGTTGGTTCCGGCTGGGCGGGCGGTATTGTAGCTGCTGAACTGACCAAGAAGGGGCATAACGTCGTTATTCTGGAACGTGGTAAAGCCAGGGGATCCAGCGACTTCGTCGCAATGAAAGATGAATTGCGCTACTCGTCGCGCTACGAATTGATGCAGGATTTAAGTAAGGAAACGTTAACGTCGCGCAACGGTTTGAACAAAACAGCATTGCCAGTACGCAATAATTATCATGCAAGGCTAGGCACAGATACTGGCGGTGCAGGCGATCACTGGAACGGCATAGCCTTTCGCTGGCTGCCCTACGATTTTGAGATTTATTCTAAAACCGTCGAGCGTTACGGCGCGGAAAAGATTCCGCAGGGCACCACCATTCAGGACTGGGGCATAACTTACGACGAGCTCGAGCCCTACTACGATCAATATGAAAAAGCAGCGGGAATCTCAGGAGAAGAGAATCCGCTTGGACCACGGCGTTCGGACAAATACCCCAACCCGGCGATGAAAACTACGCCAACTATTACGCTGTTCAAGGACGCGAGTAAAAAGCTTGGTTATCATCCTTACCATTTGCCGTCGGCCAACATGTCGCAAGCGTATACCAACCCCGATGGCGAGCTAATCAATGGCTGTATGTACTGCGCCTTCTGCGAAGAGTACGGCTGCGGTTTTAATGCAAAGTCGAGTCCGACCGTTACGGTACTGGCGACTGCGGAGAAAACGGGACACCTCGAGCTGCGTAATAACGCCAACGTAACGCGCGTCGCTCATGATGGAACGCGTGCAACCGGCCTGGTATATACAGATACCAACACGGGCAAAACCTACGAACAACCAGCCGATGTCGTCGTGCTGGCGGGCTTCGTTTTTAACAATACGCGCCTGTTGTTGTTATCGGACATCGGTAAGCCTTATGATCCAAAAACCGGAAACGGCATTATTGGCAAGAACTTCACCGGGCATTTCACTAATATCTCCACGTATATTGGTGCCCGCGGATTCTTTAAGGATAAAAAATTTAATACGTTTATGGGAACCGGAGCGCTCGGTGCCACCATTGACGACTTTAGCGGGGATAACAAAGATCACTCGAATTCTGACTACTTGCATGGATTCGAAGTGCATTACAGTCAGCTGGGTGCGCGCCCAATTGCCAACAATCATGTGCCAAAGGGGACACCGACCTGGGGAAAGGTATTCAAAAAGAATTCGATCTACTATTACAACCGCAACT
This sequence comes from Nitrosomonas mobilis, assembly GCF_900103035.1. Classification (GTDB taxonomy): domain Bacteria; phylum Pseudomonadota; class Gammaproteobacteria; order Burkholderiales; family Nitrosomonadaceae; genus Nitrosomonas; species Nitrosomonas mobilis. Next base: position 37,328 of record NZ_FMWO01000111.1, read on the forward strand.
TATTTATAACGCCCCAAAGCGGATTCTTGCCTAATAAAAACAGCTACATGGATTTGGATCCTACTTACAAGGATGCTCTCGGAAATCCGCTATTGCGTGTTACGTGCGAATACCAAGACCAGGATCGCAAACGGGCGCGGGCCGGCGTTGCCGTATGCAAACAAATTATGCAGCAGATGGGTGCGGATATCGTTGATGTTGACGACGTGCCTGATGATACCAACTTTAACCACCGGTTTTTTACTGACCACTTCTTTGGCGGTGCAATCATGGGCGAAGGCCCGCACAACTCCGCCGTGAATACGTTTTCGCAAATGTGGGATATGGAAAATCTGTTTGTTGTCGGCGGCTCCTCGTTTCCGCACAACAGCAATTACAACCCAACCGTGACAATAGGGGCGTTTGCGTATCGGGCGGCTGAAGGCATAAACAAGTATTTCAGCCAGGGTGGCGGCCTCGTGCAGCAAGCAAAGACGAATAAAGGCGATACCTGACAGAGATCGGCTGAAGACTTACATGGACGCTCACAGCGCACCGAGCACTGCCCGCACTGCGGCGGGAATATGAAGATCATCACCGTCATCTTGGAATGCAGGGCAATCAATAAAACTCTTGATTATCTCGGTCTACCCACTCATGCACCCATTTAGCTAATCCTCTCCAAGGCGTCGAATTCAACCTCGTAGCTAGGCTCAGGGCGCTTAAATAGATATTCGCCGTTGCGGATAGATGCCAATACGTCAGCCCGCTGGCGTACAGCCTCAAACGGCGTTTTTGCATTCAAGACTATAAAGTTAGCCGGTTTACTCGCCTCAATGCCATACTCATCTTCAACATTCAGTGTTTTGGCACCGTTGATAGTAATTAGATCGAGGCATCGATCTAATTCATCGAACGACATCGTCTGTGCCAGATGAATACCGTTATCCAAAATATTCATCATATTCCCATTACCTGCCGGGTACCAAGGATCATTGATAGAATCCTGCCCGTAACATACATTGATACCACTCTCCCATAGCTCTTTTACGCGAGTGAGACCGCGACGCTTTGGGTAGGTATCTTGTCGGCCTTGCAGATAAGCGTTCTCGGTTGGCAAAGAGATGAAGTGCATCCCTGATTTTTTAAATAATGCCATCATACGAAATGCGTAAGCATTATCTGCAGAGCCGAAAGAGCAAGTATGACTGGCCGCTGTACGAGCACCAATGCCTTCGGACATCACCAGAGCGTTGAGCAATTCAACAAAACGGGCCATGACATCATCGGTCTCATCGCAGTGGACATCAATCAGTTTGTCATACTTCATCGCCAGTTCTACGGTTTTGTGCATAGACTTTTCGCCGATCTCGCGTGCCCATTCGAAATGCGGGATAGCCCCGACGCAGTCTGCGCCCATTTTTAACGCTTCTTCGACCATTTCATCGCCGCCCTTATAGGCATACATCCCTTCTTGCGGAAAGGCGACGATCTGGATGGTGATACTGTCTTTGAGTTGCTCACGTATTTCCAGCATTGCCTTCAAACCTGTCAGCTTGGGGTCATCTACGTCAATATGTGTCCGGATAAACTGGACACCCTTGGAGACTTCTTCATTAATCCCTTTCAGTGCGCGCTCCTTGGCCTCTTCGAAAGTTTGGGTCTTTTTCACATCATGCCAGCGGGCAATGCCTTCAAACAACGTGCCGGTTAAGTTTGCGGCGCCGTCATTTTTACCGGTGTACACATAGTCCAAATGCAAATGAGCATCGACATATGGCGAGATCACAAGGCGACCCTGAAGATCAATTTCCTCATCAGCCTTCGGCAGATTTTTTCCAATCTGCTTAATCAGACCTTTGTCGACTGAAATTTCACTTGTTTCGTCGTGCTGTCCGTAGATGCGGGCATTGATAAATTTTTTCATGTTTATTCTCCTTTTGGGATTTGAAAATGCTTTTAGGAAGCTCTGAGTGTGCCTTTGGCGAAAAACGCGATGATAGTAGCCAGGGCGAATGCCGTTAGCGACACGTAAACAATGGCTGTGACACCGGTTTCAGGGAAACGGGTTAACAATAGCCCGCCGATCCAGGTTGAAATCATTATAGAAAAGTTAAAGATACTGGACTGTACAGACGTTGCAACAGCAACACCGTCTTTAACCTGTTTTGTGACTGCGGTTTGGTACATCGTAACAACAGGACCGAAGGCAACGCCCCAGAGGAAAAACGCAATATGCGAGATCCCAGCAGCTCCGCCAAACATAAGCAAAAGGATCATTGAAAGGCCACCAATGGCGAGCATAAATACGATTAAGGCACGCAAATGGGCATCAATAAATTTGGCTGTCACAACGACCGATAGAACAGACCCTATTCCGAAAATTAACAGCGCAAGTCCAATGCCTCCGATGAAGTCAATCAATTCCACACCTGATTAGCAACGAACGTCAGCAAGATTTGTCTGACGAGTTTGTTGCGACATAAAAGTCATGGCTGTTAAATGATACAAGGAGTGATCGATCATGGCGATGAATCGAATTCAGTTTCAATCTGGACTGTCGATGCTGGAATTTCTCAAGGGCTTTGGTACGGAGGTGCAGTGCGAGCTAGCGCTGGAGGTTGCCCGTTGGTCGGATGGGTTTCACTGTCCACGCTGTAACGGTACTGCTTACTATGCCATACGTGATGGTATACGCAAGGTTTTTCAATGCAGAGCCTGCCGACATCAGGCCTCATTGATTGCCGGGACAGTTTTTCAGGGCACTAAACTACCGTTGACCGTCTGGTTTTTGGCAATTTATCTGGTTAGTTAGGCCAAGACTGGTTTGTCGTCCCTGGCGCTCAAGCGCCAGCTGGGAGTGAGCTATCCTACGGCATGGTTGATACACCACAAACTGATGCAGGCGATGGCTAATCGTGAGGAGCGCTATGTCCTTGATGGCAGAATCCAGGTCGATGATGCTTATCTTGGTGGAGAGCGTGCGGGAGGAAAAGCGGGCAGAGGTTCAGAGAATAAGGTGCCTATTGTTGTCGCTGTGTCTCTGACTGAGGATGATCACCCTTTGCGCGTGAGGCTTACCCCGGTCTCGGGATTTATACGCTAAAGGCAATTTCAGCTTGGGCAAAGGATTGTCTGGCACCCGGCTGCACGGTATTCTCGGATGCCTTGGCCTGCTTTGGTGCCGTCACCAAAATTGGCTGTAGCCACCATTTTACAGTTATCGCCGGACGCAAACCAAAGGAGACTCCCGAGTTCCGGTGGATCAACACTATTCTCGGCAATCTCAAGACCAGCTTGTCGGGTTGTTACCATGCTTTCAACTTCCGCAAGTATGCCGCTCGCTATCTTGCCGCCTTCAGCTACCGATTCAACCGGCGTTTTGATCTTTGCTCACTGCACGAACGATTGCTGATCGCCGCTGCTTCGACCACTCCGCAGCCCTTGCACTCTATTCGAATGGCTGACGTTTGTTGTTAATCAGGAAATTCTTAAAGTTCTATCAATCCAAATCCCGCTTTGGGTCGCTTTCGGCCATCAACAGTCAGTCACCAGTTTCAAATGAACGGCTGGTCAACCTAGAGAAGCTGTCATCCAGCGACAGCCAATTGTTCAAACTGGGCGGTGAAATGGTGAAATATTTATTTTAAATAATGACAACGTTTTGGATTAGTAACGTCCTATCCGAGTAAGTGTTGATTGCAGTTACCGTGTTGAAGGCAATAAGCATCGCTAAAATCGCGCGCCAATATAAGACATTGATCTTAATCTTATGGTTAGGTTAAAGTAATTTATGGTGACGCTATATTCCTTAACCTGATTTGAAATTCAGTATTTGATAATCCAGGTTCGATTAATAGGTTAAACTGTTCCTTAACCGATGGTGTGTTTACGGGAACAACAATCTGTTCCAACCTTCACCACACCATCAAAACGTATCGCCGTTTTATCACTCGCCGGACTTGGAGATTTGCCTCTCCACCAGCACCGAACCATGCACAATCGTCTGGCCGATTGATCACCAGTCAGGGGAGCGTTCCGTCTGCCCGCTATCACAGTAAAATTGTCAAAATAAAACTGACAAAATAGAGTGCAAAGCAAACAATAATGAATACGAATATGAGATGAAACAAGAATAATATCAGCCTGATACCAATATTTAATATTGGTATCACCAAAAGCCCAGCCAGACTTCCGATAAAAAAATACCTGATTAGTTACTTCTCTCAGAAATCTTGTAAAATCTACAAATTGCGAAGAAACGTAGCAAAATCAGAGGAGGATGGCAATGGCGATGAATAAAATTCAGTTTCAGGCAGGCCTGTCACTGCATGAATTTCTGCATCAATATGGCACGGAAGCACAATGTGAAGCAGCATTGTTTGCTGCGAGGTGGCCACATGGCTGGAGATGCCTGCGCTGCGATGGGGAGCGATATTCCTGTACCCATAACGGCCGCAAGCTATGGGAATGCCTGGATTGTGGCTACCAATGTTCTTCAATTGTCGGCACCGTGTTTGAAAATACTAAATTACCGCTAAGAACCTGGTTTCTGGCCATTTACTTGATGACGCAAAGCAAGAATGCGGTCAGTGCATTGGAACTCAAACGTCAGCTGGGGGTAAGTTACAAAACGGCATGGTCGATCAAGCATAAGCTGTTACAGACCATGCTGCTGCGCGAAGAGCAACGCCGTCTGGATGGACGCGTGGAGGTTGACGATGCTTATCTGGGAGGTGAAAGGCCGGGAAAGCGCGGGCGGGGCGCGGCAAGTAAGACGCCATTTGTAGCGGCAATACAAACAAACAGCGAGGGGAAGCCACTTTATATACGCTTGACTCCCGTAGCGGGTTTTACATATGAAGCGCTCAAACAGTGGTCGGCTGAATGTCTGTCATCTACTGCACGAGTCGTATCTGATGGTTTGGGGTGTTTCGGGGCGGTTACGCATACAGCCGCGCAGCATGAGCGCCATATTGTGGGAAGTGGCAAATCTGCTGTGCAGCGTGCCGAGTTTCGCTGGGTCAATACGCTTCTTGGCAATCTCAAGACTGCCTTCAGCGGAACCTACCATGCATTCAATCACGCCAAGTATGCACAGCGCTATCTTGCAGAATTCTCCTATCGCTTCAATCGCCGTTTTGATTT
>NZ_FMWO01000021.1 GCF_900103035.1 Nitrosomonas mobilis
TTTCCAGGTATTTGGTTGCGACCCCATGAAATCTTTTCATCCACTGTTTAAGTCTGCTGTCGTAGGCATTAACATTCTGGATATGGTAAACACCAGCAATGACTCGAATTCCAGCAGAGAGATTGACGGGGTGATGGGTAATTCCGAGGCTATGAGCCACAGACCGGTAGACGGCAGCGCCATCACTACAGAAAATGGCATCTTTTGCCAGGATAGCCCGCAAAGGAGGCTCAATTGTCTTCTTATCAAGCGCATTCAACATGAAATCTGCTGTTGCACCAGAGCGGTCGCGTACTACCAGCACCGGCACCTGATCTTTGCCTGTTCCACGTACATGGATTTGCTTACCGCGTTTACGCGGTGGACGATTCAGGTGACGTTGACCTTTGCAGGAAGAGGGAAAAAAGGTCTCATCCGCCTCAATGATTCCTTGCAAGTGGTTGGCTTTAGTAGCCGCCGGCAAAGTCAGGAACCGATGGCGCCAACGAAAACTGGTGTTTTTGTCTATTCCGCATTGCCTGCCGCTAGCTCGCACGGTCAAACCTTCAATCAACGCTGCACTGTAATTCAACCATTGCTCCTTATGCCGCAGACGGGCCAAAGGAGTTCCCGAAATAGCCGTGAATGTGTGCTTGCATAAGCAACAGCGAAAACGTTGCAACCCCGCCTGGTGCCCCCAGCGATGAGGGCGATCCGCCTGGCAGACCGGACAACTCGGCTCAAAAAAATCCTCAAGATATTTCACAACCACAGCTTGTGGCTTCGCCTCGCTCAGATAATGTTTGGCCTGTTCTTTTTGACGACGATTAAGTTGCGATATCTTTTCCAACCACTCCCGAGAATCAGCGGCTTTCATGACTATACCCTCCAGTCTTAAGGTTCCAGCCTATTCGACAAAAAGGTAGTTCCAACGTTTAATGCAGACATAGTCTAAGTTAAGGTACAGCTACTTGGAATTGCAGTGACTGCCGCTTGGAAACACCACTATTTCATCGCCTTCCTGCCAAGGTTGGAATTTGATCATGACTTGTTGGAACACTGGGTGTTCCAGCCAATCCCTCAGCCATTGCTGTAAATTTGGATAGGGCAGACTGTAAAACACCGCCCGATCTACATGGGCGAACTGGCGCACAAAAGGCATGATGCCGACATCAGCGATGCTGATGTCGGCCCCCAGCAGATATCTATTCCTGGCTAGTAAATTTTCTAACGCCTGCAAAAACACCTCGCCTTGTTGCCGGTACTCCAGCCGGGTTAGTTCTGGATGACGGTCGGCGTATTTATAGCGATCTAGCCAGTGTTTAAACTCGTTATCGTTACGGCCGATCAGGGCATTAGCGCTGACTAAATCGATGTTTAACAAGCCTTGCGGATCTTGCTGCTTCAATGCCCACTCCAGTATTTCCCTGCTTTCCTCGATAACGAATCTCTTAGAACTATTACCTTCAGCCAGTTCCAGAACAGGAACCGTGCCTTTAGGACTGATAGCCAGCATCTGCGCCGGTTTGTTTTTCAGCACGATCTCCCGTAGCTCCACCTTCAGCTCGGCAAACAAGATACCGAGTCGAGCACGCATGGCGTAAGGGCAACGACGGAAGGAGTACAAGCGATGCAGTGACACGGTCATAGTTTGCTTCCTGGCTGAATTAACTAAGCCACTAATTATAGGGGAGCTTTATAGATTGAGGTGAAGTGCAGCACGGCGTCGTTACGGTACTTGGGGTGAAACACCGACAGATCCAACTTGTGTTCAATCAGGTAATGAACGACGTGTTCAAAGGTGCCGGGCTAGAGCTGCTCCTGATAATTGATCACGACCATGGCGGCCTGGTCGTAGTTGTGCAGTGCTTGAAGCGAGGCATGCCGTCGGCTCCTAGTTATTGTTGCACTTCAAAGTTGAATCTGCCACCTATAAGAACCCAGGTGTGTTCCGACAGACTGACGTCGAGCTCAGGCTAAAGAAGAAGGAAAAACAGGAGCATATCACGATTTTCTGCTAGGCAAAAGATCGTGATATGCTCCTGTTTTGCTGTTTTGATTCCTAAGATCGGCTCATGACATGCAGCAAAGCAAGGGGATCACGCGGATTGCGCAAACTGGGCAATATGAAAAAGTGCTTCTCCTTCGTGGACCAACGGCAGTTCGGAGCGGCCGATGATCAACCCATTGCAGGATGCGATGACCGGAATTTCCAAGCTGGAGGAAGGATCTCTGATGATACCAAGCACATCCTGTTCACGGACAGGCTCTCCCAGGCGGTGGGCCGCGCAAAAGATGCCTCCGCCAGGTGCGCGGATCCACTGGCTGTCATGCGCCAGTAATGATGGTGAGCCGGCTTTGCCTTGCGATTTCTCGGGTATCATTCCCAACGTTTTCATAACGCCCAGAATACCGCGCAAACCCACACGAATAGCATTTTCATCAAAACGCAGTGCTTCACCCCCTTCATAAAGCAGCATGGGAATGCCCAGTTCGGATACGGCTTCACGTAAGGACCCATCCTGCAGATTGGAATTGAGCAATACCGGCACATTGAAGGATTTTGCAAGTCGCAGCGTCTCCGGATCATCCAGATTGGCGCGTATTTGTGGCAAATTGTTACGATGGATTGCGCCAGTGTGCAGATCAATGCCATGGGTACATTTAGTTACAATTTCGGTCATGAAGAGATCAGCCAGGCGTGCGGCTAATGACCCTTTTTTTGAACCTGGAAATGAACGGTTGAGATCACGTCGGTCCGGCAGATAACGGGATTGTTGGATTATGCCGTAGACGTTGACCATGGGGACGGCAATCAGATCACCGCGAAGCTTGTCTAATCCCGGCTGTTTCAGCAGGCGCCGGACAATTTCAACCCCGTTCAGCTCGTTGCCATGGATAGCTGCACTGACGAACAGACGTGGCCCGGGTTTTTTGCCACAGACGACATGAATCGGCATGGTCATCAGCGTGTGCGTGTATAGCTCCGGCAAAGGCAGATCAATGGTGGTAATCGTGCCTGGCTTGATGGTTTGTTGATTGATGATCAGCGCCGCAGTCATTGGTTATTTACCCTTTACCACGGGTGCGTGATTTTTCTGGAGTATGTTCCAGGAGTTTGATTCGTTTCTCGATGAACTGGATGATGGAAGAGGCAATATCCTTGCCGCTGACCGTTTCGATCCCTTGCAAGCCAGGGGAAGAGTTGACTTCCATGATGACCGGTCCATGATTGGATCTCAGCAAATCGACTCCGCAGACATTGAGTCCCATTATTTTGGCAGCGCGTACTGCAGTCGAACGTTCTTCAGGAGTAAGCTGTATTAGTGAAGCTTGTCCGCCACGGTGCAGATTGGAACGAAATTCACCTTCTGGTGCCTGGCGTTTCATGGTAGCCACCACCTTGTCATCAATGACGAAGCAACGTATATCACTACCACCGGCTTCCTTGATGTATTCCTGCACCATGATGTTTGCGTTCAGCCCCATGAAAGCCTGGATGACACTCTCCGCTGCTTTTTTGGTTTCCGCCAGGACGACGCCGATACCTTGTGTGCCTTCCAGCAGTTTGATCACCAGCGGCGCACCGCCAACCTGTGCAATTAAATCGTCGATGTCGTCGGGATTATGCGCAAAACCCGTGACAGGCAGGCCAATTCCTTTTCTGGCCAGCAATTGCAGGGAGCGCAGCTTGTCGCGCGAGCGCGTGACTGCCACCGACTCATTCAATGGAAAGACATTCATCATTTCAAACTGCCTGAGTACTGCTGTTCCATAGAATGTAACCGATGCCCCGATACGAGGGATAACTGCATCGAACACTTCCAGCTTCTCGCCACGATAATGGATACCTGGCTGATGAGATGTGATATTCATGTAACAGCGCAATACATCGAGTACTTTCACTTCGTGCCCGCGTGCGATAGCCGCTTCTACCAGCCGCCTGGTGGAGTAAAGCCTGGCATTGCGAGACAAGATTGCCACTTTCATAATAAATCACCTGTTGATAACTCTGGCCGGCAGTGAGCGTTTGCCGAACAGATAGGAAACACTGGGATCAACGATAAAACGGCCATTGAGCGCAGTGCGGCCGAGTAGCATTCTGAAACGCATATCATCGCGGCAAGTCAGCGTCATTTCAGCCATGAACGCATGATGCCCAACGCACATCTGAGTTTCGATAATGTAACGTAACTGCTTGTGACCTCCTGAATCACTGACCAAACGTTGATCCTTGACCGCCGCATGGCATTCGATCCAGTTATCGGTGTCGTACTGATCCGGATGAATCGTAAATCTTACCCACAGTTGATGACATTTTTGATATGGCTCGACTCTGAACGCATGCAGGGTCGATGTACGCGCACCGGTATCGATTTTTGCCTTGATTCCAGGAATATTCAGGTCCGGCAACATTATCCACTCCCGCCAGCCAATGGTGGGTAGATTTGTCACTTGGACACCTTTAAAAATTCACATTTCACTATAACACCCTGTTGTTAATAAAAAATGTTTCCTTACATATCAATTGTATGTTGCGTCAACATTTTTTATTCACGTTCGGCCTTGTTTAGAACCCCGAGTTTTTAGAGGTGCCTACTTGCAGGTTGTTACAGTTAAATTAAGTCGATGACAAGTCAAGGCCAATATTGTTAACACAGCATATCAACACCCTGAAATTATGGATTCTAACCATAATATGGATTGCTGGTCGAGAAAAATTCGTGGCACTTGAATTGTAGTGGCAGCACCCAAAACAGCCGCACCGCATTCACATGGTATCAACAGGGGGCAAAAGGAATACAATAACGTATAATCAGAGCAAGGAATACGCAACGTCAAATTGGAAAATTGACGTATGACGAAAGGTAGCCAGACAAGTTGTTTATGGTGCCCAGAAGAGGACTCGAACCTCCACACCCGAAGGCACATGGACCTGAACCATGCGCGTCTACCAATTCCGCCATCTGGGCAATTTTGTGATTACCATTCCATTCAACCTGTCGGTTAAACTAACGAAGCAATCGCAGAAAAGCCCGTCGATTTTATAGGAAACCTTTAATTTGTCAATCAAACGTAAAACACAAGCGAGTAAAAAGCTGCGTGAGCTTGATCCGTTTCTTACTCGAGAAAAAGAGCGTTACGGCCAGGCCATTCCAAGTCGGGAATTTATCCTGCAGGTTCTTGAGCAGCAAGGAGTGCCGGTTGACGAAGATAATCTAATAAAATTATTGGATATTTCGGCAGATGAATCTGATTTCTTTCGGCGTAGGCTGTCAGCGATGATGCGGGAAGGTCAGGTTATACGTAACCGAAAAGGTGATATTTGCGTTACTGAAAAGCTGGAGTTGATCAAAGGAACGGTACAAGGACATAGTGATGGGTTTGGTTTTTTATTGCCTGACGATGGCGAAAGTGATCTGTTTTTGAGCCCCAGGGAAATGCAAAAGGTGATGCACGGTGACCGTGTGATTGTACGAGTAGTCGGAATTGATCGCCGGGGACGCCGGGAATGTAAGATTGTTGAGGTGCTGGAACGTGTCAATAGCCGTCTGGTGGGGCGCCTCTATGCAGAACATGACATCTATTTCGTTGCTGCTGAAGACAAACGTATCAGACAGGAAATTCTGATTCCCAAGGAAGGCTTGATGAAAGCGCGTGCCGGGCAAATCGTGATGGTCGATATTGTTCAACAACCCGATCATCGGGCGAAACCAGTCGGTCGTATCACTGAAGTTCTGGGGGATTATGCTGCGCCTGGCATGGAAATTGAAATCGCACTGCGAAAATTTGACCTGCCAAATGTATTCACGCCGGAAGCCGAGAAAATTACCAGTAAACTGCCGAGCAAAGTTCTGAAAAAAGATTTGCTCAAGCGTGCAGATATTCGCCATTTACCGTTGGTTACGATCGATGGTGAAACTGCCAAGGATTTTGATGACGCGGTTTTCTGTCAACCGGAAGACAAAAATTTCAGACTGTTTGTGGCGATTGCCGATGTCAGCCACTATGTTCTCGACCAGAGTGCGCTGGACAGGGATGCTTTCAATCGAGGAAATTCAGTTTATTTTCCCAGAAGAGTAATTCCCATGTTGCCGGAAAAGCTCTCAAATGGATTATGCTCTCTGATTCCTCGGGAAGATCGCTTGTGCATGGTATGTGAAATGCTCTGGACCGCCAAGGGGGAGCTGACCGAATACCGCTTCTATCCGGCCGTCATGCATTCCCATGCCCGGCTTACCTATACCATTGTTGCAGAAATGCTTGAAAAACCGAAAGGAGCAGTCGCCAGGGAACATGCTGATTTATTGACACCAATCAAGTCACTTCACAAGATATACAAAATATTGCAGCGGTCTCGCAAAATACGCGGTGCCATTGATTTCGAGACAGTTGAAACCGAAATGGTTTTTAATGATCAGGGGAAAATAGAGCAGATTCGTCCTGTAGTTCGCAATGAGGCACACCGTTTAATAGAAGAATGTATGCTGGCAGCCAATGTATGCGCATCCAATTTTCTGCAGCAACACGGACAGCCGGTGTTGTATCGCATACATGAAGGCCCCGTAGCTGAAAAATTGGCCGCATTGCGTGACTTTTTAAAAGAGTTTGGCTTACAGTTAAGTGGCAAAGACAAACCTCATGCCAAGGATTATGCCAAAACGCTCAGGCAGATCAAAAACAGACCAGATGAACAATTGTTGCAGACAGTCATGCTGAAATCGTTGCAGCAAGCCGTGTATAGTCCTGACAATGTTGGCCATTTTGGCTTGGCATATGAATCCTATACCCACTTCACTTCCCCGATTCGCCGTTATCCGGATTTGCTGGTACACCGCGCAATTAAAGCGGTACTTACCGGCAAAATATATGCATCCGGTGACTGGTACGAATTGGGCAAGCACTGCTCCAAAACCGAGCGACGCGCTGATGAGGCGACCCGTGAGGTAGAGTCCTGGCTGAAATGTTTCTACATGCAGGATAAAATTGGGGATAGCTTCGACGGCGTCATCAGTGGCGTGACGGGCTTCGGTCTTTTTGTTGCGTTAGATGATATTTATGTGGAAGGGTTGGTACATATTTCTGAACTGCCCCGAGATTATTTTCACCACGATGCGGTCAAACATTTGTTGCGTGGCGAGCGAACCGGCAAATGTTACCGGTTGGGCGACAGACTGTGTGTCAAGCTGGTTCGAGTCGATCTGGAAACGCGCAAGATAGATTTTGTACTGGACGGCAAAAGTAAACCCCATTAACCTGGTTTGGCCCAGCGCCATGATTGGATGAAAGATGACGCGCTCATACCCTATATTTAGTTTCCATGCTATTGCCAGCCGCCTGCGGCAACACCCGGACAGTATTCAGGAAATTTATCTGGATGAGAGCCGTCAGGATCAACGCGCGCGCGATTTGATTAAACGTGCAAAAGAAACTTCGGTTCGCCTGATTCTCTGCCATCAGGACAGGCTGAATCGCATCGTCGGGACAGTTCATCACCAAGGAGTGGTTGCTAATGTGCGACAACTCAAAAAATATGCCAGTATCGAGGACATGCTGGATAGCCTGACGGAGCCGGCGTTACTTCTGGTACTGGATGGCGTGAAGGATCCCCATAACCTGGGCGCTTGTTTGCGTGTTGCTGATGCGTTTGGCGTACATGCCATCATCACACCCAAGGATCGCGCGGTGGGTTTGACTGCTACTGTACACAAGGTAGCAAGTGGCGCTGCCGACAATGTGCCGCTTTTCCCCGTAACCAATCTTGCCAGAACATTGGATGAGCTCAAGGAAGGCGGCATTTGGATAACAGGCACGACAGCCGATGCGGGCAATCGGCTGGATTCGGTCGTGCTAAAAGGCCCCATGGCCTGGGTGCTGGGCGCCGAAGAAGAAGGAATGCGTCGTTTAACCAGAGAGCGCTGCGATCAATTGGTACAGATTCCTATGGTGGGAGGCGTCGAGAGTTTAAATGTATCGGTAAGTGCCGGAATTTGCTTATTTGAGACATTCCGGCAGCGGGCAGCGCTCGCGCAACCACGTGCCGATATCGCAACAGGCTAGCGCTAGAACCTTCGCCCAGAATTACCTTTGCCAGCATGCGTCTTGAAAGGCTGACTGAAGCTGATAACAAAACTTTTGCCAGCAGCCCCTTCTGATACAACAGTTAACTGCCCGTCATTGGCCTGCAAAATATCCTGAACGATCGCCAGCCCAATCCCATGTCCAGGAACAGAGGAATCGCCCCGCACACCTCGTTGCAGAATTCTGACAGATTCAGTTGCAGGAATATCTGGTCCATCATCGCTGATTTTGATTACAATTTTGTCTTGTTGATGACAAGCCGTGATAGTGACCCGCTCTCGGCACCATTTAAATGCGTTATCAACCAGATTGCCAAGTAACTCCAACAAATCACTTTCATTGATTTGCAGACTAATGGCAGAATCGACCTCGATATCGATCCGGGGCTGTTTGCTGTAATGCGCACGGCTGACGGCATTTACGATTTTTTCAATGATGGGTTGCAACCTGATCAATCTTGCACCTGGTAGTTTGCCGATGGTAGCTGCGCGTCGTAACTGATATTGCACGATATTATCCATTCGCTCAATCTGCTGGGCAACCAGCAGTTTGAGTTTACGGGGGTCGGTTTCTGTCTTGATCGCGCCCTGCAGAATGGCGAGTGGTGTTTTAAGGCTATGCGCCAGATCCGCCAGCGCATTCCGGTAGCGTTGCTGATACTTGCGCTCATGATGGATCAATGAATTGATGTTGTCAGTCAATTTGCTGAGTTCAACTGGATACCGACCTCCCAGGTTTTCCTGCTGACCGGCCTCGATACGATTCAACTCACCCGCGACCTTACGCATGGGTAACAGCCCCCAGCGCAACGCAACTGCCTGCACGACAAGCAATAGCAAAGCAATGGCAGCAAGCCAGCTCCACAGGGTGTTTTCATATTGATCTCGCTGGTCATCAAACAACGAGCTGTCCATCAACAGATGAAAAACAAACGGATAATCTTTCGCTTCGGTTTCCCACTGAACAGGATAATGGTAAAGAAAATAGGGGGTATCATTCATTATCAATCGTTTGAATTGCTGCTGATCTGTCATTTGCTCATTGGTTGGCAGTGCAGGAAGATAGAGCGCGGAAAGCGACTGCCATACTAACTTTTGAGTACCATCCGTAATAAAAGCAGCGGTACCGGAATGGATTTGGCTAATCTGCGGAAACCCCGGAAATTCCTCCGGCATAGTTAAATTACCATCTAAATCCACCTCTGCATCACCCATCAGCAGATAAAGTTTTCCCAGCATCCGGTCCTGCAACGCGGCAAGCGCATTGTCCTGAAAGGCACGATCCAGCGTAATAGCCGTTCCAACCACAAAGAGAATCAACACGACGAACGCGCTGGATAGAATGCGCTGATTAAGGGACATCATACTGGTGTTAATCAGAGATACAGAAAAAACAAGTTACTGGGACGACTGCACTAAGCAGCGATAACCTTGTCCACGAACCGTCTGAATTGGATTCAGCGTTCCATCAGGATCAAGTTTTCGGCGTAAGCGGCCAATGAGTACTTCGAGCACATTGCTGTCATGATCATCTCCATGAGGATAAAGATAATCCGTAATAGTTTGTCTGCCGATAACGTTTCCCTGATTGCGGATCAAAAACTCCAGCAAACGATACTCGAAAGAAGTGAGATTAACGGTTTCATTGTTGACACTGACTACCTGGGTAGAGGTATCCAGACAAATCGGACCACTCGTCAATACCGAATCAGTGGCGCTTGCTGCGCGACGCAGCAGCGCCTTGATTCTGGCGAGCAATTCCTCGCCCTGAAACGGCTTGGCGAGGTAGTCGTCAGCACCAGCTTCCAAACCGATGACCTTATCCTGCCAGCTGCTCTGTGCGGTCAGTAGCAAAATGGGAAGCAAGCTACCCTGCTTGCGCAACGTGGCGACGATTTCCAGTCCGGATAAACCGGGTAGCCCTATATCCACGATGGCGGCATCCAGCGGATATTCACTTGCAATGTAAAGACCTTCCCTGCCATCGCTGCACTGATCAACCATAAATCCAGCAGCAGTCAACTGATGAGAAATCAGATTTAACAGCTGAGGTTCATCTTCAATAACCAGAATGCGCATACCAATTTTAGAAATAAAAAATGTTGACGCAGCATATAATTGATATGTAAGGAAACATTTTTTGCGGGTGACGAAATATGAATTTTTAAAGCGCCTTGGGCTGAATTGCTGCCAGCCAATAGCTGGAGGCTACCGGGTGGAGAGAATGGCGCCACTACGTGCATCGACCGTAATAATCTGAATGTGCCCTTTACTGTTCAGAATCTTTACACGGTAATGGGATGACTCATGATTGACTGATAACACCCGGCCACCGACCGATCTCTGCACAATCACTGCGGCTTCCTGTGGAGAAATCTCAGTACGCTTACCGGCGGTCATCAAATATACCGCTTCCTGTGGCTGCGAAAATGAATGCCCAGCGATCTGCATGGCCACAAGAAAAGAAATGACAAGCAATATCCACTTGTAATTAGTGTATAAGCGCATTTAGAAATTGATTCGGGTAAGACAATAGATATTGATAATGCGGCGCCTGACTTCCCTTAATTACTTGATGCCAAGCGCCGGACTTCTAATACTAATAGCCTATCATAATACTGGTATTGCCAGAACGTAATCCCATAATGAAATCATTGTGTCCGCCACGAGGTGGTTGATAGTACTGTGGACCGTAATACACCTCTCTCCTCACTTGGGGATAATAATAATTATTGTAGTGATTATGGCGATGACGTTTTGCCCGTTTGTGATGCCGACGATGCCCATGGTTATGATCGTTATAATAACGGTAATCAGGTCCACCATAATAGTGATTATGCTGATTGCCATAAACGTGATTGCGGCCATCAGCCTGTGCATTAGTAGAGAATAATAATATGATTGCTAATAGAGGAGCCAAAATGGCTCCAATGAATAAAGAATAATTAGTTCTCACGGTGCTTCTCCTCTTTCAGGTTAAACGACAGAATAAAGTTTCTGTCTTGGCGACCAAGATAGCAAAAGTAACCTGAACAGAAGCTGAATGAATCGCGGTTTCAACTTTGAAGTGCAGCTTTATTAAGGTAGTTTATAGGCAAGCTGCGGTAGTATCGGAGCTTCTTAAACGTGGAAAAACCTGAACAGCAATCAGATTATGATTCAGATTCAGGTTTTATTTTCGCCAGTACAGCTTGTTTTTAAGCTTTTTCTTTATTCATGGCGGCAGCACCAATGCGTTAAAATGCTGCTTTTCTAATCATTACTATTTTTAAATGATCAAAGTTGGCATTATTGGTGGTACTGGCTATACAGGCGTCGAACTCTTACGCATACTGGTACGGCACCCGGAGGTGACGCTCAAGGTCATTACTTCTCGTCAGGAAAGTGGGCAAGGGGTCGATGTCCTTTTTCCAAGCTTGCGCGGACTGATTGATCTGCAATTCAGTGATCCGGCACAGGCTGATCTCGAACAATGTGATGTCGTTTTCTTTGCGACCCCTAATGGGGTGGCGATGCATCAGGCAGCCGCCTTGCTGGCTGCGAATGTGAGAATCATTGATCTCTCGGCTGACTTTAGAATCAAGGATGTTGCGTTGTGGGAAGAATGGTATGGGATGAAACATGCTGCTCACGAGTTGGTGGCAGAGGCAGTCTATGGATTGCCGGAGGTTAATCGTGAAAAGGTGCGTCATGCGCGGTTGATTGCGAATCCCGGTTGTTATCCGACAGCAGTACAACTGGGTTTCCTGCCGCTGATTGAAGCCGGTGTAGTTGATACTGATTATCTGATTGCGGATACCAAATCAGGCGTATCCGGGGCAGGACGCAAAGCAGAAGTACCGATTCTTTTTGCGGAATCCGCTGATAACTTCAAGTCTTACGGAGTGCCCGGGCACCGTCATCTGCCAGAAATCCGACAAGGATTATCCGAACGGGCGAGCAAAGCTGTTCGTTTGACATTTGTGCCACACTTGACACCGATGATTCGCGGCATTCATGCCACGCTTTACGCCAGACTGACCAAAGAAATTGATTTGCAGGCATTGTATGTGGATCGCTATCAGGACGAACCTTTTGTCGATGTATTGCCAGCGGGCAGTCATCCAGAAACCCGTTCGGTTCGCGGTTCCAACATTTGCCGACTTGCCGTTCATCGCCCGCAACAAGGTGAGATGGCAGTAATCTTGTCAGTAACAGACAATCTGGTTAAGGGTGCGGCCGGACAGGCGGTACAGAATATGAATATAATGTACGGATTAACGGAGACGACCGGCATTGACTTTGTCCCTCTGCTACCCTGAATCCGCAAGATAATAATAAAAAGGTGATCAATTTGATGCGCAGCAAAACCGATGTCAGCGCGCCGATCATGGTGGTCAGAGCTCATGTGCCCTGGTACAAGCGCGTATTATTTTCCGTTATCGGCTTGCTGTTGGTCGCCTTGCTGGCTTATGGCGCGTATGAGGCGGGCAGAGGAACGGATAAAGTAAATGATGGGAGTGTCGCCACTAACGATCCCGCACTCGAACAAATACTCGAAGCCAGTAATTGCCTGGAAAAATATAGCGAGACGCTTTGTACACAGATAGCCGATCTCGTGAGGCAACTGCAAATTAGTAATGCCACGCGGGTGGATCTTGCCAAGCAGGTAAAAGCACTGGATGAAGAGAATGAGCGTTTGCGTGAGGATTTATCACTCTTTCAGCGCTTGATTTCCGGAAATGATGAAGCTGCCGATGGCGAGCTGGTCATCCATCGATTTTCACTGGAGCCAAGCCCGATTCCAGGTGAATATCTTTATACTCTTTTACTGGCACAGGGTGGTAAACGGCTCAAAAATTTTGTTGGCAGCCTGGAGTTTGCCGTTGAATTGAAACAGGACGGTGAGAAAAAATTAATTTCTTTGGTCGATGAGAATGCATCCAAGGGATTTCCGGTTGATTTTCGCTATTACCACCGGTTGGAAAAAAGTTTCCAAGTGCCTACGGAGACAGTCGTGGAAAGCCTGCAGGTTAGAATATTTGAAAATGGTGACAGCAAACCGATTCTGACGAAAACCATTCAGCTACCCCTTTGAGGACATACATGTTTGGAAGAAAAAATAAAGCAGTCAGTCATATTGATACTCTGATTGGATCCAATACCACCGTTACCGGCGATATCCATTTTGCGGGAGGGCTGAGGGTGGATGGGCGCGTATGTGGCAGTATTGTGGCAGCAGGTGAGTCGCTTTCCATGCTGGTGTTAAGTGAACAGGGCATAATTGAAGGCAAAGTAAGAGTGACGCACATGGTGGTCAATGGCACGGTCAAGGGTCCGATTCATGTTGAACAGGAGCTTGAGCTGCAGCCGCACGCGAAAATTATGGGAGATATTCATTATCGGTCTCTTAAAATTCACCAGGGAGCTTCAGTGGAAGGGAAAATGATCCGCATAGAAGCTGCTCAGCCTGATAAGTTGATCACCCTAATGGCCCCCACCCAGCCACAGAAGAAAACCAAGGAAGAAAACGAGTAATACTTTGTAGCGCCGCTTCTTCTTTTTATTTGGATAACGCGTGATCGCGTAGCATCTCCTCGGCATGCTTGCGTGTTGTAGCAGTGAGTCTTTCACCACCGAGCATTCGCGCAATTTCGTCTATTCTGCCAGCCTGATCAAGATGAAAAATTCGACTGATCAGTGTCTGGTCAATCTGCTGCTCATTCTTTTTGGATACCTGCCAGTGATGGTCACCCATCGCCGCTACCTGCGGCAGATGCGTAATACACAGAACCTGCCGTGTTTTTCCCAGCGCTTTGAGTAATTTTCCGACTTTCTCTGCAACACTACCGCCAACACCGGCATCAACCTCATCAAAAATCAGCGTGGGAGTCATGCCAGCCTGACTGATGATCACCTGGATAGCCAGACCAATTCGCGATAATTCCCCACCGGAGGCTACCTTGTGCAGTGGCCGTAATGGCATGTCTTTATGTGCGGATACCTGAAATTCAATTTGCTCCAGGCCAGATTGATTGCCGGGTGTGACCGGATGCAACGTCACCTGAAAACGGCCATCTTCCATCGCCAGCGTTTGCATGTTTTCAGTCACCAGTCTGGAAAGACTGGTGGCAGCCTCACGTCGTTTATCACTCAATTGTTGCGCAAACCGCATATATTCCTGCTGGGCAGCTTGTTCGGCCTCCGCCAGCGCAGCGCCATCTGCCCGGGTTTCCAGGTCGGCCAGCTGCTGTGTGGCAGTTACCAGCAACTCCGCCAGGTCTTCCGGGTTGACACGATATTTTCTGGCGGTGCTATGTACGGCTAAAAGGCGCGCTTCGATCGTTTCCAGACGCCGCGGATCGAGATCCAAGTGTTGCTGGTAATGCCTCAATTCATGGATCACATCCTGCAACTGCGCTTCTATCGATTGCAGTTGTTCGTCCATCGGTACAAGTGAGCTGTCGACCTCTATCAGGGAATGCAGGCGGGCGCTGACACGGTCGATTTGCGTAAGCGCGGAAATCTCATTTTCTGACAGCAATTCCAGGGACAATTGAGCGGCTTCCAGCAGCTTTGCCGTATGCGCTAAACGGTTATGATCCGCCTGTATGGTTTGCCAGTCTTCAGCCGAAAAATTGAGATCGGACAACTCCTTGACCTGCCACGCCAACCGTTCCCGTTCTTCAGCGTCGCGACTGCTATCCTTCTCCCAGTCAAGCCGCTGCTGATGCAATGTTTGCCAATGCCGGTAAGCGGCGGCAACTTGCTGTACAAGCCCGGTTTCACCAGCCCATCCATCCAGCAATTCCCCTTGTTGCTGGGTGCGCAGCAAGGTTTGGTGCGCATGTTGGCCATGGATATCGATCAGCCACTCGCCTGCCGTGCGTAGTTGCTGCAGGGTAACCGTCGTGCCATTAATAAAATTCCGGGAACGACCGCTGGCATCAATGACTCTGCGCAGCAGACAGCCGCCTGCCGGATCATCGAGTGAATTTTTCTGCAGCCATTGCTGTAAAGAAGTAAGATCGCGGATATCAAATTCTGCACTGATTTCTGCCCGTTCGCAGCCATGCCGGATACGTTGCACATCCGCGCGTCCGCCCAGCAGGAGCTCCAGCGCATCGATCAAGATGGATTTCCCCGCGCCGGTTTCACCAGTCAAAACAGTAAATCCGGGATGAAAGTCGAGCTCGATCTGATCGATCAATACATAGTCACGAATGAATAGGTGTAGCAGCATAGTGACTAATCAGTATTATTGTGCTGGAGAATACCGCTCCAGCCAAGTTTTTCGCGCAGCATCCGATAATAGCTATGATGAACGGAATGGAGAATCTTGATGGTTTCCGGATGACGCCGGATGACGATCTGGTCGTGCTCACCGAGATCAAACCACGAATGGCTGTCGGCATAAATTTTGGTCTCAGTTGCACAATGCAGCTTGATCTCGACTACGGCATCTCCACCTACCACGATGGGACGATTACTCAGTGTATGTGGACAAACCGGTACCAGCGCTATCAGATCCAGCTTGGGATGCAGAATTGGCCCACCAGAAGACAGGGCATACGCGGTTGATCCGGTTGGGGTCGCCACGATCAGGCCATCGGAACGCAAAGCATACACATATTCGCCGTCGACACGCACCTCGAACTCGATCATGCCGCTGCTTATTCCTCGATGCAACACCACATCGTTAAACGCCAGTTCCTTAAACACCATTCCTGTGTCGCGTGAAACTTCCGCCGCGAGCAACATGCGGTTTTCCACAATGAATTGACCATCCAGCATCGTACCGAGGGTGGCCTGCATGGTATCAACCGTCAGATCGGTCAGAAACCCCAGCCGACCTTGATTGACTCCCACCAGCGGCACATTGTAGTCAACCAGCGTACGCGCGATATTAAGCATGGTACCATCGCCTCCCAGCACAATGGCCAGATCCGCCTGCTGGCCAATTTCGTCCAGCGTTAAAATGGGAAACTCAACTTTTTCTATCTGAATGACCGTCAATGCATCCAGTACCACATTGAGTCCCTGTCCGGCAAGGTGCCGCGCGAGATTGAGAAGTGGCGCAGTAATATCACGGTTTTTATACTTACCGATCAATGCAATGGTCTTGAACAAAGCGGTCATCTTCCAGAAGTGATCGGTCAGCCGATGTTAGAAAAAACGAACACGGACACGATAGCTTAAAACTGTTTCCTGATTGGCGGGCACGTCGACCTTCCATTGTGCCAGATTCGCCGCGGGTTGAGTGTGAGGAACGGAAGTCTCGACCATGGTCCAGTCACCCGGAATCGGCTCCTGCACGTGAATGGTGACGGCCTCATCCCGCGCATTACGAATTCGGACTTGGTAAGCCGTCTCAATATGATTTTCCGGTTTTGAGGCCAACTGCCGGAATTCCGTCTGGGTTTTGTCGGCGGTAATATCGAAGGCGTTGCCAAGCTTCAGACTGATCTGCTCATTTCTCGCGGTATGTTCGATGCGATCCTCGCCGACAAACTGCGCATTACCGCGTGAGTCTTTTTTATACACGCGAATGATGCCCTTGGGCAGCGGAACGCCCAACCCCTCTCCCTTGTTATCAAATTTGATCATGACGGCAGGGTGCAATTTACGCCCGATCTCACCATATTCTCCGGAAAAATAGTAATCCATACCTTGCAGCCAGTGTTCCTTGCTGACCGCGATGCCATTGGCCGACAGCAAACCAACCTGCTTGGTCTGATTGTCTGCCAACGTAGTTGCTGTTGGCAGACTGTAAAGATGATAAGCAAATAAGGCTTCCTGTTCCATCGCGGGCGCCATTTCCATCATACTGGCAATGGCCGTGGATTTTGCGCGAGGCGACTGATCAGGCTGAACTTGATTAACGTCCCCGGCAACCAGTTGCAACTGCGCGTGCTCATAGGTAATACCACTGCGATTGACCAGCGTCACCAGTCCGTTCATTGCCAGAAGGCTGTCATCGGCATTCAATTCGGCCACATAGTCCGCTCGCCAGGAAAGGCCGGTAGTCAGATATGACAGCTCCAGATCATGGCTACCTGCCAGAGAAGTAGTGAGCAGCAGGGATAACGTTGGCAGGTCACGCAAATGGCTTGGCACATCCGGAAAAGCAATCCGCCCCGGCAGTCCAGTTTCAATACGATCTGCAAATTTGAGCACGACCCCCTGGCTGGTGGAGAGCACCGTCGCGTCTTCGCGAGTTTCCTCACCTGTAGCGGTATTAGTACGAATGATGGCAACGCTTTTGCCAAGATATTTTTCCAGCAGTTTTTGCGGCGTCAGCAGATCAAAATCAAAATTCTGCTCCAGCAAGCTTAACTTTGCTGAAGGCGTCAGGTTACGCAACAACGCGGTTTCCGGGCGCATCTGCGCGGATACTTCCCGCCATGCCAGCCGATTTTCGCCTTTGTCCAGCTTTATCGTACGTTCTTCTTTGATCAGAGCGAGATTATCATTGTAAATGGTCAGCATTATCTTGCCTTGATCCTGGCGTACGCTCGTCTTTTCCTCCAGGTTCTCGGCAAAGCACTGGTTTGTTGCTGCAAAAAAAACGGTAACAAGAAAAATGGCACATAAATATTTCAACATAGCTATCTCCAGTGCGATGGGTGTTGCAAGAATTTCCCTATGCAGACAATTATCTGCCTGGCATCATCACTCCATTTACCTCATGGCAGGTTCGTCAGAATGGTGGTGTTGAAAATATTTATAATACCGTGGTATTCATCAGGTTAACAGGATAACAATACGATGTAACAGCGTTTTTTCACGGTAAAGGCGGCAAACCCAATTCTTTCAGGAACGCATTGTGTTTGTCCCGTGCCACAGCGATGTTCTGCGTAAGTTCCACCAACGTTTCATTGACTGCCTGGAGAGGAATCTCTTTTTCCGCCTGTACAGTGCTGATATAGCGGGAGATATTCAGGTTATAGCCGTTCGTTTCGATCTCTTCCATCGGCACGCGCCGGGCATACCGTTCTTCTTCCTTGCGGAACTGATAGGTATCGATAATCTTGTCGATATGCTCCGGCAGCAGGCGGTTCTGGCGCTTTACCTTATCAAAGTACTCGGCGGCGTTGATAAACAGCACATCATCCGGCTTCTTGCACTTCTTCAAAACGAGAATGCACACCGGAATGCCGGTGGAGAAAAACAGGTTGGCGGGCAGGCCGATCACCGTGTCGATGTGGCCGTCTTTCAGCAGTTTGGTGCGGATGCGTTCTTCTACGCCGCCACGGAACAGTACGCCGTGGGGCAGAATAATGGCCATGACCCCTTCGGGCTTCAGGTAGTGAAAGCCGTGCAGCAAAAAAGCAAAGTCGGCGGCAGACTTGGGTGCCAGGCCGTAATTTTTGAAGCGCATATCCTCGCCAAGCGCGTCGGTTGGCTCCCAACGGTAGCTGAACGGCGGATTGGCCACCACGGCATCGAATTTCGGCATCTTTGCCGGGTTCATCTCGCGCAACCTGTCCCAGTCGTTGGTCAGCGTGTCGCCATGGTAAATCTCAAACTCGGAATCCTTCACTCCGTGCAGCAGCATGTTCATGCGCGCCAGGTTGTAGGTGGTGATGTTTTTTTCCTGCCCGAAGATCTTGCCGATGGTCCCGCCCGCGTCTTTAAGTCGTTTGCGAATATTCAGCAGCAAGGAGCCTGAGCCGCAGGCAAAGTCGAAGACGCTGTCTAAATGCTTTTTGGGTCCCGTGGCGGGTTCCTGGCTGTCCAGCGTGACGATGCCCGACAAGATGCTGGAAATCTGCTGCGGGGTGTAAAACTCGCCTGCCTTCTTGCCGGAGCCGGCGGCAAACTGACCGATCAAGTATTCGTAGGCATCGCCCAGCGTGTCCTTGTCGGTGGAGAAATGCGCCAGCCCCTCGGCAATCGCCTTGATGATCGTGCAGAGCTTGGCATTGCGCGCTTCGTAGGCCTTGCCCAGCTTTTCCGAATTCAGATTGATCTCGGAAAACAGCCCACCGAAGGTGCTGGCGAAGGATTCGTTCTCAATGTAATCGAAGCCCTTTTGCAGAGTGTGCAGCAATTCCCCGTTCTGCGTACGCGCCATCTCCGCGATGCTGCCCCAGAGGTAGGCGGGCTGAATCACGTAATGCGTCTTACGGCGCATCTGCTTTTCAAACTCCGCGGTGTCGTCCGGATTCTGCGCATACCACACCGCCAGCGGTGTGCGGCGGTCGCCGCCATTCTTGTCCTTATCCAGCCTGGGATAATCCGGTCCCAGCTCCCTTTGCGCCGCCGTTTCGTAGTTGTCCGACAGATAGCGCAGGAACAGGAAGGACAGCATATAGTCGCGGAAATCGTCCGCATTCATCGCTCCGCGCAGTTGATCGGCAATGCCCCACAGGGTAGTGCCCAGTTGTTTTTGATCTTGATCGGTCATTTTTTGTCTTGTTCGCGTATATGGACTGCCGAGTATTCCTCGGTAGTTGCTTCATCGTCTGCTTGAACCTGAACTGTCAAGGATTCCTTGACAACTGAACCCCCGTCTTCGCTAGTGTAGAGAATGAGCTGTGTCATGCGACCACCTTATCAATAAATGCAGGATGACGAGATAAGAAGTCCATCACGCCCGCCAGATTTTGTTTCACATCCACATCCAAAATGTGGATGACACACAATCCCAGGCTCATTAGAAATGCGTCACGCTGCGCATCATATTCAGCTTTGTCATCATGGCTACTACCGTCAATTTCAAGCACCGCTTGTTTTTCGGCACAATAAAAATCAACGATGTAGTTGCCGATGATTTTCTGGCGATCAAAGTCCAGTCCTTTGAATTGCCCTCTTTTCAATTGATTCCACAGCAACACTTCCGATAGATTGCCTGCTTTGCGCAATGCTTTGGCTCGTTCTTTCAATGCAGGATTGAAAGGCAGCGATTGGTAATTTTTGGTGTGGCGCGTTTTATTTCCCTCCTTTGGAGGGGTGCCCCGAAGGGGTGGGGTGGTTGCTTTCATGTCTCGTTGTGTTGTCATTTGACCACCCCGTCAGGCTTCGCCTGCCACCCCTCCAACGGAGGGGAATAACTGCTGCATCAGGCCTTTTTTATGGGTCTTGAGCGCGGCGAGTTTTTGCGTTTGACTGGTGATGAGGTCGTCTAGGCTGCTAAGGCAGTCTGAGATGCGTTGTTGCTCGGGGACTGTGGGCCAAGGAATGGGAATGCTATCGAGCATTGCCTTGTTCAATTTCGGTTGAGCCATTCCAGTGATGAAGTCGTTAAGCTTGATGGAGTTCAGATAAACATCCACAAACTTCTGTGTGCAGGGGTTCTCGAATCGCAGGACATGAGCATGATTATTCACCCACGTCTTTCCAGAGATTGGAAAAGCAATCGGGTATGTCCGCGCGACCAAATTAGCTCCGTCCTCTGAAACACAGAGCAAGTCCTCGTCAAAGATGAAGCCTTTAACGTAATCAACAACGCCAGAGGCTCCGTAATATGGAATTTGACCCGCTACTCTCTCGCCCGAAGTAATTGGGACGCGCCGATTGTCTAGGTTCTCGGCGACCCTCCCAAGGTTCCGTTCCTCCCACTCCCCCGCCTCCCGAAACTCAGGAAAGCGCCGTTTGGGCACCAATTCACGTTTTGCCGCCTTATTGCTCATACGCCCCCAGCCCTGAAATCTCCCGCCCTTGAGCGAGTTTGTGCAGTAGCGGGATGAGGTCTTCCATCAGCGCCAGTTCGGCTTGGGTGCGGGCTTTCCAGCCTAGTTCCAGCGGGGCCATGAGGTCGCTCAGTTGTTCGCCGTCGAAGATCATGCGGCGCAGGATGGCGTCCACGAAGGCTTGCAGGGCGGTGGCGGGAAGATTGTGCTGGTCGGCAATAGCTGCCAACTGGCGGGCGTGCTTGTCGGCTTTGAAGCGCTCGAAGCCGTCGCGGATGGCTTGTTCATCCAGTCCTTTGCCCGCCTCCAGGGTGTCGATGTAGTCGGCGATATCGTCGCGTTCATCGATAAATTTGGCGTCGGACTGAATGAGGCCGATGAGCTGTTCGCGGCTCAACTTCTGCTTGCCCGGCGTCTGGCTGGCGTAGCGGGTGATGAGCGCCATGATGTAGTCGTAATCGATGAGGGCGGAGGCGAACAGCACGAACTCGAAATCGAGCCGCTGGATTTCCGGATCAGTTTCACCACCCGCTTTGTCGTGCTTATCCTGTTGCGCTTTCAGGCGCTGGGCGGTTTCCAGATAGGTGCTTCGGAAGCTCAGTAACTGGTCTTTCGGCAGGGTGGCCTCTATGTGTGCCCTTTGGTCGGGCGCCAGATCCGTATACTGGTCAAGCTGGGTTTTGAGGCGCTGCACTTCCTTGAAGCGGTTGACGAATTCGATGCGAGCGTTATCGCCCTTCAGGTTGTAAACCTGCTCGGGTTCGCAAATCAGGTTCTTGTTCTGCATGAAGCCCGCCATGCCGGCGACTGCGGCCTCGTATTTGCGGATAACTTCTGCGGCCGGCTCCACCAGCCAGATTTCCTTGGCGGGTTTGCCGGTCTGGCCGGAGAAGAGGCCAATGGCGGTATCCACGGCATCTTGCTGCTGGCGAAAGTCGAGGATGTTGCCGTAAGGCTTGGTGTCGTTGAGC
This sequence comes from Nitrosomonas mobilis, assembly GCF_900103035.1. Taxonomy (GTDB): domain Bacteria; phylum Pseudomonadota; class Gammaproteobacteria; order Burkholderiales; family Nitrosomonadaceae; genus Nitrosomonas; species Nitrosomonas mobilis. The sequence continues at coordinate 21,646 of NZ_FMWO01000021.1, forward strand.
ACGCGGTTAGTGCGCGAAAACGCCTGAATCAGGCCGTGGTATTTGAGGTTTTTGTCGACGTAAAGCGTGTTCAGAAACTTGGAATCGAAGCCGGTGAGCAGCATGTCCACCACCAGCGTGATGTCAATCTTCTGCGCGTGGGGCAGGTCGGCATTGGGGTATTGCTGATCCTTGATGCGCTTTTGTACGTCCTGATAGTAACGGTCGAATTCGCCGATGCCGTGGTTGGCTCCGTACTGGGCGTTGTAGTCGGCGATGATGGCCTTGAGGGCATCTTTCTTTTTGTCGGGCTCCTGTTCGTTGTCGACCTTTTCCTGCGGCAGGTTTTCCTGAATCTGCTGTACGTCTTTGTTGCCTTCGGCGGGCGGGGAGAAGACGCAGGCGATGTTGAGCGGCTGGAAGTCGGGGTCGGCGGCTTGCTTTTCCGTTTGTACGATTTTGAACAGGGCGTGGTATTCGATGGCGTCGTTGATGCTGGCCGTGGCTAGCACGGCGTTGAACTTGCGCCCGGCGGTGGCGGCATCGTGTTTGGCAAGAATGGCGTCGACGATGGCGCGCTTGGTTGGCACCACCCCGAAGGGGTGGGGTGGTTTCCTTCCGGCTTGTAGTAATCGACATGGAAGCGCAGCACGTTGCGGTCTTCAATGGCGTGGGTGATGGTGTAGGCGTGCAGTTGCTGCTGGAAGATGTCCGCCGTGGTCTTGTAGGACGCCTGTTGGCCTTCAATCTGCTGAGCGCTGGCGTTCTGCTCGAAGATCGGCGTGCCGGTAAAGCCGAACAACTGGGCGTTGGGAAAAAACGCCTTGATAGCCTGATGGTTGTCGCCGAATTGCGAGCGATGGCATTCGTCGAAGATGAAGACGATGCGCTGGTCGCGCAGTGGTTCCAGCCGCTCCTTGTAGTTTTTCTTGTTGGTACCATCCAGCGCCAGGCCGAGCTTCTGGATGGTGGTGACGATGACCTTGTCGGCATAGTCGTCCGAGAGCAGGCGGCGCACCAGGGTCTCGGTGTTGGTGTTCTCCTCGACACAGCCTTCCTGGAACTTGTTGAATTCCTCGCGCGTCTGCCGGTCGAGGTCTTTGCGGTCCACCACGAACAGGCATTTGTCGATGTCCGGGTTGTCCTTGAGCAGCGTGGAGGCCTTGAACGAGGTAAGCGTCTTACCGCTGCCGGTGGTGTGCCAGATGTAGCCGTTGCCGCAGTGCTGGTGGATACAATCGACAATCGCCTTGACGGCGTAGATTTGATACGGCCGCATCATCAGGAGCTTTTGCTCGCTGGCCACCAGCACCATGTAGCGGCTGATCATTTCGCCCAGCGTGCATTTGGCAAGAAAGGCGTCGGCAAAGCTGTCCAGATGGGTGATCTTGCTGTTGTCCACGTCCGCGAACTGGTACAGCGGCAGGAAGCGTTCGTCGGCGTCGAAGCTGAAGTGGCGGCGGTTGTTGTTGGCGAAATACCAGGTGTCGCTGCGGTTGCTGACGATGAACAGTTGCAGGAAGCAGAGCAGGGTTTTGCTGTAGCCGTTGCCGGGTGCGTTCTTATAATCGACGATCTGCTGCATGGCCCGGCGCGGGCTGATTTGCAGGGTTTTCAGCTCGATCTGAACGACGGGAATGCCGTTGATGAGCAGGATCACATCGTAACGGTGATGGCTGTAATCGGTGCTGATGCGCAGCTGATTAACCACCTCGAAGCTGTTTTTGCACCAGTCCTTGAGGTTGACCAGCGTATAGTAAAGCGGCGTGCCGTCATCACGTTCAAAACTGTTGCGCTCGCGCAGATGTTTGGCAGCGGCGAACACGTCTGGGGTGATGATCGAATCCAGCAGGCGATGGAACTCATCGCCGGTGAGGCTGACGCGGTTGAGCGCCTCGAACTTTTCGCGAAAGTTGGCCTCAAGCTGAGCCCGATCACGGATATCGGAACGGTAGCGGTATTTGAGATCACTCAGCTTGTCGATTAATTGTTGTTCGATTGCTTGTTCCGTCATTATAAAAAGAGAACAAATTGTTAAGTGGGAGCGAACCTGGAACCGGATATTATCGTTCGCAAGAACAATAATCCGAACGATTGCGCTGATTTATCCTGATTCGTGATTTCAAACAAGCCGCTCATCAAACTGCCAGCGCGGGTTGATCCGGGATAACAGGAGAGGGACGGTTCGCCGCACTCGCTGAAGCGGAGCTGGTGCCATATTCCAGCATCAGATTCCCGTGAAAAGCAGGTCAAGGGCTGCGATGATTTCGTCGCGCTCATTTTTCAAAGACACAATTTTATCTCCCAGTAAACGCCTGGAAACCCCCGCCAGCTCCGCGGCAGACATGACGACGTCAACTCCCCTGATTGTAAATTTTGGATTGAGATGTCTGGCTGCTAGTCCCATTTCTTCCATCAGAACGAGTGGTACCACGACACGGGTTGCCAATGTATCCAACAGATCGGCCTGCACATCCAGCAGGTAAGGAATAATGCGATGCGTATCCGCATTCGGATTGAGGTAAACATCAAACTGCGCCATCAAAACCGCCGCAAGCCGTCACTGAACGTGCCGCGTAATTCAATACGGCGGTTGTATTCATCCAGCGCATTTTTGTTTTCCTCCAGCCACCGGTCGCGCTGTGCTTGCCGGACGATTTCGATCAGCTGCTGTTCCAGTATTTGCGAAAGATTAATGTTGAGCTGCTTTGCCTGCTGCAGGAGATCGGCATTGATGCTGAGGTTAGCTGATTTTTTGGGTGCTGCCGGGTTGAAAGTAATATGACTCACCATTGTTCCTGACATTTTAAATGCGCACAATCTACGCGCATTCATCAGGCGCGTCAATTATCAGCAATCGTCCCGATCCCGGACTTCGATGCTGTCGAGGATAATTTCCTGCGCGTTGGGATCGTTGGGATCGGTCAGTTCTTCGACGTCGAGGCGCGCACCTTCAGCGACGGTTCCCTTGATAGCGGTTTCGAAGTGTTCGCGAAAATGCTCTGCGCTAATGTGCGACAACGCGCCCAGTTTGACATGGATGGCGGTAAGGACGATTTTTTCCCGGCCACCTGCGTCCTGCGCGATACGTTCGATTTTGCGTAGCAAGTCGGCCATCAGTGAGAATTCATGCATGGGTACTGCTCCTTTGTTTTCATAGTGGTTATCACGCAAATCCTCGACAATATCTGCGAGCAATTGCTCCAGTTGTTGCGAGACCGCTTGGGACAAACGGGCGTCGGGATCGAAAGTTTGCGCCTCGATGCCATAAAAAACGAGTTTGTCCGGCAAGGTATCCATTGCTCGTGACAGTTCAACGGCTTCTGTAATACCAAAAGCATGGGTGGAACAATGCAAAAAAGCCTGTGATAGATGTTCGTTCACCAGATCGAGTTTGATGAGCGTGCCAGGTTGCCTGCCGGAATGAACGGCATCAAGCAAAATGACTTCATCATAACCTGCCCACTGTGCCATCAAGGAAGCCGGCTCGCCATCGTGAGTGATGATGCGATAGTCTGGATTATCCTGCTCTTTGAGCCGTGTTGATAGTAGCTCAGCGAGAATACAGCCGATGGCGTCATCACCGCGGTGACGGTTGCCAATACCGATGATCAGCCGCAAGCCTTTATCCGCTCCATGTTCAGTTTCAGAAAGTGCGTCGCGCAGGAAATACAGGGGTCATAGTTGCGGATCGCTTGCTCGCACTGCCATTGCAAGTGTTCATCGTCGAGATGCAGGTATTTTGCAACGAAATGTTTCAGATCGACTTCGATGGTTTTTTGATTCTGCGAGGTGGGCGGAATGATCACAGCATCGAGAATGTCGCCTTTGTCATCAATAGTATAGCGGTGATACAGCAGCCCGCGCGGGGCTTCGGTGCAGCCGTAGCCGACCCCGGCGCGGGGTTCGATTGGCACGAAAGGCTGCGCGGGTGGTTCATAGGCATCAATAATGCGCAGCGCTTCATCACAGGCATACAGGACCTCCACTGCTCGAACGATGATGCTTTTGAATGGGTTGTAGCAGATTGGCCCGAGACCGGCGGCGCTGGCTGCTTCCTTTGCCAGCGGTGACAGTTTGTCATGGTTGAGGGCGTAACGCGCCATCGGACCGACGAAGTAATTGCTTTTGTTCTGCTTCATAACAGAATGCAGCGCGTTGCTGTAGGCGACATGCTCTTCTTCAAACGTATCGTCGAATGCCGAGACCGGAATATCCAAACCTTTACTGGATACGATGCGGCCTTCGTTGAAGGGATATTCGTGTGGATGAGAGAGTGCGACGAAGCAGTAATCCTGTTCAAAATCAGGGAAGTTCAAAGTTGATGTCCAGCGTACAGTTTCCAGTGCCAGCTCGCGCGCCTGCAGCAGGGATTCACGGATCGCCTTCAGCTCCGTTTTCGCCGGTGTTCGATAAAACCCGCCGACCTGCACGTTGATCGGGTGTATTTCGCGCCCGCCGATCACTTGCATGATTTCGTTGCCGATTTTTTTCAGCTGCAATCCTCGTTCGACGATGGTCTTGTGATCTTTCGCCATGTGAATTGCGCTTGGGTAACCAAGAAAATCCGGTGCATGCAGCAGGTAGATGTGCAGCGTATGACTGGAAATCCATTCGCCGCAATACAATAATCGTCGCAGCTCACGCAATGCCCCGCCGATCTCGACGCCCATTGCATTTACCATGGCATGCACGGCGCTCATCTGGTAGGCGACTGGACAGATGCCGCAGATGCGCGCGGTAATGTCGGGGGCATCGGTAAAACGTCTTCCGCGCAATAGCGCTTCAAAAAAACGTGGTGGCTCAAAAATTTTCAATTTGACGTCTTCGAGCCTGTCATCACGGATTTTGATATAGAGCGCGCCCTCACCCTCTACCCTCGCAAGATAATCAACTTTGATGATTCGTGTCTTCTCATCACTCATGGCGATCTCCGGCTTCCTTGAATGCGGGTGCGGCTGCGTTATAGCTTCTGAACAATCTGGCGACGTCTGGTGCAGCAACATCCAGTTTTTCCAGCCACGCGCTCAACGATTTAGTATTTGGTGACTCCATCGGGCCATAACAACCGTAGCAGCCGCGATTGTACGATGGGCAGATCGCGCCACATCCGGCGTGCGTCACTGGTCCAAGACACGCCATTTTTTGAGTGACCATGACACAGGGATTGCCGCGCAGCTTGCATTCGATGCACACGCTGTGTGCTGAAATGGCGGGGCGGCGATGATGCAGGAAGGCGGTAATCACTTCCAGCAGTTGCTGTTTGTTGATCGGGCAGCCGCGCAGTTCGAAATCCACATGCACATGATCGGCAATCGGCGTTGAGGTGGCAAGTGTGCTGATGTAGTGAGGTGAGGCATAAACAATCGCCATGAATTCCTTGACGTCCTGAAAGTTGCGCAGCGCCTGAATACCGCCTGCGGTGGCACAGGCGCCGATCGTCACCAGGTATTTGGACAGACGCCGTACTTCCTGGATGCGCTCGGCATCATGCGCGGTCGTGATCGAGCCTTCCACCAATGACAGATCATAAGGGCCAGGCTGGATGTCCCGACTCGCTTCTGCGAAATTGGCAATGTCGATGGCCCCGGCAACCGCGAGCAGTTCGTCCTCGCAATCGAGCAGACTCAACTGACAGCCATCACAGGAAGCGAATTTCCACACGGCAAGCTTGGGTTTAGTCATGGTCATATCTCCCGTATCCTGAATAAATGCGCGACTTGTGACAGCGCAAATACCGGGCCATCCTTGCAGATGAAATGCGGTCCGTATTGGCAATGTCCGCAAAAGCCAATTGCACACTTCATGTTGCGCTCCATCGAAACGTAAATGTTGTCGGGCTGCACGCCACGTTTCTCCAGCTCGGTAGAGGAAAAACGCATCATGACTTCCGGCCCGCAAATCAGCGCAATCGTGTTTTTGCCATCGAAGTGCCTGCCTTCGAGCAGCGTGGTCACGGCACCAACCTGTCCACGCCAGTCGCGTCCGGCACTATCCACTGTGATGCCGGTTTCAAGATCGTCGCGCTGCTGCCAGCGGTCGAATTCATCTGCATACAGTCTGTCCTGCGGGGTGCGCGTGCCATAGAAAAGTGTGACCTGGCCATATGCATCGCGATGATTCAGCAGATGATAAATCGCTGGTCGCAGCGGCGCGAGACCCAGTCCGCCCGCAATCAACACGATATCCTTGCCCTGCATTGCTGCAAGCGGCCACGCGCGGCCAAAGGGTCCGCGCAGCCCAACTTGATCACCCATTTTTATGCTGGTCAGCGCCTCGGTCACGCTTCCTACCGCGCGGATGGTATGGCGAATCACATTGATCTCGTCGGTATTGCCGCTGACCGAAATGGGCACCTCTCCCTGACCGAAAGCGTACAGCATGTTGAACTGGCCAGGCTGGCATGCCGATAGTTTACTGGCGAACACCGGGATCAGATCAAGTGTGACCGTATCCGGCAAATCCTGCGCGACCTGCACCACCTTGTAAACAGCAGGCAGCATCGGATCGGCCATGATGTTCAATTTCCCTTGCGATAGACGTCAAGCATCTGCACGCGGGTGGCCTGCAGACGTTGCAACATCACTTGCGCGAAACGCTGCATTAATTGATAGCCAAGTTCATGATCGGCTTCTGCTTTATTCCGCAGGCACAGGCCATCGAGCTGCACGGCGCTCACCGGCTCAATGGCGCGCACATCGAATGCCACCCGATACGGTGGAAACAGCCACGAATAACCGATGACTCCATGATGATCAACCTGGGTGACGATCTGGTGCCCGAATCCTGGCGTGTAGGCCTCCACCACTGCTTTGCCACTACGGATGACATAGAAAGTATTGGCAGCTTCTCCTTCCTTCATCAAAAAATCGCCTGTGTGGAAATGCGTGTTTTTGCCGCAGCTGGCGATCAAGTCAAGATAGGCAGGAGGTAGCCCTGCAAAAAAAGGATGGTCACGCAGGAGAGTCGCGATCGTTTTCATCGGCCACCCCTTTGTGAATTTTCGCTTGAGGCCATGTCATTTTCGCGCATCAGTCGGACTTCCTCAGTAATGTCGATTCCGACCGGACACCAGGTGATGCAGCGCCCACAGCCTACACAACCGGAAGTGTCGAACTGGTCGATCCAGCTTGCCAGTTTGTGCGTCATCCATTGCCGGTACTGCGCCCGAGTGGAAGTACGTACCGATCCACCGTGCAGATAAGAAAAATCCAGCGTAAAACAGGAATCCCATTGCCGCCAGCGTTCGGCATGGCTGCCAGTGAGGTCAGTCGTATCCTCCACGCTTGAACAGAAGCAGGTGGGGCAGACCATGGTGCAATTCGCACAGCTCAGACAGCGTTGCGCAATTTTTTCCCAGCGGGGATTTTCGGCATTGCGGTACAGCAGGTTCTGTATATCAGCCGTATCCAGTTGTCGCTCCATTTGCGCTCTGGCATTGGCCACGCACTGCGCGGCCGCTTGTATTTCAGTCGAGTCAGCAAGGCATGGCGTAATCTGGTCGAGTACCGCTTGCCCCAGTTGGCTTCCTGCCTGCATGACGAAATAATGCGCATCAGCGGCAATGACTTCGGTGAGTGCAATGTCGAATCCGCTGGTAACCGCCGGGCCGGTGTTCATCGAGGGACAAAAACAGGTCGCAGCGGCCTGGCTGCAATTGACCGCAACAATGAATGCACGCTCACGTGTCCGGCAATAATGGGCATCGCGATGGTCACCACCAGCAAATACCTTGTCCTGGACCTGTATCGCGTGGAGTTCACAGGCCCGCACGCCGATGAACGCATATTTTGGTGGAGTGGCCTGATCAGGCTCGCTAAAAGCAAGGCCGTCATCGGTTAGTTCAGCTTGCCACAGTTTGTGCCGGGGTGGAAACAGATATTTTTTCCAGGAATGGGGACCGAGGTTATAGCCAAACAGCGCCGCATCCCCTCTGTCGACCAGCTGATAAGTTCCGGCTTCCTGTTGATCACCTTTCCCAACTGGCAGGTCCTGCGTGCCAGTCAACTCATCATAAACCATGGCATGATCCCTGACCGTTGGCCCTACAAGCGTATAGCCTCGGTTTTTCAGTGCTGCGAGCAGCTCATCGAGACCGGTGCGGTCGATACGGAACGATTGGGCTGGCAAATCGGGTTGATTAATGCTCATGACCGATCTTCTCTTACGAGTCAATGCTTCTGTTGGAATTCCTGAATTTATGGTACGCCAATTTTATGGCACCTGTATTTTGGCTTCATGTCTGTTTGTCACAATTGCCGTCGTATCGCATCAGACTGCGGATGTGTGCGACGGCGCTGCGCCCCAGTGCTGAGAGCGCATAGCCGCCTTCGAGCGCCGAAACGATCCGATCGTTGGCGTATTGGCTGGCAATCTCGTTGAGCTTCTCCGTTACCCAGAAATAATCGGACTCTTGCAATGCCAGGCCGCCCATATCGTCTTCGCGGTGCGCATCGAATCCCGCTGAAACCAGGATGAGCTGTGGCCGGAAATCTGTGAGCGCAGGCAACCAATGGTTTGTCACAGCGGCACGAAAAATGTCGCCTGCGCTCCCTTCGGCAAGCGGTACATTGATAATATGGTCATTGCCGCTGCTCGCGCCAGAATACGGGTAATAGGGATGACGGAATGTCGAGCACAGCATTACCCGGGGGTCATCATGAAAAATCTCTTCCGTGCCATTGCCATGATGCACATCGAAATCCGCGATTGCCACCCGCTGTAAACCGTGATGTTCGAGAGCATGCGCAGCGGCAATCGCTACATTGTTGAAAATGCAGAATCCTGCTGCACTGGCGCGCCCTGCATGATGCCCCGGGGGACGAATATTGCAGAAGGCATTCTTTATCCGGTTAGACATTACCAGATCAACGCCAAGCACTACGGCCCCCGAAGCATGTAAGGCGGCACCCAAGCTATGCGGATTCATCAACGTGTCGCCATCCAGCGCGACCATCCCAGAGTGCGGAGATTGATCGAAGATTGTTTTGACATAGGTTGCCGAGTGCACGAGCGTCAGCAGCGCCTTGCTCGCTCTGGGCGCTTCAAAGGGACTTAGAAAATCGAACAGACCGGATGCAATGAGCTGATCGCGGATGGCGTGAATCCGCTGCGGGGATTCAGGATGCATTGCTCCCATCTCATGCCTGAGGCAGGCCGGATGCGTGATGTAGGCAGTATACATGGCGTGGTTTACAAAATCCTGTGGATGATTTTGACGTTGTTGTTCTTGGAACAGGCTTCGATACTGAAATCGAGACCTTCCATCAGTTTCAGCATGCTGACATTATTACTGAGTGCATTCCCTTGGATCGTGCGGCGTTCATTAGGGCGATCATCAATTGGCAACGGAAAACAGCTGAATGATCGATTGTATTCCGATCACCCCGGCACGCCGTCTTGACGTTACGCTTCCCACATCCCTCTACGATGTCAGGCCCGGATTTTACGGGCGTAGCGATTACCACCAGCTCAACAGGATCGGAAATTTGAGTAATTGACGAGTAGGCCTTGCATCCCTGAATCTCGGTATGCACTGGGTTGATTGGATAAAGTGCGCCCTGATAACCATTCTGCAGTATGTTCTGAAATACGATCTGCCCGACGGAATCAGCACGGTTACTGGCTCCAAAGATGGCAACTGATTCGAGAGCAAAAAGGGGTCGGAGGTGATGCTGATTCATGATTACTATTCACATTTTGGTTAATGCTACGGCCTTATGCTACCGCATTATTGGAATACCATACAAATAGAACTAAATGGCTGCCACAAAAGGTACTTTGTTCTCGGAGCCACAATCTGCCTTGCCGCCAGCTAATTCTTCGCCAAGGTAAGCGTCATCCACCCTGATATTGCCACACAGCGTGTACCTGGCATCCCGTTCGACCATCACCCGCAGACCGGTCTTGGCAGATCAGATAAAATTTTAGAAAACAGATGCTTAACGCAAGTGGGTGCATTGGAACAAGGTGCCTACGATCAGAGATGTCTGCAACCGGTAGCACTTGTATTGGGGGTTCTTGCGCTTTCAATGCATCCGCGCCAAAATTCGCAAGAAATGCAGGTAAAAACAAGCTTGCTTGGAATTGGATACGGTTCATGGCCATGACAGTTCCTTTTTGATGGGTTTGTTTGGGCCAGTATGCGTCTTTTCAAAGAAAAAATCGGGCTCGGCTGAACAATCTTTCTAAATTGGTAACTACTCACCCCATACTTTATGAGCTTCACCGGCCAACGCTATTTGAATAGCGACAAGTGGGTTATATCCCTTGTTGGCCATGGATTGCAGATAGCTTGAAATTCGGCAATAGGCATGTGCGT
>NZ_FMWO01000042.1 GCF_900103035.1 Nitrosomonas mobilis
GATTTTGGCTGAAGGGAGTACTGCTAGCTTGTGGTTTGATGGTAGCTGGTGGGATACAGGCGAACATATCGTCGGTACCGGACGTAACGTATGAAGCACTGGGTCTGGATCGGAGCAAGGCGACGCCGAAGGAGACACATGAAGCGTTAGTCAAGCGTTACAAGGATCCTGCACAAGGGGCGGGCAAAGGCACGATGGGGGAATACTGGGAACCGATTCCGTACAGCATGTACCTGGATCCGGCCACGTTTTACAAACCACCTACCTCGATGCGTGACAAAGCCAGCCGCAAGGAATGCGTAGAATGTCACACGGATGAGTCGCCGGTATGGGTACAGGCCTGGAAGCGCAGCACGCATGCCAACCTTGACAAGGTTCGCAAATTGCAACCCAGTGATCCGACCTACTACAAGAAAGCCAAGCTGGAAGAAGTCGAAGCCAACCTGCGTTCGATAGGCAAATTAGGCGAAAAAGAGCCTTTGAAAGAAGTGGGCTGTATTGACTGTCACGTATCGATCAATGCGGACTCTAAGCAAAAGATTGATCACAGCAAAGACCTGGTTATGCCAACGGCGGACGTTTGTGGAACCTGTCACCTGCGTGAATTTGCCGAACGGGAATCCGAACGTGACACCATGATCTGGCCGAATGGCCAATGGCCGGATGGTCGTCCGTCCCATGCGCTGGATTACAGCGCCAACGTTGAGACCACTGTCTGGGCCGCGATGCCGCAACGGGAAGTTGCAGAAGGTTGCACCATGTGTCATACCAACCAGAACAAATGTGACTCCTGCCACACTAGACATGAATTCTCTGCGGCGGAATCGCGTAAACCAGAAGCGTGCGCCACCTGCCACAGCGGGGTAGACCACAACAACTGGGAAACTTATTCGATGTCCAAGCACGGCAAGATGGTTGCCATGCTGGGAGACAAATGGAACTGGGAAGCGCCGCTGAAAGATGCCTACGCGGTAGGTGGACAGAACGCGCCGACCTGTGCGGGTTGCCATTTTGAATATGAAGGCGAATATACCCACAACATCACACGTAAAATCCGCTGGGCGAACTACCCGTTTGTTCCGGGCATAGCAGAAAACATCACCAGCGACTGGTCGGAAGCACGGCTTGACTCCTGGGTGGTTACCTGCACCCAGTGTCACTCTGAACGCTTTGCCCGTTCCTACCTTGAGCTGATGGACAAAGGTACGCTGGAAGGACTGGCCAAATATCAGGAAGCGCATGAACTGGTTGAAAAACTGTACAAGACGGGCAACCTGACGGGACAGAAAACCAACCGTCCTGCGCCACCGGAACCAGAGAAGCCTGGTTTCCACATTTTCACCCAGCTCTTCTGGTCGAAAGGCAACAATCCCGCCTCGATCGAACTGAAAGTACTGGAAATGGCTGAAAATGACCTGGCGAAAATGCACGTAGGCCTGGCCCACACCAACCCGGGTGGCTGGACATATACCGAAGGTTGGGGACCGATCAACCGTGCCTATGTTGAAATTCAGGACGAACATACCAAAATGCAGGCAATGGCTGCCCTGCAAGAACGTGTGAACAAACTGGACGGCAAGAAAACCAGCCTGCTGGACATCACCACCCCTGAGGAAAAAATCTCCTTGGGCGGACTGGGCGGTGGCCTATTGCTCGCGGGCACACTGGCCTTGATTGGCTGGCGTAGTCGCAAGCGGAAACAGGCTTGAGTGAGCCACTGACGACCGGCCGGCCCGCGCAAGCGGGCTGGCTGGACAAAGTCCTCCCGTTACTTGGCATCCTGCTGGTAACGGGAGGTTTTGTTTTGCTCATCTGGTTTGCCTGGCTATGGTTCACCCCTGGGACCGCCCCGTATCGCTATCAATTACTGGAGACGGGTGATAGCAGCAAATTTCCGCAACTGGAGCTGAGCGCATGGCCGGACCTGACCATTGATCAGTATGAAGTGTATGTACCAGAGATAGACCAGGTCGTTGCTCACGCCTATTTTGGACGGCGTGCACAACATTCCCCGGTACTGCTCGACTGGGAAAACCTGACCAGCGAACCGCTGTTAATACTCGATCGCAAGCCTGCCGAGCTGAGTACACTGGCAGCCGCCATCGACAAACATGCTGCAGCAGACGCCCTGATTCTGGCATGGTGGGACACCTCTGCGCAACTGGCCTTATTGACTGGACGCAACGTTTTATTCCGCAGTCCACTGCATGAACCCCTCATCATTCCGGACAGCTGGCAGGCACAACGTACTGCCATTCTTGCCTACGAGAGCGAACAGGTTGCGACCGCAGTAAGCGATGAGGAGCGCACCCGGTTCCAGCATTTCACTCATGCGCTGACAGAGCCACTTGAAGCGGGGCTGGCCGAATTGCGCAAACTATCCGATCCCAACCGCGAAACCTACCTGGTTGTACACGTCACCGACCTGTACAAGCTGGGACTGCTGTACCCGGACAAACTGGGAGTGGCCTATAAAAACTACCGCATGACCGGTAACATACATGGCATGATCAGCCACCTCAAAACCGAAATGGGCCGGCGTGGCTACACTACCTACACCCTGCAGTCACTGTCAGACGAACTGATTCGTGCCTTCTTCCTGACTGACGAGGCGAGCTATCAGACCCTGCTGGCACCGCTGTTGCCACTAACGGACCGCCCAGCGCCGCTGGAGCTTGACGCCCTGCAACTGATCTACCAGCAAGGCGGGTATTGGGTATACAAACTACCGACAGAACAACCATCCAGCTAGCGTGACGAATGAACACTAAATCTTGCGGGATACCTGCTTGCAATGATTTACAGTCTGTCGTGATCGGGTACAATACGGGCAGCGAGCGAATCGCAAGGCATTTTGATAAAATCAGAGCGGTTGCAAGGCAAACGAGCACATAAATAACCGGCAACCAGCTGGCTGACTCGAACAACCGTCCACCAACAAAAGGAGAAGCAATGAAACTCATCACTCTCGCCCAACTGCTGGTTGTGGCGCTTTTTACGCTAATGACTGGCAATCTCATGGCAGCAGAAGCACCATTTGAAGGCCGCAAGAAATGCAGCTCATGCCACAAGGCACAAGCCAAATCCTGGAGCAAAACTGCGCATGCCAAAGCGATGAAATCGCTCGAGCCTAACGCCAAAAAAGAAGCCAAGATCAAAGCCAAACTTGACCCGGCCAAAGACTACACCCAGGACAAGGACTGTGTGGGTTGTCATGTGGACGGGTTTAACAAAAAAGGCGGTTACAGCATTGATTCTCCGAAAAAGGTACTGGCTGCAGTAGGTTGTGAATCCTGCCATGGAGCGGGGCGGCAGTATCGAGGTGATCATCGCAAGGCGGGACAGGCTTTTGAGAAATCCGGCAAAACCACCTCACGTAAAGTACCGGCAGATAAAGGACAGGACTTCCACTTTGAAGAAAGCTGCAATGCCTGCCACCTGAATTATGAAGGATCACCGTGGAAGGGCGCCAAACCTCCTTACACCCCGTTCACTCCGGACGTGGATGAAAAATACACCTTCAAGTTCGATGAAATGGTCAAGGACGAAAAAGCCATGCATGAACATTACAAATTAGATGGTGTCTATACTGGAGAGCCTAAATTCAAATATCACGACGAGTTTCAGGCCAGCGCTAAAGAAACCAAAAAGGAAAAAGATTAAGACCAGCAACTTGGTTATTACTGGAGTTATTTGCTCCGAGGAAAGCAGCTTGTCTGTTTTCCTCGGAGCATGAAAAATATTATTATTTCTATAATTTTTTATGTTTGAGGAATTCTCTATTGAATACTGTAGTTTTTATTTATCGCCGATAAAAAAGAATCCAGTCAAACTATTACTTTCTGGTATGAGCAAAGATAACCCAACAGTTTTCATCTAACCGTCTAAAAGACGGTTTTTTATTTGTAGCATTATGAATGTATTTAAGCATTTCCCAGAGTTGAATGGTAACTATATACACCGCGGGCGGGATTACTTTATAGCTGGTTTTACCTTTTTCTGTGTGGCAGTGAGTCTGGTAATTGATACGCATGCAAGCTTGGCTTTCCAAAATTTTTTGGGAGTGATTGCCTGGATTTTTTTGATTGGGCTTTTATTGGGAGAAAATCGCGAAATACGTATGCAGGTTGCGATTGCCGTAGCATTTGCAACCGCTGGTGAGCATTTTGCGTCAATTTATATGGGAGGTTATACCTACAGGCTGGAGAACATACCACTATACATCCCTCCTGGACATGGCATGGTCTACTTAACAGCCGTTGCTTTGGCGCGATCTGGTTTTTTTCTTAAGCATGCTAGAAAAATTGCTATTTTTGTGATTTGGGTCTGTGGTCTGTGGTCTGCTTGGGGAGTCAGTGGTATTCCCCAACAGGGGGATCAGGTTGGTGCGTTATTGTATATTGTTTTGTTAATTTACTTATTCAAAGGGAGATCACCACTAGTCTATCTCGCAGCCTTTTTTATCACTACCTGGCTGGAGTTGATTGGAACGGCAGCGGGTACTTGGCGATGGGCAACTATCGAACCTGTATTCAATTTGTCGCAGGGTAATCCTCCAAGCGGTGTCGCTGCCTGGTATTGTTTAGTAGACGCAGTTGCAATTGGCTGTGCGCCAATTTTATTACAAGGGTTTCATAAATTTGGCTTGGTTTATAAACGAATAAAGACTATCGTACTAAATTTTAGAACGATTCTTAGTAAAAACAAGGCTTAATTGCTTTCACCGTAGATGTGGAGTAATTCCTGAAAAGTCTGCACATTGGTTTTCAGTGCTTTGAGGCTACAACCCTCTATATTTTTGTTCTCAAAATACTTGACGGAAAGTGCTGAAAGCAGTTTATAGGCGTGCTTTTTGGAAAAAATACAATGATTTATGATTAGTGAAATAACATTTGAACAGCTGGGTTTGTCCAGAGAGATTTTGCAAGCGGTTGCCGATGAGGGTTATGCGACGCCAACTGCTATCCAGGCTGAGGCAATTCCCGTGATTCTGGCTGGTCGGGACGTGATGGCGAGTGCTCAAACAGGGACAGGCAAAACTGCTGGTTTTACTCTACCATTGCTTCATAGATTGCAAGGGGTTGCAAATACGAGCGTATCTCCAGCTAAACATCCCGTCCGCGCACTAATCATGGCGCCAACCCGAGAGCTGGCCATCCAAATTGATGAAAGTGTTCGAAAGTATGGAAAATATTTGCCGCTGAAAGTTGCAGCCATTTATGGTGGCGTCAATATGTTGCCGCAAACACAAAGTTTGCGTAATGGCGTAGAAATATTGGTTGCCACGCCTGGGCGCTTGCTGGACCATATTGAGCAAAAGGTGGTTAATTTTTCTAAAACTGAAATATTAGTTTTGGATGAAGCAGATCGTATGCTGGATATGGGATTTTTGCCAGATATTAAACGAGTGATGGCACTGCTTCCCCAGCAACGCCAAAGCCTACTGTTTTCGGCAACTTTTTCATTAGAAATCAGAAGATTGGCGGATAGTTTATTAAAAAATCCTGTAAAAATTGAAGTTTCAAGGAAGAATACGGTTAATGAATCTATTTCGCATGTGGTGCACCTTGTTAATCCGGATAGCAAACTAAGGTTGCTGATTCACTTAATTAAGCAAGCAGAATTAACACAAGCTTTAATATTTGTTAAAACTAAGCAGAGTGCTGGAAAGTTGGCAACCTTACTAGCGCAACATGATATAACTGCCCTGGCAATTCACGGCGATAAGAATCAGCTACAGCGTACTCAGGCACTTGAAGCATTCAAGTTGGGCGAAGTTGAAGCGCTCGTAGCAACGGATGTGGCAGCACGAGGCCTTGATATCGATAAACTTTCTCATGTCATTAATTTTGAGTTACCCAGTACGCCAGAGGACTACATTCATCGAATAGGGCGAACTGGTCGTGCAGGCAGCAAAGGTAAGGCTATTTCGCTGGTAAGCGAGCATGAGAAGGAACTTTTGACCAATATTGAGAGATTGTTGAATGCCAAACTTGAGCTAATAGAAGTTCCTGGATTTATTGCAGATACATCGGTTCCCAGAACGCGACTGCAAAGAGAACAAACAGCGGCCCCCCGCCACCATTCTGGTACTCATAAACGATCACCACAATCGAAGCAAGACCCAATTTTTACACAACCATATATACCTAGTAGTGCAGCAGCTGCACTAATAAATCCAGTGGAATCTGGTGGAGATGAGCCTCATAAATCAGTCTTGCTATCCCAAAAACAGGAAGATACAAAACCCTTGCCTGTGCTGTTCAAGATGCCGGTAAAGGATAAAAAAAAATAATTCAAGTGGTACCCTGGAGACGAATCGAACGTCCGACCTACCCCTTAGGAGGGGGTTGCTCTATCCCCTGAGCTACCAGGGCTTGTACACTAACATTTTAAGGCTAATACAAAGCAATGAGAAATTTTAGTGTAAAAATTTTTTCCGCGTACAAATCTGAGATTATGAGAGATTGCCCTATTACTGGGGGTGTTGTCAAATGAGCTGTTAGCCCTGTTAGTCAGTGCGGGGTAATGCACGAGAATCACGGGAATGAGAGATGAGGTGGTTATGTGTGTGCCACGCGTGGACATGGGCATGGGGTGCCCACTGTACAAGGTGACGATCGCATAGCCCGTAGAGTGACACGCTTCTGCAGCAAGTCGGTATCCAGGTTGGCATGGCGTTATGCCGGGATTGCAAAGTGGATGACACCGTGACGATGTTCATGGTTGTACCATTGGACAAATATACCGACTCACTATAGTGGCCCCCTCCGTCAAGACAATAATGCATCGAAGGCAGCTTACAGCCAACTACTCGGCTGAAATTATTCATAAGCAGTATCAGAAGAGACTCAGTGCCAAATAGTCCTCCACCTGACGGAAAGTGGCTTTGGAGTAATCTGGAAAAGTAGAATTAAAAGCTACGAGAAATAAGAAGCAGTAAATACAAAACGGCTATTGAAGGACTACAACGCCAAACTTAAGGCATGAAAAGCCAAGCGTGAAGTCATTGAAAATAAAACCTGATTAGCTACCTGTCTCAGAAATTCTCAATATACCGATCGGAAGAGGTACTGTCGTTGCGGCGGCGCGCAGCAATCGCGGCACCATGGCAGCCAAATCAAAGCGGCGGTTGAAGCGATAGGAGAATTCTGCAAGATAGCACTCTGTGCAACTTGGCGTGATTGAATGCATGGTAGGTTCCGCTGAAGGCAGTCTTGAGATTGCCAGGAAGCGTATTGACCCAGCGAAACTCGGCACGCTGCACAGCAGATTTGCCACTTCCCACAATATGGCGCGCATGCTGCGCGGCTGTATGCGTAACCGCCCCGAAACACCCCAAACCATCAGATACGACTCGTGCAGTAGATGACAGACATTCAGCCGACCATTGTTTGAGCGCTTCATATGTAAAGCCCGCTACGGGAGTCAAGCGTATATAAAGTGGCTTCCCCTCGCTGTTTGTGTTGCCGCTACAAGTGGCGTCTTGCTTGCAGGGAAGATGAATATTGAGAACTTCTGGTTCAAACCACCTCTGAAAGTAAGTTCGGTAAATCTCATGCGTAGCCACTGCGCGACCATGCCGCCGGTCAGGGGGCCGCTTGTCATACCACGACGTCACAACATTGATAGGGAAAGTTTTTTCTGCAACCAGGCTCTAAATAACCCAATCAGCGTCCACTCTGTCGAGCAAATCTGCATCCAGATTATTTAAATTGTGTGTCCGGTTTAGTGTGGCCCACATCAGTTGCAATCTTTGTCTTCTCAAAATCATTGACTTGAAGCTTGTCATAACGTGGGCGCCCATGTGTGCCCATCAAATTGCTCCGAGTTGCCGAAAGTAAGTTCGTGTAGGTTAATTTTTGCCGCTTGCGACAATTTTTGCCGCCCGGGATGCGTGGTATTGCCTCAGAAATAAGGTTAAAGCGGGAATTGGGGGCGGATTATATATTTCTTTAATCAATCAACGGCAGTTCAGGGTAAATAAAAGTTGGCATGGTTGATGCTTATATTATTTGTGACCATACAACAGGAGGAAATCATGATCAATAAACTTGACAAATTTCTTGGTTTTCAACAGAACGCGCTCAATATGAGAGCTACCAGACAAACGATGCTAGCAAGCAATATCGCCAATGCAGATACGCCTAATTTCAAGGCCAGGGATTTTGATTTTTCCAAAGCGTTGCAAAATTCGCTTGCTCCTGGCCAGACGAATGTTGGATTGAACACAACTTCAGCCAAGCATATCAATCCTTCCAGTTTTCGTTCGATCGGTTCTTCACAGGCGCAGTACCGTATTCCACAACAACCGAGTGCGGATGGAAATACCGTCGATATGGATACCGAGCGCATGCAATTTGCTGACAATGCGCTGCGCTATGACGCTGGCCTGACTTTTGTCAGCGGCCAGATTAGAAGCTTGTTATCTGCCATCAGGGAGGGAAATTAATTATGTCGTTATTCAGTATTTTTAATATTGCAGGCTCATCGATGGCGGCGCAGTCACAGCGGTTGAATGTGGTAGCCAGTAATCTCGCCAATGCGGACAGCGTGACCAGCTCGACTGGCGAAGCTTACCGCGCGCGGCAGGTTGTATTCAAAA
The DNA here is from genome assembly GCF_900103035.1 of Nitrosomonas mobilis. GTDB lineage: Bacteria > Pseudomonadota > Gammaproteobacteria > Burkholderiales > Nitrosomonadaceae > Nitrosomonas > Nitrosomonas mobilis. Next base: position 8,606 of record NZ_FMWO01000042.1, read on the forward strand.
CTATCGATGTCGATACGACTACTGCCAAGGGTGTCAAGGTGGCGGGCGTGGTGCACGATCCTTCACCGATGAAGGTGACTTATGACCCCAAGCATCCGATGGCGGATGAAAAAGGCTATGTCACGTCACCCAATGTCAACGCAATCGATGAGATGGTCAACATGATGTCTGCATCGCGATCCTATCAAAATAGCGTAGACATGATGAATACCACCAAAACACTGTTGCAGAAAACACTTTCAATCGGTCAATAAGGAGGCTCGCCATGAATCAGGTAGCAAACGTAAATTCCAGCATCTCGCCACTGCTTGGCAGTCAGGGGGAAAACTTGACTGCGGTACGCAAAAACGAGGATGACCCGCAGGAGCGCTTTCTTAAGCTGCTCGTGACTCAAATGCAGAATCAGGATCCATTGAATCCGATGGATAACGCTGAAGTGACCAGCCAGCTTGCGCAGATCAGCACCGTCAGTGGTATCGACAAGCTCAATGCCACGCTGGAAAAACTGGTAGCAAATGCCGATGCACGTAGCTCATTCGAAGCGGCTGCCATGATCGGGCGTGGCGTATTGGTTCCTGGTACTTCCATGCAGGTCGAAAAGGGTGCAGGAATTGGTGGTTTTGAACTGACGGAACCTGCCGACAAGGTAGTGGTGACGGTCAAGGATGCGGCCGGTATTGCCGTGCGTGATATCGATCTGGCTGCGCAATCGCTGGGTGTAAATACCTTTGTTTGGGATGGGCTGACCAATGGCGGCACCCAGACAGCCGATGGTCGTTACAGTTTTTCTGTGAAAGCAGTGCGAGGCGAGGCAGACGTCACAGCAACTACTTTGGCATTTGGTACGGTCAGCAGCGCGGCGCCAGGTGACGACGGTGCGTTGCTGGATGTGGGTGAACTGGGCTTTGCCGGCATGAATGATATTAAAAAAATATTTTAGGACAGGGGTATAAATCATGGGGTTTCAGCACGGATTAAGTGGGTTGAAGGCAGCGGTAACCAATCTGGATGTGGTGGGTAACAATATCGCCAATGCCAATGTGATTGGATTTAAACAATCCCAGGCGCAATTCAGTGATGTATTCGCTAATTCTCTTGGGGGCGCGGGCAGTAACCAGGTCGGGATTGGCACACAGGTGGCGGCAATTGCCCAGCAATTTTCACAGGGAAATATCAGCAATTCCAGCAATCCGCTGGATATTGCCATTGTCGGCGGTGGGTTTTTCCGCATGAGTGACAACGGTGCGATCAGTTACAGCCGTAATGGCCAGTTTCATCTCGATAGCAACGGGTTTCTGGTCAATGCGGACAACCTCAATGTCACGGGGTTTGCTGCCAACAAATCCGGGCAGATTCTTGCCGATACTCCCACCAATCTGCAACTGTCCACCGCGGAGCTGACACCACAGGCAACCAGCAAATTTGCCGCAGGCGTCAATCTTGACTCGCGCATCGATGTGCCGGCATCACTGCCAGACTTCGATGCCACTAATCCGGCGACGTATGCCAGCTCCACTTCCGGTGCAATCTTTGACAGTCTCGGCAATTCGCATACGCTGACCCTGTTCTTCCAGAAAAGCGCTCCGGCCACCTGGGAAGTTTTTGCCACGGTGGATGGCGCAACAGAGACAGACTCAATAACAGGAACGCCTGGTCAACCAGTTGGCGTGACGCTGGGTGGTTCATCCTCAATGACAATGAACTTTGACACCAATGGTGCGCTGACCGCACCCGCGGGGCCGATCACGGCATCGGTGAATTTGCCGGCAATCGCCACTAACCTGGGAAGGGCTGACTGGGGTGCGACTGCGCCGCTGGAGTTTTCGTTCGATCTGACCAGTTCCACCCAGTTTGGCAGTAATTTCGGCGTCAACAAACTGAGTCAGGATGGCTTTACTTCCGGTCGTCTGGCGGGATTCAGCGTGTCCGATGATGGCACGATTAATGGTAACTATACCAATGGCGAAAACGCCACACTGGGCCGAGTCGTGCTGGCGAGCTTTGCTAATACGAATGGCCTTAAGCCATTTGGACGAAATCAATGGCTGGAAACGGCGGATTCCGGGCTGCCACTGGTGGGCCTGCCGTCGAGTGGCACGCTGGGTTCGCTGCAATCTGCTGCAGTGGAAGAAGCCAATGTGGATCTGACCACCGAGCTGGTCAGCCTGATTACCGCGCAACGAGTCTATCAGGCCAACGCGAAAACCATTGAAGCACAGGATGCTGTCCTCCAGACGCTGGTTAACCTTTGATTTATATTGATCAATTAACAGGTAACTGAATATTATGGATCGAATGATTTATACCGCGATGACCGGTGCGCTGCATACCATGACGCAGCAAGCAACGGCTTCGCACAATCTGGCGAATGCTTCGACCACCGGCTACCGCGCACAGACGGACAGTTTTCGTGCGGTGCCGATTTACGGTGACAGCCTGCCGACCCGAGCGTTTGTGCTGGATACCACTACTGGCTCCGATTTCAGCCCGGGGTCGATTCAGCATACTGGCCGACCACTGGATGTGGCGGTACAGAGTGAAGGCTGGCTTACGGTGCAGCTGGAAAATGGGGAGGAAGCCTATACTCGCCACGGCAATCTGCAAATTGATGCTAATGGAGTGCTGATGACGCGTGATGGTCTGAATGTCAAGGGGGATGGCGGTGTCATTGCCATTCCGCCTGATAGCCGCGTCATGATCGCCAAGGACGGTACCGTCTCGATCGTTTCTGATGACTCGAAAGTAACGGCGGTGTCGATCGTTGGCCGTCTCAAACTCGTCAATCCACCCGCCGAGGAAATGATCCGGGGAGATGACGGGCTGTTCCGCCTGAAAAATGGCGAAGCCGCACCGGCCGATCCAAAGGTGGTGCTGGTGGAAGGCGCACTTGAGGGTAGTAACGTCAATGTCATTCATGAAATGGTAAAGATGATTTCACTGGCGCGCCAGTTCGACATGCAGATGAAAATGCTGGAAAACGCGCAACAGAATTCGCAGCAGGCAAGCGAAATCCTGACGCTCAGAAGTTAGCCATCAATCAATCAGTTTCGATAAAAGGACAATAGTATGACACGCGCATTATGGATTTCAAAAACCGGTCTGGATGCACAACAGACCAAAATGGACGTAATTGCCAACAATCTGGCCAACGTCAGTACTAATGGTTTCAAGCGGATGCGGCCGGTATTTGAGGACCTGCTTTATCAGACCTTGCGTCAACCCGGCGCGCAGTCCTCCGAGCAAACCCGTCTGCCATCTGGTTTGCAGATGGGCACCGGCGTACGGCCAGTAGCGACCGAAAATATTTTCATGCAGGGCAATCTGCAGCAGAGTGGTAATCCGCGCGATGTGGCGATTCAGGGTGAAGGATTTTTCCAGATTCTATTGCCAGATGGCACGCTGGCCTATACCCGTGACGGGGCGTTCCAGTCGGATGAAAATGGGCAATTGGTAACGTCCAGCGGTTTCATTGTACAGCCGGGCATCACCATTCCACCGGATGCATTGAGCGTTACCATCGCGCGTGATGGAACCGTTTCGGCTTTGACGCCCGGAACGGCTGCACCGGTACAGGTGGGAACACTGCAGCTGACCCGTTTTATCAATCCGGCGGGACTGCAGCGTTTTGGCGAGAATCTCTATTTGGAAACGGCATCGAGCGGTGTCGCTAACCCCGGTATTGCCGGTACGAATGGTATGGGGCTGCTCAATCAGGGATTCGTGGAAACATCCAACGTCAATGTTGTCGAGGAGCTGGTCGAAATGATCCAGACGCAGCGTGCTTACGAGATCAATTCCCGCTCGATCCAGACATCGGACCAGATGCTGCAAAAACTAGCACAGCTGTAATCATTTTTTTATCCATGAGCTTACAACGGACATCATGAAATCGATCAACCGTTTCGCCCTGTGCGATAAATTCCGTATCGTCAGACTGGTGTTGCCTGCGCTGGTTCTGGTGGTATCCGGATGTGCGATCACGCCCAAGCCCGCCGTGCAGCAGCCGATGACGATCCGGCCGGAAATTGCACCACCGGTCCCGGCCGTGGAAACGCACGGCAGCATCTACCAGACTGCTTTCAGTCATCAGTCCAGCAGGCGTTACATTCCGCTGTTCGAGGACCGGCGTGCACGCGGTCTTGGTGACACCATCATCGTGACGCTCAACGAGCGTACCAATGCGAGCAAAAAAACCGGCAGTAACGTGAAGCGCGAGAGCGAAACCGGATTTTCGATTCCCTCGTTTATTGGAATTCCACTCAAGAGTCTGTTCCAGGATGTTGCTTTGGAAACGGAATCGACCAACAAGTTTGATGGTCAAGGCGCAAGTTCCAGTAACAACAATTTCACTGGCACGATCGCGGTGACGGTGATCGATTTTCTGCCCAATGGCAATCTGCTGGTTAGTGGCGAAAAGCAGATCGGCATCAATCAGGGGCATGAATATATTCGCCTGTCTGGTGTGATCAATCCGATCAACATCATCCATAACACGGTGTCATCGGTACAGGTCGCGGATGCCCGTCTCGAATATCGTGGCAGTGGCTATCTGGATGAAGCGCAGACGATGGGCTGGCTGTCCCGGTTTTTTCTTTCGGTCTTACCCTTTTGAGCGAGCATTACTATGAGCTTACGTAACATTTTGTTTGGCTTTGCCTGGTTGGGCGTGTTACTAACGCCGTCCATGGTTGCCGCCGAACGCATCAAGGACATTACCAGTATTCAGGGGGTGCGTAGCAACCAGTTGATTGGCTATGGGCTGGTCGTGGGGCTGGATGGCACGGGCGATCAGACACAGCAGGCACCATTTTCGGTGCAGAGCATTGCCAGCATGCTGGGACAGCTTGGGGTCAATTTGCCGCCAGGTATCAACATGCAACTGCGCAATATCGCTGCGGTCATGGTGACAGCTGCCTTGCCTGCCTTTGCCAAACCGGGGCAGAATATCGACGTGACTGTGTCATCGATGGGTAACGCCAAGAGCCTGCGTGGTGGCACGCTGTTGATGACGCCGCTGAAAGGCATTGATAATCAAGTTTATGCGGTTGCACAAGGATCTTTGGTGATTGGCGGTGCGGGTGCGGGTTCGGCAGGCAGCAGTGTGCAGATCAATCATCTGAATGCGGGAAGAATCAGCGCGGGTGCGATTGTTGAGCGCGCGGTGCCAACTGTGCTCGGTCAAGGCGAGCATATTCATCTGGAGTTACGTGATACTGATTTCACGACGGCCAGGATGATTGTCGAGACAGTCAACAGTCGCTTTCCATCAGGTACTGCCACTGCGCTTGATGGACGCATCATCCAGATCAGGGCGCCGCTGGACAGCAGCCAGCGTGTGACATTTATTTCGCAGATCGAGAATTTGGAAATCAATCCAGCGCAAGGCCCGGCGAAAGTCATCATCAATGCACGTACCGGCTCGGTCGTCATGAATCAAGCAGTGATGCTGGCAACGAGTGCGGTGGCGCACGGTAATCTGTCCGTCATCATCAATACTCAGCCGATCATCAGCCAGCCTGGGCCTTTCTCGGAGCGGGGGGAGACTGTGGTGGTGCCACAATCACAAATCGAAATTCGTTCGGATGAAGGCAATCTGATGCTGTTGCCGGGTGCGGCGAATCTCGCGGAAGTGGTCAAGGCATTGAATGCAATCGGTGCTACGCCGCAGGATCTGCTCGCCATTCTGCAGGCGTTGAAAGCAGCCGGTTCTCTCCGTGCCGAACTCGAAATCATCTAGTGAGGCCTGCATGATCAATACGTCCGATCTGACTGGCCAGCTGGCAATCGATAGTCAGAGTATCGAGAAGTTGCGTCATCACGCGAGGCAAAATCCTGAGGAAGGACTTCATCAGGCAGCAAAGCAATTTGAGGCATTGTTTGTCAATATGATGCTGAAGAGCATGCGTGATGCTTCACCTGAAAAGGGGTTATTCGACAATGAACAGTCGAAATTCTACACACAGATGCTCGATCAGCAGTTGGCACAGAATTTTGCCGAAAAGGGAATTGGTCTGGCTGACATGATCGTGCAGCAATTGACGCAATCGATTGAGGCGGATGCCAGCCCGGATACGACAATCGGTGAGGCAAATGCGATGCTGGGTGCACTTGCCGATCAGCAGGCGGTACCGCTCGTCAATCTGTCACCCAGTCAGCCACGGGATTTGCCGTCGCAGCTATGGTCAAGCCCTTACACAGCAATAGCCAGACCGAATTATTCCGGTATGACGCCGACGCCGCACGGCGAGCCACTGGTCACAATCAAGGCGGAACGCATGGCAGTAATGGAGCCGATATTGCGTCAACCTCGGGAATTCGTCGCCGAGCTATTGCCACATGCCAGGAAAGTCGCGCAGGAAACCGGAATTCCCGAACGTTTCATGATCGCGCAGGCGGCGCTGGAAACTGGCTGGGGCAAGCACCAGATTCGTGACAAAGACAATGCGCCAAGCTTCAATTTGTTCGGCATCAAGGCGGGCGCTTCCTGGCGCGGCAGGGTCGTTGAAGCAACGACCACTGAATATATTGATGGCAAGCCAGAGAAGTTGCGCGAGAAATTCCGTGCCTATGCTTCGTTTGAAGAGGCTTTTCGCGATTATGCCAATTTGCTGCAGAACCATTCCCGCTACGCCCCTGTAGTGAAAAGCCGCAGTGCAACCGCGTTTGCGTGGGGATTGCAGCAGGCCGGTTACGCAACTGATCCACACTATGCGAAAAAACTGATCAATATCATCAACAGCGATGTATTTAATTTCAAGGCAACAGGCGGCTAACACAGGTCCATGGGTTAATTTCCTGCTGTAATTGCCGTTAATAACCTCAATTAGTTTATTAAAGATAAGGACAAAAATATGGGAAACAGTCTTGCGAATATTGGTGTCTCCGGCCTGCGTACCGCGCAGGCACAATTGTTGACCACCAGCCACAATATCAGTAACGCTTCTACGCCCGGCTATAATCGCCAGCAGGCAATCGCCAGCACCAATATTCCGGATATGCGTGGCAACGGGTTTGTTGGTCAGGGAGTGCAGGTCTCGACGGTGCAGCGCATATTCAGCCAGTTTCTGTTCACCCAGTCGTTGCAGACACAAAACCAGAGCAGTCAGCTCGACAGTTACTATAACGAGGTCAAGCAGCTCGATAATTTACTGGCAGACACCTCATCGGGGTTGACGCCTGCGCTGCATGCTTTTTTCAACGCCGTACAGGATGTGGCTGCCAATCCGGCTTCCGTGCCGTCGCGTCAGGCAATGCTCAGCAATGCCGAAGCGCTCACGGGACGTTTTCAGTCCATGGATCAGCGCTTCAGCGAGGTGCGTGAAGGTGTCAACAGTCAACTGACCAGCTCAGTTGATGAAATCAACTCGCTGGCGAAACAGATCGGCAGAATGAACCTGAATATCCAGACAGTGGAAGGTTCATCCGGTGGGCAGCCCGCCAATGATCTGCGCGATCAGCGCGATGCGTTGATACGAGACCTGAGTAAACTGGCCAATGTTTCAGTCGTGCGGCAGGATAACGGGCATCACAATGTGTTCATCGGCAATGGTCAGGCACTGGTAGTCGGCTCGGAAACCATGGCGCTCAAAGCCGTGCCCTCCAGGGAAGATCCACAGCGGCTAACGGTGGCGATGGATCTGGGCAGCAAAACCGTTTTGATTCCGGAACATCAGTTGCAGGGCGGAAGTATGGGCGGTCTCATCGCCTTCCGTAACGAGACGCTTGATTCGGCACAAAATGAATTCGGCTTGCTGGCGCTCGGGCTGGCGAAGACCTTCAATGATCAGCATCGCCTCGGGCAGGATCTGAGTGGGTTGCTTGGCGAAGACTTTTTCAAGGTACCTGAGCCGGAAATACTGTCGGCGCTCGACAATACGTCGGCTTCCAGCGTGACGGCAATCGTCAGTGATGTCAGCAAGTTGACCGCCAGTGATTACCGTCTCGATTTTGATGGCAGTAATTACACGCTGACACGTTTGACCGATAACACTGCAACTGCGCCAACCGCGGGATTGCCGCTGACACTGGATGGGCTGAGCGTTACCAGTGGTAGCATGCAGGCAGGCGAGTACTTTGTCATTCAGCCTACCCGCGAGGCCGCCAGAAACATTCAGGTTGCCATCAGCGATACAGCAAAGATTGCCGCAGCGGCGCCAATCCGGACTGAAGCCGCTACCAGTAATACTGGCACCGGCAAGATTAGTGCGGGCAAGGTGGATACGCTTGATGCGAACCTGCAACAGGCCGTGACGATTACCTTTCATTCGCCGTTTGATGGCAAATTTGATATTGCAGGGGTGGGTGCTGCCGAAACCGATAAGGATTATGAATCCGGTGCCGATATCAGTTTCAATGGGCTAACGGTGCAGATCAGCGGCGAGCCGGCGGCGGGGGATACATTCACAATCGGGGCCAACACCAGCGGTGTTTCGGATAACCGCAATGCCTTGTTGCTGGCCGGACTACAAACGAAAAAGACGTTAATCGGTGGAACTGCGTCTTTGCAATCCGGTTATGCGCGCCTGGTCAGCCAGATCGGCAACCAAACCCGCGAGCTGGAAGTCATGAATACCGCACAGGCCAATCTGCTGGCGCAGACCGATCAGTCGCTGCAATCACTCTCCGGCGTCAACCTGGAAGAGGAAGCGGCTAATCTGTTGCGTTACCAGCAGGCGTTCCAGGCATCCAGCAAGGTGATTGAAGTCAGCAATACGCTGTTCGATACCTTGCTTAGAATTTAGAAAAATCATCGACCCAATTCGGAGGAAACAACCATGATGCGCGTCAGCACCAATACTCTGTTCGATCAAGGCACAAAATCCATGTTGCAACAACAGAATTCGCTATTCAAGCTGCAACAGCAAATCTCGACCGGCAAGCGTATCGTTACACCCTCCGATGATCCGATTGGTGCGGCGCGCGCGCATGAATTGACCCAGGCAGCTTCATTGAATGCGCAGTACATGGAAAACCGCCAGCGAGCAGGGGACAGCCTTAAACTGGTCGATAGTACACTGGGCAGTGTGACTAATTTGATTCAGAACGTACAATCGCTGACCGTAGCGGTCGGTAATCCAACATTGTCGGATAGCGACCGGTCGAATATGGCAATCGAGCTGCGTGGTCGTTTCGAGGAATTGTTGGGATTGGCCAACACGACCGACGACGAGGGCAATTATCTGTTCTCCGGCTTTCAAGGCAAAACTCAGCCTTTTGTTCAAGTTGCCGGCGGGGTGCAATATGCGGGCGATCAGGGGCAACGTCTGGCGCAGGTATCTGCTTCCCGTCAATTGTCGGTCAGTGAAACCGGGCTGGCGATTTTTGAGCAGATCAAAAATGGTAATGGCACGTTTGTGACTGCTGCAACAAATACCAATAATGGCAGTGGCGTGATTGGTTCCGGCTCGGTAACCGATGCCGCCAGTCTGACCGGGGATGATTACAAGATCAGTTTCAGCGTGACAGGCGGTGTGACGACCTTCGAGGTGACCAATGCTACCCCCGGAACGGTATTATCCGGCCCCTATACCAGTGGAGAAGCGATCAGCTTTGACGGTCTGCAGTTTGCCATCAAGGGAGCGCCTGCCGATGGCGACACATTCACCGTGCAACCTAGCCGTCATGAAAGTCTGTTTACCACCATCGGTAATTTTATTGCCGCGCTGGAAACGCCTGCGAGCGGTGCGGCTGGAAATGCGAGGCTCACCAACAGCATGAACAGCACGCTGCAAAATTTAGACCATGCCCTGACCAACGTATTGGGCACACGTGCCGCCGCCGGTGCGCGCCTGCAGGAGGTCGATGCATTGCAACAAGCTGGAGAAGACACCGCCGTCCAATATCAACAGTCGCTATCCCGTCTGCAGGATCTGGATTTTGCCCAGGCTATCTCCGACTTGACCCGTCAGCAGGCATTGCTTGAAGCAGCTCAGCAATCCTTTATCCGTATCTCGGGATTGTCCCTGTTCAACAAAATCTGACGGGCGATAGAAATTGTGCCGGACAGCTATTGATCAAGCGGGGAGACGTCCAGCCCGCCTAAGGTGACCCCAATATCAAATCCCCGGCCGGTGCCGGAAATTACAAGAGATACCACGCCACGCGTCATGACCTGCCCGTGTCCCGACCGGATCACACCGACGTGCCCTTCCAGCGCGACAAAAGCGCCATAAATTTCACTGATGTCTTTCAGCTCCGAAAAATAGCCGGTACCATCCAGGTCGGATTTTCCAATGGTGAATCCAACTCCCCTGGAGCGCAGTTTGACCTGGGCGCGCTGACCGTTGCTGCAGGTGACGTTGCCGCTGCCATCATAATGCCTGACGACAAATGACCATCCACTGAGTTTGTAATCCATCGAACAGGAAATGTACGAGCCTGATGCCTGTACCGGGGCCGTGATGGCGGCAATACTCAGGAACCCGGCAAGAATCGTTAGTTTTTTCAAAATTGTAGATGGTTTCATTGACATGTTTCCCTCAAGAAATAAATGATGTGTCTATTGTAATATAGCCAGTCAGCGGACATAGGGCTGAATCTTGTTTGCGCAAATTCCGGCCTGCAAACAATGCGCACAGAATCATCCGGATTTCAGCGGTTTGTCAAACGCTCCAGCCGCAGTCGATGCCGGGTATCGGTCAGTCGGTAAATTCCACCTACGACGGCGCTGACGGAGCCAAGAGCGGTACCTCCTGCGATCAGGAACAGGATCAACATCTGGTATTTGACCGCTTCCATCGGATCGGCGCCGGCGAGAATCTGGCCGGTCATCATGCCGGGGAACGAAACGATGCCGGTTGCGGCCATGGTGTTGATGATCGGCATCAGCGCGTTGCGCAGCGCTTCGCGGGTAACTGGCAAGGTTGCCTGCCAGCGTGTAGCGCCAAGCATCAGCTGCGCCTCGATAGCGCTACGTTCACGTGCCGCACCGTTCAACAGGCTGTATAGCCCCAGGCTGATTCCCGACATGATATTGCCGAGAATCATGCCTAACACTGGCAAGGCATAGCGCGGGTCATACCATGGATCAGGTTGTATCTGGGTGGTCAGTGCAAATAATGTGACCACTGTGGTTGCCAACAGCATGCAGCCGGTTCCCAGCCCATAAAGCCACAGACCTGCCAGCCGTCGTTCTTGCCGGGCAATGATTTCACGACCGGCAAACAGCACCATGAGCAATACCATCAGCCCAGTCCAGAGTGGAGAAGACAGCGCGAACAGCGTTTTCAGCACGAATCCGATCAGGGTCAGTTGCACGATCATGCGCAGGGTGGCGATCAACAGTTGGCGCTCCAGCCGCAGCTGCAGGTAAAAAGACAGGCATCCATTGAATATCACCAGTACCGAGGCCAGCACCAGATCGTACAGGTCGAGCGTGATGTGGTTCATGAGATAACGGATGTGCGGAGCGTGGTTTCAAGGACATGGCCGTTCTGCACATGCAGGCAGCGTTGTGCAATCCGCTGTGCCTGGGCAGGGTCGTGTGTCACCCACAACAGGCTGGTACCATTCTGCAGCAGTTGCAGCAAAAGAGATTCGACGATGGAGACACTTGTTCGGTCGAGACCGGAAGTCGGTTCATCGAGCATCAACACGCGAGGACTACGCACAAGGGCGCGTGCCAGGGCGAGCCGCTGCCGTTCTCCAGTGGACAAGGTTCGTATCGCGGCGCTACGGATGGAAGTCGGTAACTGCAAGGCTTCGACCCAGAAGCAAGCTGCTTCCCAATCCGGAAAATGTGCATCCACCCGATCTTCCCACCAGCCCGCTTCCGCAGGCAGATACATGACTTGGAGGCGCCATTGTGGTGCAGGAATGGTATGACACGCAACGCCATCGAGACTGATCGTTCCCTCATGTGGGTCGAGATCCGCGATGGCTCGCAACAGTAGGCTTTTACCCGAACCGGAAGGGCCCTGTACAGCGAGGCATTCTCCATCAGCCAGACTGAACGAGACTGGTTGAAGTATAGAACGGGATAAATGGTCAACCGTGAGCATGAAAATCAGGGTTTTGCCGTGGAGAAGCCGGCATCCAGGGAAGTTTCGTGAGGAGATTGTGTATGATGAGGTGTGTTTGCGAGGAGGTGAATGAGAATAGATTTATGCACAACTTCAGCGACTTTACTGAAAGCCGGATTTCGTGTCAAAAGATGAGAGAACTGTAGAGTCAAGGAGTACTTTGTTAATTGAAAATTGAAATCGCGTTATACCAAAAACTGAAAAACGGTATACTTAGGCGACAAAAGTAATTAATTGCAATCAAAAGCTGCCACTGTCAGTGTCCTGAATAGCTAGGATGCTGGCCATTCAGTACAATACTACTGTAATTTCGATGCAAAAAAAATTTGTAGGACATTTCCTGGGTAGTTTCGCAGCAGGGTTGTTTTTCTCTGGCGTGGTTACTGCAGCGAGCAACCTATATACCATAGAGGATATTCAGCGCCTCGGCTTACAGGCTAATGGCCTGCTGCAAGCAGCACGCACTCAGGTGGAGATAGCCAAGTCAGAAGTGGTCAGTGCAGCCGCTTTTCCCAATCCAGAAGTAAGCTTTATGGCAGGGCCGGATAGCCCACGCTTGCCGGAGATCGATACCGGACCCGCTTCGATGCAGCGCCAAGTGACTGTGAGCCAGCCTCTGGAAAATCCATTATTACGTAATGCACGTATTGACGGGGCGGAGGCTGGCGTTGAAGCAAGCCGTGCCAGTCTCGATCAGGCACGCGCGGACTTGACTGCCAGATTGCGTGTGACTGTTTATGAGTATTTGCTGCGCAAAGGGCAGGCGGAGATCGAGTCAGATATTTATGACCTGATGGAAGCGATACGCCGCCGCATCAGTTTGAGTGTGGAAGTCGGGGAGGTCGCCCGTTTCGAATTGATCCGTGCGGATACCGAGGTCATGACCGCAGCCAACCGAAAACAGGCGACACTGTTGGACGTCGAGCGCTCACGTATTGCACTGCTGCAGCTGACCGCAGGGACATTGCCACCGACTTTCGATGTTGTGGCTAGATTAGGGGATCCCGTCGATTTACCTTCATTGGAGGAATTACGCGCGGAGTTGCCAGTGAGCAATCCGGATATTGTGCGTCTCGAGGCCGAGCAGGCCCGGGCAAATTTGCGGATCGATCAGGAAAAGGCTGCCGTGTTGCCTTCGGTAAATATTCTGTACAGCAATTATCAGGACCGGCAATTTACTTCCAATACTGCCGGATTGAGTGTCAAAATTCCTCTATTTTATCGACGCCGTGGCGAGATTGATGCAGCGGTATTTGATGCGGCGCGCTTACGTGAAACACTCGATTATCGGCGCTACGAAATCGTGCGGTTACTTGAATCGGCTTGGCAGTCGATGGAAATCGCCCGGCGTCGGGTGGAGATGTTCGAGGGCGGAATCGTCCGCGAGGCAGAGGCTGCCTTGCGTGTGGCAGAAACCGCTTTTCGTCTTGGGGAACGAGGATTCATGGAAGTGCTCGATACCCAGCGGGTGTTGCGCAATACGCGCTCGGAATTACTACAGGCCCAATTTGAATTGCAGGCGGCTGCAGCGGAAATCGACCGATTACGTGCCCATTATCCACAAGACCAATATATCGAATGAACGTGAACAAAATAACCTTAGCTCCCTGCATTTTTCTGATCATGCTGATCGTGGGCTGTCAGCAGTCAGTTCCTGAAGAAGTTGATAACAAGGATGCGCAAACATCATCCGGGCATAACGAGGTTATCCTCAAGGGGGAGATGGCACAGCGGGTCAAAATCGGGGAACCGTTCGTTGCTGATATAGCCGAGCAATTGCATGTGCCAGGGCAAATCAAGGTGCATGAGCAGCGTGTAGTGCGTGTGGGTGCCAGTATTACCGGCCGTATTGTTGAGATTTATGTTCAGCTTGGTGATAGTGTCGAAGCGGGCGCGAAACTGGCACGTATTGCCAGCCCGGAGCTGACACAGGCGCAACTGTCCTTCTTGCGCGCAAATTCATTGGCAACACTCGCCGATCAGGCTGCGAAGCGTGCCAGGTTGCTGTTTGCCGGTGATGTCATCAGTGCGGCTGAATTGCAACGGCGTGAGTCCGAAGCACAAATTGCCCGGGCAGACCTGAGCGCTGCGAAGGATCAACTCCGCTTGCTGGGGGTGGATAACGGCGCCATGCTCGACTTGGTCCGACATGGACGTATTTTACCTTCTATCGAAATCAAAGCACCCAGAAGTGGCATCGTTATTGAGCGTAATGTTGCCCAGGGACAAGTGGTTCAACCTTCGGATTTGCTGTTTACCCTGGCTGATTTGTCAGTTGTCTGGGTGGTAGGAGATGTACCAGAACAAGTCGCCCGGTTTGTCAGGCGAGGTCAGAATGTTGAAATCCTGGTGCCGGCGCTGGGAAATGAAAGCTTTACTGGCGTAATCATAGCTGTGGCAGATATAGTGAATCCACTGACCCGTACAGTGATGGTGCGGACTGAGGTGGATAATTCGTTGCGCAAACTGAAGCCGGATATGCTTGCGACGGTACATATTACCGAGCAGTCACATGAGCACCTGGTTATTCCTGATGATGCCGTTGTTCGTGAGAATAATCAGGACCATGTGTTTGTCGAACAGGGTGACAACACTTATACGCTGGTACCGGTGGAGCTGGGTTCGGCCGTCAATCGTCTGCGGCCAGTACTTTCCGGAGTGACGGCAGGTCAACGTATCGTGATCGAAGGAGCGTTTCATCTCAATAATGAGCGTAAACGCACCGAGCTGGAGTAGAAAATGATTACTACTTTCGTGCGGGCAATGCTGAAACAACGCCTGGTAGTGGTGGTGGTGGCATTGATTTTTGTTGGATTTGGTTTTCAAGCTTCCCAGAAGCTCTCTGTGGACGCCTTTCCCGATGTGACCAATATTCAGGTACAGATTGCCACCGAAGCGATTGGCCGTAGCCCCGAAGAAATTGAGCGTCTGGTAACGGTTCCGCTTGAAATCTCGATGACCGGCCTACCCGGGCTGGAAGAGATGCGCTCCTTGAATAAAAGCGGTTTATCAATCATCACGCTGGTCTTTACTGACGCAACAGATGTTTACTTTGCCCGCCAACTGGTGATGGAACGATTGCTGGAAGTTTCCACCAGAATGCCGCCCGGTATTACGCCTGTGCTTGGTCCAGTCTCGACAGGATTGGGGGAGGTTTACCAGTATACGATCGATCATCCAGATGATGGCGAACGCGCGTTGACGGTTGAAGAACTGACTGAGCGCCGTATAGTTCAGGACTGGGTGGTTCGGCCACTGTTGCGCTCGATCCCGGGTGTGGCCGAAATAAACTCGCAGGGCGGCTATGTCAAGCAATTCCATGTCCTGACTGATCCCAATAAATTGCGCCATTATAATTTAACGCTTAAACAGGTCGAGCGCGCCATTGCTGGTAATAATGCCAATTCCAGCGGAGGAATATTGCCCCTGGCTGCTGAGCAGTATCTGGTAAGGGGGGTAGGGCTGATTCGTACCTTGGAGGATATCGCCAATATCGTACTCGCTGAAGAAAACGGTGTGCCAGTATTTGTGCGCGATGTGGCTGAAGTAAAACTTGGCACGGAAGTTCGGGCAGGCGCGATTATCAAAGGCGGCTATACGGAATCGGCTTCCGGTATCGTGCTAATGGTCAGAGGCGGCAACGCCAAGGAAATTGTCGGGCGTGTCAAGGAACGTGTGGCGGACATCAATGCGCGTGGCTTATTGCCGGATGGTTTGCAGATTGTGCCTTATTATGATCGTACCGATCTGGTCGATGCTGCATTGTGGACAGTGACGAAGGTATTGATAGAAGGTATTTTTCTGGTTATTGTCATTCTGTTTATATTTCTGGGGGATGTCCGCTCCAGTCTGATCGTGGTGGCAACGCTTGTTATCACGCCATTGATCACTTTCATGGTGATGAATCAGCAGGGTATTTCTGCCAACCTTATGTCATTAGGCGGGCTGGCGATCGCGATCGGCCTGATGGTGGATTCCACCGTGGTGGTGGTTGAGAACGTTTTTCATCGTCTGGGGCACAGCGCCGACGCCAAGGATACGCGCCTGAGTATAATCGTTAACGCAGTGAGTGAGGTGGGCGTACCGGTAATCTTTGGGATTTGCATCATCATTCTGGTTTTCCTGCCTCTGATGACCTTGCAGGGAATGGAAGGTAAGCTATTCAGCCCGCTTGCCTATACGATTGCCATCGCTTTGGCCGTTTCACTGATTGTGTCGCTGTCATTATCTCCGGTGTTGTGTGTATTTTTTCTGAAAGGTGGCGCAGATCACGATACCCGTATCATTGCCAGACTGAGGTTTGCTTATAAGTTTTTACTTAATAAAGCGCTGGCCAACCGCAGAATTACAATTGTCACTTCGCTGATATTACTGTTGGCCTCTTTTTCACTTTTTCCATTTCTTGGTAAATCCTTCATTCCTATTTTGCAGGAAGGCGCGCTTACTCCACAGATTAATCGTGTTGCTTCGATCTCGCTGGGTGAAGCTATCGCGATGGAAATGGAAGCGATGAAAATGGTATCACAGGTGCCCGGTGTTAAAAGTGTGGTATCTAAACTGGGGCGGGGTGAATCTCCCGCCGATCCTGCTGGACAGAATGAATCTGACCCCATTGTTGTCCTCGATCCGGATTCTGGGCGAACCCAGGATGAAGTGGATGAGGACATACGAGAAATTCTCGAAGTACTGCCAGGCGTCAATATTGTGTTGTCGCAGCCGATTGCGGAACGGGTTGATGAAATGGTTACAGGTGTACGCTCACAAATTGCGGTCAAGATCTTCGGGGACGATCTGAAAGATCTGCGAGCACTATCAGAACAAATCGCCCGTATTCTGCGCAATGTACCCGGAGCACGTGATATTCGCATCGAACGCCTGTCCGGGCAACAATCGTTGACGATTGATATCGATCGTAATGCGATCGCGCGCAATGGCATCAATGTCGCCGATGTCAATGAACTGATTGAAACTGCAATTGGTGGCCGTAGCGTAACCAGCCTATACGAAGGCGAACGCCGCTTTGATATCGTAGTGCGCTTTCCGGAAAATTTCCGAGACAGTATCAGGGAAATTCGTAATCTGTTGTTGACTGCACACGATGGTGTCAGGGTTCCGTTGCACTCGGTGGCAAAGATCAAGATTGTGGATGGGCCAGCGCAAGTTTCGCGTGAGAGTGCCAAGCGTCGCGTCGTAGTTGGTGCAAACGTTGAAGGACGCGATTTAGGTGGATTTGTCGCTGAAATTCAGGAGCGTATTGCTGAGGAAGTGGTATTGCCTTCCAGATATTTCTTTGAGTGGGGTGGTCAGTTTGAAAACATGGAGCGTGCTATGGAAACGCTGTCGGTAATTGTTCCGATTACAATCGCGGCCATTTTCTTTCTGTTATTTCTGTTGTTTAATTCCATCAAACTGGCGGCACTGATCATTCTGGTTTTGCCGTTTGCGTCGATTGGCGGAGTGGTCGCGCTGTTTTTTACCGGAGAATATTTGTCGGTGCCGGCATCGGTAGGATTTATTGCGTTATGGGGAATCGCTGTTCTGAACGGTGTCGTACTGATTTCTTATATCCGCAAGCTACGTGAGGAAGGGGTAAGTGTGAGGGATGCTGTTATCAAGGGTTGCGAGCAGCGCTTCCGCCCCGTATTGATGACTGCAACTGTCGCGATGCTTGGATTGGCACCGTTCCTTTTCGCGACCGGCCCTGGTTCGGAAGTGCAAAAGCCGCTTGCTATTGTGGTGATCGGTGGACTGATTACCTCAACGTTGCTGACGCTGGTTGTCCTGCCTGTGCTGTATCGCTGGTTTGATGATGAGCCTCCCGGTGAACATTCCTCGGCGTAGCGGGCTGACTGGCAGTTAGGTGGTAGAGGTTTCTCATGATTGCTGCCAGAATACAAAAAACGAATACATTAGGGTGCCCTTAGATGGGATTTAGCACCGATTGACTGAAGAAGCTGATGCTCGTTTCTGATCATCGGCAAAGTAGAGCACATAGACTCTCCCATTTGTATCGACAGAAATGACCGAAAGGTTTTCTCTCCAGGAGTGGATAGGTTTGTCCGCCAGGTTAATCCGAGTCGGTGAACTAAAGATATGCTGATCTGCGCGTAGCCTCGTTCTGCGCTGATTAGGCATACTGGTCAATAACGATACCATCCACGGCCAGCGTGACTACGGTCGGTTGTTGAAGTAGATATAGCCATATCCAATTTTATTTGTAATGTCGGCCTTCATATTAGTTGATTATGATCAGCTCGAATCTTCACAGTTTTGCATTTATCGGAAACCTGCTCAAGCCACCTGAAGTGCCTTAAGTATTGGCAAGTCATGGTCTGCAAAGGTTTGTGCCTGTGCACTCAGTTCAGCAAGATTGTCTTCTGGAGTATCCAAAGTTTTGTCTTTCTTGACGATGCGCTGTCCCTGTAGGGTGAGTAGATGCCAGACATATTGCGCCCAGTCCTGTGGTGTTTTGTGCCCTTGAGAAGCAGCGAGCATAAACAGTTGATGAAAGCGCGGCACAGTCATGCCCCCGCCGGTGACGGGGCTGGCAAGATAGGAAGCCTCATTACTGCTGCGCGCTTTTGTCATCAGGTACAGATTGAGACGCTTGCTGGTTTCTTTTGCCTGCGCGATGGCCGCTTCATTCTGCGCTGGCGCGAGTGCACCGTTACCAGACAGTACGATGACCGCCTGCAGCAACTGTGCAAAGGTAATGCTCTGCCGTTTAACGGCCTGTTCCAGTTCAGTTAAGGTTCGCGGCTGATGGTCGGCGAGCGCATCCAGTACAGGCGCATAAATTGCCTCCTGTAGCGTTGCTTCGCCCAGATTACCATTTGCTCTAAGACTCACCTGCGCACGTGGTTGTGCCAGCACACAGCGTTCGGTGCGTAACAGCTCGGCTTGCTCAAGCGTGTTCAGCGGGCGCGCGCCTTTGACCCAGAAATCGCGTCGGAACTGTTGATTGATACAGAAATCCCGCACCAATTGGCGAAACATGGGGTGAGGAATATCCTTAAGTAGCGTCTGCTGTTGAGCGGTGAGATTCAGTACATCGATATGATCGAGATAATTTGCGGAACACGCATAATCGATCTTTGCCGGTGCGAGCCACTCGCCCATACGGGCAAAACTCATTGGGTGCCAGTCGCGATTGAAATATTCGTGTGCAAGGTAGTGACGATTCTGTTCCCGGATTTTCTTCAATCGCTCCGCCACTTGAGGGTTGGCACGAGCAAAAGCTGGATTGGCATCAAACAGCTTTCCGGAAAAATCCAGTGCCGTGTCGATACGTTGCGAAATTTCCTGCCCCTTCATGCCGAGTACTTCGGTATGCCTGGCCAGCAGCTCGCGCAAAGGTACCATCGCCGCCCAGCCGGGTTGCGTGTTGTAGCTGACGTAGAGTACGCCGCCCACTTTAAGCCGGCGGCGAATGAAATCAACGATGGATTGTCGGTTGTCATCAGAAATCCAGCTCCAGATACCATGTAGACCAATGAAATCAAAGTCCGGCAGATTGCTGCGTGCACAAAAATCAGCAAATGCTTCATCAAAAAGATGCGCATTCGACCCGGACGCTTGTGCCAGTTCTTGTGCAAAACCTGCCTGTGAGGGATTGAAATCAGTACCATGCCACTGAGTAGCAGAAGTGGCGGCATGGAGATTGATGCTCATACCCTGGCCAAAACCCAGCTCACAAGCAGTATCAACAGTTGGTGGCCGTATACCGGCATAAAGTAGCGCCAGGCGCATGCGTAAGGGATTGAGTTCTGAATAGTATCCGTGGGTATAAGTGATATCGGCCACATAGCCGTCAGTCCAGTCAGTCATGATCCTGATTCCTTGGTTAAATGGTGGGCACTACCTCTAAAAATGCGGCGTTCTAAGTAAGACTAGGCGCGGGTAAAAAATGTTGACGCAGCATATAATTGATATGTAAGGAAACATTTTTTGTGAGTAACGAAGGATGAGTTTTTAGAAATGCCCTGAATTGTTTATGCTGCGGGTTGGTTAATATTGTTTTAAATTTGTGAAGCTCTGAGGCGAGGAGCATCATGATGAAGTTTGTCGGGATATGCCGATACAAGGCTGATTCCAATGCGTTCAGTCGATAAAACTGTGCAACATGCTACCATAGAATATATGCGGTTATGCATCATGAAGCCGTACCGAGCAGCCTGGTCAGCCCCTTGCAAGCTCGTAGTGCTGGACCAAAGCCATAGGAATGTGCGCTAATCAGTTCGGTGACGGTAATTCGAGGTGTAGTCACGTTTCTTGCTGATCAATTCAGAAAGACCTTTCCGCTGATAACGCTTGACCAGCTGTCGCGTGCTAATATCTATTTTTCAAATAATCCATTAAAAAATTGTGGTTTTTCTGTGTACCATCTATTCGATTAACGGCGATTTTTTGAAGCTGGATGTCTAAAAAGCATATGCTAAGATAAATTACTGAAAAGTAAAATGATTACCCTTGTCAAGCAAGAACAACCATTTGTGAAATGTAAGGCCTATTCAGTATGATCGTTCTCGGATTGGAAACATCCTGTGATGAAACCGGGGTCGCACTTTATCATGTTGAACATGGTCTATTAGGACATGTGCTTCATTCTCAGATCAGTTTACATAGCGAATATGGTGGTGTGGTACCGGAACTCGCTTCCCGTGATCATATTCGCCGGGTGCTGCCGCTCATTAAGACGTTACTTGGGCAGACCCAAATATCTTTGAAAGCGATCAGTGCCATAGCATATACGCAAGGCCCGGGTCTAGCCGGGGCGTTATTGACCGGTGCGAGTATAGGTGCGTCGCTGGCGTATGCGCTGGGAATTCCGGCACTTGCTGTGCATCATCTTGAAGGTCATCTTTTGTCGCCACTACTATCCCGGCCAGCACCGACCTTTCCTTTCGTGGCTTTGCTGGTGTCTGGCGGACATACTCAACTGATGCTGGTAGAGGGTGTTGGGCGTTATCAATTGCTGGGAGAAACAGTAGATGATGCCGCAGGGGAGGCTTTTGACAAAACGGCAAAGCTATTGGGATTGGGTTATCCAGGTGGCCAGAGATTGGAAGAAATAGCGCGGACAGGGCAACCAGGAAAATTCAGACTGCCACGCCCAATGTTGCACAGTGGGGATCTAAATTTCAGTTTCAGTGGATTGAAGACGGCGGTCGCGTTACTGATCGAGCAGCATAAGGAAGATAGTGAGAGTTATGCTGATATCGCATTGGCTTTTGAAGAAGCAGTGACGGATGTCTTAGTAACAAAATCGGCGGCGTCGTTAACAATGACGGGGCTGCAACGCTTAGTTGTGGCTGGTGGTGTGGGTGCCAATGCACGATTACGGCAGAAGCTTTTACAGCGGATACAAGCAGATGGCACCACGGTTTTTTTTCCAGAATTAGTATTTTGTACCGATAATGGAGCCATGATTGCACTTGCCGGAGCATTGCGCTTGCAATATGCGCAATCGTTACCCAAGTGTAACGGTAGCTTTAGCGTTAAGGCTCGCTGGCCATTAGACGAAATAATGGAATGATACTGGTGGCGCCAGACTACTGGGCTGTAATTATTTCTTACTTTCCAATACGTGTTTCCTTGCCTGCAAGCAGGTTGGTAATATTGGACCGATGGCGCGTCATCATTAGAACTGAAATAATCAGTACGGTTGAAGTCAGAATATTGTCCTGTAATAGCCAGTGTGTATAAAATGGCGCCAATAACGCCGATGACAGAGCAGCCAGTGATGAAATTCGTGATAAAAATGCAACAATTATCCAAGTTAGCATAGTGAGTGCACCTAGCCATGGAGTCAAACCCAGCAACACACCCGCAGCAGTCGCGACGCCTTTGCCTCCGTGAAACTTCAGGAAAATTGGATACAGGTGACCTATAAAAACAGCCAGCATCATTCCGGCAATCAAAATGGTGCTTTCTCCATCGGGCGCTGTAAAATGACGGGCGAGCACAATAGCCAGCCACCCCTTGCCCGCATCACCCAACAGAGTCAGAATTGCAGCCCCTTTTTTTCCAGTACGTAAGACGTTCGTCGCCCCTGGATTACCGGAACCATAACTGCGCGGATCGGGTAGTTTAAATACCCAGCTCGCCACGACGGCGAAAGGTATGGATCCGAGTATGTAAGCAGCCAGAATCAACAGCACTGTCAAGATGCTCATCTTTTCTTCAATAGATTAAAATCTGACATCATCACTCTTATTTGTCACTTTGATTACACCTTAAATGGATATTATTTTTCTTGAAGCATTCAGAATCAAAACCTTGATTGGCATTTATCCCTGGGAGAAAAAAATCCCTCAGACGATTGAGCTGAATCTCGAAATCGGCTTACCATCAAAACATGACTATCTGACGGATCAGATTGAAGACACGCTGGATTACGCACAAATTGTGGAGCGTATTCGTGCCATGCTCGCTGAGCAACATTTTTCTTTACTGGAAACATTGACAGAAAATATTGCGCAGATGATTCTGACAGAATTTCAGTCGCCATGGGTGAAAGTGAACGCAGCTAAACTGGATGTGTTGGATGGCGTTCGAAAGCTGGGTATAACCATTGAGCGGGGCAAACGAGGGCAACCTCACTTTTCCTGATAGCGGGTTGGATCGGCAATACCTGCTGCGATGAAACCGGCATGGCGTATGCGGCAGGCGTTGCAGTGTCCGCAGGCATGTCCGGATTCGTCAGCTTGGTAACAGGAAACCGTCAGGCTGTAATCCAGCCCAAGAGTAATACCTTTCCGAATAATAGCGGCTTTTGAGCAGTTTATTAAGGGAGCATGAATTTGAAAATATTTACCTTCTCTGCCGGCTTTTGTCGCGAGATTGGTCATTTTCTGAAACGCAGCAATATAATCTGGCCGACAATCGGGATAGCCAGAGTAATCAACCGCAGTCACACCGATAAAAATATCATAACTCTGCAGTACTTCTGCCCATGCCAGGGCAAGTGACAGCATAATGGTATTGCGGGCTGGCACATAAGTGATCGGAATTTCACCCGGTTCTTCTTTCGTAGGGAGAGTAGTTGAGGGATCAGTTAGCGCGCTGGAGGCGAGGGTAGTCAAATCTAGTTTGATGAATTGATGGCTTGCTACCTGAATCAGATTACCAATATTTGCAGCAGCCTGTAATTCAGAGTGGTGGCGCTGACCGTAATCTATACTCAATGCATAACAGAGAAAACCCGCCTGGTGCGCGATAGCCAGAGTGGTCGCTGAATCCATGCCACCAGACAACAGTACAACTGCTTTTTTCATACAGAACGCATCAGTTTTATTTGCCCGCGCACTCACCCCAGATCAGTTTGTGCAACTGCAGCTGTAGGCGGACAGGTAGTTTATCCTGCAAAATCCAGGTAGCCAGGGCGGTTGGATCAAGTTGCTGGAAAACAGGCGAGAATAAAATTGGGCAAATTTGATCAAGCTTGCGATCGTGCATCACCTGTTTGGCCCAGTGGTAATCATTTTCATCACATAGTACAAATTTTAATTCATCCTGCGCGGTTAGATATTCCAGGTTTTTCCAGTTATTTCTTTCAACTTCGCCAGAGCCAGGTGTTTTGATATCAACAATGCGGGAGACGCGCGTGTCTACTGGGGATATATCGATCGCACCACTGGTTTCGAGTGAAACGGAATAACCGAGATCGCAGAGTGACGCCAGCAGGGGCAGGCAATCAACCTGGGCAAGTGGTTCGCCGCCTGTAACCGTTACATAATGCGTTGAAAATAAGGCGACCTGATTGATCACGCTATCGATTGACATCAATGTCCCACCAGAGAAGGCATAGCTGGTATCGCAATACCCGCAGCGCAACGGACAGCCTGTCAGACGGATAAATGCCGTTGGCAATCCAACTCGGCTAGTTTCTCCCTGAAGTGAGTAAAAGATTTCGGTAATACGTGGCATTTGGTTATGGATGGACAGACAAAATTAGCAGCCAAATGACCTAGCTTGACTTGTTTGCAGCAGGCCGTCGGTGTTCTTGGCAGAATTATTTTTTTATTGATTCGTAACGTGCTTTAGCTTTCAGGGCAGCTCCGCTATCAGGATAACGAGCAATAAGATCCTTGAGTGTTTTTTGGGCGATAGCGCGTTGGCCTTTTTCTGCCTGGCTGCTGGCCATGTTAAGGAGTGCATCGGGAATTTTAGAACTGGCAGGATAAGTTTCGATTAGCCATTGCTGTGCAGCAATGGATTCATCGAAATCACGTTGAGCGTAATATGAGTTGCCGATCCAGTAAGCGGCAGCGGGTGCCAGTTGGGACTGAGGGTATTGTTTTATAAAAGATTCAAATTCGGCGATAGCCGCGTCATAGCTGCCATCTTTAAACAGATCGTATGCAGTGTCATAGCGACTGCGCTGTACCGCATCAGATGGTTGCAGCCGACTTCCGCTACGTTCGGATAATGTGTTAGGTGCTGTTGTAACTGGTCTGTCAAGATCGGTTGACCCTGTGGGTGGCGCGGTATCACTGATTCTATTTCCGGGATTTTGCAGAGGTGAGCCAGGTGTGCCGGTTTCCAGTGCGCGTAAACGGCTATCGAGGTCCAGGTAGAAATCTTTTTGTTGCTGGCGCAAAGCCCGGTTTTCTTCCTGAAGTTCTTCCAGCTGACCACGTAATTTACCTAGTTCGATTCTGATTGTTTCACTTTGGGTATGCAGCTCGATTAAGGCTTGCCCAGAGAGCGTATTTTCAATAAAGTCGATGCGTGCTTTCATGGTTTCTATTTGTTCACGCGCATGGGCATCATCAAATAATCCAGCAAAACACAGATTACTGCCTAAGCATAATAGTAGCAGGAAAGCACGCAACCGCATCAGTATTCTCCCTGATGGAGAATATCGGTACGGCGGTTTTCTGCCCAGGAAGACTCGTCATTACCCAGCGCGCGAGGTTTTTCTTCTCCGAGGCTTACAGATTCAACCTGTTCATCCCTGGCGCCTGATAGTAACATGATACTTTTGACGCTGTCGGCGCGGCGTTGACCCAGTGCAAGATTATATTCACGGCTCCCTCGTTCGTCGGTATTGCCTTGGAGCAATACCCGTGCACTACCGTTGTCGCGTAAATAAGCAGCATGAGCTAATACCAGGTCACGGTACTCATTGGCGACGCTATAGCTGTCAAAATCGTAGTAAACGCTCCGACGTGACAGGATGTTGTTGGGGTCTTGTAGTGGATTCATGCCAAAACTGGAGCGCCCATCATTTCCATTTATCCCACTCCTGCTGTCCGAGCGATCACTGATATCAGTTGTGGACACTGGCTTGGTGCTTGAGCAAGCGGCTAATGCTAGCACTATAAATAAACTAAAAATTAGTTTCATTTTTTTCCTTTCGAAGAATGATTGGTCATTACTACACAAATTATCGTTTTCCCGGTAACGGACCCCACGCCGGTTCGCGTATATTGTCCATGTCTGGAGAAAGCCGTTGTTTCACTTGCCCATCTACTGAAACGAGCGATAATATACCACGCCTGTTGATTTCAGATGCGTACAGTATCATACGGTTATTTGGGGAAAAACTTGGGGACTCGTCGAATTTGGAATCAGTCAATATCTGCGCTTGGCGGGTGGACATATCTTGTACTGCGACGTTGAATCCGCCGGCATTGCGACGAATATAAACCAGCATTTTTCCATCAGGACTGATACGCGGACTAACATTGTAGTCACCTTCAAAAGTTAACCGCTCGGCTCTGCCGGTATTTTCCCCGGATGCCGGCATTCGATAGATCTGCGGACTGCCGCCTCTGTCAGAAGTAAAGATGATCCAGCGGCCATCCGGTGAGAATGTGGGTTCCGTATCGATACTACTGCTCTGCGAGAGTCGTTGCAGTCCGCTACCATCCGCATTGATCAGATAAATCTGTGACCCACCTTGCTGTGAGAGCACAACCGCCAGTTTGCGCCCATCGGGTGACCAGGCGGGAGCGCTGTTGCTTCCCTTGAAATTTGCTACTGCCTTGCGTTCGCGCGTGGCCAGCGTCTGGACATAAACGACCGGTTTCTTTTTTTCAAAAGAAACGTAAGCGATTCTGCTGCCATCGGGCGACCAGGCAGGAGAAATGATGGGCTCGCTATACTCGATCAACGAGCGCGCATTGAGACCATCGTAATCCGAAATCTGGAGCGCATACTGATCGCCTTGCTTCCTGACAAAGGCGATACGGGAACTAAAAAACCCGGGCTCGCCCGTCAAGGTTTCATATATGACATCGGCGATGCGGTGGGAGAGGGCGCGTAATTGATCGGTTGTGACAATGGATGAAAAACCCGCGAGTTGGATACGTTTGGCAACGTCCAGCAGGCGAAAGCGCACATCCAGGCGACCATCTGGTTGTGTTGAGATACTGCCGATCACCAGCGCTGCCGCGTTCCGATTCTGCCAGTCGGCATAGTTGACTTGGTCGAGTTCATGCGGAGAAGCACCAAAAGTATCAACCAGCTTGAATAAGCCACTCCGCTCCAGATCAGCCGCTACAACTGCCGAGACCCGTTCCGGGAGTTGCGCTTCAGCAGCAAAAGGTACCAGCGCAATCGGAATTTTGCTGCCACCCCCGCCGTATATTTCGATATTTAGCGCGGCATGCAAGCCTGTCGTGGTGCCAACCAGCAGCATCCATATGATACAAATCAAATTACGTAAATGCATGGTGAAAGTTCTCAAAAAAGACTTTTGGAAAAGTTATTCACGATAATACACAGTCAGACTGAAATCGCGGAATTCCCTGAAAAAGGCGGGATCAGGTGGCAAAGGTAAAGGTCTTGCAAGGTGCACTGCTCTTTCTACGGCATCATCAAACACAGTAAAGCCACTTGAGCGACGTAGGTCCACACTCAATACATCACCACCTGGCAGTAGGATGACACGAAATTCGACAACCGGATTACCGGGGAGATCAGGTGGCATGACGATCCGGCTGCGAATTTTGGCTTGGATCATCGCCTTGTATTTTGCAATTTCATCCAGTATTTGAGCCTGCTTTGCTTTTAATGCCAGGCGTTCTTGTTCCTGCTGTTTTTTTTGCTCAGTTGCTTGGGTATTTGCAATCTTTTTTTCAACTGGCTTTTGGGGAATATCTTTGTCAGATGGTGTTTCTGGCACAGTTTTTTTAACAGGCTCAGGCGGTTTTTCCGCTGTTTGCTTGGGTGCAGGTTTCTCTTTTATTGCCTTCAGTGAAATGGCTGGTTTACGCAAAGGTGGGGAAGGCTCGGCAGTTGTGATAGCAGGTTGACGAGGTGACTTCGATTCCACAGGTTGCGGTTTGGGTTCAACCTTTGGTTCAGGCTTTTGTACGACTGGCGGGGTAGGTGGAGTCGGCTTGATCGGCTGTGTGGTTTTGATAGGCTCGGTCTCGGCAAAATTTTGCCATAATTCCACTATAGTTGCTTCGGGCGCTTCATTCTTCCAGTTCAGACCAAATATCAGCAAGCCGAAGAAAACCAGATGAATAAGCAGAGCAAAAAGTGCTGCGCGCACTTTCCCAGGTTCTGCATGATGATTATCTGGCTGGATGGCCGTTTGCATGTTTGTCAATTGATTATTTTGGGCGGGTCAGCAGGCCGATTCTTCTGACCTGCTGTTGCTGTAACAAATCCATAATCTGAATGACCTCTTCATAACGAACACGTTTGTCGGCAGCAATAACAACAGGTTGCTCTGCATTCTGTTGCTGCTTGAGTTTGATCAGCTCCACCAGTCGATCGCGATCTACTTTTTGTTCCTCACCTTTTGCTGCGCGGTCACGTAGCGTCAGGCCGCCATCAACGTCGATGCTGACTTCAAGTGGTTCGACGGGTGGCGTAGAAGATTGCCCGATCTCAGGCAGTTCAACCTGGCCTGGATGGATAAGTGGTGCCGTAATCATAAAGATAATCAATAACACTAACATGACGTCAATATAAGGTACTACATTGATTTCGTTCATCAGTTGGCGTTTGTTACGACGTTGCATCATAAATGCCCCGCAGGATTTCTTGGCTGGGCGATACGACGCTGCAGTACATTGGCAACTTCATCAATAAAGCTCTCAAAGCGCGTTGCCAATTGGCTCGTTTCGCTGGCATAACGATTGTAGGCGATTACAGCAGGAATGGCAGCAAAAAGTCCCATTGCCGTTGCGATCAGCGCCTCGGCAATGCCAGGCGCAACGTGTGCAATGGTCGCCTGTGCGATATTGGATAATTCGCGAAAAGCATTCATGATGCCCCACACTGTTCCAAACAGGCCGATATAGGGGCTGACTGAGCCGACGGTGGCGAGAAATGGCAGATGTGATTCTAGCTTATCCATTTCGCGTTGATAAACCGCGCGCATTGCGCCACGGGTGCTGTCCATGATGATCCCAGCCTCCACGCCGGGTTGATGTTTGGTAAATTCGCGAAACCCTGCTTCAAAAATACGTTCCATGCTGCCCACAGTCTCGCGACCGCCAGCAGCATGCTGGTAGAGCGCATTCAAATCAGCGCCTCGCCAGAAGGCATTTTCGAATTCATCTGTTTGTCTGGTTGCCTGCCGTATTGCAAACAATTTGCGAAAAATAAACCACCAGGAAAAAAAGGAAGCCACGAGCAAAAGTAGCATGACCAGCTGCACGGGCAAGCTTGCGCTGCTAATCAGGTAAAATAAAGATAAATCGTTGGTAACAGTTGAGTTCATGATGATGTTTTCTCAATTTTTTGGCGAAGTGGTAGCGGAACACTGATTGGTCTTAATGTTTCGGCGCCTACACATACCACGTGGACAGTTGCGCTGACCAATAAGCCATCCTCCCTTAATACTTTCTGTTGCAGGGTAATCCGGCTTCGCCCTATTTCAGATACCTGCACAGTTACCTGCAGCAGATCGTCCAACAGGGCTGGCTTAAAATATTCAATATTGAGTGAGCGAACCAGAAATATCATTTTATGCGAGTGAATCATTCCATCCACTTCAAAACCCAGTTCACGCAACCATTCATATCGGGCGCGTTCCATGAAGTTCAGGTAGGTCGCGTGATACACCACGCCGCCGGTATCGGTGTCCTGGTAATAAACGCGCACAGGGTAGTTGAATGCTGTATCCATATCGGAAAATATAAAATCTGAGTAGACGAGTTGGTCGAACAAAAAACCGGATGGTTTGTGAGAGTGACTTAAAGTATATTTTTTAAGATAGGAGGTCATTGTACAGCGAGACCCTTGTCCCAACAATGATCTCGTTTTCGTGTTAATTTTTTTGTAACCACTTGGATTAGATCCAGTAATGATGAGGTTTTTATGCTTTCGATTCGTAATCTTTCTTTTCTTCAAAGTGGCATTCCATTGCTGCGTGAAATCAATCTGCAGGTTTTTGCGAATCAACGAGTTGGGTTGGTCGGTAGAAATGGATGTGGTAAATCTACCTTGTTTCGGTTAATCCGTGGAGAGATTACGCCAGACCAGGGTGAAGTGTCGTTGCAGAAAAATAAGACACTTGCTTTTGTCGAGCAGGAGATTGTTAGCTCTGCGCAAACCGCGCTGGCTTTTACGCTGGAAGGGGATACGGAATGGCAGCAATTACAATCTGTGTTAGAGAGCAATACGCATGACGTGGACTGGTTTGCCGCTCAGCATCGATTTGAAGAAATTGATGGCTACGGTGTGCCAGCACGTGCGGCTCAGCTATTAAATGGCCTGGGTTTTTCGCAAGTCGAGTTGGATCAGCCTGTTAGCAGTTTTTCCGGCGGATGGCGTATGCGGCTCAATTTGGCAAGGGCTCTGATGCGACGTGCCGATCTACTACTGCTGGATGAGCCGACAAATCATCTTGATTTGGAGGCGATTGTATGGCTGGAAGAATATCTTGCACGTTACCCTGGAAGTTTGATCGTTGTTTCGCATGATCGTGAATTTCTGAATGCATGTATCAATCAGGTGGCCTATATGCAGGATGGTGTAATCGATACTTACAGTGGCAACTACGATAAATTTGAGCGTGCGTTGGTTGAGAGAATAAATCAGCAGGATCAGGCTTTTCAGCAACAGCAGCAACAGATCGCACACATGGAAGATTTTGTGCGGCGATTTCGTGCCAAGGCAACTAAGGCAAAACAGGCACAGAGTCGGCTTAAGGCTCTGGAGCGTTTGGTAAGAATTGCTCCTGCTCGCGGCAAGAGTGATCACTATCAATTTAAAATCGAAGCACCGGAACGCGGCCCGGATTTGTTGATACAGGCTGAAAGTGCTGGTTTCGGATATAGTGATCAATTGATATTTGACCAGATCAACCTTTCTCTGCGCACAGGTGCGCGTGTGGCGCTGATAGGGCCTAATGGTGCGGGCAAGTCAACACTGATCAAGCTTTTAATCGGTGAGCTCAAGCCGACAATTGGGCAAATACATATTAATTCCGATATTCGTGTTGGCTATTTTGCCCAGCATCAGTTGGAATATCTGGATGGTAATAAAACCCCTTTGCAGCATATGCAGAAAATTGCTCCTGGTGAAACAGAATTAGTATTAAGAAATTTTCTGGGGCGCTTCGGTCTAGCGGGAAATGATGAAGATCGACCCGTTGCAACTTTTTCTGGGGGAGAAAAAAGCCGACTGGCATTAGCTCTGATTGCTTACCAGAAACCACATATTCTGCTGCTGGATGAGCCGACCAATCACCTTGATATGGAAATGCGCGATTTATTGACTTTTGCTTTGGAAGAATACCCAGGTGCGGTGGTGTTGGTATCGCACGATCGAAGCTTGATTAAAGCAGTTGCTGATGAACTTTGGCTGGTTGCGGATGGATCTGCAAAAATGTTCGAGGGTGATTTGGAAGAATATAAAAAATGGATTGAAAAAAAACGAATGTCAAAAACAGAGCGGACAAAACTTAATATGTCGGCGGGAGACAGATCTTCATTATCAGCAATCAAGCCGAATCCGAGTAAAAAATTTCTGGCCACAAAGCAAGCAAAGCTGGAAATGTCAATTGCATCTCTTCAAACTGAGCTGGATGTTATCAATAATTGCTTGATGGATAGCTCGACATATATCAATTTGACGCAAAAAGAAATACAGACTCTGGATCAAAATCGTTGTATTTTAGAAGAAAAAATTAAGGAATCAGAAGAAGAATGGCTTGAACTACTAATGCGGATAGAAGCATAAAGATAGTGCCGGTGTTGCCGGCCATTTGCAATGGAAATGATAAACAGTTTCCCAGCCACTTTTTGTGCGTTTGTCACAATAGAGTCGGCATTCATAGGTATAACCATTTTAACTAAATGGCTATAAAAAACCGTGAAGAGAAAAATATGGAAAATAGGTCGAGAAAGATTTACTTGGCCTTTGTTTTCTAGTGAGCTGAATCATTGGTGATTTTTAACTGGTCTGTAGAAAATTGCCAAAAAAACTTGACTAAGGATGAGAAGGTGACTACGCTTTCAGGTGTATCTGGCGTGAAAGATGTAACTTTGCCGGAACAAAAGCAGAAACAAAAGGTCACAAACAGAGCAAAGACCGCATGAAAATTGTGGTTTTTGTGGTGAAAGGTGATGAAATGTAACAAGGTCATCACGATTTTTAACAAAAATGTTGTTAGATAGGAGGAACTGGAGATGGCAACTACAATGGGAACGAGCAGCGCAGCGTCAACCTCGGAAAGAGGCTACGATATGACGTTGTGGTATGACTCCAAGTGGTACAAATTTGGCATGATCACCATGCTGTCGGTAGCGATATTCTGGGTATGGTATCAGCGTACTTTTGCGTATTCGCACGGCATGGACTCGATGGAACCTGAGTTTGATCGTATCTGGATGGGGTTGTGGCGTGTACACATGACCATTATGCCGCTGTTTGCCCTGGTAACCTGGGGTTGGATTCTGAAAACGCGCGATACCAAAGAGCAGTTGGATAACCTTGATCCGAAACTGGAAATCAAACGTTATTTTTACTGGTTGATGTGGATTGGCGTGTACATTTTTGGGGTGTACTGGGGTGGTAGTTTCTTCACGGAGCAAGATGCTTCCTGGCATCAAGTGATTATTCGTGATACGAGCTTTACCCCTAGCCATGTAGTGGTATTTTATGGTTCATTCCCAATGTACATCGTCTGTGGTATTGCTTCATATCTGTATGCAATGACCCGTCTGCCGCTGTATAGCCGTGGGATATCGTTCCCGCTGGTGATGGCGATTGCAGGGCCACTGATGATTCTGCCTAATGTTGGTTTGAATGAATGGGGCCATGCTTTCTGGTTCATGGAAGAACTGTTTAGTGCACCATTGCACTGGGGCTTCGTGATTCTGGGTTGGGCTGGTTTGTTCCAGGGTGGTATTGCAGCACAGATTATCACCCGTTATTCCAATTTGACCGATGTTATCTGGAATAACCAAAGCAAAGAAATCCTCAACAACCGGATCGTACCCTAATCTGGTAAATTTCTGTGCTGTGGTAGGGTGATTGATGTCACGGTACCAGGAAAAGTATGAGGAAAAAATGACCAGCTGGTTTCAAGGGATTGAGGCCAGCTGGACACGGGAGTGGTACTTTATTGATATAGATAGAGGGATCGTCATGTTGCTACACTTAATATTACAAGCTAAAGAAGGGAGGGGTTTATGAATGAGTTTTTGCTGGCTCTGATATATATCGTACCGCTATTGATGGTGCTGACGTTGCTTACCAAAGGCGAAGGTTTGTTGACTGGTGTGTTCAGAACGAATGAAATACTGAAAGCGGCTAAAATGCCGCCGGAAGCGATTCACATGTCGCGGCTGATTGATGCGGTGTATTTCCCGATTCTGATTGTACTGTTGGTTGGAACCTACCACATGCATTTCATGCTGTTGGCAGGCGACTGGGATTTTTGGCTGGATTGGAAGGATCGTCAATGGTGGCCGGTATTAACCCCTATTGTGGGTATTACCTACTGTTCGGCCATCATGTATTACCTGTGGGTGAATTACCGTCAGCCTTTTGGCGCGACTCTCTGTGTAATATGCCTGTTGCTTGGTGAATGGCTGACTCGCTATTGGGGTTTTTACTGGTGGTCACATTACCCAATCAACTTTGTCACACCGGGCATCATGCTACCAGGTGCGTTGATGCTGGATCTGACCTTGTATTTGACACGTAATTTCTTGATTACGGCGCTACTTGGTGGTGCATTTTTTGGTTTATTGTTCTATCCGGGCAACTGGACAATATTTGGACCTACGCACTTGCCGATTGTAGTAGAAGGGCACTTATTGTCGATGGCCGATTATATGGGTCACCTGTACATTCGCACAGGTACGCCAGAATACACTCGCTTGATTGAGAAAGGGTCATTACGTACCTTTGGTGGTCATACCACAGTAATTGCGGCATTTTTTGCATCGTTTGTCTCTATGCTGGTATTTTTGGTGTGGTGGTATCTGGGTAAAGTCTATTGCACAGCTTTCTTCTATGTCAAAGGTAAAAGAGGTCGTATTGTACATAGAGAAGACGTGACTGCATTTGGTGAAGAAGGCTTTCCAGAGAGGATCAAATAATGAATATCAAAAAACTATACAAGCATAGCGTAATGGGGCTTTACGGTGCGGCCTATGCGGTAGCTGCACTGACCATGACTGTGGCACTCGACGTCTCAACAGTAGCGGCACATGGTGAGCGTTCACAAGAGCCATTCCTGAGGATGCGTACGGTGCAATGGTACGATGTCAAATGGAGTCCGGAAACCGTCAAGGTAAATGAGCATGCGAGAATAGAAGGTAAATTTCATTTGGCTGCAGACTGGCCACGGGCTGCTTCCAAACCGGAGCGTGCATTTCTGAACGTAGGTAGCCCGAGTCCAGTTTTTGTTCGGCTTAGCACCAAACTTAATGGGCACCCATGGTTCATTTCTGGACCGTTGCAAATTGGACGTGACTATGAGTTCGAAGTTAATCTGAGAGCACGTATTCCTGGTCGCCATCATGTCCATTCCATGTTGAATGTAGAAGGAGCGGGCCCAATTGCTGGACCAGGTGCATGGATGAACATCACGGGAAGTTGGGATGATTTTACCAATCCACTCAAATTGCTGACGGGTGAAACCATTGATTCGGAAACATTCAACCATACCAACGGCCTCTTCTGGCACGTATTATGGATATCATTGGGTGTTTTCTGGATTGGTGTATTTACTATTCGTCCTATGTTCCTCCCGCGTAGCCGGGTATTGCTGGCATATGGTGATGACCTGTTGCGTGATCCGGTGGATACCAAGATTGCATGGGTGATGGTCGTGGTGACGCTAGGTTTGGTATGGGGTGGTTATCGCTACACGGAAAACAAACACCCCTACACTGTGCCGATTCAAGCGGGCGAATCCAAGGTTGCGCCATTACCGGTAGCGCCTAATCCGGTTGCCATTACTATAACGGATGCCAACTATGACGTACCAGGTCGTGCGTTGCGCGTTTCAATGGAAGTAACCAACAACGGCGATAGCGCGATTGAGTTCGGTGAATTCACCACAGCAGGTATCCGTTTTATTAACTCTGTTGGACGTAAAACACTGGATCCAAATTATCCACGTGAATTAACGGCGATTGGATTGTCATTTGATGACGAAACACCGATTCAGCCAGGTGAAACCAGAGAAATGAAAATGGAAGCCAAAGATGCACTATGGGAAATTCAGCGCCTGATGGCACTGTTGGGTGACCCGGAAAGCCGATTTGGTGGACTGTTGATGGCTTGGGATGAAGAAGGAAATCGGCATATCACCAGTATTGCTGGTCCTGTAATTCCGGTCTTCACCAAACTCTAAGCAACACTAGAGTTAAGTTAATTGCCACAAACCGGTACATCGCTGTCGTTAGGCAGGAGGTGTACCGGTTTTTTTATTAAAAAAACAAAGAACGAAATACCCTAAAATCTGTCAAAGGTACTGTTGTATCCATGAAATGGCAGTTAAGTATGGGTGTGGCGATCAAACAGATTGAGAGAGATTCGCCATAAATAAATTAAAAGTTTGGGGAGGGTTGACCATGGTGAGGCGATCAATACAAACAGTTTTAGTGTGTTGTGGACTGATTGGTGCTGTTAGCGCAAGTAATGTACAGGCACATGGAGCGGTACCATTGGAAGAAGACGTCTGTGTTCGTCAAATTGGTGAAAATATGGTGCATCTGAGTGCGTATCAACCGCAGCATGATCAGACGGGACAATATTGCACAGAAATACCGATCGCGGGGGAGACGTATCTGGTGATAGATCTGATTGATCCGGCACTAAGAAATATGCCGGTTAGCCTGAAAGTTTATCGCGGAGCGACTCCGGAAGGTGAGACGATTGCCCAAGTGAATGCGGATTATTATCCAAATGGTGTGATTAACGGTTTGGAAAGACTGGATCAGGGGTTATATTCATTGTTGGTAACTGCAGAAGGAGTGCCACCTTTGAATTACCACTACCAGTTACGAGTGGAGATGGTGGATTACGCAAAAATGGCGCGTCAGGCGGTTGGGCCGGCGATAGTACTATTAGTGTTGTCCTGGCTTATCTTTAAACTGGTACAGTCCGGACGAATCAGCAAATGGTTCCGTACCCGTAAAAATAGATAATAGATGAAAATCCAT
>NZ_FMWO01000082.1 GCF_900103035.1 Nitrosomonas mobilis
TGGCGCCATCGGTTCCTGACTTTGCCGGCGGCTACTAAAGCCAACCACTTGCAAGGAATCATTGAGGCGGATGAGACCTTTTTTCCCTCTTCCTGCAAAGGTCAACGTCACCTGAATCGTCCACCGCGTAAACGCGGCAAGCAAATCCATGCACGTGGAACAGGCAAAGATCAGGTGCCGGTGCTGGTAGTACGCGACCGCTCTGGTGCAACAGCAGATTTCATGTTGAATGCGCTTGATAAAAAGACAATTGAGCCTCCTTTGCGGGCTATCCTGGCAAAAGATGCCATTTTCTGTAGTGATGGCGCTGCCGTCTACCGGTCTGTGGCTCATAGCCTCGGAATTACCCATCGCCCCGTCAATCTCTCTGCTGGAATTCGAGTCATTGCTGGTGTTTACCATATCCAGAATGTTAATGCCTACGACAGCAGACTTAAACAGTGGATGAAAAGATTTCATGGGGTCGCAACCAAATACCTGGAAAATTACCTGGGCTGGCGTAGATGGCTGGAACGTTGGGGTGGGCACAACTCGCCAATCATTGGACTCCAGGCCGCTCTCGGACGAGAAAATCAGTTTCAACTATTAATGCAGACATAGCCTAATTTAATCATAATCACAAGGATAGCTACATGCACATCACATTTCTAGGCGGAGCGGGTGAAGTAACGGGGTCATGTTATTTGATCGAAACAAAAGAAATCCGTTTTCTGGTGGATTGCGGAATGTTCCAGGGAGGCCGCGAAGCAGATTATAAGAATCGGACGGCAATCAATTTTAATCCGGAAAAAATCGATTTTGTATTGCTGACACATGCGCATATCGACCATTCTGGTCTGTTACCGCGCTTAAGCGCGCTTGGCTTCCGAGGAGCAGTTTATGCGACAGCAGCAACAGCCGATCTACTGGATGTGATGCTAAAAGATAGCGCCTACATTCAGGAAAAAGAAGCTGAATGGCGAAATAAACGTTTGCTACGAAAAAAACATCAGCTGAGCTATGAGAGTGCTCCACTTTATACCGTAGCGCAGGCGGAAGCCTTGCTGCGACAAATACGTAGCGTTCATTACGACAAAATTTTCCAGCCGCACTCTTCCATACGTTGTCAATTTCGCGAAGCAGGGCATATTTTGGGGTCCGCAATTATCGAGGTCTGGGTAAAGTCTGGCTCACAGCATCGCAAAATTGTTTTTTCAGGTGATCTGGGGCAGCCTGGACATCCTATTGTGCGCGATCCGGCTCGAATCAAACAAGCGGATTATCTATTGATAGAATCCACCTATGGAAATCGGCTGCACCGAAGCATGGAAGCCACCCGAGATGAGCTGGCAAAAGTCATCAACGACGCCATTTCGCAAAATAGTGGCAATGTTATCGTTCCCGCTTTCACGGTTGGACGTACTCAGGATCTGCTGTTTTTGTTGGCAGATCTTCAACGGCAGGGGCGGTTGGGCAAAATGAATCTTTTTATTGATTCTCCGATGGCATTGGCAGCAACTGAAATTACTTTGAAGCACCAGGCACTGCTTGATCAGGAAACTATCGAAACCATCAACTGGTTCCGTCAGCAAAACGAGAACCTGAAAATTCACTTTGTACATTCAGTAGAGGAATCGATACAGCTTAATCAAATACAGCGTGGTGCAATCATACTTTCCGCCAGCGGCATGTGTGATGCCGGCCGAATCAAATATCACCTTAAATACAATCTCCCACGGCCAGAATGCAGCATCTTGATTATTGGCTTCCAGGCGGCAGGAACGTTGGGCCGAAGGTTAGTGGATGGTGCAAAGAAAGTACGTATTTTTGGTGAGGAAATACCGGTACGCGCATCTATTCATACGATTGGAGGGTTATCAGCACATGCCGACCAGGCGGATTTAATCAACTGGTTAAAAGGTTTCAATTCTGCCCCGAAAAGAACCTATATTGTTCACGGCGAGCCTGAAAATGCAAAGGCGCTGGCTGACAAGATCCAGCAGCAGCTTCATTGGAAAACAAGTATTCCGCTGCGCGGCACGACTGAATTTCTGGGATTAACAAATACCGAACATTCAATTCCGCACAAAAACTCAGAGTTCTAAGCAAGATTGGAAGCACAAAAAAATACTGATCTCGCATGCATTAATATACAGGAAGAGAAAGAAATAATTTTTGAGCATCTGATTTTGCTTAGAACCCGGGGTGTTTAGAGGTGCCCTTACTTATTTGGAGCGGCTGTTTTTCAATACGTAGTCAGCGAGGCGATCAGCCGGTTCGCCTTGTATGTTGGGGAACGCAGTCATTCGCATACTGCCATTTTGTACTTTATTAATAATTGCGCTCTTGGAGGTGCTGCTTTCACTGAGCGCCATGATACCGTCGGATAGCGGCTTGTGACATCCAGTACAATTCATATTAAAAATCTCTTCACCGGTTGCATTTGCTGGTGGTGTATAACCGTCCGTTTTTGAGCATCCAACCAATCCAATTAATGCCAATACAACGATCGTCGTTAAAAATATTTTCAATTTATTTCTCCATTTATTTAGAAGCCTTCCATAAGCTTTATTTTTGCCGTAGCCGCAGGTGATAGTTACGCATACGGCATTCAAACTTGTTACACTTGAAGTCGTATTTCGCATTTGACATTCATCAGGTAGCGATATCACCCATTACCACCTGACAGAACCTGCCAACTTGATTATAGCAATATCAGTTATCTGCCATGCAAGTAAAGATCAAGTGGTCACTATTATATATTGCCGCGAAGTAAGACTATTCCGCACAGCTATGTTTCACGTGAAACATTTGCTTAAAAACTTCAAAGTGCATACAGCAAAAGCCATGCCCAAAATATTAGTGCTATGATCAGCACGAATAAAAAAGGTAAACTTCCTGATACGATATTTTTGCGGATTACACAATTTAATTGTTGGACAATAACTAATATGACAAACCATCTTCAAAGAAAAATAAGGTTGACACCCCAATACTATGGGTAAGATAGGCTCTTACGATATTATCATCATCGGGGGAGGGCATGCAGGTACCGAAGCTGCGCTGGCAGCTTCCCGTATGGGACAGGCAACTCTGTTGTTGACCCAGAACATCGATACACTAGGACAAATGTCGTGCAATCCATCGATTGGTGGTATTGGCAAAGGGCATCTGGTCAAGGAAATCGATGCGCTTGGCGGAGCAATGGCCTTGGCCATCGATGAAGCTGGCATTCAGTTCCGTATTCTGAATTCAAGCAAGGGGCCGGCAGTACGTGCGACACGTGCGCAGGCCGACCGAACGCTGTACCGCCAGGCGATACGACGCCAACTGGAGGCACAAAAAAACCTGTTTATCCTCCAATCAACCGTTGAAGATCTGCTGATGCGTGGTGAGCGAGTAATTGGCGTAAAAACCCATCTTGGGATTACCTTTGAAGCAAAAGCAGTTGTCTTGACCGTGGGCACATTTCTGGCTGGATTAGCCCATGTTGGTGGTCAGAGTTTTCAGGCAGGGCGGGCCGGAGATCCGGCATCTATTAGTCTGGCGCATCGTCTCCGTGAAATGCCACTGCCGGTGGGTCGTCTGAAAACCGGCACACCACCCAGAATTGATGCGCGCAGTATCGATTTTACTTTGCTGGATGAACAGCCGGGCGATACGCCCGTGCCAGTATTTTCTTTTATTGGCGATGAAAGGCGCCATCCACGTCAGGTGCCCTGCTGGATGGCGCGTACAAATACGCGCACACATGAAATCATTCGAGAAGGGCTGGATCGTTCCCCTTTGTTCACGGGTAAGATCGAAGGCGTCGGTCCTCGTTACTGCCCCTCTATCGAGGACAAGGTGGTCCGTTTTGCTGAAAGGGACTCACACACCATTTTTCTGGAGCCGGAAGGACTGGATTCTCAGGAAATATATCCAAATGGAATCTCGACCAGCCTGCCATTTGATTTACAGTTGTCGCTAGTCAGGTCGATCAAGGGGCTAGAAAATGCGCATATCACCCGTCCGGGTTATGCCATCGAATACGATTATTTTGATCCACGTGCACTCAAGCGATCCTTGGAAAGTAAAGTAATTAATGGATTATTTTTTGCTGGCCAGATCAATGGCACAACTGGTTATGAAGAAGCTGCCGCACAGGGATTACTAGCAGGATTGAACGCCAGTCTGCTGGTTCAGGAGCGTGAACCATGGTATCCACAGCGCGATGAAGCCTATCTTGGCGTGCTCGTCGACGATTTGGTCACAAATGGTGTCACCGAACCTTATCGCATGTTTACCAGCCGTGCGGAATTTCGCTTGCAGTTGCGTGAAGACAATGCCGACAGGCGTTTGACTGAAATCGGGCATCGGCTGGGGTTGGTAAATGAATACCGCTGGCAGGCGTATTCCGACAAATATAACGCCATCAATACTGAAAAAGCCAGGTTACGTGGGCAATCCGTTCAGCCAGAGCGCTTGCAGCAGTTGTATCAGTCTGTCAATATCGAAAAATTTGTTGCTCAATCCTGCAATCTATACGAATTATTACGCCGTCCAGAAATGACTTATGCCGCACTGGCTTCCTTGCCGGAAGCAGGTCCATTTGTGGCGAATGGCAGCATAGCGCAGCAAGTGGAAATCGATATCAAGTATGAAGGCTACATTAATCGTCAACGGGAAGAAGTTGCCCGTAATCGCCATTTTACTGAAACACGCCTGCCCACCGACCTTGATTATTGCGCAGTGCGCGGACTTTCCAACGAAGTTCAGCAAAAACTCAACCAACACCAACCGGAAACCATTGGACAGGCAGCGCGTATTTCCGGCGTAACACCGGCTGCAATCTCGCTACTGCTGGTACATTTGAAACGAGGTTTGTCATCAATCACCACCCAAAAGGAAATAAGAGATGGATCTGGAAGCACTTTTGATTGATGGCCTCGCAGAAATGCAGGAATTGCCAGCAGACCAGTCTTTACTGAAAAGGCAATTACTGCAATATATCGCGCTGCTGGTCAAATGGAACGCCACTCATAATTTGACAGCTGTTAAGACACCTGAAGCCATGATCACGCGGCACCTGCTGGACAGCCTGTCTGTTCTGCCGCATATTAGCGGCCCTAACGTTGTGGATGTCGGCAGCGGGGGCGGCTTTCCCGGCATTCCAATCGCCCTCGCACGCCCTGAATGGCAAATCACACTGGTAGAAAGTAACAGCAAAAAAGCAGCCTTTTTAAAACAGACCGTGCTGGAATTGAATATGCCCAATGTACGGGTGCTGCATCAGCGGGTTGAGAAAGTAAACCTTCAGGAAGAAATAAATACCGTTATTTCACGTGCTTTTTCAAGCTTAAGTCGTTTTGCACAGTCGAGCAGTTTACTTTGTGAGAAAAACCCTGAAAGTTGTCGTCTGGTTGCGATGAAAGGAAACTTTCCTGATCTCGAATTAATGCAATTACCCCCGGAATTCGCGGTGGAACAGATCATCGCGATTACCGTACCCAGGCTCAAAGCCAAGCGGCATTTGATCGTGATGAAATGTGGGCAGGGTGTATGATGAGAAAAATTGGTTTTTCAGGCATTAGTTGTCTCCATCATTACCGCCGAACTAACCTTCCATGACTAAAATTCTGGCCATTACCAATCAAAAAGGCGGGGTAGGCAAAACGACCACCAGTATCAATCTCGCTGCCAGCCTGGTGAATGCCGGCATGCGCGTCTTATTGGTGGATCTCGACCCTCAGGGCAACACCACGATGGGTAGTGGTGTCGACAAACGTTTTCTGGATAAAACCATTTATCAGGTATTACTTGGTGAGAACCTGGTAACCGATGTTTTTCTGGCGACCACGCCGGGTAAGTACGATCTGCTCCCCGCTAATCAGGAACTTGCTGGCGCCGAAATAGAGATGGTCGGCCTCGATAAACGAGAAACCCGCTTAAAGGATGCATTGCATCCCGTGCAAGCGAGCTACGATTTCATATTAATTGACTGTCCACCTGCACTCAATTTACTGACTATCAATGGATTATGTGCAGCTCATGCTGTCATGATTCCAATGCAATGCGAATATTATGCCCTCGAAGGGCTCAGTGATCTTGTAAACACAATCAAAAGGATAAGAACAAGTTTCAACCCGGCGCTGAAAATAGAAGGCCTACTCCGCACCATGTTTGATCCACGTAACCTGCTGGCACAGCAGGTTTCCGACCAGTTGCAGCAGCATTTTGCAGGCAAGGTTTATCAAACCATCATTCCACGCAACATCCGGCTCGCTGAGGCACCAGGTTTTGGTAAACCCGTCCTCTATCATGATCGGCAATCCAAAGGGGCGCGTGCTTACTTCGCACTGGCCGATGAGCTTCTCGCCGCATCCCGTTAACCTCATCAATAGCGCATCCATGACCATGAATAAAACGATCATAGCAAAGCCAAAAGGCTTAGGAAGAGGGCTTGACGCCCTGTTTTCAAGTGGAAATGCTGAGACCGAGTCTCTCTTAAGTCTGGAAATCAGTCTACTGCAACCTGGCAAATACCAACCGCGAACCAACATGAATCAGGCAGCACTGATGGAGCTGTCCGAATCAATCAAATCGCGAGGTATCATGCAACCGATACTGGTACGTCCTCTGGTATCCGGCACATATGAAATCATCGCAGGAGAAAGACGCTGGCGCGCAGCACAGCTTGCCGGATTGAGCCAGATACCCGCGCTGGTACGTAACGTCAAAGATGAGGCAGCACTGGCACTCTCGTTGATCGAAAATATCCAGCGGGA
The DNA here is from genome assembly GCF_900103035.1 of Nitrosomonas mobilis. Lineage (GTDB taxonomy): Bacteria > Pseudomonadota > Gammaproteobacteria > Burkholderiales > Nitrosomonadaceae > Nitrosomonas > Nitrosomonas mobilis. The sequence continues at coordinate 6,747 of NZ_FMWO01000082.1, forward strand.
AGACCTCAATCCGATGGAGGCTGCTTTAGGTATCCAGCGATTGATAGACGAATTTGGTATGACGCACCAATCTGCTGGTGAGGCACTGGGAAGCTCGCGTAGCGCTATCACCAATTTATTGCGGCTGCTGAATCTGGCTGAAGCTGTGCAGGAGTTGATCATGCAGGGCAAGATTGACATGGGCCACGGTCGTGCGTTACTCGCTCTAGACAAGAAAAAGCAGGTTGAAGTTGCGCAACTTATTGTAAAAAAACAACTATCTGTTCGTGAAACCGAAAGATTTATCCAGCAGCTGAATCATCCGCCGGCCAATAAAACAAATTACCTAGATCGAGATTTGTTGCGTCTGCAAGAAGATCTTTCTGCTCGACTGGGTGCTACAGTAGCCATCAAAGCTGGTAAAAAAGGGGCGGGTAGTCTTGTCATTCAATATGCCAGTCTCGATCAACTGGATGGTATTCTGCTGCGGCTAAAATAACGCTAACGGAATTTATTATTTTGTAATATTAATGGATTTGTCATGAGTATATATTTTAGTGATAAAAAGGCCATGGTAATGGGTGCGCTGGTAGCTGATGCTGCCTCGCTCGGATTACACTGGCTCTATGATGTTAACCGGATTGCTGAAATAGAGCAGAGAAAAGGATTGGTTTTTCTCCAACCCGAGGAGGATTATTATGCTGGTGGCAAGGGATATTATGCACATAGCAACAAGCGATCGGGTGAGGCTTCGGCTTACGGTGAGGCTTGTTTGTTGATGCTGAAGCATCTGGCAGATCATGGCCAGTTTGATTGCCGGGCGTATCAAAAAGCCTATTGTGGCTTCTTCGGACCAGGTGGGAAATATATCGGCTATGTTGACACACCGACACGCCAAACGCTGGCTGTCTTATTGGCCGCAAAGGATAATGACTATCCAGCGCGATCAGGTGCGGATGATGATCAACATCCGGCACTGGCAACAATACCTGCGCTTGTCGCCGCCCATCGTGGGTCCAAGGAAGAATTATTGGCAGCGGTAGATACTGCCGCACGCATTACCAGCAACAACGAACGGGCAGTCAACGCCGCCAAAGCTCTTGCGAGCACCTTGTATTCACTGCTGGCGGGAGAACCCCTGCAAGCGGCATTACGCAACGGCATCGCATGTGCCGAAGATGCGTTGGCAACCAGGCTGGAAGAATGTCTTGCAATCAATAAACTGCCTGCTACCGAAATAGGAGAAAAATTTGGCCGCGCCTGTCACGTTCAGGAGGGCCTACCAGTAGTATTTCATATTGCGCGCTACGCAACTGACTATCAGTCAGCCATACAGGAAAATATTCGTGCAGGTGGCGACAGTTGCGGTCGCGCGGTTGCTCTTGGCGCAATCATGGCAACTGCAGCGGCTAACGACTCGGAATCCATTCCCTTACCATGGCTTGCACGCTATGCCCGACTGATAGAAGCAGCCGATGCGTTGGAGCACGCTATCAGGGAATAAAAATACTCAACTGACAAAGATATAACCAACCGCCCCCTTTCTCAAACTGGTCATCTCCTGCGCAAAATAGCAAACCAACGGGCAACGTTGAGGAGGGTAGAGAGCGAAGCGGCAATATAGGTCCAGGCAGCCGCTTTGAGTATTCTGCGGGCATGCGGCTCGTCTCCTTTCAGCAGAACCTGCTTGCGCTCCAGCAAAGGCAGCGCTCGGGCAAAACTTGCGTTCAACTCCATGGGGAGCGTTAGCAAATGAACCGCTGTTGCCGTTCCAAGTGTCAACAGACCACCAATCAGAAAAAGTAGACCGGCTGAAGGCATCCGGAAAACGGCCATTATCACCGGCGCCAGCATTAGAATGCCCGCTCCCATTTTTTCAGCTGGCATCGCCAACCGCACCAGTTTTGTCCGGAGCGCCAGCGGCAAATAAGTGTCTCGGTCCTGAATGGCATGTCCCACCTCATGCGCCGCAACGGTAATCGCCGTTAAAGACCGACCATTGAAATTATCTGGCGTTAACCGTACCGCTTTCTCAACCGGATCATAGTGATCGCCTTGCTCGGTAATTTCGACGCTCACTTGAGACAAATTTGCCTCATCCAGTAATAGACGTGCCAGTTGCGCGCCATTCTGAGAATAACGGTCATTTGGCTCACTATATTTGGCCATGGTGTGCTTCACCCAATAGGACGGCCCGATAATCATCGCGACTAACAACAGTATCAGAACAAAATAAATCATCTTGAGAATTCCCTATATGATCAAGCAATCATCAGGGTAACTCTAAAAATCTAGAATAAATCATCATATTGAATGATCACACCCTGCCTTGCTTCGAGGTTTGAATTCTTAGAGGTACCCAGTCAAAGAAAAGTGCCGCAGCTACCAATGCAACCGTCTTAGTAGCGAGCGTTTCTTTTCCTGGTGTTGCTGCATCCGCAGCAGGATATTATCCAGCATCTGCATAGGGCATCAATTGCCATAACCAATCATCTTCAGTCCTCATCCTCAACCGGGACGCAAGCATCTGCCTGCGCTTGAAAAGAAGCAGCTTTTTCTCAGGATAGCGCCAAACTCGAGCGGGTGGTATTTGATTACACCGGGGTCCAGTGCTATTTGGCCCTCCGAAGCTCGGGACCAGCGGGATCCATCAGAATATGGCAAGACAGACCGGTTTCGCGTACCGCCTGCTTGACATACTGAGCCATGCTTGCCCATACGGATAGATCATCGTGTGCACAATTGATGCGAGCACAATCCATTTCGGTGAGATCATACTTCGAAACGGAATGTCACGGACTCATAGGCTTGTTTTCTGATAACTTTCCCTGATTATATGTTACACCAGCACACCGTGGGACTAAACAATTTAGGTAACTACTCGCCCCCCAAAAAATATTTAAAAAAACACTTGACAGGTTTTTGTACGAGAAAAATTCAATTTTGTACCTCACAGCCAAATCTCTGCGATAAGCAGCTTAGACCCATCGCCAGGCTGATGACAGTACGATTTTGCCGTTTTGTCCGGGTGAGTTCATTTTATCCTCACCTGCTGGCTTATCGATCGCCAAAAAAAGCCGTGTTATGATGGAGTTATCGATAATAACCCATTAACATCAACGTGGCGAGTCTGGATAAAACTTCGGTTAGAGATGAAGTCAGTCGTTTGAAAGCAGACTTTGATCGTCTTGGCTCGGAAGGAAAATTATCTTCTGAGAGTCAGGCAATCATGAATAGCCTGTTTATGATTGTCGAACTGATCCTGGCTATTTTTCTTGAGCGCAGCACCAAAAAAGATAGTGGCAATTCCAGCAAACCCTCTTCTCAAACGCTAAAAGATGAGTCTGCGCTAAGAACTTGTTCAAAGTCTTTCCTGATTAGTTACTTCTCTCAGAAATCTTGTAAAATCTACAAATTGCGAAGAAACGTAGCAAAATCAGAGGAGGATGGCAATGGCGATGAATAAAATTCAGTTTCAGGCAGGCCTGTCACTGCATGAATTTCTGCATCAATATGGCACGGAAGCACAATGTGAAGCAGCATTGTTTGCTGCGAGGTGGCCACATGGCTGGAGATGCCTGCGCTGCGATGGGGAGCGATATTCCTGTACCCATAACGGCCGCAAGCTATGGGAATGCCTGGATTGTGGCTACCAATGTTCTTCAATTGTCGGCACCGTGTTTGAAAATACTAAATTACCGCTAAGAACCTGGTTTCTGGCCATTTACTTGATGACGCAAAGCAAGAATGCGGTCAGTGCATTGGAACTCAAACGTCAGCTGGGGGTAAGTTACAAAACGGCATGGTCGATCAAGCATAAGCTGTTACAGACCATGCTGCTGCGCGAAGAGCAACGCCGTCTGGATGGACGCGTGGAGGTTGACGATGCTTATCTGGGAGGTGAAAGGCCGGGAAAGCGCGGGCGGGGCGCGGCAAGTAAGACGCCATTTGTAGCGGCAATACAAACAAACAGCGAGGGGAAGCCACTTTATATACGCTTGACTCCCGTAGCGGGTTTTACATATGAAGCGCTCAAACAGTGGTCGGCTGAATGTCTGTCATCTACTGCACGAGTCGTATCTGATGGTTTGGGGTGTTTCGGGGCGGTTACGCATACAGCCGCGCAGCATGAGCGCCATATTGTGGGAAGTGGCAAATCTGCTGTGCAGCGTGCCGAGTTTCGCTGGGTCAATACGCTTCTTGGCAATCTCAAGACTGCCTTCAGCGGAACCTACCATGCATTCAATCACGCCAAGTATGCACAGCGCTATCTTGCAGAATTCTCCTATCGCTTCAATCGTCGGTAAAATCA
>NZ_FMWO01000020.1 GCF_900103035.1 Nitrosomonas mobilis
AAGCTTGGGAGATGAGAAGAGATTATCCAAGTGATATCAAGTCGGAGCAATTCGAGGTTATCAGGCCTTTGCTGGAGAGTGCCCGCAAAAGGACAGCGCCACGTCAAGTAGATCTGTACGAGGTATTCTGCGCGGTGCTGTACCTGCTGCGCACGGGCTGCCAATGGCGAGCCCTGCCCAGTGACTTTCCCAAGTGGCGCACAGTGCACTCATACTGGGCAATCTGGAGTGAGCCCCGCGAAGGAGGCAGCCTGCTGGAGCAGGCATTAAAAAAATCAGGTTGGCGTGGCCCGCGAGAAACGGGGGCGCAACGCCTGCAGCACGTTCTTGATTGTGGACGCGCAGAGCGTGAAGAACACGGACACGGCAGGCCAGAAGGGCTATGACGCGGGCAAGAAGGTTTCGGGCATCAAGCGCCACATCGCAGTGGACACGCAAGGGCTGCCGCACGCGGTGGCCGTAACCACAGCCGAGGTGACAGACCGGAAAGGAGTGCTACAGGCGCTGCGCCGCTGTAAACCTAAGCTTGGGCGAGTGCAAAGCCTGCTGTGCGACAGCGGCTATGTGGGCCCGCCCTTTGCGCAAGGAGTGCGCGAAATCCTGGGCAAGCATGTGCAAGTACAGATTGCCAGACGCAGCGAACTACACACCTTTAAGGTCATGCCCAAGCGATGGATCGTCGAGCGTAGTTTCGCCTGGCTGGAAAAGAATAGAAGACTGTGGAAGAACTGCGAGCGAATGATTAACACCAGTTTGCAGTTCATCCACTTGGCTTTCCTGGCCCTTCTACTCAAAAGACTTTGAACAAGTTCTTACGAAACCATTTTACTGCTTCAGTGAAATCCTTGTTTGTGCCAACGCCATCGGCATACATTCCACCGAGAGCGCTATACCCCTCAGGAATTCCCTGTTCAGCAGATTTCCGAAACCACTTCATCGCCTCGGCATAATCCTTATTTACGCCTTTGCCCTCGAAATACATAACGCCAAGGGCATACTGTGCTTTGGGATGTCCCTGTTCAGCCAGAGGTGGCAAAAGGCGGGCTGCTTTCACAAAATCTTCGGATTCAACAGCCAATCGTGCCGCTTCAATATCTTCATCTGATATGTTTGAGGTAACGACCGATTGCCTCTCTTCTCGATCTACGTTAGGAATTACCGAGGTGCATGCAGTGCTCAGCAGAACGAGTAAGGATGCTACCTTAAGTGATAACTTGTTGGTATTCATCAATGTGCCTCCTATTCGCATTGTGCGCCCAATATGAATTAACAGGGGCTATGTCACCGTTAAATAACGATTATCGGGCAGTGAAGCGAATAACACGGCCAATGCTCGAATTTAAAATATTTTTACTCAGCCAGAAACGTGTTGGCTGGCATCGAACTAATGTACACTTTTTCGCAAAGGCCAGTTGATGATGGGGGAGCTGTCAGGATGTTTTTTTTACGCAAGTTTATGCATTGGCAGAATAAATCCGTCTAGCTTAAAAAGATGGCATGTCAGCTCATCCGTAATATGTTTTTTTGTGGTTAATGCGACAGAACCATAAATATAAATGCAGTCCGCGTACACTAATTTGAAGTGAATAACACTGTAAATTTAGAGCCTTGGCCTATCTTGCTCTCAAAGGATATCGTCCAGCCATAACGCTCACAAATACGTTGAACAATTGCGAATCCTAATCTGACCCTATCCGAATTGTCCAGGTTAACATTTACAGTATGTTCAGATAGTTTAGTCTGCATAGCTGCATCGATGCCAACACCAGTGTCCGCAACTATTAGCTGGTTGGATGTTATTGTCACTGTAACAGTACCTTGATTGGTATATCGAAATGCATTTCGTACCAGATTCGCAACCAGAACACTGAGAATTCCTGAGGGCGCCTGCACTTGTAGCTGGCCCTTTTCTTCGATTATCACTTTGACCGGCTTGTCGCCCAACCATACGCGCTGCTGTTCAATTACCCCGTGAACTATTGGCATCAAAGCACAATCATCATGGCATATGCTTGATTCGCTTTTAATTTGTGCCAACACTAAAAATGTCTCGATCAATTCAGAAATCTCACCGACTGCACGTTGAATTCGCCGAATTCGCCCGAGATCTATGGCAGATAAATTAGGCTTCGCAGACATTAATTCTGCCGCCAAACTAATACTGGTAACGGGTGTTCTTAACTCATGGCTCACATTGCTCGCAAATTCTTTTTCGCGAAGCAAAAGCTGCTGCAATTGTTCATGGTGGTGTTGAAACTCTTGCGCCAGGGCGCCTATCTCATCGTCTTTGAATACGGACAGATTCAGGGATTCTCCTGGCTGATGCTTAAATGCAGCGACTTGTCCAACGAGCTGCTTGATAGGATTGATTACGCGAAGTGACAGTCTCCAACCAAAAACTAGTGCAATAATCAGAATGGCAATTGAACATAACCCAACCAAGTAGCTAAAAACACGTTCACGTTCGCGGATACTGGTCTCGTCAAATTGCACGGTATAACGAGTTCCGTCGATATGCTCGACCAGTATTCGGTAGTTTCGATCGTTGTGCTTTACGTTGTGAAAACCCTGAGTAAGATCACGCAAATGCTCAGGCATGTCGACGATTTCATCGAATGGCGTAATATAGATGAAGATAGTCGTGCGCGAATTAGGGAATCCAAGAGCTTTAGCATTTTCAACCTGCAGACGATATTCTCTTAGCTCTGCATAGAGTATGTCGTCGAGCATGTTTTTCTCAAATGATTCCAATACAATAATCAGAACCACCCCGAAAACAAAGACTAATATAACTCCAAAAAATAGAAACTCAAGAACGATACGTCGACTGATTCGGTTAATCTTCTGCATGTTTGTCGGTAAATTTATACCCGAAACCACGTACAGTGTGTAAAAGCGGTTGATCAAACGGTTTATCAATAATCTGCCGCAGATTGGAAAGGTGGGTACGCAGGGCATCACTATCCGGCGGATCATCCTTCCAGATGGCGTACTCGATTTCTTCGCGCCCGATGACTCGATGCGCGTTTTGCATCAGAAACATCAATATTCGGAACTGCGTCGGATTGAGGGTGATATGCTTACCTGCACGGCAAACTTCGTGAGCATTCACATCGAGTGAAAGATCTCCAACTGTCAGTTGTGGGTTAGGTATACGGCAGATGCGCTCGGATAATACTTTAATGCGCGCTGCCAGTTCTTTTAGGGAAAATGGCTTTGCCATATAGTCGTCCGCACCCGATTTGAAGCCCTCCAATTTATTTTCGATTGAATCACGGGCGGTCAGCATAAGTACAGGGATTAATCGTTGTGCATCCGCGCGAAGTCGACGACAAAGCGTGATCCCATCGATACCAGGCAAACCTAGGTCAAGGACAATTACATCGTAGTCTTTCGTGGCCGCCAGATGCAAACCTGTCACCCCATCTCCAGCAGCATCAACCGTGTACCCTAAAACTTCCAGGTAATCGAAGATACTGGCGGCTATGTCCTGGTTGTCCTCTATGATAAGCACTTTCATGGGAGCGTCTTAGGCCAAAACAAAAAACTAAAAGAAAACTTAACCAAACTCTACATTTCGCCAGATCACTTAATACAGAAGAAACATAGCTACTCGCCCCCTTAGAAAAATAATCAAGAAAACACTTGATAAAAATGGTTTATTCTGATTAAAAGGGCTCGATGCGACAGAGTCAGCGTAAACACTCCTTGAATCTGGAAAATTGTCTATATAGCTGAATTTTCTTGGTGCTATCGATTGAAGATTCTGCTCATTATTTTAGCTCCGCACAGATTATGACTATGATTCTTAATCATTTTTATTATGTCCGGTATTATCTGCGACGCTGGCCCTAAAACCCAGCAATAAAGCCACAGTCCCGCTTGCTAATAAATTAATTCCGACCAATATACCTAATAAAGCTGCAGATTGTTGTGGCCAATCGCCTAACAATATCATTGCTATTGCGATGGACAGAACTCCACTTGCCACGAGCCAACCAATTTTTGGTTGGCTGCGCCAGTGCCAGGAATATATCAATTTCATTACTCCCTCAACAACAAACAGCGTTCCAACAACAAAAGCTAATGCTTGTATGCCTTCAGCCGGACGTATTAATAGCCATGACCCAACTACTAAAAAAAGTACCGCCCACAGTAATCTAAACCAAAACGATTCATGTTTGCGTGTGGTCAGAGCAGATCCGGCTTGAATACAGCCACTAATGAAAAATAGCCATCCAAGTAACAATTCAATTGCTATGCCCGCTACCACAGGGGCAAATAAGGCGGCAAAACCTCCTAAAATAAAAACAATGCCAAAAATTTTAAACCACCCGGAAGGCGGCGATAAGTTTAATTGAGTATTTGTTGGTTGCATCTTATTTCCCCAATATCAAAGATACTGAACTAATGGTTTAGCTACCTGTTACAAGAAATATGATTAAACTGAACAATGCTGTAATTTTGATTTGCCTAACTTTATAAATTTTCTCAATTATCATTCAGGTAATCGACTTTCTTTGGAGTGTATGCGTGCATCTCATCTAATGCTGCATTGATATGCTTGCTGGCAATATCCGCATGTCCCATTTTGGCGTGCTTTACAGCCTCTTCCAAGTGCTTAATTGACGCATTTATGTGTTCCACTCCGGAAACATTTATTTTGCTAATGGCTTTTACATCAGCAGCGTGGGCATACTGCAAACTCATTTCTGCATGCTTAAGAATTTCCTTTGCATCATTTCCGTGCGCTTTGGCCATTTCTGCGTGCTTGATAGCTTCTGTCATAGAGTTACCAGTTTTTTCTGCAGATTCAACTTGTCCACCATAACCTGATGCGCTGATCTGACTGCTGAAGAAAAGCACTAACGTACTGACTGCTAAAATAGTTGATATTTTTTTCATGATTTAACCGCTCCATTTTTTGTGTAAAAGTAAAACATTCATTATTATTTTGTTATCTTAAGGGCACCTCTGAAATCCACATTTGCGAGCACCTCCTTCGGGGATTGCCTGCTTACCCCGCCTCGTCGCAATACCATGTTGCGTAATCATTTTTTAATTGCGCCTGGTTTTATTTAGAACCCTGAATTTTTAGAGGTGCCCTTTAATCATAAGTGAGATACCAATCCGGCTGATCTAAACTATACCGAGTTAACTGCTCCATCCTTTGATGGTTTTTTTCCATTGATCAAGTTGATCGCTGATGCGCTGGGTTATAGTAGGGTCCTGCTTCTTTAACTCTGCTTGTAACTTATTCAAATCTGCTGAGAGCTTTTCTACACTCGCCTGATCAACATCGGGAAGGTCTGCTTCTTTTGCGTCGGTTAAACGTTTCTGCACGTACTGAAGTGTGAAACGCGCCTTGTCGTATTCTTTCTCGCTCAAGAATGCTTTGGCAAGCGCCAAGTTACCGGAGATCGCCAGTACGGGATCATCGATTTCTGTTTCATCAATAATCGCACCCTCAAAAATTGAGGCAAGCGCGTTTTGCGCCTTGCTATATTCTTTTTTGTTTATGTCCTGGAGAGCATTATTCAGATCCGTTTTAACTGTGGCCAGATCTATCTTGACATTTACGTGCACCAAACCCGCATCTATTTCCTTTATTCCCAATTCTTTTGAACGTTTGAAAATAGTTTCATAATCGCTAGTCAGGAATACGTCATCCATGATGGGAACATAGTGTTCCTTGACCGTTTGGCTGTCGTCGTAGCTCACCTTGCCGTACTTAAACGAAGAATTAATCTTGAGCTCCGGTAATTGTTCCGCCAGCGTAGTTTGAATGGCCTGTGCTTTTTTAATGTGACTGGAAGCTTCATCAGGAAGCTTGATTCCCAATGCAAACTGTGCAAGGTTGATGTGCCCCATCATTTTGTGCGCAAGCTGCAGAGTTTGCTCGCGCTGCAGCTCAATTGGCGTCTTCTCTTTAGCCGATTGACTTTTTGACGCATCGGCAGCGATTACGATGCTCGGTAGCATAAAAGCGACAACCAGTAAAAATCCGCGGATTAATTTATATTTATTCATTTCATGCCTCCATACTTTTAAAGGTTTAATGCACCAAGGGGATAACGATTTTTATCGCCTCGTGTGATAGAGACTTTAAAAGCATGTATGTAAATGTTGCGTTAAAGTATTGTTAAAATTTTGCTAAATCATCAGTATTTTGCTCAGATGGTGGAAAAAACAGCTTTGCCGCATTAAATATTCTTCATCCATTTCGGTTTCCTGTACACCAAAAGCAAGCTGGTCACGCTGACGTAACTGATCAAACAGGTGGCTATTCCGCCACCCAATCTCGCCCGGCGGTGAACTGCAACATGCTGCATGCGGATTGTGCGCACACGGGTGGGATGCGATGGAGATGTATTACGCAGCCTACATCGGTTTGAGAGACAGCCATGTAAAACAGCGTACCCATAAAACCTGCAGTACAACTAACAGGTTAGGATTAATTCACCCTGAAAATGGCCGAAAATGAATCAGACTATTAATTGGTTGCCGAGGACGAGGAGGCAGCGGTGATCGAAGCGATCGAGATGAAGGATAAGTCTGTGGTGTATCCGCATTGTGGAAGTGGAAGCATAGTCAGGAACGGAAGTGCCAATGGTATGCAGCGCTACAAATACCGTGGTTGTAGCCGAACTTACAACGCCCTGACTGGGACACCGCCGGCCCGTCTGCGGCAGAAGGCAAAATGGCTTGCGCGGGCCAAGTTTTTACGTGACGGCGTAACCGCCAACTCTTGCCTGTTCCATTGTTTACCGTGCAGGGAATACGCTTCTTAAGCTTGGCCTGATGCGACTTGCCGGGGAATTTTACCCATTCACTAATGAATCCTTACGGTGCCCCTTGTTCATATGACTGCGTGTTGCGTTCGCTCAGCGCCTGGAATCCTTCGCCTTGATGCACCGTCAGTTGAGCAAATGGAATAATCCAGTGTTCTCGATTACAGACTTCAACACATGTTTTCTGGATCAAACGGCCGATCGCAAAATATGAGCTGGCAGCTTCACCTTTACAGTTAACAACAATCAGATAGTCCAGCGAATTTGCACTGGCTTCCTTAAACTCGACCAGCAAGCTGACAACCTTGTCGCTAAATTCCGCTTGCGCAAGCGCGTGCTCCAGTGCCTCGCGCAAACGTGTCGGCACTTCATCCAAACACTGCGCCTGATGCTGATAATCAATGCCGAATGTAACGACCACGACGAATCCCTGCCGCGATAGGTTGAGAAGGTCTAGGCGAAAGAAATCAGCAGCAGGGAATTGAACCAGGCTACCTTTTATATTCAACTTCACCAGTTCCAAGGTTTGCTCTAATACTTCACCGAAACGGCCATCCGGCAGCATAACGTATTCGCCTGGACGGCAAGGAAACCAAGGTTCATCAATGTCTGGACGCGACACCATGTCATTAAGCGCGCTTAATGGGAGCCGGACAATACCTTTTAAATCAGGGTTACGTAGCAGGGAATCTACATTGATTGATCTAACCCGCATGGGCAAGCCGTTATAAGTTATTCTTTCACCAATTCTTACCGGTCCAATATCCAGCAACAATCGCGTTTCATTAATATAGTGCGGCAACAAATGCCGGAAGCTTAGCATAACCGCGATTAATAAAATAAAAGCCAAAGTCAGTAACAAGAAATCATTGGCCAGATAAAATGTGGCTAGAACTGCCAGCATCGCCAGTAATCCGGTCATAATACGATAAGCGTATCTCGCCAATCGTGCTTGGATACTATTGCGGTTACCGGGGGAAATCAGCTTCTTTTGATACAGCCATAACAAACCGTGCATTAGCAACCAAACGCTTAATGCGGCCATGATGGCGATTGCCAGGGTAAGCCCGCGACCCTGCACAAAGTCTGCCATTCCAGTTTTCAGGCTTTGCCACCAGTTCTTATTGCTTTCTTCCAGGCTCGCCAGCTGAATGCGAGCAATGTCTATATCTTGCGCGTTATCGGCTTGTCTCTGCAACCACTTTTGGGTAATAGATTCAAATTTAGCTTTGGTCGATTGGTCCATAGCATCTGGCTGAAACCGCGCCATCGCGTCCAACGCAAGCTCAATTAGATTCTGTTGTTCCTGTAATAGACTGATGTCCCCGCGTAACTTCTCAATTTTACGTGGTTTTTCGGTCAGATCCTTAAGTACATCAATGATCGGTTTAATTGCCAGAATCAACTCTTCTTGCCAATCAAATGGCTGCGTTGGGGTATCAGAAAACGAATCCAGGTCCAGGCCGCCAGTGATTATTTGCTCAAATGAATGGTCCAGCTGTTTGATGGTTGTTTTGAGCTCATCAATTTGCTGCTGCAAATCATTTTTATCATCTTCTTCGGTGACCTTAGCCAATTTCTGCTGCAACGCTTTCCGTTGCTCGCGCTTTTCCTGTAGGGATTGAGTAATGGCAGATAATTGGTCTGCTGGTTCTCGGGGAGAGGCTTCAGCATTCTTGGCTGAATCGCTAACAGTCGAGCCATTTATTTGGGGTTTAACTTGCGGTTTAACTTGTGCATATAGCTCTGGCCCACACAACCCCAAGCTCAACAGCAGCATTAAAGGAAATGTACGAAAAATAATAAATTGAAGAATAAAAATACGCAAAAAACACCTTCTAGTTAAGTTGTTGGTTTAGAGATATCTTAGTGACTCTGTTGCAAAAATTTGTTCTGATCAGAGTTAAGCCTATGATATGAAGGCTTGCTAGCATTCTTACTGTCCTTTTTGGTGCTGCGCTCAAGGACGATGGCCAGAATCGGGAGAGGAGGGGGGCACCTTATATTATTAAGTGCAATCCTTGACTATTTCGTGTTCGGATAAAGCAGTGAACAGCGCATTAGCGAGTTCTTTTTCCTGAAGTTCGCTATTCGCCTCCTCTGCATGTGCTCGCGTAATTGCGCAGTAGTGACTCTTCATACTCTCTTTCTGCCATCAATTCTCGATCAAATTTTAATCAGTAGCGGCTGGTTGCAGCAGTTGCTGACTGCGCGCGGCGCTGGGTCGCGCCGCCACCCGTGCGAACCACGGTTCAATGTGCGGCAGGCTGCGATCAAATGGCTGGTTGACGGTCAGCGCAAAATCCAGCCAGACATATAGCCAGATATCGGCTGCGCTGAATCGCTCGCCGCACAGATACGGCCCGGCGCCAAACATGCCGTCCAGCCAGCGTAGGCGGTCCTGCGCAATGGCTTTAAGTCCAGCCGCCGCGTCTGGCAACACCGGGATGCGCGATTCGAACCGTGACAGGCCTTCAGCATAGTGATAGGCGTTGTGGATAAACTCGGTGACATTGAGCTCCACCCGTCGCCACCACTGCCGGGTCTGCGCGCGTTGCTCTGGCGTACTGCCGATCAGCGCTGGTGAGGGATGCAGCTCTTCCAGATATTCGGCGATCGTGACGGCCTCCGCGAGCGTGCTACCATCATCGCAGCGCAGCGCCGGAGTTTGCCCCGCCGGATTGATGGCAAGAAACGCCGGTTGGCGATTTTCACCGGCAAACACGTCGATCGTCACCGCTGGCAGCTGCAATTGCTTTTCCAGCAGAAACATCCGCAAGCAGCGCGGCGCTGGACTCTTCGCGTCATAAAGCAGCATGCACTACCTCCATTTCAGTACCCAGCCGCATCGGAAATTCATGAGTCCTGCCTGGCGCCTGAGTGTACTCAGGCACGAACCTCAACAATGGTCCTCAGGGCCGCTTCGTCGGATCAACCCATGGCGCTGCTTGTACTACGCCATGAGATACGGGTAAAGGAAAAACTAAACCACCTTTTCCATGAGTTCTGAATGTACTGAAAGCCGGCTCGGTTGTCAAACACGGTGATAATCGATCGAAAAATGACTGTACTTTGGTTCAGCTAACACAAAAAAATCAAAAAAAATATGCTCCTATATTATTTTCAGTTAAAAGAACGGAGCACAGAGGAATTCACCGGAATTTACATAATTAACCGCATTTTTATCGTTTTAATTACCACTCAAAAGTACCCAACTGAAAATTAAGGAAGGAGACGCTACGCTATATTACAGTGGACGCTGCTGAGACACCAAGGACAGAGACGGCCGCCGACAACCCATGCTGTTGGTGCAGCAGTGCCGCTTGAACCAACAGGATGACTATCGCGATGCCGATTGTACCAATCGCATTTGCCCGGGCAATCTTCCCGGTTGCTTTAATTCGAAGAGCTTTTTTTGGTAGGTCGCCTTCAATCTCAATGCTGCCCTGATTGTTCTTGAGTGCTTTGCCAAACTTTCTCTGTAGAAATAGCCATAAGTACCGCCTGTGATGAGCACTAACACCAACCGTAACCGGTGCTTTTGTAGTGAGCGCGGCAGGCGAAAAATGCGCCCGGGTTGACGGCCTTGTCGAGCCAATACTTCTCTGAAAATATAAATGCGATTTTCATTTCTTTGTTTGCCTAATAAGAAAGGGTAGCGTCCTATTTTTTCTATGAGTTTATTTTTTCTGCGCTTTTTGTTGAGTTTGATACTCTAGAATCTGTGGGAACTTTTTCTTCACGTCATCTTTGGCACGGGAAATACTCAAATAGAAACCTTCAGCAAACTCTTTGATTTGCGCTTCAATCCTTTCTTGCATGCTACTTTTGCTTCCAGCCAATATGTAGCTACCCATTGAAAAAGTAATTGGCGCTAGGGTGTTCGGCCCATCTGGTACGGTTTGAGCATATGGCACGACCACACTACCCCAAAACACCAAGTTGGCATTAATATGCACAGCGCAAGAAGATGAATTTGTTGCAAAACCCAAAGCTGTGATAGATATTTTGTTTGCAATAAATGCTTCCTCTGCGGCAATTGAGAAACCATTTTGCCTAAGTACTAGTTCCATCTTGTCTTTCATTTTTGATGGCTGAGGAAGGCAACCATCCGACACTTGATCACTATATTCTATGAAAAAGTTGTCTCTATGTGCGATCAAACTTCCTAAAGACCCTTCTAGCAGAAGAGATGCCTCATTTTCTGCTGCAGCCCAAGTAGGGGCAAGTATTAGGACCACCAAAGCAAATATATATTTCCTCATTCTCTCTCCTTGCTCATAACGCAAAGTCGAGGGGTGCTGCGCTCGCGGCGTCCCGCTCGAACGCCAGGTTAGGCTGCACGATGTTACGGTGGTACTTTGCCGCAGTAGCCTTAGCGAGTTTCACTTTTTCCCCATGCTTCTTTTTTTTGCAATGAAATCTGCAGCCTCTTGGGCGTTTATTATTTCATAAGCCCATTGCCATGATGTATAGAGGTGTAGCTCTTGAACGGTATTCTTAATTTTTGCACGTACTTTGAAGAGCGTTCCAAGCGGATGACCTTCTCGCATGGATGATGAGCATTCAACCCGCATTGAAGTCGAAAGACCTTGGCCAAGTAGCGGACGAGCGCGAATTGAGTGCTTCGAGCTTCCTCCCGTGTGATGGAACGTTTCAATAATCACATTTCGATAATAGTCACCCATAGTGCGGCCTAACTACTGTTTTTGCGGAAGCAAAGATGGGTGGCGGGTTAAACGTCACCTGCAGCGAAATGTTATGTTTCACATTCTCCCCCACACATCGGCCGTCTTCGCATCGTAGATGTGCACCTTGCACTTGAATTTGTGCTCGATGCTGTGGATGTGTTCCCTATCGTCTTCCGTGTAGGTGCCGATATAGATACTAAGGAGTTTCGGGAACGACTTTCTCCCGAATTTCGCAGCACGATTAATGGCCTCGATGATGTGCTCATCGTACTTGCCGAAGTTAAACCCAAACGTAACTAGCGACCCAGTTGCATTGCATAGATTGTCGTAACAGTCCGTGAGGTACGGGTTGTGCTTGATGTGGCTCAGCTTCTGGTTTCCGTCACCAGCAGTAACGAAAATTGGGTACTCACCAAGCTCCATACGAGAGCTGATGTTCTCAAGCAAATAATGGTGCTGCGAGTATTCCTCTTTCTCAATGGCGATGCCGGCATCGAAAAACGGCAAGGCGCCATGAAGATAGAAAACGTTCTGGTTATCCCTGTTTTTCCCCCACATTAAGTCAGACTGAATCTGCTTTTCAGGCGGGACGAACTCATCGGAGTTTTCTAACTCTCGCCCAAAACCATCACAATGATCGGAAACACTGTTGCGCATCAATATCCAGTACAGCAACAGATCGTAGTTGGTTGAAAATATCTTACCGCCGGTGTTCAGGAATTTCGCAAGAAATTTTGAGCAAGCTTCGCTTTCGTTTTCAGGGACCGTAAACACGTGCTCTGGATGTAGTTCTTTAACCGATTCAAGGAGACATTTCTTCAGCCTGGCGCTTGCTGCATCGATCTTTTTCTTCAGCCCGACGCCACCGCCGAACGCGTCAATCAGGGCTGAAAAGTTGTCCAGTTGCTGCATAATAATTTCAAAGTTTTTGGTTTCAATCACCTCTAAAATCTTTGATAAGTCAACATCATTCAAGTTGTCTATGAATTCGTGTAGGGCATTGTAAGAGAAGATCTCCGGGTCATACGCCACGCTAAAACCGTTGCCCAAAAGGAGATGAAATTCGCGGTTCCTATATTTTCCTACGGCCTTCAGGACATCAGCGAAGGTTTCGAGCTTCATGAGTGTCTCCTACGTGTCCTGTGAAACATAACGACATGGGCAAGGGGCCGCCGCCGCTTTTTGGCGGTCCCAGCGACCGAAGGGAGCGAACTTGACCCACTTGTCAGAAATCATTGTTTCAACGCTGCCTTACAGATACGGACAAAAGATTCGTATTTAGGTGTAAATTCACTCGACCTATCATTTAGTATTTTTGCTGAATCAAGAACATGTTGTGGTCTTGGATCGCCTTCGTTTCTTACGTTATCTGGGTAAACAGAAATAAAATCACCAGAACCTACTGGTACTGTTTGTTTGGCGAATTCCATAGCTAGTTCTTTTGCGGCTTCATATAGAGATTTTCGCTCTTTTTCCAATTTCTTATTGAAGAATTCTTTCTCAACCGTATCCCAAGTGTCAGCAAAGTCATATAAAGGCTGAATAGAACTTTTCGGAAATGAATTACCAAAATCTGTTTCTTTTAATAAGCGCAGAGTTGGTTCGACTGGAAATACCTGCTGAAACTCCTCAAATAACGCTAGGTCATGACTGTTTTTTTCACCACCAAAACCAAGTTTCTCTTTGACTTTATCTTTGCCGAATAAGGCACCTAACGAGACTAAAAAACCAATTGCTGGTTCAAATTCCGGATTTCCAGAAAAATAGCCACTAAGAAACCATGCCTCAAACAAAATGAGCGATAAAACAACAATAATATTTTCTACGGTAATCCTCATATGTTTCCTATGATTTCTAACATAATATATACGACATTATTTGCCTTACAAAAATAGCAACCCATCCCATACATATCATGCTGAATTCCAACTAGCTGACATTATTGCGATTTTATGTGGGTGACAAGTCAGTCTCAAAGATAATTACGGCAACGGTTTCAGAAGCTTTATTTGAATCTGATGTGGAGCGGCAGCTTTAGGGTTGTATTGTCCGGATTGAATGGTTTAGTAGTAAGCTGGTCGCTGTGTAATCGGTCTATGCAGTTGGTTTCCGCCTTACTCAATCAGACTTGCGTTCGTTTAAAATTTGGATCGTGAGTACTTGATATGATCAAGTCATGCCGTTTCAAAACGCATTGATAAATCGACTGCCTGGATATGTTTGGTCAGGCTGCCCACGGAAATTCGGTCTACGCCGGTTTCTGCTACCAGACGCACGTTGTCCAGTGTGATATTTCCGGAGGCTTCCAGTATGGCTGGATGAGCAGGGAGCTGCTGGTTGAGTTTCACCGCTTCGCGCAAGTCAGACACGCTGAAGTTATCGAGCAGTATCATTTTGGCGCCCGCTTGCAATGCCTGTTGTAGTTCATTGGTTGTTTCTACCTCAATTTGTACCCAGACATTGGCAGGTGCAATTTCCGTGGCTTTGCGCAGAATGTTTTCTATACCACCAGCGGCGATGATATGATTTTCCTTGATTAGGATGCCGTCATAGAGTCCCGTGCGGTGATTCGTCCCTCCTCCACAGCGCACGGCGTATTTTTGTGCGGTGCGTAATCCCGGGATGGTTTTGCGAGTATCGACAATGCATGCAGCGGTGCCTTGGATGGCTGCTACGAATTGTCTGGTGCGAGTGGCTACTGCGGAGAGGGTTTGCAGAAAGTTGAGCGCGGTTCGTTCTGCGGTGAGCAGTGGTCTGGCTGCGCCGCGTACCACACACAGATTTTCTCCGGCTGAAGCCGCCTGACCGTCGGTGATATGCCAGTCAATGGTAATGGAGGGGCAGAGCTGCTGAAAACAGGTTTCAAACCATGCGGTGCCGCAGACGACAATCGCTTCTCGTGTTACCACTTGGGCATTCAGGAATGCTTCTTTCGGCACCAGTGCAGCCGTTAGATCACCACTGCCAATATCTTCAGCCAGTGCCTGGCAAACCTGATTGATAATGAGTTCACTATTCAACATGCTGCATACTTTCCTTTAAAATTTTTAGAGGTACCCACAAGATTACTACTATGCCTACCAGCCTGTTTAACCTGATTATTTACGGTTTCGGTACCATCCTCGGATTGATTGTGGTTGGTACCGTCGTGACTTTCTTTATTCGTGATGTCACTCAAAAAGAACACACCATCCTGCGTAATTATCCCATTATCGGGCGGTTGCGCTATTTCTTCGAGACGCAGGGTAAATATTTCCGTCAGTATTTCTTTGCCAGCGATCGCGATGAAATGCCGTTTAACCGTGCCACTCGCGGATGGATCTATAAAAACGCAAAAAATAAGGGGGGCATTGTTGGCTTTGGTTCCTCTTATGATTTGCGTGAACCGGGGGCCTTTATTTTCGTCAGTGCTGCTTTTCCGATTCTGGAAGAAGACCAGTTACCCGCCCCAATATTAAGTGTCGGCGAAGGTTATTGCGCGCATCCTTTTCGGGTGAAATCCATATTCAACATCAGTGGAATGAGTTACGGCGCAATTTCAGCACCGGCTGTGCGTGCGCTATCACTCGGCGCAGCTAAAGCCGGTTGCTGGCTGAATACCGGAGAAGGTGGCCTTTCCCCCCATCACCTGGCGGGTGATTGTGACCGAATCATGCAGATCGGTACCGCCAAATATGGCATCCGAGATGAGCTGGGTGGCTTTTCTGTTGCTCGCGCCAAGGAGATTGCCGGTCAGGTCAAGGCATTCGAGATCAAGCTGTCGCAAGGCGCTAAACCGGGTAAGGGTGGGGTGTTGCCTGCGTCCAAAGTCAGCCTGGAAATTGCCGGGATCAGGGGTATCGCTGTCTTTCAGGATTCTATCAGTCCGAATCGTCATTATGATATAGGGAGCATTGACGAGCTGCTTGATCAGATCAGTTTTATCCGCGAGCTGACCGGACGGCCGGTCGGTGTTAAAACTGCTATTGGGGGCTGGAGATTCATCAATGAATTGTGTGATTCAATTTTGCGACGCGGGCTGGATCATGCACCGGATTTTTTGACCATCGACGGGGGGGAAGGCGGAACGGGAGCGGCACCCCAGACGCTGCTGGATCATGCCAGCCTGCCAATTGCCGAAGCGCTGCCAAGAGTTATAGATGCACTGATCGAGTCTGGTTTGAAGCAACGCATTCGTGTGGTTGCTGCCGGCAAGCTGGTGACTTCCGCACAAGGCGCGTGGGCACTGTGCGCCGGTGCGGATTTTATCAATTCCGCACGTGGCTTCATGTTTGCGCTGGGTTGTATTCAGGCGATGCGCTGTCATTTGAATACTTGTCCAACTGGTGTGACTACTCATGATCCACGCCTGCAACGCGGTCTGGTGGTTGAGGAAAAATATCTGCGCGTCGCCAATTACGTTGCCAATGTGAACCGCGAGATGGACATGATTGCGCACTCATGCGGATTGCGCCATGCACGTGAATTTACTCGTGAACATGTGCGTATCGTGCAGACGGCGGGGCAAAGCATTGCACTTAACATGCTGCACCCGTACCCGCAAACGAAAGCCTGAATACTTGAAATTTGCTGGTTTCACCTCATACTAGTACCAGCTCAACTTATTATAATCAGGAGATCACATGCGCTTTGACAAATTCACCACCAAATTTCAACAGGCTCTCTCCGATGCACAAAGTCTGGCAACCAGACAGGATCATGCCTACATCGAACCCCAACACTTATTGCTTGCCCTGATACAACAGGAGGATGGCGGTACGACTTCATTGTTGCAACGGGCTGGCGTCAGTGTGCCGCCTTTGCGCCAGGCGTTGACGCAAAGCTTGGAGCGTTTACCAAAAGTGGAAGGTACGGGGGGGGAGGTTAATGTTTCCCGCGATCTAAGTAATCTGTTGAATGTGACCGATAAGGAAGCGCAAAAAAAGGGTGATCAATTCATTGCCTCTGAAATGTTTCTGCTGGCAGCGCTGGAAGACAAGGGCGAAACTGGCAGACTCCTGAAGCAATATGGCGCCAACCGGTCCGCGCTGGAGCAGGCGATCAATACGGTGCGTGGTGGCGAGAAGGTGGCTGATGCAGAAGCAGAAGGCAGTCGCGAAGCGTTGAAAAAATATACGCTGGATCTGACTGAGCGGGCACGCATGGCTAAACTTGACCCGGTTATCGGCCGCGATGATGAAATCCGGCGCACCATTCAGGTGCTACAACGACGTACCAAAAACAATCCAGTACTGATTGGCGAGCCGGGTGTCGGCAAAACCGCTATCGTCGAGGGACTCGCGCAGCGGATTGTCAACGGTGAAGTTCCCGAGACACTGAAAAACAAGCGTGTTCTTTCGCTGGATATGGCCTCGCTGCTGGCTGGCGCCAAATATCGGGGGGAATTTGAAGAACGGCTCAAAGCCGTTCTGAAAGAGTTATCACAGGATGAAGGGCGCACCATCGTTTTTATCGATGAATTGCATACCATGGTCGGGGCAGGTAAGGCGGAAGGCGCAATCGATGCCGGTAACATGTTGAAACCCGCATTGGCGCGAGGCGAGCTGCACTGTGTTGGCGCGACTACACTCGATGAATACCGTAAACATGTCGAGAAAGATGCGGCGCTCGAACGCCGTTTTCAGAAAGTCATGGTAGAGGAGCCGAGTGTGGAAGCGACCATCGCTATTTTGCGTGGTTTGCAGGAAAAGTATGAATTGCATCATGGCGTGGAAATTACCGATCCGGCCATTGTTGCCGCTGCCGAGCTTTCGCATCGCTATGTTACCGACCGTTTTTTGCCTGACAAGGCCATTGATCTGATCGATGAAGCTGCTGCGCGTATTCGTATGGAGCAGGATTCCAAGCCTGAAATCATGGATAAACTGGATCGCCGTCTGATTCAGCTGAAAATAGAACGTGAGGCAGTTAAGAAAGAGAAAGATGAAGCCTCGAAAAAGCGACTGACGTTACTTGAAGATGAAATCCACAAGCTCGAACGCGAATATGCCGATTTGGATGAGATTCTGAAAGCTGAGAAATCACGTGCTAAAGGTTCCCAAGGCACCAAGGAAGCGTTGGAGCGTCTGCGCCGCGAAGAGGAGGCAGCCCGGCGCAGCGGTGATTTGCAGAAAGCCGCGGAATTACTTTACCGCGACATTCCGCAACTGGAAGCGCAGTTAGCCGAGCAAGCTCGTCAGGGGGAAGCTTCCGAGGAGAGTACGCAGCCCAAACTGTTCCGCACGCAAGTAGGCGCGGAAGAAATTGCAGAAGTCGTCTCGCGTGCCACCGGTATACCAGTTTCGAAAATGATGCAGGGAGAGCGCGAGAAACTGCTACACATGGAGGCCAAACTACATGAGCGTGTCATTGGTCAGAATGAAGCCGTGCAGTTAGTTTCTGATGCCATCCGGCGTTCACGTTCAGGCCTGGCAGATCCGAATCGGCCTTACGGTTCTTTTCTGTTTCTCGGGCCAACCGGGGTGGGTAAAACCGAGCTATGCAAGACGCTGGCCTCGTTTCTGTTTGATTCGGAAGATCATCTGATCCGGGTGGATATGTCGGAGTTTATGGAAAAGCATTCAGTCGCTCGCTTGATTGGCGCGCCACCAGGGTATGTAGGCTATGAGGAAGGCGGTTATCTGACAGAACAGATACGACGCAAACCTTATTCGGTGATTTTGCTCGATGAGGTTGAAAAGGCGCACCCGGATGTCTTCAACGTGCTGCTGCAAGTGCTGGACGATGGCCGCATGACCGATGGCCAGGGGCGCACGGTCGATTTCAAGAACACCGTGATCGTTATGACCTCCAACCTGGGCTCGCAAATGATTCAGCAGATGACCGGGGACGATTATCAGGTGATCAAGTTGGCCGTCATGGGAGAAGTCAAAACCTATTTCCGCCCGGAATTCATTAATCGCATCGATGAAGTCGTCGTCTTTCATGCGCTGGATGAACGCCATATCAAATCGATCGCTGCCATTCAGCTGGGACATCTGGAAGCCAGGCTCGCGAAAATGGAAATTGAGCTGACCGTCGACGAATCGGCGCTTGCTGAGCTGGCACAAGCTGGTTTTGATCCGGTGTTTGGCGCGCGCCCATTAAAAAGGGCCATCCAGTCTCAGATAGAGAACCCACTTGCCAAGGAATTGCTGGAAGGACGTTTTGCAGCGGGTGATACTGTTTCTGTTACTTGTGAGAATGGCGTCTTTCGATTTGTGAAAGCAGGCTGAACGATCCTGCGAAGTTGAAAAGCAAAGGGTGGGTATTCGGGTAAAATGATTGTTTTTGTTTGGACGAAGCACTCATGTTTACAGGTAGCCTGGTAGCAATTGTGACCCCCATGTTAGAAGACGGGGCGCTGGATCTGGAGAGATTTCGCGCCCTGATCGATTTTCATATCGAGCAGAAAACGGACGGCATCGTAGTGGTCGGCACCACCGGTGAATCGCCCACGGTTGATTTTGAAGAGCATCATCTGCTGATTCGTACTGCTGTCAAGCATGCAGCAGGGCGTATTCCCATCATTGCCGGTACGGGCGCTAATTCAACCCGGGAAGCAATCGAGTTATCCGTGTTTTCAAAGAATGCCGGTGCCGATGCCTGTCTGTCGGTTGCGCCTTACTACAACAAGCCAACCCAGGAGGGCCTATACCAGCATTTCAAGGCTATCGCTGAAGCCGTGGATATTCCGCTGATTTTATATAATGTGCCCGGGCGAACGGTTGCTGACATCGAGAATGACACGGCAATCAGGCTGGCACAGATTCCCGGAATTATCGGCATCAAGGATGCCACTGGCAATATCGCGCGTGGGTGTGATCTGTTGATGCGGGTTCCGGAAGGCTTTCTGGTTTACAGCGGGGATGATGCAACTTCACTTGCATTGCTGCTACTCGGCTGCCATGGTGTCATCTCGGTTACGGCAAATGTGGCACCAAGACGCATACACGAGATGTGTGCCGCCGCCTTTTCAGGGGATCTGACTCAGGCACGGCGTATCAATAATCAGCTGTTCAAGCTGCATACTAATTTGTTCGTGGAAGCCAATCCCATTCCGGTCAAATGGGCAGTCGCCCAGATGGGATTGATTGAAAACGGAATACGTTTGCCATTGACGGTGCTATCGAGCAAGTATCACGAATTAGTCAAGGATGCTATGCGACATGCTGGCGTCACCGCATAAGGGTCATTCATGCAGAACAAGCAGCATAAATACAGATTCATCGTATTGCATCTTGCACTCTTGGTTTTGCCTTCGGGTTGTAATCTATTGCCTGAGGCAGATAAGATCGACTATAAATCAGCAGGTAAACTGCCGCCACTTGAAATTCCACCCGATCTGACCCTGCCCGATACTGAAGACCGCTTTACTGTTCCGGACTTGCATACCCCTGGAAGCGCAACTTTCTCCACCTACGATAGTAATCGTATGCGGGGTGATCAAGGCAATGTTCGCACCGAATCTTCTGTTTTATCGGTGACGGAAATGCAAGGAAATATTCGAATGGCGCGTGCCGGTACGCAGCGCTGGTTGGTTGTGCCGCGTGCGCCAGAAGTCGTTTGGCCACAAGTTAAGGAATTCTGGCAGGATATGGGCTTTTTGCTCAAGCTGGAGGCACCAGACGTTGGCATCATGGAAACTGACTGGGCCGAGAATCGCGCCAAGATTCCACAAGATATTATTCGCAGCGCACTCTCGACCTTTCTGGATGGTTTGTACTCGACTGCGGAGCGGGACAAGTTTCGTGCCCGTCTGGAACGTAACGAAGCCGGTGAGACTGAAGTTTATATTAGTCATCGAGGGATGATCGAAGTGCTCGCTGATCGAAGCACCAATCGTACTATTTGGCAGCCAAGACAGGCCGATCCTGAGCTGGAGGCAGAAATGCTAACGCGCATGATGAAACACTTCGGGGTGGAGGAAGAGCGGGCAGTTACGGAGGTTGCCGCCAGTGAAAATATTACTGAAACGCGTGCCTTTGTCGATAACAGCAGAGAGGGCGTGCTGATCGTTAAGGAAGCATTTGATCGAGCATGGCGCAGAGTAGGGCTGGCTCTGGATCGGGTAGGGTTTACCGTAGAAGACAGAGACCGCGCAAACGGTATTTATTTTGTCCGTTACGTCAGTGCAGAAGAAACTCGCCAGGCGAACAAAGGAGAGGGGCTGCTCTCAAAAATTACTTTCTGGAAAACCGATGACGACAAAACAGCCGAAAAGTATCAAATTCAAGTTAATGAAATTGGTTTAAACAGTGAAGCTGTGGTAAGAAATACTGATGGAACGCCAGCGGAACCAGCGATTTCCAAGCGTATTATCAATTTATTGTATGAACAATTGAAGTAGAAAAGACGGTTGGCAATTCATGCTGTGGTTACGGTATTACGTCATAATTACTCCATAAAAAAACCGCCATTGGGCGGTTTTTTTATAGTCAAGTCTTAGTGAAGAATATTATTCTTTAGAGCTTTGGCCTGCTTCAGACTGAATTTTTTCAAAATTCTCTTTTTGTGTAACAGGCTGCGGCTGTTCTGGGCGTCCACATGCTGCCAATATCATTGCTGCGACTATAGCTAATACATAAACAGATTTCATTATAAATTCCTCAGTAAGATTGCACAAAAACCACATCGTGGAGCTGCAGTATATAACGAGACACATACTTTACTCAAGAACTAAAATAAATGCGAGATAGAATTCAGCTGTTGAGTGGTTTAGTTTCTTGAGGGGAGAAATAAAAAATTACTTTTGTGCCGGTACTGAAGGGAATTTAGAAAACAAATCGGGAGGCCATTATCTGTATAAAATAGATCAGCCACATAAATAGGGGGGGGCTGAATTGGAGAATCCTGAGCAAAAAGAAAATAACACATCTGAATTGTTGCAGTTAATTGTGGTAAAAAATCACAATGAACTTATCAGTGTGGGAGAGATAAAAAACTCTCTGCATGAGAGAGGGTTTGGCGTATTGCTGGCAATTGCCGCATTGCCGCTGTGTCTGCCGATTCCGGTTCCACCGGGGTATTCCACTTTTTTTTCGATACCGCTATTCATTTTTTCCGTGCAGATGATGTGGGGCATGAGCTCGCCCTGGATTCCCCAATGGCTGGCAGTCAAGCAAATCAAAAAAGTAAATCTCGATAGAATGGTGCAGAAAGCCACGCCCTGGTTACGCAAAATCGAGAGTTATCTTCATCCGAGATTGACCTATATCAGCACGCGTGCATGGGAACGCATTATCGGAATTTTTGCATTTATATTCTCACTTTCAATTGCATTGCCGATCCCATTGACTAATTTTCCGCCTGGTTGGGGTATTCTTATCATGTCTTTGGGATTGCTCAGCAAGGATGGCTTGACCATCATTGCTGGTATGATTGTTGGTACAGTAGGGGTAGGTATTACTTTGGTAGTGCTTGCGCTTTTATGGATGGGGGTCTCTATGCCGGATTTTTATGGGTAACCAGAAACAGAAAAAATACGGCTGTCGATAAAATTTACATTTTCTGAAGCAACTGAATATTTAACTAAGGTTGTTTGATGAGTTTATATATATTCTCTTCAAGATCAACTGGTAAGGTGGGTGATATTTAAACTGGCGCGCTCTGTGCTACTTTATGGTTATCAAAATATTCTCAGGATAACTACTTATGGCTTCCTGTTTTTTTAATCTGTATTTTCAAAGATCAATAATTTTATTGTGTGGGCTATTACTCATGAGTAATACTGTAATGGCCAACAACTTTAAAACCTTGCTGGCGCTGGGACAGCAGTATGAACATGGCGAAGGTATTCCTAAAGATTATGCCAAAGCACTGGAATATTACTGCCTTGCTGCGCAGGGAGGTTCCGCCGATGGACTGTATGCACTGGGGTGGATGTACGCCAATGGGCGTGGGGTAACACGCGACGATAAGATTGCTGCGGCGCTGCTTACTCGGGCGGCTTCAAAAGAACATCCTGGGGCACAAAAAATGCTTACCTATTTGCCGCCACCTGTCAAGAAATCCAATACCGCATTATCTGGTTGCGTAGCTTCTTCCTCTGCAAGTATCAATTATGTGGACAAGCAGCAGGATGCGTACTCTGCGGGACAACAACCTGTTATTTCGTTGGTGTATAAATTGGCACCAGAATATCAGGTAGATCCAGATTTGGTGCTGGCCATTATTTCGGTTGAGTCCGCTTTTAACAGTCGTGCGGTTTCTTCGAAAAATGCCCAGGGGCTCATGCAGCTTATACCGGAGACTGCTCAACGCTTTCAGGTCAAGGACAGTTTTGACCCCGAGGAAAATATTAAAGGTGGGCTTGCCTATCTAAGATGGCTACTTGCTTATTTCAAGGGAAATGTTGCGTGGGTTGCTGCTGCTTACAACGCCGGGGAGGGCGCTGTTGAGAAATACCGTGGTATTCCTCCTTATCCCGAGACAGTTAATTATGTTGATAAAATTCTTCAGCGTTACCAGAAAGCCGTTCATCCTTATCAGCCTGAAATAATTAACCGATCATCTTTCATTTTTACGTCTGCGGAACAACGAAATTAGGGCGTACACAAACTGAGATTTGTTGGTTTCTTATTACTCGCAAGATTAAACCTGAAACCCAAATAACCACCAAGTGCGCTTTGTGTGAGTGCAGTCTGCATGGCAGGAACCATAACACTGGCTTATCCTTGCTTTGGCTGCAGCTGTATACAATTTTGACCAAGGCAAGTAACAGTTTGCGTTAGCGGCAAGCATCCAGACCATTATTCATTGTCAGCGTGCAGGCCAGCGCAAGCAGACGACGGCGCGCTGGTCGTGGATCATTTTTTAATTGCATGCATAATCTAGCGATATCTTGCGGTTGATCGACATCCGCGCCTGTTGACAGCGTACCGATAGTTTGCCCAAAGCGTTGGCAGCAATTCAATAATGCCTTACCCAGCTGATCGGTACTCCAGGGTAATTTGTCAAGTGGCGGCCAAGGCAAATGGCTCGCCATCATCACTACGCCTCCGTCGGCAGCAGGTTTCAGGACAGTTTGATAATCCTGCAAGGCCGCTAGGCAGCCAGCATAATCTGCGTCGCCGAGTAATGGGGCGTCACTTCCGATAAAAATCAGCGAAGTCATCCCATGCTGTCGCAGTGTCGTGTCCAGTGCATTCAATCGCTGTCCAAGGTTACCGTGTGTTTGGGGAAAAATAGTTACGTGTGGGGCCGTTGCGAGCAGTCCTGCAGCCCAGGTCGTATCGTTATCAGTGGCTGGAGCGATTACGACCGGTCCTTGCCACGAAAGAGCATCTTCCAGTGCGCAGTTCAATAACGCCTGTGCAACCAGGTAGGTAGCTTCGACTCCGAGCTTAGCCGTTAGCCGCTGTTTACCCTCTCCCGGCCGCGGTCGCTTGCATACCAGCACTAATGTTGTTTTCATCTGGAAAATTTAGTTGAAGGCACTTCTAAAAATTCATATTTCGCTACAATACTTCGTTGTTCATAAAAAATATTTCCATATATATCAATCATATGCTGCGCCAAAATTTTTTATTCGCGCCTGGCATTGCTTAGAACGCTGAATTTTTAGAAGGACCCTTGATTGTTTAAGTTGGATCAGCAATGACCCGGAGTCGGCGTTTTGCCATATTATATTGCTGATATTTTGCATGTAATATCAATGAGTCTTGTGAATGTTATGCCGTTAATTGTTTGAATATAGTAAATAAATAAGTGGACTCTATGCACGAGCGTACTGTGGTAATCGCTTGCAGACAAGACCGGTATGCTAAAATGCGCGCATTAAACAGAGAGCAGAGAGGGTCAAGCGCGGCAGTGAAGATAACCCGAAGTCGTTTGCCGGCCGATTCAATTTCATTAAATTGTAATAATCCATACCTACAATGAAATTTTCCAGACGCAACGATGCAAAATCTGAGGATATGAAAATTTCCGCACAGAATATGGACAATAGGAATGACGTTGTTCCTGCATATAAAAGTTTGCGGCGTAACTTCAGACGTCATATCAAGGAACGAATCATCGAGTCCATTTTGTTTCTGGCAGCCTTGTTCTCGGTTTTTATTACATTTGCGATCGTGTACATGCTGGTCAGTGAGTCCATGGTCTTTTTTGAACACGTCTCATTACGTGAATTTCTGACCGATACCCAATGGACGCCGCTCTTTGATGATGCCCACTACGGTATTCTTCCTCTCGTTTCCGGTACGGTTGTCAGTTCACTTGTTGCATTGGCTGTAGCGCTCCCTCTTGGTACCATTATTGCGATTTATCTTTCTGAATTTGCTCCATTTGCGGTACGCGAAATTGCAAAGCCGTTTTTGGAATTACTCGGTGGTATCCCGACAGTTGTCTACGGCTACTTTGCCTTGCTATCCGTCACGCCGTTGTTACAATATTTTTTTCCAGACTTGCCGGGCTTCAGTTTATTATCCGCCGGGTTAGTGATGGGCATCATGATCATTCCGTATGTGAGCTCAATGACCGAGGATGCAATGCGCTCGGTACCGATGCATCTGCGGGAGGGGTCCTATGCTACCGGGGCAACACGATTTCAAACAGCGGTCAAGGTTGTCGTGCCTGCCTCTATGTCCGGGATAGCAGCAGCTTACATACTTGGAATTTCACGCGCGGTGGGTGAAACCATGGTGGTTACCATAGCGGCAGGGATGCAGCCCAATTTAACCTGGAACCCTACGGAACCCGCTGCCACTATCACTACTTATATTGTTCAGGTCAGTCTGGGCGATTTACCTCATGGCAGCATTGGTTATCAGACTATTTTTGCTGCTGGTTTGACGTTATTGCTGATAACCCTGATATTCAATATTCTTGGGCATTTGCTGCGTAAATATTATCGCGAGGTTTATTGATCGTCATGGATCGTGTGGAATTATTTTTTCCGAATAACGATAAAAATTTTAAGTCAATTCTGACATGGATCACGATAAAAATCTGACTGAAATCCGGATGATGATTGCCCGTCACCGACGCTGGGACAGGCTGTTTCTGATAACAGGTATCGTCACGCTGATGATTGCCATGTTGATTTTCTTCGCACTTATTATGGGCATGGTAATCGATGGCATGCCGCGTCTGACACTGGATTTTTTTACCTCGTTCCCTTCTCGTCGGCCTGGAGCTGCCGGTATTCTGTCTGCTTGGGTCGGTACCACACTGGTGATGCTGGTGACTGCGGTCGCTGCCGTGCCACTGGGTGTCTCAGCCGGTGTTTATCTCGAAGAATATGCACCTAAAAATTTGCTGACGGAAATCATTGAAATAAACGTCACTAATCTGGCGGGCGTACCGTCGATTATTTACGGTTTGCTTGCACTTGGGTTGTTTGTGTATCAACTTGGCCTGGGGCAGAGCATTCTCGCCGCTGGTCTGACGCTTGCGTTGCTGATTCTGCCAGTTGTCATTGTTGCCACACGGGAAGCCATCCGGTCCATCCCGGTTTCTATCCGTGAGGGGGCATATGCTGTAGGTGCAACCAAATGGCAAACTGTTTCCGATCATATTCTGCCTTATTCCTCGGCCGGTATATTGACCGGTATCATTATCGGACTGGCGCGTGCAATTGGAGAAACTGCTCCTATTATTACGATTGGCGCACTGACATTCATTGCTTTTTTACCTACTTCGCCGATACAGAGTGAATTTCCTTTTCTGTCTTTCGAATGGTTAATGGCGCCTTTTACTGTCATGCCGATTCAAATGTTCAACTGGGTTTCGAGACCTGAAGAAGCTTTCCAGCTCAATGCGGCTGCAGCTGGTCTGGTGCTTGTCGTTATGACGCTGGCCATGAATGGGCTGGCCATTTATTTACGTTATAACCTTCGCAAAAAAATCAAATGGTAACCAACTATTTCACGCAAGCCGCCGGATCTGATAACTCAACTGCCCCGGCCAGCAAACCGGTAGCTGATAAGTGTGTTGTAAAAAATCTTAACTTCTTTTATGGTGAATTGCAGGCGCTGAAGTCGATCAGCATGACGGTTTATGAAAAGCAGGTAACTGCACTCATCGGCCCATCAGGCTGTGGCAAATCTACCTTTTTGCGATGCTTCAACCGTATGCATGATCTTTATTCTGGCAACCGCTATGACGGGGAAATCATTCTGCACCCGGACAACGAAAATATTCTTTCTCGTGCGGTAGATCCGATCGAGGTCAGAATGCGTATCGGCATGGTTTTTCAGAAACCAAATCCATTTCCAAAATCCATTTTTGAGAATGTAGCCTATGGTCTTCGTATCCGGGGTATCAATAAACGTGCGATTCTGGAAGAGAAAGTAGAAACCGCATTGCGCAATGCTGCACTGTGGGGGGAAGCAAAAGACCGGTTGAATGATCTTGCCTTTAACCTGTCCGGTGGACAACAGCAGCGCCTGTGTATTGCGCGCGCGCTCGCCACCGATCCCGAATTACTGTTATTCGATGAACCTACTTCCGCACTTGATCCAGCGGCAACTGCCAGCATCGAGGAACTGATTACCGATCTCAAAAACAAGGTGACGATTCTGATCGTCACCCATAACATGCAACAGGCGGCAAGGGTTTCTGATTTTACCGCCTACATGTATGTCGGTGAGCTGATCGAATTTGGTGTGACAGACACCATCTTCATCAAACCCAAGCATAAACAGACCGAGGATTATATTACCGGCCGGTTTGGCTAGGTTCTGAATCAGTATTTTGTAGTGCTTTCCATTTTTTACCCTTCCTTTACAAAATTTAGCCCGTATTGCCGACTTTTGCAGACAGGTTGATTCGCTGGCAGCTGGAAGCCGGTCGCCATCATTTACCCTGGCAAGGTAATCAGGACCCCTACGCGATCTGGATTGCGGAAATCATGCTGCAGCAGACCCAGGTAACGACTGTCATTCCCTATTACCAGCGATTCATGCGTGCTTTCCCGGATATTGCGACTCTGGCAAGTGCAGCACCTGATGATGTTCTGGCGTTGTGGAGTGGCCTTGGTTATTACGCGCGTGGCCGTAATCTTCATCAAGCTGCCCGCTTGCTTGTATCGGAGCATGGCGGCGTTTTTCCGGCTAGCGCATCTGCTATCGAGCAGCTTCCCGGCATAGGGCGTTCGACGGCCGCAGCTATTGCCGCATTTGCGTTTGGTGAACGCTGCGCAATTCTGGATGGCAACGTCAAGCGTATCCTGGTACGTTATTTTGGAGTTTATAGCCATCCTGCTGGCAAGGCAGTTGAGGCCAGATTATGGCAGATGGCGGAAAAACTACTGCCAGTAAATAATCAAGAAAAAGCCATGGCAACTTATACGCAAGCATTTATGGACCTGGGCGCGCTCGTTTGCACCCGTAGCCGGCCAAAATGCGAGTATTGCCCACTGCAGCAGGAATGCGTTGCTTTCACTCATGGATCAACTGATCAATTGCCTGTGCCTAAACCGCAAAAGACACGTCCAGAAAAGAATATCATCCATTTGTTACTGGTTAAAGACAGCAAGATTTTTCTGGAAAAACGCCCGTCTCCTGGTATCTGGGGAGGGCTGTGGTGTTTCCCAGAAATTCCGTTTGATTCCAGCAGCGACAATAGTCATTCTGCTAATCTGGCAAGTTGCAACACACCGTTTTTTGAATTTCCTTGCATAATTCATACCTTCACACACTTCAGGCTCAATATTTATCCGCGACTGATACACGTCGGGTGCAATAACGCGTTCGAAGAAAAAGATAACCAGTGCTGGGTGACTGTCAGCGCGGCAATGAAACTGGCTATCCCGGCACCGATCAGAAAAGTATTATTAACAGTGTCCAATGTTCTGGGATCATCTGTCAATGTGGCGAGCATAAACGAAAAGAATGAGTAAAAAACAACTACGTCAGGATTTGCGCCAATTGCGTGGGCAAATAACATCCGCACAAAGATTACGTTGGAGCAATGCGATCAGCCATAACCTGAAACAAGGGTTTCCTGAGTTACAAAATTGTTGTGTTGGCGGCTATTGGCCTCATGCAGGGGAATATGACCCACTTCCTTTGATGCAATGGCTGAGCACTCATGGCGCCACTCTTGCATTACCTAAAGTGCTCACCTCATCCGAGCCACTTGAGTTTGTTGCATGGTGGCTCGGCGCGCCGATGAGAAACGATGCTTACGGCATTCCAGTTCCGGATAAGAGCCCGATTGTCGCAGTCGATGCTGTTCTGATTCCGATGCTGGGTTTTGATGCAGGTGGTTTCCGGCTTGGTTATGGTAGCGGCTACTTTGACCGGACACTGGTGAGCTTGACTCCGCGCCCGCTAACAATTGGTATTGCCTTTGAAGTGTTGAGAGTACCAACTGTTTTTCCGCAGTCACACGATATCGCCATGGATTACATCGTCACCGAGCAAGCGATTTTTTATCGTCAACAGGGCAAGCTGGTAACGCTGTCCCCTGAAGAATGTGCGAATATGACGCGATGAGGATCTTGACGAGCCATCTCGCTGTCTAGCCTATTCACCCCAGCGTGGCATCAGCTCATGTGCTACACCCAGATGATCCAGTATGCGCGCAACAACAAAATCGACAATATCCTGAATGGTCTCGGGCTGTTGGTAAAAGCCGGGATTGGCAGGCAGAATGGTGGCGCCTGCATGAGCAAGTTTCAACATATTTTCCAGGTGGATGATCGAAAATGGCATTTCACGTGGAACGACGATCAGAGGGCGCTTTTCTTTCAGCATGACATCCGCTGCGCGTTCTATCAATCGCTGACTCATTCCAACAGCCACCGCCGAGAGTGTTCCCATGGTGCATGGGCAGATCACCATGGCATCGGCAGGATTGGAACCTGATGCGACTGGTGCGAACCACTCTTCACGACCGAACACGCTCAACAGTCCTGGCGCAACTTTGAAATACTCACTCAGGGAAGCTTCGGTTTCCTTGGGACGTGAGGATAAAATCAGTCCCATTTCCTGTTGCGCTACAATTTGTGCGGCTTGTGAATACAGCAGATACACCCGGTAGCGCTGTCGTAGCAATATTTCGAGCAGGCGGATGCCATAAGGCATACCCGATGCACCTGTCAAAGCAATAGTGATTGTTTTGCAGGGAGTGTTGGTTTTTTCACTCATATCTGATAAAGATAATCTGCACCATTACCTCTTATGACGGCAAACAAGCAGCCGTGTGCCTCAGTTATTCCGATGATCCGCATGATCTTCTTCGTCATAATCTGCCGTATTCCCACCCATTGCCAACTCATGGCGATGAACAAAGTCTTGTGTACTGTCAATCCCGCGTAATTGCAGAATATGGTTGCGAACTGCAGCCTCAACTAACACGGCCAGATTACGTCCAGCAGCAACTGGAATGGTTACCTTGCGTATCTTGACATTCAAAATTTCTTCATCAAGGTTACTCAATGGCAGGCGTTCGTAGGCACCGATTTCACTGCTGGTGGTTTTTTCCAAATGGACGATCAGTTTCATATTTTTGCGACGACGGACAGCTGTCTCACCAAAAATAGTACGAATGTTCAACATGCCCAGCCCACGTACTTCAATAAAATCCCGCAGTAATGGTGGACAACAACCTTCTAAGGTTTCGGGACCAATACGCGATAATTCGATCACATCATCCGCGACCAGGCCGTGCCCACGACTGATCAGCTCCAGTGCGAGCTCGCTTTTGCCGACGCCACTGTCACCTGTAATCATGACGCCCATACCAAGTACATCCAGCAAGACCCCGTGGCGGGAAATGGTAGGCGCCAGATTTCTGACTAGATAGGAGTGCAGCATCCAGATGACCTGTGAACCTGTACTGCTGGAACGTAATAATGGTGTTTGCGTTCGGCAGGAAAATTTGTCTATGCTTGCCGGTACCGCTAGACCATTGGCAACGATCAGACAGAAAGGATTGCTCGCTTCCAGTATGGACAGTTTCTTTTGCAGAGACGGCGCATCCATTTCCAGCAGGAATGTAATCGATGCCTGATTCAGTACCTGAATCCAGTTGGGATTGATAAAATTAAGATAACCGATGAGATTCTGTGCACGGTCTGAAACCTGGGTATTCTCAAGCTGCTTGCTTATTACACTTGATGGAGTATTCCACTGCAGCTTCAGTTTTTCTTCGTTATCCCTGAATAATTGAACAATATCAATTCTGGACATACTCTGGCTCGGGTGTCCAGTCCGATATCAACTGGCGAATTTCCTTGGCATCCCTGCTGTAAAGCAATTTCTCACGAAAACTTTTATTGCTGAACATTTGCGCAAGTTCGCTCAAAATCAACAAGTGCTGGTCAGTCGCCTTTTCGGGTACCAGCAGAATACACGCGATATTTACCGGTTGGCCATCCGGCGCATCGAACGGAATTGCTTCCTTTAATCTAATCAGCATCAAAGCGGCTTCGCGAAGACCCTTAATCCTGCCATGAGGAATCGCAACTCCCTGACCGAGACCGGTCGACCCCAGCTTTTCACGAGTAAACAGGCTGTCAAAAACCTGACTGCGCGCCACATGAAGTGTATTCTCGAACAATAATCCCGCCTGTTCAAAGATACGTTTCTTGCTTGTGGCTTCCAGATCAATCATCACGTTTGATTCCGGCAATAGTTCAGAGATAAGATTCATAAATAACTAATCAGTTGGCTTCTAGTAGCACGAAATATTTATACTAGGATATTTAAGGGCATTTCTAAAATTCATATTCAGTCATGATACTTCGGCATTCACAAAAATATTTCCTTTAATATCAATTATATGTCACGTCAATATTTTTATTCTCGTCTGCTCCTGCCTGGACCTCTGAATTTTTAGAGGCTCTCTTAAGTGAGCGATTACCTCGTCAGGATAGTAGTGACAGTTCATTCAGACACTACCAGTTTTCAGGATAAAGAATACTTATTCGGGTTGCTCAAGTGGCTGATCTTTCAGCCCGCCATGATTGCGCTGGTCTAATCCTTTTTCCTTGTGTTTCAGAATCTGGCGATCCAGCTTGCCCACCAGGCTGTCGATGGAAGCGTACATGTCAGGGCTGTCTGTTTCGACAAAAATATCTTTTCCCCGTATATGAATCGTTGCTTCAGCCTTTTGGCTGAGTTTGTCTACCGACAGTATCACCTTGATATCGATCACATGGTCAAAATGGCGTGTAATTTTTTCAAATTTTGATAAGACATATTCACGCAGTGCAGGGGTTATTTCCACATGATTACCGGTGAGATTCAAATTCATTATTTCTCCTTATTTAAGCAGTTGTAACAATAAAGCAATAAAAAAATTAGAGTATCTTACGTAAATTGGTCGGGGGAATATGCATTAACTCCCGATATTTTGCAACCGTTCGTCGTGCAACGATGACGCCTTGCTGTGACAGCAACTGTGACAGACGGTTATCACTGAGTGGTTTTTTGGGGTTCTCATTTTGAATCAGTTGCTTGAGTAGGCTGCGAGTTGCAATGGATGAGCAGGCATCGCCCTGTTCCGTTGACACATGACTGCCAAAGAAATATTTAAACTCGAAGATACCATGCGGGGTCCTCATATACTTATGAGAGGTCACACGAGAAATGGTGGATTCATGCAATTTGAGAGTCTCGGCAATTTCACGCATCACCAGCGGACGCACAGCAGTTTCTCCGTGCTCAAGAAATGCCTGCTGGTGATCAACAATCGCCTGACCCACACGTAAAATGGTTTGTACACGCTGGTGAATATTGCGAATCAGCAAACGCGCTTCCTGTAATTGCCCTCTAAGTGGACGGGTCTCCTCGCTGCGACTGTTTTTTAAAACATCCGCATAGAGCTGGTTGATATGAACAGGCGGAACTGCTTCCTGGTTAAGTTTCACCAGCCAGCTTTTGTCAGATCTGACTACTATTATGTCAGGAACGATATAATGTGCAAGCGTTGAGTTGAAGTCGCTGCCTGGCTTGGGGTGTAGCTGAGTAATCATCTGCTGGATGTGCTGTAGGCAGGTTTCGTTACATCCCAGTATTTTTTGCAGCAGGCGAAAATTTTTCGCTGCAAAAGTTTCCAGATGATTCTCCACTAATTCCAGTGCCTGTTGTCGGCTGGGTGTGTCTGCAGGTAAGGCTCTGATCTGCAGAGACAGGCATTCCTGCAGATTTCTTGCTCCAACACCAGGGGGATCCAGCTGCTGAAGATATTCAAGCGCCGCCTGTAATTCAGTGCGGCTTGCAGTGAGCCTGGACGGCAATTGCCGCAGCAGTTCATCAATGTCCTGGGTCAGATAGCCATCATCATCTAGACTATGAATCAGCAGATTGACGATTTGCCGTTGCTGTTCGGGTAACTGGCTCATGCTGAGCTGCGTCAGTAAATGTTCACACAAGCTGATGGGTTTGATTGCAAAACGGGAAAATTCCAGATCGCTGCTGTCGGTACCATGCGAATTTAGTAACGGCTGCTGGTAAACATTGCCGCTATCCTCATAGGAGTCAGCAAATGTGTCCAATGGCTCGTCATTCCCAATTATTGCTACCGGATCAGGCAAATCAGCATTTGCAGCATCGTCAGCCAAATCGGGCAGGTTCGAGTCAACCGGCTGCTGGAATTCAGACCGGCTGTCATCAGAATGCTCATCGAGCTCCAGCATCGGATTTTCCTGAACCATTCGCTCGATCTCTTTATTCAGCTCAAGTGTTGACAAGGTTAACAACTTGAGGGCATGCTGCAGCTGCGGCGTTAATGTCAGACTATTCGTCGGTTTAAGTGTAAGCGTTGGTTTCATATTTCCAGTTAAAAATCAGACTGAACGCTTGAGTATCAGCGTATCAAAGCCGAAAATTTTCGCCTAAATAAACTTCCCTGACGCGACTATCATTGACGATATCTTCAGATTTGCCGCTCGCGAGTACCGCACCTTCACTGATAATATAAGCACGGTCACAGATCCCCAGTGTTTCCCGAACATTATGGTCGGTAATCAGCACACCGATACCTCGATTCTTCAAAAAACCGATAACTTTCTGGATGTCCAGAACTGAAATGGGATCTACGCCAGCGAATGGTTCATCCAGCAGAATAAAACGTGGACGGGATGCCAGCGCTCGCGCAATTTCAACACGCCGCCGCTCCCCTCCCGAAAGACTGATAGCCGGACTCTCGCGTAAATGCCCAATATGAAAATCATGGAGCAGGGCATCTAGTTGTTGCATGATTTCCACTTCGGACAATTCTTGCAGCTCAAGTACCGCAATGATGTTTTCCTCGACGCTCAGGCGTCGAAAAATTGACGCATCCTGTGGTAAATAGCTTAGGCCCAGGCGCGCACGCTTGTGAACTGGAAGCCGGCCAAGATCGTGTTCATCCAGAAAAATTTCTCCCCCATCTAGCGGAACCAGGCCAACGACCATATAAAAACAAGTTGTCTTTCCGGCACCATTTGGCCCCAGCAAGCCAACGACTTCACCGCTGTCAACAGAAAAGGAAACATCCAGCACTACCTTACGTGATTTGTAATGCTTCTGTAGATGTTGCGCCCGCAGCCTGCTCATGGGTCAATCTGACCCATGCATTTGTAATGATCAAACCGGATCACTTATCTGTTTCCTCAATTGGCTGCGTGGCAGGCTGCCTGGTTCTTGGTTGAATAATAGCGCGCACACGGCTATCCGGCTGTTCGTCATTCTTTTGCTTCGCCAAGCCCTGGACCTGAAAAAAATCGCGCGTGATGTCATATGTTATATAGTCCCCGACCACTTCATCCCCGCCACGTTTCAATCTTGCGTTACCAAACAGTTCTATCTTGTTAGTTTTGTCATCATATTCGACCCGTTTGCTCCACGCTTCGACATATTCATCCAGGCCATCACGCTTTTCTCTGAAACTAGCCAAATTGCCATAAGCAGTTGCATAACGATAGCCTGTACTATCTTCTTTCATAATAACTTTGTCTGCTTGTATCCGGAGCGTACCTTGGGTCAATATTACATTGCCGATAAATATGCTGGTACGAAACTCGCCTTTACGCTTGTAATCCTCGACTGTGGCACGATCGGCTTCCAGATGAATAGGTTTGTCTCGATCGGCGCGTTCTGCGAGAGAGATAACCGGGAAGGAACAACAAAGACAGAGCAATAAAGTAAGAAGTCGTTTCATCATTAGCAGCTTTCCAGCATGAGGCATCCACATCAATGGCAGCGACTGACAACGACATTCAGCGTTCATTTCGCTGATCATTCGCGCTGACCCGTGACTGCAACTGAATTTCCCCGGTTCGATTGTTAAGTGTCATTCCTACGGACTTCGCAAGACTGTTCATTCGAAACACAGTCACGGCATGATCGGTTTTCACCAAATCTTCATCAGGGATGATATGTAAAAATTCAGTCACCATACGAATCTTATCCTCGTCAGTATCTTCTCCCCTGATAATCAAAACATTTCCACTAAGAAAAATATCATCGCTACCTGCAAACAGTTCTGATTGATCTGCAGTTATCCTTAGTAACGGCTTGTCGGGCTCAGTACTGGAGAATTTCACCTGTTCCAGTAAGGCATTATCTTCCTGTGGATAATGCGTCATCCTGTTTGCCGTAAACCGACGGTGCGCGGTGGTGTCGTGATTAATCTGAATACCTTCAAGATGTTCCATTATGTAATCTACGCTATTTTTTATGGCGGCAGTATCCCGTCGAATCTGTTTTTGAAAAAAACCTTCCAACAACATTGTCAGCAACAGCAAAACGACTAGCCATATAGTGGGCCGCAAAATATAGGAGCGATTCATGTATATTTATTTCGATCGTTAGCGTTAATGCTCAATGAACGTTATCAATGGTGTAATGGTGAAAAGGGAGCATATCTAGTAACCGAATTTATTTTAGTATCTAGAGGTTATCATTGAGCCTTGTCGGCATGGTTTTGACAGCAGACCTGCTTCCGCGATCTAAGATTTTACTCGATTGAGCAATTCTATTTGTTGCTAACATGCTTATGGGCACCTCTAAAAATTCAGAGTTCTAAACAAGACCAGGCGCGAATAAAAATATTGACGCAGCATATAATTGATATGTAAGGAAATATTTTTTGTAAGCAACACAGTATTGTGACGAAATGTAGACTTTTAGAGGTACCCTTAGGTTGGGTTACTGAGGAAGTACCGGGGGATTTGAGTGCAATGGAGAGAGCGGGACTGGATTAGAAAGGGCAGGCTGCCCATCAGAGAGATAAAGCCAGTAGATGATCGATCAAGCAATTGACGAAGCATTCTGCCCAGAAAAATAAGCCTTATTTTTCTGGGCAGAATGCTTCGTCAATAATATTTTCTCTACTTGCTGATCAGTCTTTCACAAGTGACCAGGTTCGACAGCTTTATTTTGTGCGTGATTGATAGCTTGCGCTAACCAAACTGTCACCTCTGAAAGTACGTCTCTGGCTGTCGCGCTCCTGGGGTTGACCGCTGTTGTATCCCGCTGGCCTGTTTTTATTGTAACTGGTGGCGTTACGGGTATCACTGCTGTTTGACCAGACTCGCTTGCCTTTGTGATCGGTAGCAGGCGCCCTTCTGGAGTTTCCGTCAGCGCGACCAACTCTTGGCTTGAAGCGTGGCTCCATGCCAGGAATGACATGCGATTCGATGGCATTTCCAGTAAAGCGCTCAATTTTCTTCAGATTGACGGTGTCCTTATCAGAAGCGAAAGAAACCGCGATCCCTGATGCGCCCGCACGACCTGTGCGTCCGATACGGTGCACATAATCTTCAGCAAATTTAGGCAGGTCAAAATTGATTACATGTGTGATATCGGTCACATTGATGCCACGTGCGGCGACATCGGTGGCAACCAGTATTTTGAGATGTCCCTGGCGCAAACCAGTCAAGGTGCGAGTACGCTCACGCTGAGTCATGTCGCCATGCATCGCAGCCGCTTTATGGCCCTGTGCAGCCAGATTATCCGCCAAGGAATCTGCATCTCTTTTGGTTGCGGTAAAAATAATCGCCTGCTTGATTGAAACATCCCGCAACAGATGATCCAGTAATTTGTTTTTATGGGAAATATTATCTACGTAATGGAGCCGCTGCTCAATGTTATCGAGCTTGGCGCGTTGCGAAGCAATCTGGATGCGTTTGGGTGTTTTCAGCAAACGTGCGGCAATCTTGTCGATGGCGCTGTCCAGTGTTGCCGAGAACAGCATGGTTTGGCGTTCAGCCGGTGTGGCGGAGGCAATCAGTTCGACATCCTGAATAAAGCCCATGTCCAGCATACGGTCTGCCTCATCCAGTACCAACATTTCCAAGCGCGAGAAATCGATCCGGCCGCGCTGGATATGGTCAATTAGGCGACCTGGTGTTGCAACCAGAATATCGACCGGCTGAGAAAGCAGTTTGTTTTGCAGCGGGTACGGCATGCCGCCAAGAATGCTGACCACCTTGACACGTGGCAGAAACTTGCCGTATTTACTGGCGGCTTCCGAAACTTGTAAAGCCAGCTCTCGCGTTGGCGTCAAAACCAGTACGCGCGGGCCACGGCTACGTACTGTTGCAGGAGTAGCCAGACGATGCAATGCCGGCAGCATAAAGGCAGCAGTTTTACCCGTTCCCGTCTGCGCACTTGCCATCACATCGTGGCCTGCGATTAATTCCGGGATGGCTTGTTGTTGAATGGGGGTTGGCGTAGTGTAGCCAGCTTCTAGAACTGCTTTGAGTATATCGGAATGTAGATTTAAATTTTCAAAAGACACGTTACTTATCCTAATTAAGAAACGCGCGAGCAGGAACGAAAAAACACCTTGATAAAGGTGTCTGGCAAGTACCGCTGGCGCAGGTAAATAAACATCGCTGCTAACCGGGGTACTGCGAAATTTCCAGAAGAAAAAAGAAATCCAGGGAAGGTCAGGAACGATGAAGCTAAAAAACATTGCCACGTGAAGTAGCAATCCAGCAAGTATACAGAAACCAGGCTCGTTGTCGAGCAGTTTATAAATGACCGACTAAGGATACGGGTTTAATCTGTTAGAATTGGCCGATTCCCGCCATCACCCTGGTCATCATGATAAAGGTTCTCGTTCGGCTGCTGCTTTATGGTTGTTTTGTTATCGGATTTTCGGCCTGTTCGATTGATGAGAAAACGGATTCGGTCCAGACAGTGGTTCCTTGGGTAAAAACCGTTTTGGCCAGCGTTGATAATCAATCCACACTAGAGTTGTCCGGTGTAGTGCGCGCGCGCTATGAAACGCCGGTGGCATTTCAGCTGAGTGGACTCATTGCCGCGCGCCACGCCCATGCCGGACAATCGGTTAAGAAAGATCAGATTTTGTTTGATCTGGATACGCGTGACTTACTGCAGGCCGCCCAGGCTGCTGTAGCTGAACGGGCAGCCGCACAAGCCGCGCTTGCCACTGCAACGGTAGATGTGGGCCGGGATCGGAAATTGCTGGCAAAGAATTTCGTGAGCAAGCAAGCGCTTGACCGGAGCAGACTGGTTGAACAAGAGGCTCGCGCCCGGCTGAATGCGGCATGGGCAAGAGAGAAACAGGCTCAACATGCTTTGGGGTATGCAAAGTTACGCGCAGAAGCATCCGGTGTACTGATTGAAGTGAGCGGAGAGCCTGGCCAGGTCATCTCGTTTGGACAGGCGATTGCGGTGTTGGCACAGGATGGCGAACGGGAAATAGAAGTATTTTTTCCCG
This sequence comes from Nitrosomonas mobilis, assembly GCF_900103035.1. Taxonomy (GTDB): domain Bacteria; phylum Pseudomonadota; class Gammaproteobacteria; order Burkholderiales; family Nitrosomonadaceae; genus Nitrosomonas; species Nitrosomonas mobilis. Next base: position 38,087 of record NZ_FMWO01000020.1, read on the forward strand.
AGAATACCCGGCCACGCGAGTCAGGAACCGTCAATCTGCCCGATGGCAATGCGTTGCCAATATTGTTGCGCGAAGCGGCAGGCGCAGCCGATCCTGCCAGCCGTACCTGGCGTGCACGTTATCGCATCAAGCAGGATCATCAGGATTTGTCGCTTGGTCAGGTGGTAAAAACCCGTTTCATGAAAACTAACGGCGCAGGCAATACATTGAAAATCCCGCTCGGTGCATTGGATGAACGCGGCGAAGGCGCGCGTATCTGGCAGTTGCGTGAGGGTAAGGCACAGCCGGTATCCGCCTGGATTGTTGCGCTGGATAATGAGCATGCCTGGGTGCGTGCCGATCTGCCCGAGAATAGCCACATCATCGCACTAGGGGTCAATCTGCTCAAACCTGGCATGGCCGTCCAAGCATTGGCACAGTGAATTTCCCCAATCTTTCTGCGCTTGCTGTCCGCGAGCGTTCGGTCACGTTGTTTTTCATTCTGTTCTCGGTTTTTGCCGGTATCTATGCGTTTCTTTCGCTGGGGCGTGCGGAAGACCCAGCGTTCACGGTGCGGGTGATGGTGATATCGGTACTTTGGCCAGGCGCTACCACAGTGGAAATACAAAATCAGGTAGTGGATCGTCTGGAAAAACGTGTTCAGGAAGTAGAACATCTGTACCGCATTGAAACCACGATTCGTCCAGGCCGGGCTGATTTGCAGGTGGAATTTCATGATTACGTTACCAACGCTATGATTCCCGATCTTTTCTATCAGGTGCGTAAACGCATGGTTGATGAGGCCCCCCGTCTCCCGCGAGAAGTGATTGGACCTATCATCGACGAGGATTTTTCTGACGTTTACTTCACTCTCATCGCGCTCACTGCTCCCGGCATGCCTATGTGGCAGCTGACTCGTGAAACGGAAGCGATACGCGACCGCCTGCAACGGGTGGAAGGCGTGCATAAAGCTTTAATATTGGGGGAGCGTAGCGAACGTGTTTATGTTGAGTTCGATAACGCCCGGCTGATCAACCTGGGAATTTCGCCACAGCAAATTTTTGATGCTATCGAAGCACATAATCGCATGGTGCCCGCCGGCCATCTGGAGACCAGCGGGCCCAGAATTTACCTGCGATTGGATACCGATCTCGCCGATCCCTCAGCACTTGCCGCCATCCCGATCCGTATCGGCGATAGCCTGCTGCGCCTCGATGATGTTGCGACCATCAGCCGCGGTTACGAGGACCCGCCGAGTTATCTGATCCGGGCGCAAAGTGAGGATGCGATTGTGCTGGGTGTCGTCATGCGCAAAGGTGAGAATGGCCTGGATCTGGGGAAACGCCTGGTCAATTTCCTGGATGTCGAGCGTGGTCGTCTGCCACTCGGCATGTCTATCACGCAGTTGACCAATCAGGCCGAGGTCATTTCGGCTGCCGTCGATCTTTTTCAGATCAAACTGCTGGTCGCCGTCATGGTTGTAATGGGCGTGACCTTGCTGGCAATAGGCTGGCATGCGGGACTGGTGGTCGGGATTGCCATTCCGATCACGCTGGGTATTACCTTCCTCCTGATCAAGGTAGGTGGCATCAATCTTGATCGTATCTCGCTCGGCGCGTTGATTATTGCGCTCGGATTGCTGGTGGATGATGCGATCATCTCGATCGAGATGATGGTGGTAAAGATGTCCGAAGGCTGGGACCGCACACGCGCTGCAACCCATGCCTGGACTGTCACTGCCGCTCCGATGCTGTTCGGCACGCTGGTCACCATAGCGGGTTTTGTACCGATTGGTTTTGCAAAATCGGGCGTGGGCGAATATGCGGGCAATATTTTCTGGGTACTCGCCTATTCGTTGTTGGCGTCCTGGATCGTGGCGGTAACTTTTACACCCTATTTGGGTACTTTGCTGTTGCCTGACCAGCTGAAACATGAAGTCAATGAGGGTGATTTATACCAGACACCGCGTTATAACAGGATTCGCGCGCTGATCCACTGGTGTGTTCTGCATCGCAAAACCATTGTATTCGGTACTGTTGGCTTGTTGCTGTCAAGCATTGCCGGACTGGCTGGGCCAGTGCAGAAGCAGTTTTTTCCCAGCTCTGACCGACCGGAAATACTGGTCAGTATTTTCATGCCGCAGGGTAGCGCCATTATCAATACTGATGCAACCGTACGAAAAATGGAGGCGATTCTTGCTGAAATGCCGGAAATCAAAACATATTCCGCCTACATTGGTGCCGGTGTGCCGCGTTTTTTCTTTGCGGTCAATCCAGAGCAGCCCGACCCGGCTTTTGCCAAACTGATTGTCGTGGCGAAAGATACGGCCGCGCGCGATAAAATCATGGCGGCGCTTGATCACCATATCGTTAGTGGCGCATTCCCGGAAGCAAGGATCCGGGTAACAACGCTGTTATTTGGCCCACCTATTATTTGGCCGATCACATTTCGCGTGGTTGGTCCAGACCCGGTCAAGCTGCGGCACATTGCGCACCAGGTGCGGGATGTCATGAAAACTAACCCCTACGCGCATGATCCTCATCTGGAATGGGATGAGCGGGTACCGATACTTCACCTGGCCATCGATCATAATCGGCTGAGCCTGACCGGGTTGACACCACAGGGTGTTGCGCAACAGCTTCAGTTTCAGCTCGATGGTTTCTCCGTTACGGAAGTTCGACACGACATCCGTACGGTGGAAGTACGTGCGCGTGGCCTCAAGGAAAATAAGCCGGATCTGCTGGCTTTGGAAATAAGAACCCAGAACGGACGTAAAGTGCCTCTGGCGCAAATTGGCGAGCAGCAGGTGCGCTATGAAGATCCGGCTATCCGACGCTATAATCGCGAGCTTTTCATCGCAGTGAATGCGGAAGTGCGTGGCGCGCAATCGAGTGATGTTACAGCGGCCATCTGGGAGAATCTCAAAGCCATCCGACAGGCATTGCCCGAGGATTACCGCATCGATATTGGCGGAACCGTCGAAGATTCGATTCGCGCCGATTCCTCGATCGAGAAACTGCAGCCGCTCATGATTGGCCTGATGATGATCTTCATCATGTTGCAGATGCGTTCATTTTCCGGCACCTTTATCGTCGTGGCAACGGCTCCGCTGGGTTTGATAGGCGCAGTTATCACGTTGCTGCTGTTCAACCAGCCTTTTGGCTTTGTTGCGCTCCTTGGGTTGACCGGCCTGGCGGGTATTCTGATGCGTAATACTTTGATTCTTACCCAGCAAGTGTCAGACAACATTGCGGCGGGGATGGAAATTCTGCCTGCCGTGGTGGAAGCCGCTGTGCACCGGGCCCGTCCGGTTGTCCTGACAGCGCTAGCCGCTGCACTGGCCTTCATTCCCCTGACATTCGACAGCTTCTGGGGACCACTCGCCTATGTATTAATCGGGGGCGTACTGGTCGGTACCGCAATCACTCTGCTTTTTGTCCCGGCGCTGTACGCGCTCTGGTTCAGGATACGTTGATCGCAATCAGATACCGGTTGTTTACAAAGATAGTTTTTAAAGTCACCTTCAAGCAAATGTATTAATGATGCCCATCTGGCTGATGGCCATTTTCCCGGAATCTTGCTGGATGTCGATACTGCCTGCATTTTTTCTGCCTGACGGATATGGATGGGCAGGTGTCTGCTGTGGGTTTCGTGCGTCCTGACGAGGGGTGTCCGCACCAACGGAAGTATCGGTTAAGGTGATGCCGCTTTCTGCCATGGCTTCGCGTAATCGCAATAAATTTGCTTCAATGGTTTCGCGTACCAGCGGATTCTGCGACGTGAACTGGGCAGTTAATTGCTGTATTCCCTGTTCGTTGGAAATTTTCAACAGGACTTCGATTGGTCCGAGATGTGCCGGATGCAATTTCAACTCGGCTGTTTGCAATCGTTCTGTAGCCAGCCAGGTAACTTTCTGACTAAATTCATCCGGCCAGACTGGATCACTCAAGGCAGCAGACATGGGCACACTGGTCGTTGCTGCTGGAGAGGGATTTGCTGATGAAAGGGATAACGGCAAGGATTTGCCGCTATCAGTTGGAATTGCCGAATGATCCGCGATTATATTGATATCAGGCAGAGCTTCCGTTAGTTTTGATGCCAGGGTAGACATATCGGCGTCTGCATTCAACAAAGAGGTGCCAGCGAATACTGATTGACCAAGTTTTGATGAAATGGAATGAGCGGGACTGGTTAGCCATTTCGGTGGCAATGTATTTGCGTTGGATGGGTTGCTGGTAAAAAAGTCCGATTGACCTGTTATGGACGTCCTGGTTTGCAGTTGAGCGGTAAAGCTATCGGTAGCAGACTGGATGGTGGTTGATAACATTCCGGATGTCAGCGGTATGGCCGGATTGATAATCCCGCTCCCTGGCGGAATGGAGACGGTGCCGGTGCTCATGACTACAGGCAATTCAACTGGTGACTCAACTGACGATTCGTCCGTGGTGATGGGTTCAATCGTGATATCGCTCTGCGCTTCCGCAACCGCCTCTTTCTCGGTATTTTTCAGCACCTCACTGAAAGCTTGATCGCGAGGTTGCTCAGAAACAGGCGTGACAGGCGCGGCCGAACTGATTGCGCTGCTGGCATTGCTGGAGGCAGGCTGGGAAATAGGTAGCAAGGGTAAATTCAGCATGATGTTTACTTTATAAAATTAATGGATACAATTTATTAGCAATTTCCATACCATAAATCATGAAGAAGATTTGCGGCGACTCACGCTGTTGGTCGCGTGTTCATCTTGCTGCTTCTGTTCGTGTTTCATCAAACAAACCGCCTGTTGATGCTGTTGTTTCTGCGTCAATGTATCGAAAGTTTTTAATTTTTGGCGATGCTGCTGAAATTCGCTGCTACCTGCCGCGGTATGTTTTTGGGTATGCAGGACCAGTTTTTGCTGTTCCGCAATTGCGGCATCCAGTTTGCTGATAAAAGCCATGAAATTACGCAATTCGACCGGGTTGACAGCATTTGCGGAATACTCCGCAAGTTGTTGCTGATAGCTTTGCCGGTAATTCAGCAGCATCTTCAGTGTCTTTTCGGATTCCTGCTGTTTGCGGTTCAACTTGCCTAATTTGATGGCGCAATCATCCGCCTGCTTGCGAGCATGATCGGTCAACAGTTTCAGAGTGCGGGGAGTAGACATTTCAGGGCGCCTCTAAAAATTCAAAGTTTTCAACAAAACGCGACACGAGTAAAAAATGTCGACGTCGTATATTTTTGATATATAAGAAAACATTTCTTGAAAGTAACAAAGTGTTGTGACGAAATCTGGTGTTGTTAAAAATGCCCTTTATTCTTCTGGTTGAATACATAACGAATGGGCTCATAACGCTAATCGCATGAATTGACTGATGCTGTCGGTAGAATGCGCCGCCTCAAACATACCCTGTTGCAGAAAGGATTCCATATCCGGATAAAGTTTGATCGCCTTATCCAGTTGCAGGTCACTTCCCGGAATATAGGCACCAACATTAATCAAATCCCGGTTTTGTCGATAGCGTGCATACAGTCCTTTGAAACGCTGCGCGCGTTCAAGCTGCTGGGAGGTAACGATACTGGGCATCACACGGCTAATCGAGGCCTCAATGTCGATTGCCGGATAATGGCCGGACTCCGCCAGTTGACGCGACAGTACGATATGACCATCGAGAATGGCGCGTGCATTATCGGCAATCGGATCATTAGGATCATCGTTTTCAGTCAGGATCGTGTAAAAAGCGGTAATTGAACCGCTGCCCAGACGACCGTTGCCTGCACGTTCCACCAGTTGTGGCAGGCGTGCGAAAACCGAGGGTGGATAGCCTTTGGTAGCGGGTGGTTCACCAATCGCCAAGGCAATTTCGCGTTGCGCCATGGCAAAACGGGTCAGTGAGTCCATGATCAATAGCACATGTTTGCCTTCATTGCGGAAATATTCTGCAACGGCAGTGGCATAAGCGGCGCCCTGCAGACGCATCAGCGGAGAAGTATCCGCAGGAGCGGCAATCACCACCGAACGCTGCAGACCTGCGCTGCCGAGGATATTCTCGATAAATTCCTTGACTTCGCGACCACGTTCACCAATCAGCGCGACTACGATAACATCGGCGCTGGTGTAGCGTGCCATCATGCCAAGCAACACACTTTTGCCGACACCGCTACCGGCAAACAATCCCATGCGTTGGCCACGACCCACACTTAACAGCGTATTGATTGCGCGTACTCCGACATCAAGTGTTTCCTCGATGGGTGCGCGTTCCAATGGATTGAAGGGGCGACTGTAGAGTGGCACGCTGTGATCACAATTGAGTATGCCGCCACGATCCAGCGGCTCACCGACTCCATTGAGCACGCGACCAAGCAATGCCTGACCGACCTGGATGTGCTTGGTGCGATCTGCCGCACGCCGTCTCGGGTGTTGCGCGACACCGACATGTGGCATATTACCCAGATATTCCAATGGAATGACTTTGGCGCCGGGAGCGAGTCCGTAAACATCGCTGGAGGGCATCAGGAACAGTCTTTCCCCGGAGAAACCGACCACTTCGGCTGTGACATTGTTGCCGTTGGGCAGCAAGACCAGGCAACTGGTGCCGACTGCCAGTTTTAGCCCAACCGCTTCCATTACCAGACCAGCAACACGAGTCAAGGTACCGCTGATCAGATAGGGATCGACCGGCGTGACCAGTTGCTGACAATTCCGGATAAAATCCTGCCAGAGGGGGGTGTGTGCGCAAATGTCGGTATGGCTCATATCAACCAGGGCTGTTCCTGCCCCAGGCTGGCCAACGTGCGTTGCCAGCGGGTAGGCAGGGTGGCATCCACTTCACAACCGCCACTTTCCACCAGACAGCCACCGGGCTCGATTTGGCTGTCTTCAATGACTTCCCATTTTGATTGGGCTGACTGGCTGGCGAGGTGTTCCTGAACCAATGCTACATCCTGCGGATGAAGCTTCAGGTGCAAGGGCTGAGTGGTGACTGGCAACTGGCGAAGCGCCGCCTCAATGACGGGCAGCACCAGCTCGGGTCTGGCCTGGAGAGCCTGTCCCACCATTTTTCTGGCAAGATCCATGGCAAGCGCCAGCACATCCTGTGCGATGGTTTGATCTATTTTAATCAATTCCTGCTCAAAGGAACCAATCAACAAATACAGGCGCTGTCGCTCTGCCGTACTCTCCTGGGCAGCCTGCTCCCTACCTGCCTGGTAGCCTGCCTGCGTGCCTTCATCCCGCGCTTGCTGGTAAATAGTCTCTATTTGATCTGCCGTGGGTAGAATGTCAGCTTTCTGCCGGGATGGCGCATTGGCATCCCGGGTGGCTTTTGCAGGTTTGGGGATCGGCGGTTCTGCGGTCTCATTTTTTTTCATAGACCTGAAAGCATCGAGTGCGCTAAATTCCCATTTTTTCCAGTCAGTCAGGTCTTTTTTTGCAATTACTTGAGCGGCATCCATCGCGGTGTCCTTGGTTAAATTGTTTCAATGTCAGCAAGAAAAAAATTGAAAAAATTGAAGAAACATTAGACTGACTTAAGGGCGATTACAAAAATCCTTCTGCCCCTCCACCCAGCACGATACGACCATCATCGGCAAGTTGGCGCAAAGTCTTGAGGATTTTCTTCTGTTCGGTTTCCACTTCCGAGACACGTACCGGTCCCTTGGATTCCAGGTCTTCGCGCAGCGTCTCGGCTGCACGCTGTGACATGTTTTTAAAGATCTTGGTGCGCAATTCTTCCCTGGCGCCTTTGAGAGCGGTAATGAGTGAATCTGACTGGATCTCCCGCAGCAGCAGCTGAATACCCTGATCATCGACCTTCATCAGATCATCAAACACAAACATTTCATCCATGATCTTCTGGGCAATATCTTCATCATACTGGGAGAAATTTTCCATGATGCCGGCTTCGAGTGCGGTTGGCATGAAATTCATGATTTCAGCAGTGGTTCGAATGCCGCCCATGCGTGGTTTTCTGATATTGTCGCTGCCGGATAGCAGTTTGCCGAGCACGCCATTCAATTCCCGCAGCGCAGCCGGTTGCACACTGTCAAGCGTAGCGATGCGCAGCAGAACATCATTACGCAGCCGTTCGGTAAACAGCGCGAGAACTGCACTGGCCTGATCGCGTTCCAGATGTACCATGACCGTGGCGATGATCTGGGGATGTTCACTCTTGATCAGTTCAGCAGCCGCCGCCGCATCCATCCATTTCAGACTTTCGATACCGCTCGTATCGTCACTCTGATTGAGCCTGTCGAGCAGGGCGTTGGCCTTGTCTTCCCCCAGCGCTTTGGTGAGCACCTTGCGCAGGTAGTCACTGGCATTCTGTCCAAGCGAAGTTTTGTCTTTTGCCTGACTGCAGAATTCCTCCAGCACCAGTTCTATCTTGTCGCGCTTGATGTCATTCAGACCTGCAATCGCTTCGCTGAGCTTCTGTACTTCCTTGGGCGCGAGGTGGCGAAAAACTTGGGCAGCTTCTTCTTCACCCAGTGACATCAGCAAAATGGCACTTTTTAAAATACCTTCATCGTTCATTGCCAGCCACCCATCCTTTAATAACATTGGCCACAATGGAAGGTTCATTAACAGCCAGGAATCTCGCCTGCTGTAGATTTTCCTCCAGCGTGATTACCCTGACAGCTTGAGCTGGCTGTTCACTTTCTAATTCCGCATGTGCTAGCGCAGGTACCGGTGGCGGCGGAGGCAGCAATGTCTTGAGAAATGGCCGCAGTATCTTTTGCAGAAAATACAGCACGATCGCCGCAATCAGAAGTTGCTTGCCAATATCCTGGGCAAGCTGAATCGTTTCCGGCGCTTTCCAGAAGGGTATTTCCTCGAAGGTTTCTTCTGTAAGGTTGAACTGACTGTTGGTCACGGTCAGCGTATCACCACGTGCCTCATTAAAACCGATGGTTTGTTTGACGAGATCAGTGATCTTATCGATTTCTTCGGCGGGTAGAGCTGCGTTGATTGGATTACCTTCCTCATCCAGTCGACTGCGGTAGTTGATCACGACGGCGGCGGATAGCCGGTTGATTCGGCCTGTTGACTGACGGGTATGCGAGATGGTTTTATCAACTTCATAATTGGTGGTTGATTCCTTGCGGCTATCCGTAGGCGTGGTTTTTTCGGCCTGGGCTGCTTCAGTCGCCTGTGCATCGACTTCAACAGGGGCTTGGGCGGGAGCAGGGGGGCGATTAGTCAATGCTCCGGGGATGCCGCCTTCCGCTTGTGCGATAGAAAGTGACTCCGATTTCTGCTCACTGCGGATTGCTGCAGCTTCGACAGTATTATTATTGGGCTTATAAGTTTCTTCGGCACGTTCCACTCGGGAGAAATCCAGATCGGCGGTGACCTGGGCATGCACATTGGCCGGCCCGGTAAGCGGGGTCAGTATGGCCTCAATACGGCGCGCAAAATTTTGTTCCAGGTCTTGCACGTATTTGAGCTGACTGGGATTCAGCCCGGTTTCTTCGGTATCATTTTTTTGCGCGCTGAGTAAATTGCCATGCTGGTCAACAACGGTCACATTCTTGACCGGCAGATTGGGAATACTGCTCGAAACCAGATGCACAATGGCGCTGACCTGTTCAGCAGCAAGTACTCTGCCAGGATGAAGATTGAGCAATACGGATACGCTGGGTTGCTGACGCTCTCTGGCAAACACAGTTGGCTTGGTAATGGCCAGGTGAACGCGCGCACCTTCGACTGCCGATAGGGACTGGATCGAGCGGGACAATTCCCCTTCGAGCGCACGTTGATAATTGACCTGTTCCAGAAATTGACTGGAGCCAAATTTTTGGTTTTCCAGAATCTCAAACCCGGCCAGCCCTCCCTTGGGCAGCCCCTGGCTGGCCAGACGCAAACGTACCTCGTGCACCTGTCCGCCAGGAATCAGAATGGCTCCACCGCCATCCGCAAATTTGTAGGGAATATTCATTTGCTGCAGTGCGCCAATGATTGCCCCGCCATCCTGATCGGAGACATTAGCGTAAAGTATGCGGTAATCCGGTGTTTGACTCCACATCCAGGCACCAGCAATCAATGCAATGATAGTGGCCGCTGCCAGCATCAGCCCCAGTTTTTTCTGCACGGATAATTGCTTGATTTGATCGAGCCGATTAACCGCTTCTGTCTCGTTTGGAATCGTTGCCATGGATTTCTCTCCTGCCTCGCTATTGCTTTGGTATGCCTCAGTTTGTCGTAACCAGCCAAAAATTGATTGTAGATTCAGGCTGACTGTGCGGATAGCAGGATTATCAGGATTTTCATATTTTCCGAATGATGAAAAAGACCACATTTGGCCGCGCTATTTGCTCAATGATTGAACCCATGAGCAATGCTAAGCTGCGCGGCAATGAAAACAGAAAAAACAGTTCCGGTTTCGATGCACACTATGGATAACGTTAGTCTGGCTGTTGACCAGCAGCAACTGAAAGCGGCATTTGCACAATTCAGTCAGGCTTCAGCACAGCTTTCTGGCGTTTATCAGGCGTTGCAGCAACAAGTCCACCAGCTTACGCAGGAACTGGCGCTCGCCAATGGTGAGCTGCAACATGAATTGATGGCTAAGGAAGCGTTGTCGCAGAAACTGAGTCAGTTATTGACTGCCCTGCCTGCCGGGGTAGTCACGCTGGATCAGGACGATCGTATCGAGCAGGTCAACCCCGCAGCGCTGCGATTGCTGGGTGAACCCCTGCTTGGTTGCCGCTGGTGGCAAATCGAGCAGGATAGATTGTGTCCGGCAGGCGTGGCTGGTGAATGGCATTTCGCGGCGGAAACCACCCGCGTGCAGCGTGTGTATATCGAGAGCAGCATCTCGGTAGTCGATCAGACACGTATCCTGTTGATTCACGATATCAGCGAAGCACATGCCATGCGCGAGCAGAATCGGCGTAACCAGCGGTTGGCGGCGATGGGCGAAATGGCTGCTGGCCTGGCACACCAGCTGCGTACACCATTATCCACTGCATTGCTGTATGCGGAACACCTGAGCAGTGAAGCACTGAGTATTCAGGCGCGTCAGCGTTTTGCCGTTAAGACGCAGGAACGGCTGCAGCATCTGGAACAGCTGATCTGCAATATGTTGCAGTTCGTCAAGGGTGACAGTATTCCGACGCATGAGGTCAGGCTGTCTGCCCTGTTGAGCGAGTTGCAGTGGATGATGACACCGCAGCTGCAACGCGCGGATGTACGGCTGACCGTGACCGACAACAGCAATAATGTCTGCCTCCATGCCAATCAGGACTCGCTGTGCAGCGTCCTGAGCAGTCTGCTGGAAAATGCTCTCCAGGTGTCTGTTGCAGGTAGCCGAATTACGCTTTCCTGTGAAGCGACCGAAGATGCGGTCATGCTGACAGTAGGTGATGACGGACCGGGAATCGAACCGGCAGTGGTGGAGCGGTTATTTGATCCATTCTTTACGACCCGTTCTGAAGGAACCGGGCTCGGTCTGGCGATTGCGCATGATGTAGTGCGATCGATGCGCGGAGAAATCCGGGTGGCGTCGGTGCCGGGAGCGGGCAGTCGTTTTACGGTGTGTTTGCCGAGAAAAATTTGAGGGCACCTCTAACAATAGGGAGATGGCAGAAATGCAAAATTTACCGGTTTTGATTGTTGAAGACGATCCTGATCTTCGCGAGGCGCTCAGTGCGACGCTGCATCTGGCGGGCATCGCGAGTCTGACCGCTGCGGATGGCGAACAGGCGTTGCAGCAGCTGGCGGCACAACCCGTCGGGCTCGTCATCAGTGATGTGCAAATGCGACCCATGGATGGCCATACACTGCTACAGAATATCAAACGGCAATTTCCGGTCATACCGGTGGTATTGATGACGGCTTTTGGTGAGATCGGAAAGGCGGTGGCCGCGATGCGTGACGGTGCCTGCGATTATCTGAGCAAACCTTTCGATTCAGCCAGCTTGCTGGCGCATGTCAGGCATTACCTGCTGCCTGTCGCCAGTGACGAAACATCGAATCTCGTGGCACGTGACCCCCAAACTCTCAATCTACTCTCGTTGGCGAAAAAAGTGGCGGAATCAGCTGCAACCGTGATGCTGACCGGCGAGAGCGGCTGCGGCAAGGAAGTATTTGCCCGTTATATCCATCAGCATTCACCCCGTGCCACTGCACCTTTTGTGGCGATCAACTGTGCGGCCATTCCGGAAAATCTGCTGGAAGCCATCCTGTTCGGTCATGAGAAAGGAGCATTTACCGGCGCCGTCCAATCACAGGCCGGTAAATTTGAACAGGCCAACGGCGGCACTCTGCTGCTCGACGAGATTTCAGAAATGCCACTGGGTCTGCAGGCGAAACTGTTGCGGGTGTTACAGGAGCGGGAAGTGGAACGAGTGGGCGGGAACAAGCTGATCAAGCTAGATTTTCGTCTGATCGCCACATCAAACCGGGATATGGCCGCACGGGTGCGCGAGGGGGCGTTTCGCGAGGACCTTTATTACCGGCTGAATGTGTTTCCACTGGAGATTCCGCCACTCAGAACGCGCCCGAAGGACATCGTGCCGCTTGCCAGACATATTCTGGCCAGGACTGCCCAGGATGCACAATTATGTTACACCCTGAAGCAGTCAGCGATTGATTCCCTGGAGAATTATGCCTGGCCGGGGAATGTGCGTGAATTGGAAAATGTCATGCAACGCGCGATGATCATGGCATCAGAATCAATCGAGGCGGCCCATCTCAATTTGCCGGCCAGCCCTATTCAGGAGCAGTCGCCCGCCATCGATACCAGGCCAGTTACCGATTTGCGTGATATCAAATCGCTGGAGCGTGAGCATATTCTGCAAACGCTCGCGGCTGTCAATGGATCACGCAAGCTGGCGGTACAGAAGCTCGGTATTTCCGAACGCACCTTGCGTTACAAGTTACAGCAGTATCGCCTTTCCGGATGTTAACAGGAGCTAAGTGATGGAAATTTCTTCAGGTATCAACCAGATGCTGGCGCAAATCAGAGCTGCATCTGAGCTGGCAGCGGGAAACGCTAAACCCGACGCAGGAACCACTGCGCCACAGGCAGATTTTGGACAACTGCTCAAGTCCGCTGTCGATCAGGTCAACGACGTCCAGCAAACTGCTGGACAATTAACCCAGGGATTTGCACGTGGTGATCCGGATACTCAATTGCATGAAGTCATGATTTCACTGCAAAAGGCAAATATTTCGTTTCAGTCAATGATACAGGTACGAAACCGCCTGGTGACGGCGTATCAAGAAATCATGAACATGCAAGTGTAAGCAATCTTAACAAGAGGTAATTATGTCCAACCCGCATCTGGTTTCTGGTCATTATGACGACGCATATCAATCAGCAGACGATCTGCAAGAGAATTTTGGCGTGAATTCGCCAATTGAAATTCAGTTTATACTCAAGGCTATTCAACAGGAGAAATCGTTGCTGTCGCTCTTTCCGGAACGCAGTGGCCAATTTGTGCTGTCCTCCATTCTGGCGATTGAGCCTGCCAGGAATCTGCTGTTGGTTGATCTTGGCAATGATCCAGCCATGAATGAACTTGTCCTCAAGGCCAATACCGTTACCTGTGTCTCCTCACAGAACCGGGTCAAAATCGAATTCTGCTGTGAGAAATTTCAACTGGTACAGTTTGAAGGTCGCCCCACATTTGCAGCCAAAATTCCATCTTCGTTGCTGCGTTTTCAGCGTCGCAATTTCTATCGCATCATGACCCCGGTCAGCAACCCTGCAACCTGCCTGTTTACCATGCTGGTAGACCATGACCAGCAAAGTGAAGCCATTTTTAATTTATTTGATATCAGCTGTGGTGGCATGGCGCTGATCGATCAGCACTATGCGCTTGATTTGGAGCCGGGAAAGGTTTTTGCCGGATGTCTGCTCAATTTCCCCGAGGCAGGTGAAATTGTCGTGACGGCAGCAATCAGAAATTCCTATTCCATGACGCTGAAGAACGGGCTTTCCTGCCAGCGGGCAGGTTGTGAATTTATTAACCTGCCGGAAGATGGCCGTATGTTGATTCAACGCTACATTACCCGGCTGGAGCAGCAGGAGCGGCAGTTCCGGCGTGATGCTTGACAGGATGCCTGCAAGTAATGAGGTGAGTGGCGGGTTGTCGATTTTGATTACATCTTTGTGAATGTGTACATGCACTCGTTTTTAACATATTGATATTAAAAATAAATATTTGTTGGCACGAATACTGCTCTTATATAGATAGCAATTGAAAAATCGTGTCCAAATCATAATGACGAGGAGTCAGAATAATGTTACAGAATACAAAGATATTTCTTGGTGGAGCGCTGTTATTGAGTGTTTTGGCAATTTCAACCAATGCACATGCCGTTTTTTTAATCGATGATTTCACGGATTTTCAAACAGTCAGTGATTCTGGAATAGCGCCGGGCACCGGCAGCACTCCCCTTGCGCTTTCTGCTACCGCCAGCAGTCTGGCGGGTATTCAGAGAACGCTGTTTTCTGATGCCACTGGCGGTGGATTTGGTGATCAGACCATTCTGATCGGCGAGCCGGGTGGCCCAGGCACGGGTGGCATGCTGGCCGTCTCTAACAATACTTTTTCCGCGGGCACGGCCACGATTACCTGGAATGGTTTTGCAACCAGCGATTTCACGGCATTTTCCAATGCCATTTTGCTGGAAGTAATCGCTATCGATTTGAATATCAACGTAGAAATGATCGTCAATGGCAACACGCTGACACCATCCACCTCCGGGCTGCAAACATTCACTGGCCCAGGCAATTTCTTTGTCAACTTCGCTACTTTCAGCGACCCGCTCGCTTTCCAGGCGGTCAGTCAATTTCAACTGAAATTTACGGGTCCAACCGCCTGGGATGGCCAGTTCCGTTTGCTGGCGGCAGAGAGCAATCAGGAAATACCCGAACCTGCCATGCTGTTTTTGATGGGACTGGGTTTTCTGGGATTGATGGCTGTCAGAAAACGCATTATCTGACGTTGAAGACATGCTGGCTGGAAAATTTTGTTTAGTTTTTACTTTCCAGCCGGTAAAGCCACGCCAGCAGCTCAGCAACGGCAATATACAATTCGGGCGGGATGCGTCCATCCAGATCAAGCTGCATTAACATTGCCACCAACTCCGCGGATTCATGCACATAGATGCCGTGCTCCTGAGCACGGCGAATAATTTCTTCGGCAACCAGTCCTTTCCCTTTCGCCACTACTGTGGGTGCAGTCATGCCGCTGTGATAGCTGAGTGCAACCGCATGTTGCATGGGCGTGGGTTTCACCGGCTGTCCAGAGGGACCGGTAGAAGGGTCGATTGGATTATCCGGATCAACTGGTCTGGGTGGGGGCATGGGGTTCGATCTCGATTTCCTGTACCGACAAACTGGCGGCAGACAGGGCGGCAATCAAAGCCGCCTGCTCATCTTTCATCAGATGAGTGGTTGCTTCCGCGCTGGCATTCAGTTTGATGCGTACCCCTTGTGCATCGATGATCAGGGTGGCATTGATTTCGGAAAGTTTGGGTAACTGCAGGCGCAGATGGGTTTGCCAGCGGGCAGGACTTTCGGTTGTGTCGGCATGATTTGTAGGCTGCTCATGAATTATCCATTCCATGGCCTGATCTGGCCAGATGTCTCCCCGCCAGTGTAGTTGCCCGGTTTCCAGCGCCTGTAGTTGCTGCTGCACAATGGGCAGAATTTTCGCGGTATCGGGCGCAGGTGTTTCCAGATCCATGATGGCGGTATGCGCTGGCAACGCGCTTTGCGGCATCTGTTTGACTGAATCCAGCGATTTGCGCCCATTCGCCCATTGTGCCAGATGGGATTCATAAAACAGGCCGCTTTGTGCGATTGCCTGTTGCAGGATGCTCGGCAGGGCATGACTGGTGGTTGGCGGTGCCGGCAATAACGGGGCGGTCTGGCTGAGCGTCGGCGGTGCCGGCTTGAACAAGTGTGCCAGAAACTGACCAATCGGGCTGAGGGTGGCTGTCTGGCTGGTGGCGGGTGCATTGCTGGCGAGCAGAAACTGCAGCCGCGGTGACTGCGCGACCAGTGTCAAATCAATTTGATTGCCTACTTTTGCCGCTGCCGGGGGCAAGCGCATATCGAGTAATTGACCCGCCACATTCACCAGTGATGAGCCACCCATCAGCCGAGCTTCAACCTGCGCAAGATATTTCTGCCCCAGCGTGAACGCGGGCGTATCCGATTGAGTGGCATCGGGTGCAGGCTGAACCGGATTAACCGGCTGAACCGGCGAGAGCGCCTTGCCTGGCGAGGCAGATAAAATTTGTGCCGGATAAACCGGATGCGTAATCATGAGTAGAATTCCGACATTCGTATAACCAGTCGGAATTCTACTCGATGTATGTCAATGATCGGCAACCGATGTGGGATTAATTTGCCCGTCAATCCGCCCGATAAGCCTGGTTCAATTGTTGTTTGTGATGAGAACTGCTCAGCAGATTCTGCAAATGCATCATCCATGGCTCGGTCACGGCACGTATTGCTGCGTCATGCGCCAGAATCTGCTGAATCAGCGCTATTTTTTTTTTCTGCTGCGACTCGTCCAGTTTATGTTGCGTCTGTTGGCCGATCAGACGGCTGGTAATGTGTTTGCACTCCTGCTCCAGCGCGACCAGTCCATCCCAGTCGCTGGCATGCGCGGCTTGCAGCATTTTGCCGGTAATCGCCAATATTCCTTCATAAGCCGCAATGGTTTGTGCGCCATTCATATATTCCGCCGTATGGTTGGTCGAGTTATTTTCAATCATTTGACTGCCATTCCGGTTTCGAATAATTTTTCGATCTGCGCCAGCTTGCCACTGGCGGCGGGTTTTTTGCCAATCGCTGCCCAGGCGTCATGCAATTCGCCGAGCAACTGGCTGACTTCATCGATGATTTCAACACTGCTGCGCAGGTTGGCCTGCAGCAGGCGATCGGTCATGTAGTCATAGAGCTGAGCGAGCTGCTCGGCAAGTGCGCCGCCCGCCTTGACGTCGAGACTCGCCTTCAAGCCATGGTCGATGATCATGATCGCTTTTGAAATCATCTCGCCTCTGGCGGCAATTTCGTTCTGCTGGATATGCAGCTTGCTGCGATTGAGTGCCTGCTGCGCGCCCTCAAACAGCATCAGAATCAGTCTGTGAGGGTCGGCGATAGTGACGCCGGATTCCACGCCTACTTTGCGGTAAGCGGAAATGGCACTGGATGAGTTTGCAAACATGAGTTCTCCTTGCATGGTATTTATTTTCGGATTAGCAGCGTGTAATGGTTGTTAGTGAATCGGGATTATCTGCCCGATCCGGGTAAGCTGGCCAGTTGCTGCTGCAGGAAGTTGCTGGTCTGGCTCATGCTGGCGAGCAATGTATCTAATGCTGAAAACTGCGTGCGAAAACGTCTTTCCACATCCTCCAGGCGGCGATCGACTGCATCACGTTGCCTGCCGATATCGCGAATGGAGGTATTGATCCCGTCCATGCGCCCATCGATCAGACCATCGCTGCGCAGCAGACCATCAATGAAGGTATTCAACCGTCCAGCAAGGCCGATGGAATTCGGATCGGATCCAATCGTCTCGGTCGTTTGCGTTAAATCTACGGTACCACGTGCACCAGTGCTGCCGCCATTGACGTTCAGAACCAGGCCGCTCAGAGCGCCGCTTGCGTTCAGTGTCTTGCCGGACCCAGTCGCTGCGAGTCCGCCAATCGTGCCAGCGACATTCTGCCCGGCCGTCTGCGTGGGGGAGCCAAAAATATCATCTTTGCCATTGCCGCCGGTGATTAGCACATTGGAGCTCGCGCCATAGCTGCTCGACGTAACGGACAATACCCCCGCATTCTGACTGACGGTCGTTGAGATGCCCGCTGCTGAAAAGGCAGCTTTGCTGTTGATTTTGGACTGGATTTCCGCCGCCAGTGAATCTGCGTTATATGAGCCATTAGCCAGTGTGATGCTGGCGCTGACGCCATCAATGGTCACATTCAATGTGTTGTTGGCAAACCCAATCAACGAGGTGATACTCAGCCCTGCAACCTTGCTCGCCGTCGCATTGCCTTGTGTGGCGAGCTGAGTGATATTGACCGCATAATTACCAGCCTGGAAAGCTGCTGGTGGGTTGACGATAGAGATCAGGGCATCGCTTGTTGTCACTGAATCTGAGATTGTTGAAGTCGTCGCAGATTGGTTGGCAAAAAACGCAGCGATATTTTTACCGGGATCAGCCAGCACGGCGTCCAGCTTGTTCGCGTCGAGCGCCAGTTTGCCGTCTTTCTGGAACGTGATGCCGATCTCGGACAAGTGGCTCAATCCTCCGCTGGTCGTGGTCAAGGGCGTATTGAAAATGGCCATCATGCGCGATTGAATGGTTCTCGTAATCGAATCGCCCGTCAGTACTGCGCCCTGACGGTTGGTTGAGTCAAAACGGGTCAGGCCGTTGATGGTTTTGTCGAGTGCATTGTACCCATCGACAAACGATTTCACTGTTTCCTTGATGCTGTCCACATCACGCTCGATGGTCAGCAATGCGGTGCTGCCTTCGTTGGTTTTCTGCAGGTTGAGGGTCACGCCTTCAATTGCATCGGTGATGGTGTTGGTTGACTTGGTAATGAGAATGCCGTCGACCACCAGCGAAGCATTGCGTGCTGCCATCGCTTGGGACAGATTGGATACCCCGCCAGTGGAAGCATCAAACGCTAACCGGGAGAGGCCGGCATTGTCGGTAGCATTACCATCATCGTCGCTGACGGTAATGCGAAGCGCATTGCTTGTTCCACCATCCTGCGAGGCAATTACCAGGCGGCTGCCACTGCCATCATTGACTATGCTGGCGGTTACGCCCGCATTGGCATTATTGATGGCGCTGCGAACGCCCGCCAGGGTCGATTGGTCGGAGTCGATAGTAATGGTTTGATCGGGCTTGTCCGGATTGACTGTGTAACTGCCATCCTCGTTATAGGCGCCGAACTGGATCGTCAACGTACCGCTGCCGACGACGTCGCTGCTGGAGGCAAAATTCTCTGACTTGATTTTGTGTGCTTGTGCCAGGCTTTTGATTTCGATTGCATAGCTGCCGGGCACGGCATTGCCGCTGGTGCTGACCACCGCCAGCGAACTGTCGGCAAAACTGGCGGTGGTTGCAGAAAATTTCAACGGATCAGACAGTGTCTTCAGCGTTTCCTGAAACGTAGACAACGCACTCTTGATATTACCAAAGGCTGACAGTTGGGCCTTTTGCTGGGTTTCCCGTGTATCGAGCAACTGCAGGGGCCTGCGTTCCAGCGTCATCAACTGGGTGACGATGCCGTTGATGTCGAGTCCTGAGCCAATTCCGGGTGATGCGAGCATGGTATTCTCCTGTCCTGTTGCTGATTGTGGAATCAGGCCTGATCGTTGAACAGTACGCCCTCGATCTTGCCGAGCGTGCGCGCGATGTTGATCGCTTCTTCCGATGGAATCTGGCGAATCAGCTCATTGGTCTGCGAATCCATGATTTTGACCACGGTTTTGCCGGTATCCTCATCGATGGAAAACTTCAGGTTCTGTGCCACAGACTGCGTGAACTGCTCGATTTGTTTAACGGCATCTGCTACCTTCTCAGGCGAGCCTGGCTCGGCTTTTACTGCTGGGGCAGCTTTGGTCGGTAGACTATTTTCTGTAGTGATGGCTTCGTTGCCAGATACCCGGTTGCTGCCACCGGAAAACAGGGTAGGTTGCACCAATTCACTGGTGCCTGCTGCTGAGTTGATTATCATGTTCATTCTCCTTTAGGTGACGCTAAACTGGGGCGGCTGACACTGCAAGCCGCCCCACATTACGGGTTAGCCCTGCCTTATCTCAACAAGGACAAGACGTTGTTCGGCAAAGCATTGGCCTGCGCCAGCATCGCGACGCCCGCCTGCTGCAGGATCTGCCCACGGGTCAAGGCAGCTGTTTCCGCAGCGAAATCCGCATCCTGAATCCGACTGCGGGAAGCAGACAGATTTTCCGACGTGGTCTGCAAGCTGGAAACGACCGAGGAAAAACGGTTTTGTATCGCACCCAGGTCGGCCCGTGTTCCATTCACAGTCTGCAATGCGGTATCAACCGCAGTGATTAGGGCAGTGGCATCGCTAACGCTACTTACACCCCCGGATGCGCCTAAAGTGGCGGTATTAGAATTTGCAATAGTAGTGAATGTAATGGTTTCTGATGCATTCGCACCCACTTGAAAGTTTTGTGAGCTGAAACTACCATCCAATAACTTGGCGCCATTAAAAGCAGTTGTTGTAGATACGCGGTCGATTTCGGCTTTGAGGGCAGTCACTTCTTTATCCAGTGCGGCACGGTCAGTAGAACTGTTGGTGGCATTGGCGGATTGCACCGCCAGTTCACGGATCCGTTGCAGGTTGTTGCCGATTTCCTTCAACGCGCCTTCCGCGGTCTGTGCCAGCGAGATACCGTCGTTGGCGTTACGTGCTGCCTGATTCAGTCCACGTATCTGCGCAGTCATGCGTTCAGAAATCGCCAGACCAGCGGCATCATCCTTGGCGCTGTTGATGCGCAGGCCGGAGGATAACCGTTCGAGTGAGGTATTCAACGCGCTTTGTGAGCTGCTGAGATTACGTTGCGCATTCAGTGACGCGATATTGGTGTTAATGACTTGTGCCATGGTGTTTCTCCTTCAGAGTTTGATTACTATTTAAGTAAAATGCGGCGCTTGTGCCGCTTACGTCCACATTGACTCGGCCTGCTGATTAATTGAGGCGATGAGTGAGTCACTGTTGAGAGCAGTAATCGGACAGCCGGGGGAAATATTTAGTGAATTGATGAACCTGGATAGAAAACTATGCGGCTTTGAAAGGGAGAGATGCGCTGGAAAACCCTGCCAATTCGATCGATAGCCCGCTGGCTTGATGGCCTGCTGTGATCTTCTGTAATGACCGCTCCAAAAGGCCTCTCCAGGGGGCACCTCTAGGGCACCGCTACAATCCATATTTGCGAGTATCCCCTTCGGGGACCGCCGCTGTCTGTTTCGATGTGACGAACACGGTCTGGAAATTATTGGTCACACCCGGGCGGTCGGTCAAAAGCGACGCAACCCTCTCATCGCGATCGAATCGATAAAAATGGAAGTCGCGCTCACGGCGCCGGTCGATGTGTAATATCTATCTACACACGCAATTTCAACCAGCGCTGCATAAGCAGGCGCATGGCGTCAGGTTGCTCGGTGGGAAGCCAGTGCTGGGCGTTGAGTTGGTGAATCTCAACCTGTGGCAAACATTCCAATGCACGCTGGGTAAGCGCGGGATCACCAAATAAGCCGCCGGATGACAGCATGACAAGGCAGGGGAGATTAAGATGATCGAACGAGGGCAGGGGCTGCAAGGTTGCGTGTAGCGCCTGTAAATACGCTGCACTGTGCATATAACGTAAATCATCCAATGGCGCAGCGTAGCGTTGCAGTAAGGCACTATTCGAGGGATCGGTCTGCATGACCTGACGCGTAAAGCGGTCGAGTTCATAGAGATCAAGTCGTGGCAACTGGCGACGGTAAATACCGATGCGGTTGCCCATGACGATCAGGAAAGCCACCACCAACAGCAGCCAGCGTAACTTGCCGAGTACACGTAGATAACCCTGCCGTGCCTGCGGTAACATCGGCTCGATCAGGATCATGCCCAGACAACCAGATGGTCGTCTGACGGCATACTGCAACGCCAGATTCGCCCCCAGACAATGCCCGCTGATGACATGATGCTGGATCGATTCTGCTGTGAGCATTTGCTCCAGATCAGCTAACCACTGGGCGTGACCAATCTGCCCCTGCCAGGCTGAGTTGCCGTGGCCACGCAGATCTGGCACCAGCGCACACCACCCGGGTGGTAAGTCAAGCTGTTCGCAAAGCTCCTGCCAGCGACTGCTGTTACTGGCAAGGCCATGACATAATACCAGCGCGGCATGGCCAGCTTGATCGCCGTGGCGACGATAGAACATGCCGCTTGCCGTGCAGTGCTCTGTTATTTCCATATAAACACTTATGGGCACCTCTAAAAATTCATATTTCGTCGTAATACTTCGTTGCTCACAAAAAATGTTTCCTTACATATCAATTATATGCTGCGTCAACATTTTTTACTCGCGCCTAGTCTTGCTTAGAACTCTGAATTTTTAGAGGCGCCCTTATGAAGAATTAGTCTGTCGGCACGGTTTGTTTGAATGATTCCCGCTTAGCCAGTTTGTCAGCCAAGTGAGCAAGATTGGTGTAGGTATTGCGCCACGGGTTTTTAGGGAAACGGAAAGACAAATAACCAAGCGCGCAACCCAAGGCAATATCTGCCAGGGTCATTGATTTGCCTGTGCACCAGGACTGATCACCTAGATCCGCCGCTGTTGCCTGCAGCCCCAGATCGATTTTGCGTTGCTGGCGCGTGATCCATTCGGGGCTTTGCTGCACCCGCGGGCGCTTTTGTTCGAGAAAAATGGTTGCGCTGGCATCCGCAATTCCGTCGGCCAAGGCTTCCCAGCGCTTGACGGCAAATCTTGGCGCGCCAGATGCCGGAATCAGCAGGGGATCATCCTGCAAACTATCCAGATATTCAATAATGACGCGCGAATCATGCAGAGATACGCCATCGTCCAGCACCAGTACAGGCACTTTACCAAGAGGGTTGATATTGGCTATCTGGTTATCCGGGTGAAAGGGCGGGTCAACGATGAAATCAGAGTTGATTTTCTTCTCGGCAAGCACAATGCGTACTTTTCGGACATAGGGGCTGGTCAAGGAGCCGATTAGTTTCATAAGTCAATCCTTTGCGAACAATAGGGACACCTCCAAAAATCCACATTTCTTCACAGTACCATGTCGCTTGTAAAAAAATTGTTAACACCAAATAGAAATGCCCGTTTTTCCGCAAAGTAGAAACACACATAGCAACAATGCAGCATCATCCGTGAATAGGGGTGCTGTGCTAAAATACCGCCTTTTATCCAATTAAGGATTGGGAATATCCTGGTTAATGAACACTTCCCCGCTTTATGCACTCTCTCCACTGGATGGTCGTTATCAACAGAAAGTAGCAGGACTGCGCTTCTACTTCAGCGAGTATGGGTTGATTCGCTACCGCGTGCGCATCGAAATCGAATGGTTCAAGGCGTTGGGTCACTCGATTCTTTTAAAGGAAGCCGGTTTTTCGGTGGAATCGTTGCTGGAACTGGACCGGCTGCTGGAAAATTTTTCTCTGGATGATGCGCAGGCCGTCAAGGCGATTGAAGCGCAGACCAATCATGATGTTAAAGCAGTCGAGTATTGGTTGAAACAGCAGTTCACCAGTCAGCCGGGTCTTGTCGCGTTTTCTGAATACATTCATTTTGCCTGTACTTCGGAAGACATCAACAATCTTTGCCACGGACTGATGCTTGTCGATAGCCGTGATGAGGTGATGCTGCCCGCGCTTGACCGGATTATCGATCAGCTTGCGGTACTGGCAAGGGAATTTGCCGATACGCCCATGCTGGCGCGAACGCACGGACAGCCAGCCACCCCAACGACCATGGGCAAGGAGATTGCCAATTTTGTGCATCGGTTGCGCCAGGGGCGCGAACGTCTGGGAAAGGTTGCCCTTTCAGGAAAAATCAATGGGGCGGTCGGCAACTATAATGCCCACATGACCACCTGTCCGGATGTGGATTGGGAATCCTTTGCGCGAAATTTTGTGGAAGGCTTGGGTCTGGATTTCAATCCATATACCACTCAGATCGAGCCACATGACAGTCTTGCCGAGCTGTTCGATGCGTATGCTCGTATCAACACGATTTTACTGGGCCTGAATCGTGATATCTGGGGGTATATTTCGCTGGGTTACTTCCGGCAGAAAACCCGGGCCGGTGAGGTCGGTTCTTCCACCATGCCGCACAAGGTCAATCCGATTGATTTTGAAAATGCGGAGGGTAATATCGGTATCGCCAATGCCTTACTGCATCATCTGGCAGAAAAATTGCCTGTCTCACGCTGGCAGCGGGATTTGACCGACTCGACGGTGTTGCGCAATATGGGCGTGGCACTGGGGCATACCTTGCTCGCCTATGATTCCTGCCTGAAGGGGCTGGGCAAACTGGAAATCAACCCGACGCGCTTGTCAGCGGATTTGCAGGATGCCTGGGAGGTGCTGGCGGAACCAATTCAGAGCATGATGCGCCGTTATGGGATCGCCAATCCTTACGAGCAACTCAAAGATTTGACCCGAGGCAAGACCGAAATCAATCAGGAAACATTGCAAAATTTCATCCGCCAGCTCGATATTCCGCAAGCTGAAAAAGACCGCCTGTTGCGGCTTTCCCCGCAAACATACATTGGATTGGCTGCCCAATTGGCCAAACGTATCTAAAACCTGGCTGGGCAGCACCATTAAAATTCACAGTTATATTCATTAAAAAAGTTTCAACCTGGCGAGAAAAAGGGGTTGAAAAAAATTATTTGATCACAATATAGCATGATCATACTGGAGGAAATTTATGCAGGAATCGAATAATCAAGAGCCTATCGATACAGAGAAACTGGTAGAGGAATCTGATACAGCATCGACAGTGGGCACGGCTCCGCTTTCCAGTGATGAAATGATTCACACTGGAGCGGCGGGTGAGGCGGAATCCATGCCATCAATCGAGCAGCTTTTGAGAGAGGCGGAACTGAGGGCAGAGGAGCATCATGATGCCTGGCTGCGTGCCAAAGCGGAAACCGAAAATCTACGAAAACGGGCACAGGTGGATGTTACCAATGCTCATAAATACGCCATTGACAAATTCTCCGCGGAATTACTTCCGGTCATGGATAGTCTGGAAGCGGCGCTTATGACCGAGAATGCCACAGTCGAGAACTTCAAGGATGGCATAGAGCTCACACGCAAGCAGCTGGTTTCAATTTTTGAGAAATTCAATATTCAGGTCATCAATCCGCAAGGTGAGAAGTTCGATCCTCACCATCATCAGGCAATGTGTACCATCGAATCAGATGTTGCTCCCAATACCATCGTTCAGGTCATGCAAAAAGGCTATGCGCTGCACGATCGCGTTATCCGGCCAGCCATGGTTGCCGTCGCGAAAGCGAAAGAGGCTTGAGATTCTTTGAAAAGCACCCACATACAATCATTATTGATAACCAAAAGTAAACTTTAAAGGAAAAAACAATGGGAAAAATTATTGGGATAGATCTGGGTACCACCAATTCATGTGTAGCGGTGATGGAAAATGGCAAATCTAAGGTGATTGAGAATGCTGAGGGTACGCGTACCACGCCATCCATTGTTGCTTATACGGAAGATGGTGAAATTCTGGTGGGTGCTTCGGCCAAGCGTCAGGCGGTGACCAATCCGCAAAATACACTGTTTGCTATCAAGCGGCTGATTGGACGTCGCTTTAACGAGGAAATGGTGCAGAAGGATGTCAGCATGGTGCCTTACAGCATCATTCAGGCCGATAATAATGATGCCTGGGTGGAAGTTCGCGGCAAAAAAATTGCACCACAGGAAGTGTCGGCACAGATATTAATGAAAATGAAAAAAACTGCCGAGGACTATTTGGGAGAACCGGTGACGGAAGCCGTCATTACGGTACCGGCGTACTTTAATGACTCTCAGCGGCAGGCTACAAAGGATGCTGGAAGAATTGCGGGCCTTGAGGTTAAGCGTATTATTAATGAGCCTACTGCCGCAGCATTAGCGTTTGGGCTGGATAAAAAAGAAGGTGATCGCAAGATTGCGGTATACGATCTGGGTGGCGGCACATTCGATGTCTCCATCATTGAAATCGCGGAAATCGAGGGTGAACACCAGTTTGAGGTGTTGGCGACGAATGGGGATACTTTCCTGGGTGGTGAGGATTTTGATTCGCGCGTCATCGAGTACCTGGTAGCCGAATTCAAAAAAGAAAGCGGTATTGATCTGAAAAAGGACATGCTGGCGTTGCAGCGACTCAAGGATGCGGCGGAAAAAGCCAAAATTGAACTATCCTCCAGTCAGCAAACGGAAGTGAACCTGCCTTATATTACTGCCGATGCGTCTGGTCCAAAACATCTGGCGGTGAAGATTACGCGCGCCAAGCTGGAGAGCCTGGTCGAAGAACTGATTGAGCGCACGATCGAGCCTTGCCGAATTGCACTCAAGGATGCCGGTTTGTCTGTTTCGGATATCGTCGATGTGATTCTGGTCGGTGGGCAGACGCGCATGCCGAAGGTTCAGGAAAAAGTCAAGGAAATCTTTGGTAAAGAGCCGCGCAAGGATGTTAACCCGGATGAGGCAGTAGCCATTGGTGCTGCGGTTCAGGGTGGCGTATTGCAAGGGGATGTCAAGGATGTGTTGTTGCTGGATGTCACGCCGTTGTCGCTCGGTATTGAAACTCTGGGTGGCGTGATGACTAAGTTAATCCAGAAAAACACCACGATTCCGACCAAGGCGCAGCAGGTTTTTTCTACTGCGGACGACAGTCAGACTGCCGTGACGATACACGTGCTGCAAGGTGAACGTGAGATGGCGTCCGGCAATAAAAGTCTAGGGCAATTCAACTTGACCGATATTCCGCCAGCACCTCGTGGTATGCCGCAGATTGAAGTGGCTTTCGATATCGATGCCAACGGTATTTTGCATGTGTCTGCTAAGGATAAAGCGACGGGCAAGGAGAACAAAATCAAGATTCAGGCAAGCTCTGGATTGTCCGAAGAAGAAATCAATAAAATGGTCAAGGATGCTGAGGCCCATGCAGAAGAAGACAAAAAGACCCTGGAACTGGTTAATAGCCGCAATCAGTGCGATGCGATGATTCATTCGGTCAGGAAATCCTTGAGTGAATATGGTGATAAGCTGGAAAGTGATGAAAAGGCCAAAGTCGAGACCGCTTTGAAAGATGCTGAAGAAGCACTTAAATCGAGTGACAAAAGTGAAATCGATGCCAAAACTCAGGCACTGACCGAGGCTTCCCAGAAACTGGCTGAAAAAATATACGCTCAGGAACAAGCGCAATCGGGTGATGCAGGGCAGACAGGAGCAAGTACGGGAGATGCTAAAACCGGTGATAAGCCAGTTGAAGGTGAAGTGGTTGACGCCGAATTTGAGGAAGTCAAGGATAAAAAATAATAGTACCGGTCAGTACGAAACAGGCACATCAATAAAACTGCAGGGGGAGGGCGGCATCTATACACCTGATCCCTGCATTTTAATTTTGCTTGTGCCACGTTTTGACTGGGAATCGTGTTTACCCAATCAATCTGTATTTGTTATGTTGCAATTTATTGAAGCTCAAGGGCGGTTCTGTGGAGCTGCCCTTTTCGTTGCTTGCCAGCAGGAATTGTTATGACTCAACGTGATTATTATGAGGTACTCGGCGTCAATCGTAATGCCGATGAAAATGAACTGAAGAAAGCTTATCGGAAACTGGCTATGAAATATCATCCAGACCGTAATGCTGGCAATGCCGAGTCAGAAAAGCATTTCAAGGAAGTCAAAGAGGCTTTCGAGGTGCTTTCAGACAGCAATAAACGCGCAGCTTACGACCAGTTTGGGCATGCTGGCTTGAACGGTGCGGCTGGTGGGGCGGGTGCGCAAGGATTTGGCGATGCTTTCAGCGATATTTTCGGGGATCTTTTCGGAATGCGAGGCGGGCAGTCTGGCGCACAACGTGGTGCTGATCTGCGCTATAACCTGGAAATAACGCTGGAACAAGCCGCGCGAGGGGCGGAGACCAAAATCCGTATCCCTAAAATGGATGCTTGCGAGA
The DNA here is from genome assembly GCF_900103035.1 of Nitrosomonas mobilis. Taxonomy (GTDB): domain Bacteria; phylum Pseudomonadota; class Gammaproteobacteria; order Burkholderiales; family Nitrosomonadaceae; genus Nitrosomonas; species Nitrosomonas mobilis. The sequence goes on from NZ_FMWO01000020.1 coordinate 65,749, forward strand.
CATGCCGTGGCAGTGGGGCCAAACCGGGATCGACACCTAAAACCTGTCCAAAATGTAATGGTCATGGCCAGATTCGTATGCAACAGGGGTTCTTCTCCATTCAGCAGACTTGTCCGCAGTGTCATGGCGGTGGCAAGATCATCACTGACCCTTGTCGTGACTGTCATGGCTCCGGCCGTGTCAAGCGCCATAAAACGCTGAACGTCAAAATTCCCGCCGGCGTGGATGAGGGAGACAGTATTCGTTTGTCGGGAGAAGGTGAAGCGGGTGTTACCGGCAGTCCTCCTGGTGATCTGTATGTGGTGATTCATCTGGCCAGCCACTCGGTTTTTCAGCGGGAAGGCAATAATCTGCATTGTGAAATTCCCACCAGCTTTGCAACAGCTGCGCTTGGGGGTGAAATAGAAGTACCGACGCTGGATGGCCACGCGCGCATCAAAATTCCGCCTGGTACGCAGACTGGCAAGATATTCCGTTTGCGTGGCAAGGGGATAACTGGTGTGCGTAACCATGTGACCGGTGATTTACTATGCCATGTTTCTCTGGAAACACCAGTTAACCTGACTGCTCGTCAGAAAGAACTGCTGGAAGAATTTGAAGCAATCAGCCAGAAAGATGACTCGCGTCACAATCCCCGCGCCAAGTCCTGGATGGATAAGGCGCGTGAGTTTTTTAGTGAGTGAAGCTTACCCTGGCTGAATGGTAGGGGGTAAAATTGTCGCCTGCCTGCGTGGCTGGTTGTATAAATGTACATCCAGTTGTGGGAAGGCGATATCGATGCCTGCTTCTGCAAAACGGTGATTGATTGCCATATTGATTTCATGGGTCAACTTTAGTCTGTCCTGTAACAGTTCACAAAATACTCTTAACTCGAAATTCAGCGAACTATTACCAAAATTCACAAAATAAGCGGAAGGCTCCGGATCTTTCAATACAATCGGATGTTCGCTTGCAATTTCCAGTAATAGCCTGCGGGCGGTTTCGCAGTCTGAGCCATAGGCGATCCCCACTGGTAACACAATACGTGTTATCTGGTCGCTCAATGACCAGTTAGTCAACTGCTGTGTGATGAATATCTTGTTGGGTACCACGATCTCCTTGCGATCGAAATCAATCAGCGTGGTTGCACGAATATGGATTTTATTGACGGTTCCGGTAGTAGTGTTGAGCGTTACGAGATCGCCCACGCGGATGGGTCGTTCAAAAAGCAGGATGACACCGGATACAAAATTGGCAAAAATTTCCTGCAATCCAAATCCCAAGCCCACTCCCAAGGCAGCCACCAGCCATTGAATGCTCGACCATTCCATACCTAATGTCTGAAAGGTAGCGGTAACCCCTGCCACTACAATCACATATCTCAGCAGGGTGGTGATGGCATAGCCCGTGCCGGTATTGAGTGATAAGTGACGCAGAACCAGCAATTCCAGTGTGCCGGGAAGATTATGCGCGGCAATGATTGCGAGACCAAATACGATCAATGCAACCAGCAATGCTTTGAGCGTAATGGACTGTGAGACGATTTCCCCATCAATTTGTGAAGAGGTTTGCCAGAGCGTGATTTTTTCAAGAAAACTGAGAGCAGGCAGGACATCGATCCAGATTCCTAGCAATGCGGTGATCAGTAATCCCCAGATGCCAATTTTCAGTAAAGTAGCGGATTGCCTGCTGATGGTTTTGACATCGACATAATTTTCATCAATCCAGTCTGCTTCGCTTTTGTCCGGTTGCGCGCGCTGTGCGCGGATTTCTTCTCTTCTTTCGATGGCGCGCTTGTATGCGATTTGCCGCTGGACAATCAGCAGGCTACGGGAACTGACGTAATACAGCAAGGTGAAGAATGTAACCCAGCTCAGTGACTGGAAGACCAGAATGTACTGGTAGATTGCGGCAAAATAATATCCGATCAGCACCATCGTGATCATGTAGCCTTGCAGCAGAAGCAGGGCGGTCATCCAGTATTTCGGACTCAACACTGGATTGAACACCATACCTTGGTAAAACTGTTTGGCCTTGCGGCCAAATCCTATCCAGCTTGATGCGAATATCGCCAGGAGCAGGCAAAGCAGTACAAAGGCGAACCGACCAAGCATATTGCGCACCTGATCTTCATCCAGCGCATCCATAAAGGCGATCAGGACGACAAGTACGACGATAAACGGAGCAAACCGTTTGATGTCATGGCGCATTTTATTGACGAGTTTCTCATCGCATTTGAACTGGTGGCTGAGTAGACCGCTGGGACGAAACAGCAGCAGTAAAAATGCCCAACAGAAAATTGCAACGGCGGCAACCTGCAGACTGGCGGCCATGGCATGCCCTATTTCTGAAGATGAGTTATTCTGAATGATCGTGACGGCTAATTGCCATGGCAGGAAAAAATATCCGGCCACCACAATGCAATTCATCAACATGCCAAATGGATAGATCAGTCTGTCCTGGTTGACCTTGCCGCGCAGACTGTTGCCAGTTGCTTCCCAGCGCAAATAAGCTGGCCAGTATACCGACCTGAACAGGATGAAAAACAGGGCATAGATGCTAAATATTGCCACCAGTTCCTGCCATGAAGAACTGATTGTTTTGGTGAAACTGCGTTGTGTTTTGGGTGAGTCAAACCAGTCGAGTGCATTGTGAAAATCCTGCGGTGTTATCTGTGTTACGGGTTTGGCGCTGCGGGTAACCAGCAGATTTTCCCGCAGCAAGACCTGATGCTGTTCTATTTTTTCAGTCAATTGAGTCTGAATAGATAAATAGAGCTGGAGTTCCTTAATATAGCCTTGTAATACATCAGCATACTGCTCGACGACTTGTTCGCGTGATTGTTTCAGTTTCTGGAAGGTATTGGTCAGTTCCTTGTATTCGGCAGAGTCGGCAGATGGTATCTCCGTATTTTTAAGAAAGTGTTGCACGGTTTTCATGTTATCCATGATTTGCAACCGTTCCTGCTCCAGTTGATATAGATCGAGTTTCGTATTGCTCAGCTCACGTTCTGTTCGTGATGTATCCGGCTTGATCATGATTTTCTTGAACTGTTTTCTGATATGCGTTCCCAGATCAGTATCTTCTCCCCCAAGTTCGAGTCGCTGTTGAAGCGCTATGTGGCTTTGTGCGATTAGCGCAAAACGATTTTCATCGTGAGCCCTCTGATTGGTGAGCTCTTTAGTGCGTTTGGCGTAATCATTTAACTTCTGGGCCAGTGATTTGTTATCTGCAGCCAATTGTTTCAATTCCGGGTGATGCTGAATTTTTTCGTCAGAAAATTGCTCGGATTGCTCAATTACCTGTCTAGTCTCGGCCATGCGTCTGAGGTTGATTTCGCCGATTAGCAATTCCATTTGCTGAGACAGGTTCTCGATTTTCGGGATTAGTAGCAGCTTTTCCTGTAGGGAAATAATTTCTGCGGCATATGGAAGAATCAGCGTTTCCAGCTCGAGCATTCTGGTTTTGTCGGTTAACGCCTGGAATTGAGCATCACGCAGACCAGTAAGCGCATTTAGTATTTTTTTGTCGGTATCCTTTGAGGTAACTGCCGGCCTTTCGTTGAGCGCGGAACGCTGATTGAGGATAGAAGCCAACTCCTCCTGAATGCTGTCCATGCGTTGACGTAACTGTGCTTGATCCGAAATAGATTTTTGTTGCTGATTTTTCAACTCTGAGAGACTTGCCTGAACGGTAACCAGTTGTCTTTCTAGCTCGTTTAAGGTTGATTTGATTAATTGCCGGGAAGTTATTCCTGCTTCTGATGGAATTTTATGTTGTCTTAGTGTGGCGATCTGCTGCGGATAGCTTTCCAGTTGTTGCGAATAATTGGCCGTTTTATCAAGATAATCCTGATGATCACGGAGTATCTGCAGATGTTCGCTGAATATTTCGCGCAACCGTTTTTTTTGTGGTGTTTCTTCAGGATTAACTTCACCTAGTGCACCAAGTTTTGCCTGCATTGCCTGGAGTTTATCGTCGAGTTTGTTTGCATGACACATTGTGATATTGGTCATTGTCAGCAGGGTTAATAGCGACATGACGGCAATAAACAAAAATTTATTCATATGTTTCAATTTGTTGGTGTTATGTGGTGAAGTGACATGTATCAAATAATGAATGTCACGTGAGTGTAGCGGTGTCGCCGTATTATATCTGTCGGCTATCATGCGCCAATGTGCAAGTTAGACGTGGTTTTCATTGAATGAGTAATGGGTGTTGGGGCTTAAAATCAAGATGTGACAAATTGTCGCGCGACAATTTGTCACATTCCAAAATCATATTTTCCTCTTTACAATGTGTTTCACATCCCGGATAAGGAGTGCCGTGATGATCTTTCTAAAGGAGTTCACGCAATGATTTTCCTATCGACTGATAAAACATTACAAGAGGTTAAAAAACATTATCTTGACTCGCTTGCTCGTAGAAACCTGTCCTCACATAGCGTGGAAAAGCAGGCCGATCCAGATAAAGTAACCGTCAGGACGCAAGAGTCATCACTGCCCGATGCACAGTGGCATCGCAGTAAAACAGCCAGATTTTCGCGGTATTGATTTCGTAACTGCGAAGTGGCACGTTTCTGATTCGATAAATTAGTGACCCAGCTAACAGGAGATTGAAGACTATGAAAACACCTAGCAGAATGGAACCGCTGATCGAAGAAGGGCTGATTGACTCGGTTGTCTGCGAAATCATGAGTGGCAAGGAGGCGATGCTTTATGTTGTGAAATGCGGGGAAGAGTACCGCTGTGCCAAAGTATACAAGGAAAAACAGAAGCGAAATTTTCGGCAGAATTCCTGCTATCTGGAAGGACGGGAGATTAACAGCCGTCGTCGCTCCCGTTTTGTGCGCAGCAGCAGTAATTTTGTGAAAACCATTCGGGATGATGCCTGGCACAGCGTGGAGGTGGATACACTGGGCCGGTTGACAACGGCCAACGTGGTTATCCCAAAATTTTACAACTTTTTTGAAGGGGTGCTGTTGATGGAGTTGATCGTGGACAGCAATGGCAGTGTTGCGCCGAGATTAAATCAGCTGGAGTTGACAGCAGATCAAGCCAGGATCTATCACGGTTTTCTCATTCAGCAGGTGGTTCGTATGCTCTGCAGCGGTATCGTGCATGGCGATCTCTCCGAATATAACGTACTGATTGGTAACACCGGTCCGGTTATCATCGATTTTCCACAGGCTGTTCATGCCGCGTACAACAATAGTGCAGAGGCAATCCTGAAAAGAGACGTGAAAAATATTGCTGCCTTTCTTGGAAAATTTGCACCCGAGCTTGCCTATACGGACTATGGCAGTGAAATCTGGTCACTGTATCAAACAGGTAAGCTACATCTGAACGTTAATCTGACCGGGCAAATTGAACTGTGTCGTAAACCGGTTAATCTGGATGTGGTATTGAGTGCTATTAATATCGCCATAAAAAAAGAAACTGCATGGCGGCGCTACAAAAGCGAACGGTGGACTAGCGAGCGGAGATGGCAGTGTTCTTGATAAACGTTTTGACTTTCCGCTTGGGTGGGGGGCAGTTTGATTAGGGGATTAATATGTGGACGTGTTAATTCTCTTTGCAAAAAACAGGAAATGTAGTTAAATATAACTCACTATTTTTATTTATTTTGTAAAGGAGGTAACCATGTTACGTATTAATGTTTTTGGTTTACTAGCAGTGGGGATTATGGTGCTGTCTGGTTGTGCTACGACAGATGAGTTTAACTCGCTTAAATCTCGCATGGCTGAGCTTGAAGCTGGGGTTTCTCAATCACAGTCAGATGCCGCCGCTGCGCGTGCAGCAGCGAATAATGCCAATGATACGGCAAACCGCGCCATGGATAAGGCTAATGAGGCAAATGCGCGGTCAATCGATACCGAAACAAAAATTGATCGTATGTTCAAGCGCGCCATGCATAAATAATATTATTTGATAGACAGCGCTTCGGTATCAGACACACTTTTCCGGTGTCGACGGTACCGAAGTAAAAATGGTTTGAGACTGGGCGTAACTATTATTGTTCTATTGAAATAAGTGTTGGAATGCCATCCATTCTTTCGATGGCCTCATCAAGCGCTGTTTGATCAATTTGAATGCTGGGAATTGATTCCTCATCAGGAAGCCCTCCTGTTTTTTGTAAGAAAGACTGAACAGCAGCATAAGCTTCCTGTATGTACAAAGTGGGATCGGCATCAGTCGAATCCTCTTCCAGAGGCGGGTGTAGCTCAATATACAGATTTTTTTCAAGCCAGCCAAGCTTGATTGGTTGATTGACAATATATACTGGCGTGCTGACAGGAATGATTGCAAATAATTCTTCTATATTTTCCGGGTACATGCGTATACAGCCGTGAGTGACCCGCATACCGACACCAAATGGTTTGTTCGTGCTGTGAATGAGATATCCGGGTAAACCAAGGTATAAAGCGTAGCGACCAAGTGGGTTGTCGGGGCCAGCAGGTACGACAGCTGGCAATATCTTTCCCTCGTTTGCCATTGCCTCATTTCTGAGAGATTGGGGGGGAGTCCATGTTGGGTCTTTTTGTTTTCTGATAATAGTGGTTTTCCCGAGAGGCGTTTTCCAGTCCATTCTGCCGATACTAACGGGGTAGGTAATAATTCTGGGTTTATTATCTTTGATTGCTTTGGGGAAATAGTAAAGACGCATCTCCGGTAGGTTGATGACCAGTCCGGATCTCGGTGCCTGGGGGAGAATATAGCGGGAAGGTATTACTACTTCTGCACCTTGTTCCGGTAACCAGCGATTAACATTGGGATTGGCCAGTAGTATTTCATCCTGTCCAATTTCGTGATGGCGTGCAATATCGAGTAATGTTTCCTCATGATTAGCCGCAGTGATTTGGATTTCTCCAAAAATATCCACATCGTTCGGAGGAAGTATCCAGTTTTTAGCTAGTGCATGGAGTGGGGTAAGTATTAAAATAAGCTTGAGTAGTAATATCAGGAGGGTGACGACTGGTTTCATCATTTGCATATATTGGAATTGGATCGATTCTATCGCGTGATAGGTAGTTTGAAACTTGATTTTAGCAAGGAGAGATTTCCGTAGGCACATGTTTTCTCGAGCATACGTTTACATTTACGCTGGACCCTGCGATTTGATATTTTTTACATTCCCGCAAGTTACGAAAAACCGCTAACAAGTCCACATCTGATTCACGACCGATAGTGATAGTGATACCATGGTTACTTGATGCTGGCTGTGGATTGGTGGTTTCTATAATCAATTGATTAAAACTGTGGCAATATAACAACACTGGGCCTGTCATTGCTTGACAGCAAAACCGTGCTTATATAAGCTCGCGTCCAAGCATTTATTACCAAATATGACACACTTGTTCTCTTCAGGCAATACGAGTGGATTTGTCTTTGCATGCAAATATCGACAGATCAGTGACTATCTCAAAATTGAGCGCCGTCGTCCTGTTAAACAAGTTGACCAGAATACTACTAGGGGAAGATTTTGAGCTCGACAATTACTAAGTTGGTTACGCCATTAAAAGAAGAGGCCGATTCTCTGCTCTCCGCATCAAAGCCATTAACCGCCACGCCTACCACAAACAGACTGATTCGGCGCAAGGCGGATTTCAGCACTTTGATCGAGGCCCTTGAGTACGCTGCACAGGGAGAGACTGGCTATAATTTTTATGATTCCAAGGGCAATCTGAAATCGGTAATCCCTTACAAGTTTCTGCGTGAACGTGCATTGACAGTTGCCAAAAAACTAGCCGGATTCGGTTTGCCTCGTCACAGCAGGGTGGCGCTGATTGCAGATACGACACCGGCTTTTGTAGAACTATTTTTTGCATGTCGTTATGCTGGATTAGTGCCATTTGCCATGCCGGTGCCAGTTAATTTAGGTAGTCATGCGATTTATGTACAGCAACTCCGAGGCATGTTGGAAAGCAGTCAGGCAAGTCTGGCTTTGGCCGAGCTCGATTTCGTAGGCTTTTTGGAGGAAGCAACGGCTGGTCTGCGCAATGCTGAATTCAAATGGTGCGGTACGCCTCAACAGCTGGAACAGTTACCAGAAATAGACGTAGAGCAGTCTGCAAACACGCCGAATGAGACCGCTTATCTGCAGTTTACTTCTGGCAGCACACGCTTGCCACGCGGCGTAGTGATCACGGAACGTGCCTTGATGAGCAACTTGCGTGGTATTGTCTGCGATGGCCTGGATATCAGAGAGGGTGATCGGTGTGCCTCATGGCTTCCTTTTTACCACGATATGGGTCTGGTTGGTCTGGTGATGGCGCCACTGGCTGCGCAGTTATCCGTGGATTATCTGGCAACACGTGATTTTGCCATTCGCCCCCTGCAATGGCTTAGACTAATTAGTCGCAACCGTTGCACGATAGCCTTCAGTCAGCCGTTCGGTTTGAAACTTTGCATGATGCGTGCGCGGGAATCTGATCTTCAGGAGCTTGATTTGAGCTGCTGGCGCGCAGCGGGTGTGGGTGCGGAAATGATTCGTATTGATGTTCTAAAAAACTTTGCAGCAAAGTTTGCCTCAGCGGGATTTAATGAGAGTGCTTTTTTGCCTTGCTATGGCTTGGCAGAATCAACCCTGGCGGTTTCTTTTCCAGGCGTTGGTCAAGGCGCTCGAAGCCTGTGTGTCGATACAAAGACGTTGATTGAAAGGAAAGTAGCAGTCCAGGTTCAGGCGGATGGGCGAAAATTCAATGAGTTTGTGAATTGCGGACGTCCATTGGCTGAGCATAAAATTAAAATAATCGGTGAAAATGGTGATGAACTCCCTCCCATGATGGTTGGTAGTATTTTGGTTAAGGGCAGTAGTGTCATGACAGGTTATTTTAATAATTCAGTTGAAACTGCGAAGGTGGTTAAAGCAGGCGGTTGGCTTGATACGGGTGATATTGGCTTTCTTCATGAAGGTGACTTGTATGTTACCGGACGACGCACGGATGTCATTATCGTCAATGGTAGAAATATCCGAGCACAAGATGTGGAAGAACTGGCTGAACAACAACCAGAAGTCAGAACTCGTGAGGCTTCTGCTTTTGGGATCAGCGATGAGAATGGCTCGACTTCGGTAGTACTGGTGGTAGAGAGCAGATTATCTTCTGCTGATGACCGCCAACTACTGATCAATCGCTTACAGCAAGTGATTTACATGGCTTTTGGAGTCAATTGTTTAGTGGAGCTTGTTCATCCTCATACTTTGCCAAGAACATCATCAGGAAAATTATCTCGATTTGCTGCACGCCAAGGTTTTTTACAACGTAATAATTTTGAAAAATTATCTAGTAAAACAGCTGTTCAATAGAAATTTTTAATTCTGCCCGCTTTTCATGACTCGCCTTGTTGCGGTAACGGGTGCAACTGGGTTTATTGGGCAGCAGTTGTTGAAACAGCTCGTTGGTAAGGGTTGGAAAGTTAGGGCACTTACTCGGCAGTCTTCTGTTCCATTTTCTCATTCAGCTGTTGAATGGATTGTTGGTGATTTGAGTTGTATCGAAAAACTGAAAAATTTGGTGGCCAGTGCCGATACGGTAATTCACTGTGCCGGTGCAGTTAAAGGAAATTCTTGGAACAGTTTTTTATCCAGTAATGTTGTTGGCACCAAACACATTTTGCAAGCGATCACCAAGACCAATTCGTGTTCCAGATTGCTTTATATTTCTTCGTTAGCTGCGAGACAGCCACAGCTATCGTGGTATGCGAAAAGCAAATATGATGCCGAACAATTACTATCAATGGTTGATGATCGGTTGGCGGTAACTATTTTTCGACCAGCGGCAGTTTATGGCCCGGGTGATAAAGCGTTGACTCCTCTGCTGCAAGCAATGCGTTATGGTGTACTGCCTGTTCTTAGTCCTGCCACCAATCGCTTCGGATTGGTGCATGTTAACGATCTGGTAGAAGCGGTGCTTTGCTGGCTGGACAGTGGACCGCCTATTTCAGGTGTTTATGAAATCGATGATGGCACACCAGGCGGCTATGATTATGCCATGATCGCATCAATTGCAGAGCAGGTACTGAAAAGAAAGGTTCGTTATGTGCGTATCCCTTTGAAAGGGTTGTCGTCACTGGCGAAACTGAATTTGTGGCTGGCATCTGTTCTGGGATATGCGCCCATGCTGACTCCAGGCAAGGTTCAGGAGCTTCAATATCCTGACTGGACTTGCGATATTACTGCACTGCAAAAAGTATTGCAGAACTGGTACCCCGAGATACAGTTAGATATTGCTTTACCTGTACTGATCCAATCCTGATTTATCAGGAATATGGATTTCTCATCCGAATTCACTTTATCCCGAAATTGATCCCGCTATGCCCGAAATAACTCAAGCACAAATTGCCGAGATGCTCTGTGAGCAATTGGCGAGTTTTGCCGAGAACGAAATGGTTATCTCTGCTGAAACCAATCTCATTACACAGCTTGCTATCGATTCAGTCAAATTATTGAATCTGGTAATGGAAATAGAAGATTATTTTGATATTTCAGTGCCACTCAATACACTCGTGGATGTGCTGACAGTCCAGGACTTAGCCAATCTGATTTATAAAATTAAAAGCGCATCAAAATGAACCTGCTCGAGAAATTGGATGCTGCCGCTGCCTTGAGAAAGGCGCAATTACCAGAGGGGCTGGGTGCCTTTGGCATCCCAATCGAGGAGACCTTGTCTGCGACCGAGGCAAGGATTGGCGGGCGCACTGTTTTGATGCTCGGAACCAATAATTACCTGGGTTTGAGTTTTGCTGATGAATGCAGACAAGCAGCCCATCTGGCGATTGATCAGGAAGGTACTGGAACGACCGGTTCACGTATGGCAAATGGCAACTATCTTGGTCACCGTGCTTTGGAAAGTGAGTTTGCGGCATTCTATAATTGCCGCTCCTGCATTGTGTTTACGACCGGATTTCAGGCAAATCTGGGCACAATTTCGGGGTTGGTTGGTCAGGGAGACGTGGTGCTCATCGATGGAGATGCACATGCCAGCATTTATGATGGCTGCGTACTGAGTGGTGCGGACATCATCCGTTTTCGTCATAATGATGCGGCTGATCTGGAAAAGCGTCTGCGCCGTCTTGGGGGTCGCTGCCAGAATACATTGATCATTGTGGAAGGCATCTATAGCATGCTGGGTGATCAGGCGCCGTTGGCTGACATTGTGCAACTGAAAAATACTTATGGCGCAACTTTGTTGATTGATGAGGCTCATTCCCTAGGTGTGCTGGGTGAGACGGGCCAAGGTTTGGTAGAAATGACAGGACTGCTCAAGGAAGTTGATTTTATTACCGGTACGTTTAGCAAAAGTCTGTGTGGTATTGGCGGTTACTGTGTCAGTAACCATGCTCAACTTGAGCAGTTGCGCTATGTTAGTCATTCCTATATTTTTACTGCATCCCCTTCACCAGCGACGATTGCATCGACGCGTGCGGCATTAAATTTGTTAAAAAATGGGTGTTTTCTGCGAGAGCGGCTTTGGAAAAATGCTCATCGACTATACTCGAGTCTTGGGAAAAGTGGTTATAAACTGGGTCCGCAACCAGGGCCCATTGTTGCGGTTATTCTGAACAGTCCACAGCAGGCGTTAATGTTGTGGAATGCCCTGATGGAGCAAGGGATATATGTAAATCTGGTTCTTCCACCAGCGGCTCCGGCAGGAAGTTCTCTGATTCGCTGCAGCATCAGCGCAGCACATACGCCAGAACAAATAGATCGAGTATGTAGTGTGTTTGCAGACCTTTATCCGCTAACATTGCAGTAGTCGGCGGTGTTGTCGAAGCCTATAAAACTGTATTTGCTAATTCGACTTTTTTCTCCTGTAGTACTGTGAAACCAATGATGGATTGGATTATCCCGGTATGGCCTGCACCGCATAATATCAAGGCATTATTTACGACCTGCAAGGGAGGAATCAACCGTGATTCATACAGTATCTATGGCGGATTCAATCTGGGTGATCATGTTGGCGATGATCCGGATGTCGTTCAGAAAAATCGTGCGCAGTTATGCCAATACTTGCCTCAAGAGCCTCGCTGGTTGACTCAAGTTCATAAAAATAGGCCGGTATGGGTGGATACCATAAGCAGCGATGGCAGACCTGAAGGAGACGCGGCTATCAGTAGGCATAACGGGGTTGTCTGTGCCATTCTGGTGGCAGATTGTTTGCCGGTTTTTTTATGTGATGAAGCTGGCAGCGTCGTTGCTATTGCCCATGCCGGATGGCGAGGACTGGCAAGTGGTATTATTGAAAATACGATTCGAGCGATGCGGCAGCATTCAAAAAGTAAACAGATCATTGCTTGGCTTGGGCCGGCGATTGGCCCTCAATATTTTGAGGTTGGCAAAGAGGTCAGATCTATTTTTATCCAGTCAGATAGTCAATCAGCAAATGCGTTTACCGAAACTGGTAAACATGGAAAGTATTACGCAGACCTCTTTCAACTGGCGCGCCAGCGTCTCGCGAAGGTAGGTGTCGATCAAGTGTCTGGTGGTGAATTATGTACTTTTAGTGACGTTGATCGATTTTATTCTTATCGCCGCGACGGACCAACCGGGAGAATGGCGGCTCTGCTGTGGATGACGCCGGGATCATCGAATGGATAATATGTCCGTATTGACCTGGATCATATTATCCAGTGTGCTGGGTGCATTGCTGAGCATTGGACTCGCCGCATTGCTGACGCTAAACGCACGGAGCAATACTTGGATTTCGATACTGGTTTCCTATGCGATTGGTGCGCTCCTGGGCGCTGCTTTTCTTAATGCGTTGCCCGAAGCGCTGGAACTGTCAGCTGAACCCAGGCAGTTAACCCTGATAATGCTATGCGGTATTCTCGTTTTCTTTATACTGGAAAAACTGCTGATATGGCGTCATTGCCATCTGGGTGAATGTGAGGTGCATGAACCGGCAGCTGAGATTACTACATCAGTAGTCGTTAACCATGATCATGGCCGTAGCGGCATGATGATTGTGCTGGGAGATACGTTCCATAACTTTGTGGACGGCATACTAATCGCGGCGGCTTTTATGGCAGATATCCAGCTGGGAATTATTACTGCAATTGCAATTACTGCCCACGAAATACCTCAAGAAGCAGGAGATTTTATTATATTGCTCAATTCCGGCTTCTCGCGCGCGCGCGCACTTTGGTTCAATCTGTTATCCGGTGTGGCAACGGTATTAGGAGGTGTGTTGGCCTATTTTATGCTTAATCAACTCGATCATCTAATAGCACCCATACTGGCACTTGCGGCTGCGAGCATGACATATGTCGCCATGGCCGATCTCATTCCCAGTCTGCATAAGCGCCCGGAAATCGGTGCGACGATTCAGCAAGTAATACTCATCGTGTTGGGTATTGGCACAGTGTGGCTAGTCGGCGCTTATTTTGGGCATAATCACTGATTTGGCCGTATTCTGCAGATCCGATAATTGCCTTGTGGTGGAATTACCAAGATAGCCTTGTGCAATACGATAATAAACCTTGCGTAAAGGTGTGCCATCGTAGCGATAGATAATACGCGAGTTGATTTCACCAGGAGCGATGAGGCTGGCTTCGGGGCTATCGTTTTGCTGGGTAAGTTCATCAAAGGCTCGTTTTCTCATGCCAACCATAAGAATCGGACGGTGAATCGGTTCGCCTGATGCTTGCCAGTAATCGTACATAACTGCGGGTTCACCAAATACATTGCGCGAACGAATATCCGCAGTAAGCGGATGGTGGCTGTAGAATGTTAGTGCGCTTGCAATTGACCATTTGCTCAGTCCGATAATAACGGGCATTTCACCTGTCTGCTGTTTAATCTCATCAGCAATCTTTTCGATTTCAGCGGTAGTTTCCTTCCAGAAATAGTGCTCATTTAGAAATTGATAGGGAAGACCCGGTATGCCGAGCGTGGCATAGTGCAGCACAAAGGCATAGGCCATCAGTGAAATGACGATAGTCGGTTGCCAGGCGGCGCGCAGGCGCGTGGAAGCTTTCCTGAAGAGGTCTTGCTGCCCCATTATCCAGGCCATAGTTGGCAGTAGCGCAAGCCAGAGTGGGCTGTTCCAGTGAAAACGTGGCGTATCATAAGTGCTCAGGACCAGGAAAATTAACAGCGGGATGCCGGTAAAAATGCCAACAAACAGGTTTTTGCGGGCGAATTCTGGTTTCTTGTCTGATTTAGATAAAACTGAATAGAGTGCCAGTATGGCAGCTAGAAATCCTACTGGTGTCAGTATAACGGCAATGTACGCAATCAGTTTGTGTGTGGAGAAGCCATCTTGGTCACCGCTGATTCTGCCTGTTTGGAACAGAAAAGATACCCACTCATGTTCCATGTTCCAGATGATGACCGGAGAGAACATGAGTAGCGCGATTGCTGTAGCAAGATAGGGGTGAGGGCGGCCCAGCCAGCGGCGCGAGACGGGGTCGAGCAAAACAAATGCCAGTACTGCAAAACCCAGCAATCCAAGTGTGTATTTGGATAGTATCCCCAACCCAAAGGCAATTCCAGCACCAATCCAGGCGAGATTTTTATTGGCTAGCAGCGCACGTTCAAGGTAATAGAGAGTGGCTATCCAGGCAGCGATCAATGGTGCATCCGGAAGCATGGCGAGCCCGCTTACAAACCCGAAAGGTACAACCACAAACAGCATGGTTGCGCACATGGCAGTGGGTTTATCATAAAGGTTGCGTGCAAATGCGTACAGATAGGCAATGGCAATCAGTCCGCAGATAAAAGCACCTATTCGCACACCAAACTCATTCTGGCCGAAGAGCGCAGTACCGAGCCAGATCAGCCACGCCACCATGGGAGGATGATCGTAGAAACTCAAGCCCATGTGCTGCGCATATTGCCAATAGTAGGCTTCATCTGGAATAAGCTGGGCGACACCCAGATAGACAAACCGCAACAGAATGGCAAAGCCGATAACTCCTACAGCTGCTGTTCGCCAGCGTATATCCGGCGGGGCAGCCGGGCCTGTGCGTGGAAAGACGTAAAATGCCGACCCCAGGTAATTCACTAGTGCTGCGATAACAATCGCTGGAAAAATAGCCCAACCAACAGGTATATTCCAGGTATAAATCAACCAGGCGAGCACGCCACCGCGTAGTAGCAAGGAAAATAGACCGATTGTCAGGAAACGCAGAAATGTTTTCCAGCGTAACTGACCATCGTGATGTATGCGGAAAGACCACTTGGAATTCAGCGTGTAGTTAAAAGTAGCGGCTGCAACGAAACTGCTCATGTGTGCCAGAGCCAGCCCGATACCCTGAGAAATCAAAAGCTGAAAAATCAGCACATCAACAAATACACCCAGAAACCCAACAAAAGCAAAACGGCTGGCGGTATGCACTGAGGCGGTGCCACCCGCCAGGGTGATCAGTCGCTGCAAGTAAATCAGGTTGTGCCCGAAGGATAATTTCGAACTGCCACGTGTACGGTCACGAAAGCAGATGGGAATTTCCTTGATGCGCAACTTTCCTTGACCCGACATAATCAGTTCCAGCAGGATTTTGTAGCCATGTGCCTTTTCTGGTATGTATTGCACCAGTTCTTTGCGAAAGGCAAAAAAACCAGAAGTGGCATCATTAACGTCACAGATGACACGTGCGAGCCAGCCGCCAGCACGTGACAGCCAGCGGCGATAAAAAGGCCAGTTTTCAGTACTTCCACCAGTTACGTAGCGGCTGCCGATCACGATATCGTGACTGCCGTCCATTACTGGCTGCACCAGATTGATCAGCTGCTCGGGCGGATGGCTCAGGTCTGCATCCATGACTGCAATGACTTCATGGCTTGCTGCGCGCACACCCTCTAGAATGGAAGCAGTTAAATCAGGAGAAGCGTGTCGCTCAATGAGCTTTACGTTACGTGTAGTTGCCCATTGGGCGATTTTTGTCTGGGTACCATCGGTCGAACCATCATCAACAATAATGACTTCAAAATCTGCTTCTACTGAATTTAATGAAAACAGACTAGTGAGGAGAGGATCAATATTAACCGCTTCATTAAGCGTGGGGATGATCAGGGAAAATTGCATGTGGGTATTCAGTTTATTGTAAGATTTTGACTGCTGGAACGGTTATTACGCGTTTTCTGGTACTGAGTAACTGCGCGATTATGTTCGGCCAGCGTCGTCGAGAAATAAGAGGTGCCATCGCCTCTGGCGACAAAATAAATTGCTTTGGTATCCGCAGGGTTGAATGCCGCCTGGATAGAAGCCAGACTGGGCATAGCGATCGGCGTGGGGGGTAGCCCGGTACGTGTATAGGTGTTATAGGGGTGATCGGTCTGTAGGTCAATTTTGCGCAAATTGCCATCGAATTTATCCCCCAGCCCATAGATCACGGTCGGATCAGTCTGTAATCTCATGCCCAAGCGTAGGCGATTGATGAATACACCTGCGATCAGATTGCGTTCATGGGCAACACTAGTTTCTTTTTCGATGATAGAAGCGAGAACCAACCCTTCATAAGGGTTCGATAAAGGTAGGGATGGTTGTCGTAACCGCCATGCTGTTTCAAGATGAGCTTGCATGATGTGATAGGCACGTTTCAATATTGCGATGTCACTATCATTTTTTTTAAAAAAATAGGTGTCTGGGAAAAATAGTCCTTCGGCACCAGGGGCATTTGCCTCGATCAGTCGTAATATTTTTTGCTCGTCGAGCTGTAGCGAATCATGCCGAATAGCAGGATGTTCATTCAGCGTTTGTCTCCATTGGGCAAATGTCCGTCCTTCAATGAAAGTGATTTGATATTGTTTGATTCTTCCCTGAATTAGAAAATTCAGTAGTTCCATTGGTGAAAGAGGTTCGGTCAGCTCAAAATTACCGGCCTTAATCGCGGTATGCTGTCCCATGAGATAAGCCAGCATTAAAAATGACCAGTCATTCGGCAGCATCCCGGCTGAGGATAACTTGCTGGCTATTTGTCGTAAGCTGCTGCCAGGGGGAATAGAAAATTCATGTGGAACGGGAAAATCTTTTGTGGGTGTAGTGAGTAAGGAGTATGTCCAGGCGGATAACAGCAAACTTCCAGCCAGAACCGTCAGTACGACAAGCTTCAGTGATTGCCTCAGGCGGCCAGGGTTTGACATGATTACTTACCAGAAACATTCAATTCAGGCAGGCCAATTTTTATTAGCAAAACAGAAAAAAGACAAAGGTAAATTTCGATCAGCGCCAGCATTTGATTGCTGATGTAACAGCCACATGCTGATCAAATTTTACGTAATACCAGTGTCCCGTTTGTTCCGCCAAAACCAAACGAGTTAGATAAGACAACATTTATTTTCATCTCTCTGGAATGATTGGGAACGTAATCCAGGTCACAGGCAGGATCAGGGTCATGGAGATTTATGGTTGGTGGCGCAATTTGCCGATCAATCGCCAGTGCCGAGAAAACCGCTTCTACTCCTCCTGCCGCACCGAGCAAATGGCCAGTCATCGATTTGGTTGAACTGACTGCAATTTTTTTTGCCTGGTTACCGAAATATTGTTTTACAGCGATGGTTTCAGCCAGATCCCCCAAAGGGGTCGATGTTCCGTGCGCATTTATGTACTCCACCTCATCAAGATTAATCTGTGCATTGGTAAGCGCATTTTTCATGCAGCGTGCGGCACCTTCTCCATCATCACAGGGTGCGGTCATATGGTGTGCGTCTGCACTCATGCCAAATCCAGCTAGTTCCGCATAGATTCTTGCCCCACGCTTGCGGGCATGTTCCAGCTCTTCCAGCACTAGAATGCCGGCACCTTCTCCAAGCACAAACCCATCGCGTTTGAGATCCCATGGGCAGCTTGCGGCAACGGGATCATCATTGCTGGTTGAAAGTGCGCGGGCTGATGCAAAACCTCCAACGGTTAAAGGAGTCACGCAGGATTCGGCTCCACCGCAGACCATGATATCTGCATCACCATATTCAATCATGCGGGCAGAGCAGCCAATGCTGTGTGTTGCCGTGGTGCAGGCCGTTACGATGGCAAGATTCGGTCCTTTATAGCCATACATGATGGATAGATTGCCCGCAACCATGTTGATGATGGTGCTTGGAATAAAGAAAGGAGATATCTTGCGTGGTCCGCCAGCGTGATAGACCTCGTCGGTATGCTCGATCATTGGTAATCCACCGATACCGGATCCTATATTCACGCCGATACGTTCGGCATCAAGTGTTCCCACGTCTTCAATACCCGCATCCCGAATGGCCTGGATAGCTGCCGCCATGCCGTAATGGATGAATACATCCATACGCCGAGCATCCTTGGCGGAAAGGTAATGAGTAATATCAAATTCCTTGACTTCGCCAGCAATGCGTGATGCAAAACTCGATGCATCAAAACGTGTGATTTGGGCGATACCTGATTTTCCAGCAATAATATTCGCCCAGGCTTCTGTAACGGTGTTACCAACAGGTGAAACAATGCCTAGTCCGGTAATGACTGCTCTGCGTTTGGACAAAATCGCTCCTGTAATTCAATAAAAATAACGGCCAGGAAATGGCGGTCTACTGTGAGGTGCTGGCTGAGACGTAATCAATGGCTTCTTGTACAGTATTGATTTTCTCGGCATGCTCGTCGGGAATCTCGCATTCAAACTCTTCTTCCAGAGCCATGACCAATTCAACCGTATCGAGTGAATCTGCTCCCAGGTCATTAACAAAGGACGACTCATTTTTGATTTCGTCTTCCTTCACTCCTAATTGCTCGGCTACGATCTTTTTGATACGTTGTTCTATCTCTGTGATTTCCATGCGGTTATCCATCCTTTCAGGTTAAAAATTACTACAAGTTTATCAAATTAAAACATTGGTTTGGCTCACTTAATCAGGCGAGTCAAGTACATCGCAGCAACTACTAAAAAATTTTATCTGGAATATCGAATTTCAGGTGTATCTTTAACCCATATAGAGGCCACCGTTTACGTGCAGTGTTGTCCCGGTAATATAATCCGCTGCCGGTGATGCCAGAAATGCCACAGCCGCTGCAATATCTTGCGGCGTACCCAGTCGTCCTAGCGGGATTTGCTGAGTGAGTGCCTGTTGCTGCTCACTTGAAAGTGCGCGAGTCATATCGGTATCTATAAATCCGGGAGCAATGCAGTTTACCGTGATATTCCGGGAGCCAATTTCCTTGGCCAGTGACTTGCTGAAGCCGATCATACCGGCCTTGGCAGCTGCGTAATTTGTTTGCCCGGCATTACCGGTTGCACCGACTACTGAAGTAATATTGATAATACGGCCATTTTTTTCCTTCATCATGTCACGTAATACCGCACGGCTGAGTAAATAGACTGCCTTCAAATTGGTTTGCATGATTGTATCCCATTCTTCCTCTTTCATGCGGACCAGCAGATTATCGCGAGTAATGCCGGCATTGTTGACAAGTATTGCGATGCCGCCAAGAGATTGTTGTACCGCTTTGATGCCGCTGGTGATTTGCGCGGGGTCAGTGACATCCATGGCGATTCCCATGCCACGAATACCGGCTATGCTTAAATAGCGCTCAATCTGCTCGGCACCGGCTTGTGTGGTTGCTGTGCCGACAACCATGGCGCCGTGCGTACCAAGTTCAAGCGCGATAGCTTTACCAATTCCCCGGCTGGCACCTGTTATCAGCGCAACTCTATTTGTAAATGAGGTATTAGAATTATTTGGCATAACTGGTATGTATCATCCAGAAGACTATTCTTCTTCAACTGGCCCTGCGGCGATGATGGCCTGCTGCAGATTGGCGGCATCTGAAAGAGTAATGCTGGTCAGGTTTTTATCGATACGGCGCGTCAGACCAGATAAAACCTTGCCTGGACCACACTCCACGATATGAGTGATACCTTGCGCGGCCATGGCCTGGATGGTTTGTGTCCAGCGTACTGGATAATAAAGCTGCTGTTCCAGTACGCGTCGCACGTCATCAATTGCGGCGTGATGAGCGTAATCAACATTGTGTAAAACTGGAATAATTGCTGGTTTAATCGTAATTTTTTGTAGCATCATAGAAAATTTGCTTGCAGCTTCATGCATGAGCGGGCAATGTGATGGAATGCTGACAGGTAATAATACTGCCAGTTTCGCACCATTTTGCTTGGCAAGTGCAATACCCTGAAGAACAGCAGTTTTGTGACCAGCAATGACGACCTGTCCAAGTGCATTGAAATTGGCAGGCGTCAACGATAACTCCGGTAATTCACGTGTCACTTTCTGGCAAAGCATGGCGACTGTATTGTCATCCAGTCCGACAATCGCTGCCATCCCCCCAATACCGTCTGGAACGCTTTCCTGCATGACTTGTGCACGATATCGCACTAGTTGTAGCGCATCGGCAAAGTCGAGTGCTTCTGCTGCCACCAGCGCGGCATATTCGCCGAGACTATGACCTGCCAGTATCTCCGGAATGATTCCGCCTGCTTTCCGCCAGGCACGATAAATGGCGATATTGGCTGCCAGCATCACAGGCTGGGTATTGATGGTGAGATTGAGGGTGGATTCCGGTCCGTTGGCAACCAGTGCCCAGATATCCTGGTGCAGAATTTCGCTGGCTTCCTCGAAAGTTGTCCGGACGACTATATCGTTGGCGTAACCAAGCATCATGCCGATTGATTGGGAGCCTTGTCCTGGAAAAACAAAAGCAGTTTTCATTTTTTTACCAGCGTAACAGAACTGAACCCCAGGTAAACCCGCCGCCTACCCCTTCAAGTATAACATGTTGATTCGACTGAATACGACCGTCCCTGACTGCGAGATCAAGTGCAAGTGGTATTGATGCTGCGGAGGTGTTGCCATGTTGCGAAACGGTTTCCACAACTTTATCTTCAGGAATACCGAGTTTTTTGGCAGTTGCATTGATGATGCGGATATTGGCCTGATGAGGAATCAGCCAGTCTATATCGGATGCTTGTAAATTATTGGCTGCCAGTGCTTCCCGTGCGACTTCTTCCAGCACTTTTACCGCAAACTTGAAAACGGTACTACCCTCCATTGCAATATACGGAGTACCCTTAACCCTGCCGGCACAAATATATCCCGGTGCAGTCAGCGCATCACTATAACGCCCGTTGGCGTGGAGATGCGTGGAGAGGACGCCGGGTTGTTCACTTTCGGTTAACACAACAGCTCCTGCTCCATCGCCAAATAGTACGCACGTGGTGCGATCCTGCCAGTCGATGATGCGTGAGTAGACTTCGGTCCCGACGACCAGCGCATTCCGGCATTTTCCACTACGAATAAACATATCGGCCATTGCCAGTGCATAGATGAAGCCACTGCAGACCGCTTGAACGTCGAATGCCGGTCCATTTTCTATTCCGAGTTTGTTTTGTAGAATACAGGCAGTGCTGGGGAAAATCATGTCCGGTGTCGTCGTGGCGACAATCACGAGATCAATCGCCTGCGCAGGAATTTGTGCAGCTTCGAGCGCGTTTCTGCTTGCCTGCAGCGCCAGATCGCTTGCCATCTCATTATCAGCCGCGATATGCCGTTGGGTGATGCCGGTTCGGGTGCGAATCCATTCGTCGCTGGTATCCACCATCGATTCCAGATCCTGGTTAGTCAGAATTTTCTCTGGCAGATAGCCACCAGTTCCAATAATGCGTGAATACATGTCGATAACCTAATTGACAGACGAAGAGTTCGCAGATAAATGCTGCGTATTGCGTTCAAGCAGTTCGACATGTTCACCCAGCTGACGAATCATGCCGCCACGCACTTCGTCCACCGCCCGTTTGATCGCACTGCAAAACGCTACCTTGTCCGCCGAGCCGTGGCTTTTAATGACAATGCCACGCAGACCCAGCAGGCTGGCGCCATTGTATTGACGATGATCGACGCGTCGCTTGAAAGCGTTGATGACTGGCATGGCCACGACCCCGGCTAGTTTGGTCAATAAATTGCGCTTAAATTCTTCACGCAGGTAGCTGGCCAGCATTTGTGCCAGTCCTTCCGATGTTTTCAATGCAACATTGCCGACAAAACCATCGCATACCACGACGTTGGTCGTTCCTTTGTAAATATCATTCCCTTCGACATTGCCATAGAAATTCAAGTCACTGGTGCGAAACAGCTCAGCAGCCTGCTTGACCACGTCATTCCCTTTGATATCTTCTTCACCAATATTTAATAAACCAATAGTAGGCTCGGGAATATTCTCTACAGACGAGACCAGTGTCGCACCCATCACACCAAACTGCAGCAGGTGTTCTGCCGTACAGTTGATATTCGCCCCAAGGTCAAGCACGTAGGTGTGTCCGAAAATGGTAGGCAGAACCACGGCCAGTGCCGGCCGGTCGATACCGGGTATCGTCTTGAGCACGAAACGGGAGGTTGCCAGCAATGCACCGGTGTTGCCGGCGCTGACACAGGCGTGAGCTTCGCCGCTTTTAACAAGATTGATACTGACCCGCATGGAAGAGTCTTTTTTGTTACGCAGTGCCAGTGCGGGTGATTCATCCATGCCTACCACCTCACTGGCAGGGTGAATTCTAAGTCTTGGACTGAGCGCGACATTGAGTGCCCGGAGCTCTGCTTCGATCGCAGCTTGAATGCCAACCAGAACGATATCGGTTTCCTGGTCCTGGCGCAGATATTCAATGACGGAAGGTACGGTAACATGCGGACCATAATCACCACCCATGCAGTCGATTGCGACAGTTGTGTTCACTGGCGACGGCCATCAGGCAACCTGCCTGGCATAATGAAAAAAAAAGGCAAAATTATTCGTCGTTCTTGGTTTTGAGTACCTTGCGTCCACGGTAAAACCCATTTGGACTGATATGGTGGCGCAAATGGGTTTCGCCAGTCGTTGGTTCAATTGCTAGCGGGGGAGAGGTTAGCGCATCGTGAGAACGGTGCATTCCCCTTTTTGATGGAGATTTTTTATTCTGTTGAACAGCCATGATATTGAACTCCGGAAAATAATGGGTAAAAAACTCAAGATTTGGTGCCATAGTCGCTTGCGCCTATTATACAGGCGCACACGTCAGCTTTGGTGTTGGTTAATCAATAATCAAGTCTAGTGTGATTGTTTTAATGATTTCAGCGCTGCGAAAGGATGAGTTTTATTGGCCTGGTTTTGTGTTTTGTGCGGTTTGCCAGTCTGCCGACAGGTTATATCGTCATGACGTGGCGAAAACGGCAGCCCCAGAATGATTTCGTCCTCAATCAATGCAAAAGCATCCAGTTCTTCCGAAGCCGGTATGGCATCGACAAGACTGTCCTCGTCGTAGCGAGCGAGTTCGTCTTCGTTTTTTGCCAGTATCAATTCGGACTCCAGGCTGAGTGGATACGACATTTTATCCAGACAGCGTTGGCAACAGAGATTGATCATGCCGCGAATCGTTACTCGAAGTACAAGTCTGTCATGCTTGTCGACATCACCACTAAGCTGATAATCAATCCTGCCGACATTGTCTGCCAGAAAATCCCGTAAACGGGAAAAATTTTCAGGTAATATGCTGCCACTCAGCGAATCGGTAGCATGAGAAAATTTAAACGCGTTGATTACCAGTTGCTTGAGCATAAGGCGCGCATATTATATTTTTTATGCTAACGTGTCAAAGAATGTCGATCAACTGTCCTGATTGTCCTGCATTGTCCATTTTTCCACATCAACTATTACGTCTCATCTATTACTTGAATAATGACTTTTTCACGAATTGTCCTGGGTTCTAGCTCTGTATATCGGTGTGAGCTGCTTGCGCGTTTGAAGATTCCGTTTGAGACTGCAAATCCTGCAATTGATGAATCTGCATTACCTGATGAAGTGCCATCGGCAACTGCGCTCAGATTGGCTGCGGAAAAGGCGCATGCAGTGGCGGGGCAGTTTTCTGATGCGCTGATTATTTCAGCCGATCAGGTGGCAATATTAGCGGGACATCGCTTGGGAAAACCACTTAATCACGCCAATGCTACTAGTCAGTTACGCCAAGTGCGTGGTAAGGAAGTAGTATTCCATACGGCGTTGTGTTTGTTGAACAGTCGCTCCAAACGTATTCAATCTTGTGTTGTGCCAAGTGTGGTGCGGTTTCGGCAGGTGAGTGACAGTCAGATCGAACGCTATCTGGCTAGAGAGCAGCCGTATCACTGTGCTGGCAGTGCGAAATCGGAGGGCTTGGGCATTGCGCTGATTGAGCGTATTACTGGTGATGACCCCAACGCCTTGATTGGCCTGCCGCTGATCGCACTGGTGGAAATGCTGGGCAACGAGGGCGTGGATGTGTTGTAACCAATCGCGGATAGCTTACTCGCCTGCCGACACAACCAAGCTCAATATGCGGTCCTGGATGCACATTGGACGTGCTATGGCAGGTTTGATCCTGGTTGTAACTGGCGTGCTGGTGGTGCTGGGCGACGTTGCTGTTGCTCAGACGAGTTCTCCGGTTATGGATCAGTATATTGATCGAGAGGCGAGTCTGCCGAATATGGTGAGTATCAACACGCTCACTTTGCCACAGGCACTGGAGCTTGTTATGCAAAATAACCCTGAATTGACCGCTGCCGCCAGGGAGATCAGTGCGCTTGAAGGTACCAAACTGCAGGCCAGTGTTTTCAGAAATCCCGATTTTATTACTGAAACCGAAGAAATTAACTCGCACAATCGCAATATCCAGCCGTTCGTCACGCTGCGCATCAGCCAGTTGTTCGAGCTGGGCGGCAAGCGGCACGCCCGGATGAATGTGGCAGGAATGAGTCAGGAAGTGGCGCAGCAGGCTTATGAAGTCAAGCGTGTCGATATCATGGCGCGTACGGCAGATACCTTTATTGATGTGCTGGAAGGACAGGCGCTGGTGGATGTGCTTGAAAACACCCTGCAATTGACCGAACTCGCGTTAAGCACTGCTAATAAGCGCGTTGCAGCGGACAAAGCTCCTCCGATGGAGGCGATTCGCTCCAAAGTGAATTTATCCACGGTCGGTGTCGAGCTGGAACAGGCCAGGCGCAATCTGGCGGCGGCAAAAACCAGATTAGCCTTGCTGTGGGGAGAGCACACACCACAATTCAGCCTGGTGCAGGGGGAGCTGGAATCATTCGTAACTATTCCAGGACTCGACCGCCTGCTTGAATATATCGAGACAAATCCAGTGCTGCTACAAAGCAGCAAGCAAATTACGCAACGTGAAGCGATGCTGGATCTTGAAAATGCGCGCCGTATTCCGGATATCCGGCTAGGTGCAGCCATTCGCCGGTATCTGGAACTAGATCAGAATACTGCCTTGCTTGACATGTCGATACCCATTCCGATTTTTGACCGTAATCAGGGCAATCGACTGGAGGCGCAGCAGCGAATTTATCAGGCACGCGATCAACGCATGGCTGTCGAGCTCCAGTTGAGAACTGAATTGACACGTGTCTATGAGAGCCTGCTGGCAGCACAGAGAGAAACACAGACACTGCGCGATGAAGTGTTGCCTGGAGCGCAAAAGGCATTTGAATTGACTAACCGTGGCTATCAGCTCGGTAAATTCAGCTTTCTGGAAATGCTAGATGCACAACGTGTCTTTTTCCAGAACCGAACGCTTTATGTGCGTGCACTCGCTAACTACCAGCGGCTGGTTAATGCGCTCGAACGGCTGGTGGCCGCACCGCTAGAACATTTCACTATCCGCCGCAACGGAAATAATCAATGAATACTACACGGTATCTACCTTTTGTCGTGGTGATCCTGATTGGCATTGTGTTTGCTGCCGGAGTTCTTCTGCTGGACAGATCCGACTCTCTCGTTTCTGCTGAACAGGCATCTTCAACTACCGCTGACGCGGCCCCCGATGCTGAGTCAGAAAAAGGCCCAAAAGGCGGGCTGTTATTTGCCAAGGATAAATTTTCGCTGGAATTGACCATTTATGAAAAAGGTGTGCCGCCCCATTTCAGGGTTTACCTCTATGAGAGTGGCAAACCACTCATTCCTAAAGCTGCAAACGTAACCATCGTGTTGTCACGGTTGGGCAGGGCGGCGGAGGTTTACCAGCTGAGTCCGGCGGCCCATTATCTGACCAATGATAAGGAAGTCGAGGAGCCGCATTCGTTTGAAATGGTGATTTCCGCTGATTATGGAGGCAGAACCTACCGCTGGGGGCACAGCCAGATTGAGGGGCGGGTAGAAATGGATGATACAACTCTTGCCAGCAGTGGTGTCGAAATCGCGACCGCTGGGCCAGCGGTCATTCAGCCGAAAACCACCTTGCCAGGCGAAGTCATTTTCAATGAGCACCAGATCGTGCATGTTATACCCCGGTTGCCGGGAATGGTGGTGACAGTTCAGGCGCATCATGGCCAGAAGATGAGCAAGGGCGATGTGCTTCTGGTAATCGAAAGCCCGGCACTGGCCGAATTGCGCAGTCAATACTTGTCTGCGCGCAGTCGCCTACAACTGGCGGAAGCGGTTTTCAAACGGGAGGAAACCTTGTGGCGGGAGAAAATTACTGCCAAGCAGGATTATCTGGTGGCCAAACAGCAGTGGCAAGAAGCCAGAATTGCAATGCAACTGGCAGCTGAGCGTCTGCATGCGCTCGGCGTATCACCGGAATCCGGATGGGCAGAAAAAAATCTTGCCCGTTATGAACTGCGCTCACCGATTGACGGCATCATTATTGACAAAGCGGCGGTGACGGGCGAGGCGGTTCCGGAGAACAAGACAGTTTTCATTGTTGCGGATATTTCAACGGTCTGGGCAGCTGTCAAGGTATTTCCTTCCGATCTGCACCGTGTCCATGTTGGCCAGAAAGCAGTTATCCGTGCCGATGCACAGGATCTGCAGCAGCAGGGAACGGTAATTTATGTAACAACATTGCTGGATAATGTCACTCGTACCGCCATCGCTCGTGTTGAACTTGATAATCACACAGAAAAATGGCGTCCAGGTATGTTCGTCAAGGCAGATTTGTTGGCCAAAGCAATCGAGGTGCCGGTGGCGGTATCGCTGGATGCTATACAGACACTTCGTGATAGTCCGGTTGTATTTGGCCGCTATGGCGATTATCTGGAGATGCGCCCACTCAAACTGGGTGTGAGCGATGACAAGCTAATTGAGGTGGTTGAAGGATTATCGGTCGGTGAGCAGTATGCGATCGGCAACAGTTATGCCATTAAGGCGGAACTGGGTAAGGCAGGGGCGTCGCATGATCATTGATATGCGGACGGGTCTTTCTGAACTAATCTTCTCCAGAAAGGCGGAGCATGTTTGAACGTCTGCTGCAAGCCGTTCTGCATAACCGCGGACTGGTCATGCTGGCGGTACTGGCGATGGCATTGCTGGGTGTTTACAGTTATCAGAAATTGCCAATCGATGCAGTACCCGATATTACCAATGTTCAGGTACAGATCAATACGGCTGCGCCAGGTTATTCGCCAATGGAAGTCGAGCAGCGTATTACGTTTCCGGTTGAAACCATCATGGCGGGTATTCCTGGGCTGGATTACACCCGCTCGTTGTCACGCTATGGCCTATCGCAAGTCACCGTCATTTTCGAGGAAGGTGTCGATATCTATTTTGCCCGCCAGCTGGTCAGTCAGCGTATTCAGGAAGCAAAAGGCAGATTGCCCGCCGGAATTGAGCCGGCAATGGGACCAACATCGACTGGCCTTGGCGAGATTTTCATGTGGACGGTTGGCGCCGAAGCAGGTGCGCGCAAACCGGATAGTACGGCGTATACGCCAACCGATCTTCGTGAGATCCAGGACTGGATCGTGCGACCGCTATTGCGCGTTGTCAAGGGCGTGACCGAGATCAATACGGTCGGTGGGTTCGTCAAACAGTATCACGTCACGCCTTTTCCGGAAAAACTGGTTGCTTACGGGTTGACGTTGCAGGATATCGTGACCGCGCTGGAGCGTAATAATCTTAATCTGGGCGCGGGATACATCGAGAAAAGCGGCAGCCAGTATCTGGTGCGGTTGCCTGGGCAGGTCACCAATATCGACGAGATTGGTGAAATTACGCTTGGCAGCCGGCAAGGAACGCCGCTGCGTATCAAGGATATCGCCGATATTCTGATCGGCAAGGAATTACGCACGGGAGCGGCCACCCAGAACGGCGAGGAAGTGGTGTTGGGTACCGCGCACATGCTGGTTGGTGAGAATAGCCGCACAGTGGCGCGCGCCATTGCCGACAAACTGGTGGAGGTCAATCGCAGTTTGCCACCGGGTGTGGTTGCCACCCCTGTTTACGATCGTACCAAGCTGGTGGACGGTACTATTCGCACCGTAGCGTACAATCTGTTCGAAGGTGCGGCGCTGGTCATTGCAGTGTTGTTCATCTTTCTCGGTAATATTCGCGCGGCGGTAATTACCGCGCTGGTCATTCCACTGTCGATGCTGTTCACCTTGAGCGGTATGGTGGCCAACCAAGTCAGTGCCAATCTGATGAGTCTGGGTGCGCTGGATTTCGGAATCATCGTCGATGGTGCCATCGTCATTGTCGAGAACAGTATCCGGCGCCTGGCACAGGAGCAACAAAAACTGGGACGGGTTTTGAGTAAGGCAGAACGTCTGGTGCTGGTGTTTTCCGCCACCCAGCAAACCCGGCGGGCGCTGATTTACGGGCAGATCATCATCATGGTGGTGTATATCCCGATTTTTGCGTTGACTGGTGTCGAGGGTAAGATGTTCCACCCGATGGCATTCACCGTGGTGGTCGCGTTGATTGGAGCGATGATTTTGTCGGTGACGTTTGTGCCAGCGGCGATCGCGCTTTTTCTAGGTGGTGCCGTATCGGACAAGGAAAGCTGGATCGTGGAGCACAGCAAGCGGCTGTATGAGCCGATGCTTGCGAGCGCCATGCGCAATCAGGCATTGACCGTCACGATTGCGCTGATGGCGATCGTGCTGTCGGTGTTGCTTGCTACCCGTCTGGGCAGCGAATTTGTTCCCAGTTTGAATGAAGGTGACATTGCGCTGCATGCACTGCGCATTCCCGGTACCAGTCTTTCGGCCGCAATCGATATGCAGGCTGAACTTGAAAAAACTATCCGCACGTTTCCGGAAGTGGAACGAGTATTCGCCAAGATCGGTACGGCGGAAATCGCCACCGACCCGATGCCGCCCAGCGTAGCGGATATTTTCATCATGCTCAAACCGCAGACGGAATGGCCTGGGCCTTATCGCGCCAAGGATGAGTTGATTGCGGCGATGGAACAGAAAGTGCTGCAGGTGCCGGGCAATAACTATGAATTCACGCAGCCGATCGAGATGCGCTTCAATGAGTTGATCGCTGGCGTGCGTGCTGATGTGGCGGTCAAGGTGTTCGGTGATGACATGACGGTTCTGCTTGACCTTGGTGAGCAGATCGAAGCATTGATGATGACCGTGCCGGGCGCGGCTGATGTCAAGGTCGAGCAGGTGACGGGCTTGCCGGTATTGTCAATCGAGATTGATCGCACTAGCATCGCGCGCTATGGACTTGATATTGCCGATGTGCAGGATGCGGTGGCAATTGCGGTTGGCGGTAAAAATGCCGGCCTGATCTATGAAGGGGACCGGCGCTTCGAACTACAGGTGCGGCTGCCGGAGCGGTTGCGGGCAGATATCGAAGCATTGCGCTATTTACCGATTGGCCTGCCCGCTGCTGTCAGCCAACCAGATGTGGCGACGATAGCGCCGTCCTTGCCTGTCATGCCGGCACCGGGAATAGCGGCAACGGGTCTGGTGAATTTTGTTACCCTGGGTGAGGTGGCCAGATTGCACGTTGTTGAAGAGCCCAACCAGATCAGCCGCGAGAATGGCAAGCGGCGCGTGGTGGTGACGGCGAATGTGCGCGGACGGGATCTCGGTTCGTTTGTGAATGAAACCCAGGCTTTGGTCAATGAGAGAGTAGAAATTCCGGCGGGATACTGGCTGGCGTGGGGTGGGCAGTTTGAGCAGATGATTTCGGCTGCCGAACGTTTGCAGATTGTCGTACCCGTTTCACTGGTACTGATTTATGTATTGCTCTACAGCATGTTCGGTAATTTTCGAGATGGGTTGCTGGTGTTCACCGGCGTGCCGTTTGCGCTGACGGGTGGCGTGCTGGCGCTGTGGCTGCGTGATATTCCGTTATCCATTTCTGCGGGTGTCGGCTTTATTGCCCTGTCCGGTATCGCGGTGCTGAACGGATTGGTGATGCTGTCATTCATTCGGGAATTGCGCAGCGAAGGTCATGCACTGGATGATGCCGTGCATTCCGGTGCGCTGGCGCGACTACGTCCAGTGCTGATGACAGCATTGACTGATGCCATCGGTTTTGCCCCCATGGCGCTGGCGACTGACATTGGAGCGGAAGTACAGCGCCCGCTGGCAACCGTCGTCATCGGTGGCATTCTTTCTTCTACGGTATTGACCTTGTTGGTATTGCCAGTGTTGTATCAATTATCACATCGGTCGGATAAGTCATGGGACTGAAAATATACTCGACCAAATGTCAGAATATTTGTCGGATTTTTTTACATATTGTATATAGTAGATTCTTCAAAAAGTAGTGTTTATTTTTAATTGTTTGATTATAAATGATTGATAGGCATTTTAGAAAAATGGCATGAGATGTGCCTATAACTTAATAGGCGTTCAGAAATTTATTTTTCCGGTGCGCGGGATTGTTATACTAACGAGGCTAAGTAACTTAATGTTTTGTATAAGAGGTGAAGCATGATGTCCGAGGAAAAAATACAGCAACCAGTAGCGAGCGATATGAAAAATGACGGATTGGCTGTTGCTCCCCAACTGAAGCGCAGACGGCTGCTCAAAAGTACGGTCGCGATTCCGGTGATTATGACACTTTCCAGTGGTGCGGCACTGGCACGTACCAGTAACCTGGTCGGGGCTGTCGATCTCGGAAATGCAGCTACAGTAACGAATGCGGAAAATCAGTCGCAAATCGTCTGCGTGATACCTGATCCAAATGAAGACCAAACGGGTGCGCCGCCTTATGATCTTGGTACTTCGCCACAAGGTATTCTGGGTCCGGCAGATCAGACGCTTGCGGATCAAGCTGTTTTTTGTCAGGGCCAGGGCGGAATTTTAATATCAGCAACGGCTTTTACCTCGTTGCAGGGCAAAGGATTGCATATTCTTTAAATTGGATACCTTATCGCAATGGTGCGCGGTTGACTTTGCATCGTTGCGGATGGTTGATTGGGATGGCGAATTTACCGTTTTTCAGCCTGCTGCCGGTAAAACCCATTTTCTGAACGAAATGGGCCTGCAAGTTCTGATATTGCTTGACCAGTCACCTGCGACGCTGGAGCGGCTGTGTCAGCTCCTGGCGGAGCATTTCTCATTATTGCTGGATGAATCCTTCATGCAGCAAATCCAGCAAACATTGCATCGTTTCGAAGCGCTTGGTCTGGTTGCTTATGTCAATTTTTCCCAGTGAAAGTCGAGCAGCTTTCGCTGGAGGAATTTCGTGCCCGGCTTGGCAGTAAAAATGGGCTACGGATTCAGTTTGGACCTTTCGTTGTTCGCATTCAGAGTTTTTTACCATCACTTGCTAATCCGTTATATCGATTGTATGCGTTTTATACTTTAGCTAATGACGATATTGCCGAATTCCACGTACAGATCGTTTCCAAACGTTCACTAAGGCGTCCGTTCACACCTTTTGTGCAGTTCCTGGTGGATGGCCAGGCGCCCTTTCCCGCTGCCCCTGTCCACCACGCACTGACGATGCTCGAATGGGGTATCAATCTCGCAATCGCCGTGCGTGTCAATCATTTTTTACTGTTCCATTGCGCCGCGGTCGAGCGTAATGGCCATGTCCTGTTGCTGCCAGCGTGGCCGGGTAGTGGCAAGACGACTTTGTGTGCCGCGCTTATTCACCATGGTTACCGGCTGTTTTCGGATGAATTCGGTCTAATGCACGTGCAATCGGGTAACTTTTTTCCATTGCCGCGCCTGATGCCGCTCAAGAATCAGGCAATTGGTGCGATTCGTGATTTTCTTCCTGAAGTCACGCTGGGGCCGGAGATTCATGGCACGCTGAAGGGAACGGTGGCGCATGTACGCCCGCCCGAGGCCAGTATCGATCGTGAAGATGAGCCGGCAATTCCACGCTGGATTGTTTTTCCCAAATGGACCGCCCATCAGCCGTTACAGCTTGAGGAAATGCCGCGTTCCGAGGCATTTTTGCTGCTGGCAAGCAATGCCTTTAATTATGAAGTGCTCGGAGAGGTGGCGTTTGACGCCGTCACTGGCCTGATCCAGCGTTGCGAATGCCGCAAACTGGTCTACTCCGATTTTGACAGCGCACTAGTGGCATTAAATGCACTCACCGATGACTGATCGCCGTCTGAACGCACATCACCAGCTGCTGGTACGGGCTTTACGCGACCCGCCCAGTCTTTGTAATATCAGCAATCAGGACTGGGAATTGCTGTTGCGCCTGGTCAGACGTGCCAGGCTTCTGGGTTTTCTGGCGGTTGAACTGGGAAATGCTGGGCTATTGGATAAAATCCCGGTACGCATCGCCAACCACCTGCGCTCCGGTCTGATTCAGGCGCGAAAATATCAACAACTGGCGCGTTGGGAGCTGGACCGGGTACGGTGGGCGCTGGGTGAAGATCGTGGTCCCATTATTGTGCTCAAGGGTATGGCATATCTGCTGGCAGGTTTACCTCATGCCGCCGGAAGAGTTTTTGCCGATCTCGACCTGCTAGTACTGGCAGAAAATCTGCAACCAATCGAATCCACCCTGCTGGCAAAAGGTTGGCAACATCATGAACTCTCGGCCTATGATGAGCACTACTACCGCGCCTGGACGCATGAAATTCCGGCATTGATTCATCGCGAACGCGAAACTGAAGTTGATATCCACCACACCCTGACTTCCCCTATCGGCAGACTGCAACTGGAGGCCGCACCATTCCGGGAAGCGGCGGTCAGGCTGCCCGAGCTGGGAATCTATGTGTTAAGTCCACCAGACATGGTGCTGCATTGCGCAGTCAATCTGTTCCAGAACAACGAATTGGCGGACGATATGCGGCATTTGCTCGATTTGCATGGCATGCTGCAACATTTCAGTAGCGATCAGCCGCTGTTTCTGGATAACCTGATCACGCGCGCCAACCAGCTGAGGCTGGGCAGACCGTTGTTTTACGGCTTGTATTTCTGTCGTTTGCTGTTACGGACACCTGTTCCGAATACGCTCATGACCAGGCTCGAACAACGCCCAGGGTGGCTGGCACTCAAAGTGATGCAGCTGTGCGTACCATTGGCGCTATTGCCGCTGCACCCTGATCTACCCTGCAGAGGCGCAAAACTGGCACGCTGGTGGTTGTACTGGCGAAGCCATTGGCTGCGCATGCCGCTGCATGTGCTGGTGCCGCATCTGGCTTACAAGTTTTACCTGTCAGTATTTCCGTCTAAGGCCGCAAACACTGCCTCAAGCAGGGTCACAGCAAAAACCAAGTAGCCAGTCCCAGAAAAATAAAAAAACCACCGCTATCCGTGACCGCGGTGATCATTACGCTGGAGCCGAGCGCCGGATCGCGCCCCAGTTTTTTACGTATCAATGGGATCAAGACGCCAACCAGTGCCGCGAGCAATAGATTCAGCAACATGGCAAGTGCGATGAGTAGGCCTAGCTGATAGTTTTGATAAAGTGCATAGGTGAACAAGCCGACGACGCTCCCCCAAATGATGCCGTTGATGATGCTGACGCCGATTTCCTTGGCAATCAGCTTGTACATACTACTCTCCAAGTTGATCTGCCCTAATGCGATGGCACGCACGATCATGGTGATGGTCTGGTTACCCGAGTTACCGCCTACACTGGCCACAATCGGCATCAAGGCTGCCAGTGCGACCAGTTTTTCAATGGAGTCCTCGAACAGGCCAATGACACGCGAGGCGATAAAGGCGGTGATGAGGTTGATGGCGAGCCATGCCCAGCGGTTATGCACACTTTTCCATACTGGTGCGAACAGGTCCTCTTCTTCGCTCAGGCCGGCCTGATTACGTGCTTCCAGATCAGCCCTTTCGCGC
Organism: Nitrosomonas mobilis; assembly: GCF_900103035.1. GTDB lineage: Bacteria > Pseudomonadota > Gammaproteobacteria > Burkholderiales > Nitrosomonadaceae > Nitrosomonas > Nitrosomonas mobilis. Next base: position 99,652 of record NZ_FMWO01000020.1, read on the forward strand.
ATAAAATCGATGACGTCGTTGACGGTCAGTCGGGCAAGCAGTTTTTGATCGGGGGTAATAACCGGTGCGGAAATCAGATCGTAGCGCTCGAATGCCTGCGTGGCTTCTTCAGCTTTGTTATCAGGATGGAATTTGATCGTTTCCCGAGACATGACGTCGCTGATGATTTTTTCGGGATCGTTCACCAGAAGTTGGTTCAGGCGTAATACACCTTTAAAGTGCTCTTCACGATCGATGACGAATAACTGATCGGTGTGGTCTGGCAATTCACCCAGGCGCCGCAGGTAACGCAACACCACCTCAATACGCACGTCTTCGCGCACTGTAATGACATCGAAATCCATCAATGCGCCGACCGAATCCTCGGGGTACGACATGGCTGCGCGCAATTGATCGCGTTCTTCCATCGGCAATGCGCGGAATACACCTTCGATGACATCACTCGGCAAATCCGGCGCGAGATCGGCAATTTCATTCGCATCCAACTGTTCTGCCGCCGCGACCAGCTCATGACTTTCCATGTCCTCGATTAAAGTTTGCCGAACGGCATCCGAGACTTCGAGCAACACTTCCCCGTCACGCTCGCTGGTGACCATTCTCCACAGAATCAAACGGTCTTCCAGCGGGAGCGCTTCCAGAATACGGGCAATATCTGCCGAGTGCAGCTTATCCAGCATATTTTGCAGGCCGGCAAAATTCTGTTTCTGCACGATCGAATTGGCCAAATGATGACGCTGATCTTCCTGCAAACGAACCAGACCATCCACCAGCTTGTACTTATGCAGCAGGTAAATAACTTTCTGCAGTTTTTCTTCTAGATTTGTATGCTGGCTTTCCTGGTTCTCTTCGGTCATGGCTGGCGCAATATGATGGTGTTTAGAGTGAGGAGTGTGCTGTTTGATTGTTTGCGCGGCAGATCTACAGGGGTGCGGCGTATGGCGCTGATCTTATCATGGAACCTTGGCCACTCGCATGCGCGACTCGATGATACGGGTTTTGTTGAGTAATCTGGGCGAGTTGCGGTTTTTATCATAATGGCGCGGGTTGGGGATCATGGAGGCGAGCAGCGCTGCTTGTCTGGCAGATAATGTAGATGCGGACACATGGAAATAATGACGTGCGGCTTCCTCGGCGCCGAATACCCCTTCCCCCCATTCAATCACATTCAGATACAGTTCGAGAATGCGTTCCTTGGATAAGAGCTGTTCAAGCATAAGCGTAATGAGTGCTTCCTGCAGCTTGCGTCCCAACGTTTTATCGCTGGACAACAGTAAATTCTTGGCCAACTGCTGACTAATGGTCGAACCGCCCGCCGCCCATTTGCGTTGTTCGAGGTTTTTTTCCCAGGCAATTTTCATGGCATCGAAATCGAAGCCCGCATGCTGCATGAAACGGGCATCCTCGGCGGCGACAACGGCCTGTTTTAGATGATCGGAGATATGTTCATAGGCAACCCAGCGATACTGCAGATCTGCCTGGGGATTGTGTTCACGAAGCTGCGCCAGCCGTTGCTGCATAAAAGCGCTGGTTGCGGGATTATAGGTGCGCCAGTAAACGACGTGCAGTAAAAACCAGCTCTGGTAGAGCAATGCTCCAACCAGTAACAGACCCATTACCCGCGATAGCCACAGACTGAATGTAGCAGCGGTTCGTTGTGTTTTTGGTAACGGCTTTCTGGCGCTCACGAGACATGTGATTGCATTTGCCTGATCTGCTGGATAATCGCTGGTGTCTCAGGCCGGATACCGCGCCACAACAGAAAAGATTCTGCTGCCTGTTCAACCAGCATGCCAGTGCCATCCGCAACCTGTCTCGCTCCCCCATTTTGGGCAGATTGGAGAAAAGGTGTCAATTGCGGGCGGTAGAGCATGTCGTAAGCCAGCAGCACATCGGTAAATATTCCGGCGGGTAATGGTGGCAACTCGTTCTGTAATCCGGCAGAAGTGGCATGAATCAGGATATCGAAGTGTTCACCAGCAAAATCCAGGAAGTGACCGGTATCGATCCTGCCGTAATCGGCGAATTGTCGGGCAAGTTGCTGCGCTTTACCCACGGTACGGTTGGCGATGGTGAGTTGTGCTGGTTGTTTTTGCAGCAAAGGCAGTATTACGCCATGTGCGGCCCCCCCTGCGCCCAGTAGCAGCAAGCGTTTATTCTGGAGGGGGACGCCCAGATTGGTTTCAATATCGCGCACCAGGCCGGCGCCATCGGTATTGTCACCGAGAATGGCGCCATCCTTCTCGAAGCGGAAAGTGTTGACGGCTTGCGCGCTGGCCGCGCGTTCCGTCAGATTTGTGGCCAGCGTGTATGCTTCGAGCTTGAAGGGAACCGTGATGTTCATGCCCTTGCCGCCGGACTGGCGAAATGCGTCAACGGTTGCCCTGAATGTATCCAGCGGGGCGAGGATGGCTTCATAGCAGATAATTTGCCCGGTCTGCCGGGCAAATTGTGTATGAATGAAAGGGGACTTGCTGTGCTGGATGGGGTTACCGACGACGGCATAGCGATCCGCTGGAGCAGTGGTGGTCATTCGCTGAATAGCTTGTCTGATCGGGCGAATACCCAGGTTCGGGTAATGTGCAGAATATCGGTGTCGCGGCGAATATCTTCGGGAAAGGGTGCGAAACCATTGCGTGCCGCTAGTCTGACAATCTGAATAGCGGCTTCATCCAGCACTGGTATGTTGGATGATCGGTCGATACCAATCGATTCCAGGCTGCCGTCGGCGCGAATGCCAACCGTTAGCTGCAGACTGCCGTAGAGCTTTTCTTTTCTGGCTGCTTCCGGATAATTCAAGTTGCCGATACGTTCGACCTTGAGACGCCAGTCTTCCAGATACCGGGCAAAACGGTATTCCTGCGTCCGTGCCCCGATAAAACGTCGTTTTGGACGCTTTTGGTAAGCTTGATGTTCCCTGGCGATTTCTGCTTCCAGTTGTGCTATTTCACGGCTGCGTTGCAGCAGATCAGCTCTATCCAGTGGGTTAGGCGGCAGATTCTCGCTTGGTTTGCTGTCAGGTGCGGGTTGGGTTACCTGGGGTATGCTGGTGACCGCAGTCAGAAGCTTGCGTGTTTCGGCTTCCAGGCGGGCTGCTTTTTGCTCTATTTCGGTGAGTGCTTCCTGCGGCTTGATTTGTGGAATGACCGGGAAAGGTGTTTTGGCATGACGATCTTCATCGACATTTCCCCCGCCTTCCAGATTGGTTTGTGCCAGTAAATCCGTATCCAGCGGTTTGAAAATGGAGCGGCTGTTCACCAGAACCACATCCATGGATTTGGTGATTTTGCGCATGGCCGGTTCATTGGATTTGAACGAGATCCCGAACAGAATGGCGGCATGCAGTATCAAGGAAGTCAGTAACGCCAAGTGTAGCGCCCGGTTCTGGCGCGCCAGGGTAGGGGTGAAAATAGTCGTGTACAACATAAACGTCAGTTTGCGTTCTTGCCAATAAAATTGGCCACCAGTGAACGTTCGATCAGATCAATCTGCGTAATTTCCAGTCTGACCGACGTGCCACAAGACAAATCCGGTAAGGAAGGTACCCGAACAGTCAACGGTAAGCGATCAAATTTTACCAGATTCTCCTTAAGAACGACTCCATCAGCTTCGGTAAGCGATTCCTGCTGCAACCAGCGCAGGCACCAGTAGCGTTCCATGCCGCGCTGAAACTCGGCATAGGCTGCGTAGGTGACTTCAAAATCACGCATTGCGATCAGAATGGCATCGCTTTCCCTAGTGTAGACAGGGGGGGTACCGGAAACCAGCGCAATCAGCTGACGCTGGTTGATCAGGTCAACATAACGACGCATCGGCGAGCTGCTCCAAGCATATTGTGCTACGCCCAGCCCCTGGTGAGGTGCGGGCGAGAGACTCATTCTGACTTTGCCGGTGCCTTTGCTGCGATAAATACCAGCGATACTCGCCTCGGCAAGCTGACGACCCCATTCGGCATTGGCAAAAATCATCAATTCCGAGACAACCTTGTCGATGGGAGAGCCCCGGCGACGTTCCGTGATGGTGACGTGATCATCCGTGACTGCAAAACTATAATCGACTTGATTAGCCTGATTGTCCTGTTCCCTGCCACGCAGTTTTTCCTGTTTGCAGGCAAATTGCCACAACAGTTTCAGTTCATGAGCATAGGAGTAATCCAGTTGATTGGTCCTGAGCGTGTCTTCGTTGAACAGCGGCTCCAGTTGATCATGCCTAAGATTGTCAGCGATCACGATCGTTTCGATGCGATTGAAGGTATCCGTGACGGTGAAATCATCGGCAACATTCAGATAGAGCGAGAGTACCGGGCTGCGCCGCGCTGCACCCAAAGTATAATACTGAATAATATTGTCCGGGAGCATCGTGATCTTGTGCCCCGGCAGATAGACAGTTGAGAGTCGCCTGGCTGCAATTCTGTCAAGCGGGGAATCTACTTCAACTCCCAAAGCTGGTATGGCAATGTGAATGCCGATCCGAAAACCGCCATAAGGCAGTGGTGTAACGGAAAAAGCATCGTCGTATTCGGTTGTGGTGGCGTCATCGATACTGAATGCCGCGACTTCGGTAGCGGGAAGTGTATCCGGATTGCTCTGGACGGGCTCAATCACGGCGGGGTCGAAAGATGTGCCCTGCGGGAAATATTCATGCAAAAACTGATTGAAATGATAATCATGCGCGGACGGAATGGCGCCACATTGTTCCAGCAGTTTCGGTACGGTCAGTCCGGTTTCCTTGCAGGCGGCCTCAAGGGCTTTCCATTCGATTGTATTCTTGTCCGGGCTGAATAAAAGGCTGTTCAGCTGCGATCTGAAGGTGTCGGGTAATTCAAACGCGATCAGCTGTTTTACGTAATTTTCCTGTTTTTCGAGTGCCAGTCGCTTTTTCTCACGACCCGCCAATGCAGCCTGCAAAATTTCGGGGGGAGCAGCCAGATATCGACCATGCCCTCTTTTATGAAAATGTATCGGATTGCCGTTGAGCAGGATAAGCATGGCGGCGGTTTCGACGGGTTGCGGTACATGGCCAAAATAGTCTGCTGCCAGTTCTGCCGCAGAAAATTCATTTTTTTCTGCACAATATTCCCACAAAAAGGCAACATCCAATTCGTCCGCAATTGCTTGAGCCTGCTGCATAAATTCGATGAGTGGCGGTGCTTCAAATCTAAGGAAAATAGACGCCGCCTTTATTTTTGAGCGTTTGCCGTGTGTGGCCTCAATCTGCAGCGAGGTGGTGTTGTCGGCCAGGATACTGCCAACTTTGAAAACACCAGCCTCTTCATAAAATACGTTCACTGAAGGAATCCACAAGATAAATCGATAGACATACAGGTTGCAGGCTTGGAGCAGTCAGTAGTCGGGAAATAGAGAGGTTCATGTTAACATATTGCTGTTAGCTCCTAAAATTTCACATTCTCTAGTCTTGCTGCATTTCACTCAAAATATCCTGGTTCTTTAATGGTTAAAACACGTTTTGCTCCTAGTCCGACGGGTTATCTGCATATTGGCGGTGCACGCACTGCACTTTTTTCCTGGGCATTTGCCCGCAAACAAGGCGGGAAATTCGTGTTGAGAATCGAGGATACGGATCGTGAACGTTCAACCCAGCCCTCCGTGCAGGCAATTCTCGATGGTCTGGCATGGCTTGGTCTGGATTATGATGAAGGCCCGTACTATCAGATGCAACGTCTCGACCGTTATCAGCAAGTGGCTGAGCAGTTGCTGAAACAGGGACTGGCCTATCATTGTTATGCCAGCCGGGAAGAGATCGATGCCTTGCGTGAACAGCAACGCGCAGCCGGGTTGAAACCTCGTTACGATGGCCGCTGGCGCGACAGCCAGCAAACACCGCCTGCTGGTGTTACGCCGGTAGTGCGCCTGAAAACGCCGCTGGAAGGATATGTCACGTTTCACGATCTGGTGAAGGGAAAAATTGCTGTCGCCAATCAGGAGCTCGATGATCTGGTACTGATGCGCAGCGACGGCACCCCTACCTACAATTTCGGCGTGGTGATCGACGATCTCGATATGGGGGTCACCCATGTAATTCGTGGCGATGACCACGTCAATAACACGCCGCGCCAGATTAATATTCTCAAGGCGCTCGGCGCACCCATTCCGCAGTACGTGCATGTGACGATGATCCTCGGCGCGGATGGCGAGCGTCTGTCCAAACGGCATGGCGCGGTATCGGTCCTGCATTACCGTGACCAAGGTTATCTGCCGGAAGCGCTGTTCAATTATCTGGCGAGGCTTGGCTGGTCGCATGGTGATGAGGAAATTTTTAGTCGTGAGCAATTGATCGAGTGGTTTGATCTGTCCGCGATCAGTCATTCTCCGGCGAGGTTTAACGAAGAAAAACTGGCGTGGCTGAATGCACATTATCTGAAGGTTGCGGATGATGAGCGGCTCGTGCCGTTGCTGCTGCCTTTTTTGCAGGAGAGAGCCTGTAAAATAAGCAACACAGACACTTTGCCAAAAATTATTAATTTGCTAAAAGGACGGGTAAGCACGCTGGCGGAACTGGCAGATGCAGCAATTTATTTTTTCCGCGTGGTTGTTCCTCCGCAGACGTTGAAAGTGGAACACTTCAAACCGGAAATTCGGCCAGTGATGGTGGATCTGCTCGATCGTTTCAGCGTAATCGATTGGCAGCTGGAATCGATTCATACAGAAATTAAGCAGGTGGTTACTCGCCATGGCCTGAAATTTCCAGCCGTAGCCATGCCATTGCGCCTGATGGTGACTGGCGAAGTCAAAACACCCGCGATCGATGCCGTTCTGGCGCTGATCGGTCAGGCAGAAACCTTGCGCCGTATGCGTCAACAACTGGAGAATTTTCCAGCAGTGTGACTGGCGACAGGGTAGTTCATTTTAGATAATCCGTTCCATCTACGAGTGTAAAGAAAACAAACAGACAAGGATATTTTTTCATGAGCAGTCAATCACGTGCCGAATTACTAACACAACTGCTGGCAGAGCGCATTTTGCTGCTGGATGGCGCCATGGGCACGATGATCCAGAGTTACAAGCTGGTCGAAGCCGATTACCGGGGAGAGCGTTTTGCTGATTTTCCGCACGATCTCAAGGGGAATAACGATCTGCTGTCGCTGACCAGCCCGGACGTGATCCGCGCAATTCATCGCGGTTATCTTGAGGCTGGCGCGGACATTATCGAGACCAACACTTTCAATTCCAATCCGCCATCGATGGCGGATTACCATATGCAGGATCTGGTATACGAATTGAATGCCGCCAGCGCGAAACTGGCGGTGGAAGAAGCGCAGGCGATGGCATTGCGTACACCGGACAAGCCACGTTTTGTTGCAGGAATTATTGGGCCGACGACCAAAACGGCTTCCATTTCACCGGATGTCAATGACCCCGGTTTTCGTGGAATCAATTTTGATCAACTGGTCGAAAGTTATACTGAATCAGTGCGCGGGCTGGTCGATGGTGGCGTCGATATCCTGATGGTGGAGACTATTTTCGATACGCTCAATGCCAAGGCAGCGTTATTCGCAATCGACCAATATTTTGAAACTGCCGGTATCCGCTTGCCGATCATGATTTCGGTGACCATTACCGATGCATCCGGCCGAAATCTTTCAGGGCAGACACCGGAGGCCTTCTGGAATTCGGTGCGGCACGCGCAGCCACTGTCAGTGGGCATCAACTGTGCATTGGGCGCGGAATTGATGCGTCCCTACGTCGAAGAGTTGTCAAGTGTCGCCGAAGTCTATACCAGCACCCATCCCAATGCCGGGTTGCCCAATCCATTGTCGGAAACCGGCTACGATGAAACGCCGGAATATACCGCGCGACTGATCCAGGAATTTGCTGAATCTGGATTCGTGAATATTGTCGGCGGTTGCTGTGGCACGACACCGGCGCATATTGCTGCGATTGCCGAGGCAGTCAAGGGAATCGCGCCACGCCAGCTGCCGGAGATTCCTAAAAAATTACGCCTGTCCGGGCTCGAGGCACTCAACATTGATGAACATTCGTTGTTCGTCAATGTGGGGGAACGTACCAATGTCACCGGTTCCAAGGCTTTTGCCCGCTTGATTCTCAATAACAATTATGCTGAGGCGTTGGCTGTTGCGCGCAATCAGGTTGAAAATGGTGCGCAGATCATCGATATTAATATGGATGAGGCGATGCTGGATTCGCAGAAGGCGATGGTGACTTTTCTGAACCTGGTCGCTTCCGAGCCTGATATCAGCCGTGTACCAATCATGCTTGACTCCAGCAAATGGTCGGTGATCGAAGCCGGTCTCAAATGTGTACAAGGCAAAGCGATCATCAACTCCATCAGTCTCAAGGAAGGCGAGGCCGAGTTTTTGCATCACGCCAAGCTGGCGCGTCGCTATGGTGCGGCGGTGATTGTCATGGCTTTTGATGAAACTGGCCAGGCAGATACCAAACAACGTAAAGTGGAAATTTGCCAGCGCTGCTACCAGTTTCTGACGGAACAAGTGGATTTCCCACCGGAAGATATTATCTTTGATCCGAATATATTTGCCATTGCCACCGGAATCGAAGAGCACAACAATTACGCGGTTGATTTTATCGAGGCAACTAAGGTTATTCGTCAGATCCTGCCTTATGCCAAGGTGAGTGGGGGGGTTTCCAACGTTTCTTTCTCATTTCGCGGTAACGACCCGATCCGCGAGGCAATTCACACCGCCTTTCTGTATCACGCGGTCAAGGCCGGGATGACCATGGGAATTGTCAATGCAGGCCAATTGGGCGTGTATTCGGATATTTCACCAGATCTGCTGGAGCATGTTGAAGATGTGCTGCTGAACCGGCGGGACGATGCAACCGAGCGCTTAGTGGAATTTGCTGAAAACTTTAAAGGTCAAAAGAAAGTACAGGTGGAAGACCTTGCCTGGCGTGACGAGCCAGTGCGACAACGGCTCACGCATGCGCTGGTCAGGGGTATCGACACGTATGTGGTCGAGGATACCGAGGTCGTCCGCCAGGAAATCACTGGTTCGGGCGGAAAGCCGATCGAGGTGATAGAAGGCCCGCTGATGGATGGCATGAACGTCGTCGGAGACCTGTTTGGCGCAGGCAAAATGTTTTTGCCCCAAGTGGTGAAATCCGCACGCGTGATGAAACAGGCAGTCGCCTATTTGTTGCCCTATATCGAAGCGGAGAAAAAACTCTCCGGTGACAACAAACCCAAAGGTAAGGTCGTTATTGCCACGGTTAAGGGCGATGTGCATGATATTGGCAAAAATATCGTGACGGTGGTGCTGCAATGCAATAACTTTGAAGTGATTAACATGGGGGTGATGGTGCCGTGCGCACAGATTCTGGAAATGGCGCGCCGTGAAAAGGTGGATATGATTGGTTTATCTGGCCTGATTACGCCGTCACTCGAAGAAATGGCGCATGTGGCAAAAGAAATGCAGCGCGAAGGGTTTACCGTTCCGCTATTGATTGGTGGTGCAACCACGTCACGTATGCATACCGCCGTTAAGGTTGCGCCGCATTACCACGGCGTGACGGTATGGGTGCCGGATGCCAGCCGGGCAGTGGGGGTTTGCAGCAATCTGATGTCGCACGATTTACGTGACGATTATGTGAAAAAACTGCAGGCCGAGCAGGAAAAAAGCCGGGCGCAGCACAAGAATAAGAAAGGGCCTTCCAAATTATTGACACTGGAAGCAGCGCGTACTAACGCATTCAAAACCGACTGGAAGAATTACACGCCGCCGGAACCGGGTTTCCTTGGGCTGCGCACACTGAATAATTACCCGCTGGAAAAACTGGTGCCCCATATTGACTGGACGCCATTCTTTCAGGCGTGGGAACTGGCGGGGCGTTACCCGGCGATTCTGCAAGATGAGGTTGTGGGGGAGGCGGCCAGCAATCTATTTCAGGATGCTCAAGCCATGCTCAAGAAAATTGTTGAACAGAAATGGCTGGGCGCCAATGCAATTATCGGCTTGTTTCCAGCCAATGCTGTTAACCAGGATGATATCGAGATTTACGCCGACCGTAGCCGCAGCAACGTATTGATGACTTATCATACCCTGCGGCAACAAACCGAGAAGCCCGGCGGGCGTCCCAATCTGGCGCTGGCGGATTTTATCGCGCCGCGTGAGAGTGGCATTGCTGACGCAATCGGCATGTTTGCCGTCAGCGCGGGTTTTGGTATTGATGAGCGCGTGCAGGCGTTTGAAGCAGCCAATGATGATTACAACGCCATCATTCTCAAGGCGCTGGCAGATCGTCTGGCGGAAGCCTTTGCCGAGCATATGCATGCGCGGGTACGGCGCGAATTCTGGGGCTATGCCGGGGATGAGGCGCTGGACAACCAGCAATTGATCGATGAGCAGTACCGTGGCATTCGTCCGGCGCCAGGCTATCCGGCTTGTCCTGATCATACCGAAAAAGGTCCTTTGTTTGCTCTGTTGGAAGCCACGAAACGTACCGGCATCATTGTGACGGAATCGTTTGCGATGGTGCCAACCGCTGCGGTATCCGGCTTTTATTTTTCTCACCCCGAATCAACTTATTTTGCTGTGGGTAAAATCGGCAAGGATCAGGTGGAAGATTATGCTAAACGCAAAGGCTGGACACTGGAAGAAGCCGAGCGTTGGTTGGCTCCCGCCTTGGCGTATGAACCCTGAAATCTCTCCAGGGCGCTTCTCGCTGAAGTTTATAAAATCAAGGGCCGGATTTTGTCACCTGAATTATTGAATCCACTGCAGGTGGGACTGGTTATCCTGCTGCTGTTGATTACTTTTTTGCGCGAGTGGACCAAGCCTGATATAGCCGTCATTGTCGCGGTATCGATATTGCTGGTGCTGGGGCAGCTGGATAGTAAACAGATCTTGAGTGTGTTCAGTAACAGCGCACCGATTACCATTTCCGCCCTGTTCATCATCAGCGCCGCGTTGGAAAAAACCGGATGTGTTGCGAGACTGGCGCAATGGATTGGTACGGCCGCCGGGCAAAGCGAGCGCAAGCTGCTGGCCATCATCATGGTTGCGGCGGTGTTAATCTCTCCATTCATCAACAATACACCAGTGGTGATGGTCATGATGCCCGCTGTCATTACCATGGCTATCCGGCTGCAGGCTTCTCCTTCGCGTTTCCTGATTCCGCTGTCGTACGCCACGATCATGGGCGGCATGATGACCATGGTGGGGACATCCACCAATATTCTGGTGGATGGTGTGGCGCGCGACATGGGATTGGCTGCATTCGGTATTTTTGAAATCACGATGCCAGCAGTCATACTGGGTCTGGCCGGCTGTCTGCTCATCTACTTTCTGGCGCCCAGAGTATTGCCGGTTCGTGAAACACTGGCGCAGCAGTTTGTTGGCGCGAGTGATCGTGCATTTATGACTGAATTATTCGTTCCAGAAAATTCGCGGCTTGCGGGTAAAACGCTGGCCGAAGCGAAGCTGAATCAGAGCGGGGTGTCTGTCCTCAAAATATTTCGGGGAGACGGCATCATTTCCGATATTTCCGGGGGTACTCGTCTGGAGGTCGGTGATCGGCTGGTGGTACACAGCAAGGGCAGTGCGATGATGAATCTGTATTCTTCTGATCTGGTTGGCCTGCATGATAATGCAGGGCACGATCTGGAAACCTTGCGCCGTAAGGGCGCGATCGTGATCGAAGCGATTGTCGGTTCCGGTTCACGCTATGTGCAGCGTCCGATTCGTGATCTGGATTTGCTGGCGCGCTATGATATTCATCTGATCGCCGTGCATCGCAAAGATGCCAGTATCGGCGACATCATGGACGATTTCCAGTTGCAATTCGGCGATGTACTGCTGGTGGAAGGCACGGCCGCACAAATTAAACGTTTCTGTGAAAACGGTGAGCTGTTTGCGTTGACCGATGGCAGGACTGCTGCACCGCGCCAGCACAAGGCGCCCATTGCACTGGCGACGATTACGGGGGTGATGTTGCTGTCGGCTTTCCAGGTCATGCCGATCGAAGCACTGGCGATTATCGGTGTGGCGGTAGTCCTGGCGACAGGTTGTGTTCGCTCGGATGAGGCCTATAAAGCGATTGAATGGCCATTGATCGTGCTTATCTTTGGCATGCTCGCTATCAGTATCGCCATGCGTGAATCCGGTCTGGCGGACATGATGGCGCGCAGTCTGCTGCACTTCGGTGAAGGATTAAACCCATGGTGGATGCTGTTGATTGTGATCCTGCTGACCTCTATATTGACCGAAATGCTGAGCAATAATGCCGTAGCCGTACTGATGACACCAGTTGTCATTGGTCTCGCGCAACACATGGGCGTGGATTCGCGCCCATTTGTCGTTGGTGTGATGTTCGCCGCCAGCATGAGCTTTGCCACGCCGATCGGCTATCAGACCAATACACTGGTCTACAGCGCGGGCAATTACAAGTTCAGCGACTTTGCCCGGCTGGGGGTGCCGCTCAACCTGCTGCTTGGTATCGGCGCTGCACTGCTGATACCGCTTTTCTGGCCGCTTTGACCCGCTGCCTGATTGTGTGGCTGCTGGCTATCCCTCTGTAGAAAACGTAACAAGATTAATTCAGCTGCTGCAAAAGATCATGCCGATCAGTACCGCCTTACGCAAACGTACGGGCACCCCGTATCACTTCTGATGTACAGAACCCCATGAAACTCAAACTCACCCTCGCTCACCTCGAATCTCTACTGCTGCGCGCCTGTGACGACCATGCCCCTATCTGCTTCGAAGCACAAGCGACGAAGATGTCGACAAGTTCAAGCTTTGCGAAGGTGCAGAAGCCTCCTGGCTAACCCAGAGCCAAACTTTCAGCATCAAGGAATTGCGCAGCCGTGTCGAGCCTTGGCTGACCGCCTTATTCCAATCGGAGCATCTTTCGCTGCTTGCAGGCTCGGGGTTGACCCATGCCGTGCACCATTTGGCGACCAAGCTAGTGGATGGGATGGGCGAGGCAACCCTGACTAGCTATAAGGACGAGATCGAAAAAGCTGCGAAAGAGGCCTCCCAAAAAGCAGGGCGAAAAGCAGGTAATCTGGAAGACTAGTTTCGCGCTGCCAACGAATTGCTATGTGGGTTGGAGATACTGGGCAAGTCACCAGAAAAGCCGAAACGCTGCGCACCGAGCTGACCAGCACGCTGCAAACTTTCTCCAAATCCATCCTCGAAAGCGAAGCCGGCATTGCCACGGCCGTTGAAGACAAGCGCGAGCAAGCTGTTTAATGGGCAGTTATCTGAAAAGCGATAAGCGCATCAGCGATTGCGGGCGCTGGATACCATCTGGTCTAACGATGCCAAACGCGACAAGATAGCGCTCTATCTGAAAACTGAAGCCAAAGCCTATTTGCCTGCACTGGAACGTGCCTCTCGACTGATTGATGGTTTTGAATCGCTCCTCGGGCTGGAGTTGTTATCTACCGTGAATTGGCTGCTGGCACATGACCGGGCTGCCGCCGATCCCCAGGTATTGCTGGAGGGGTACCAACCATTGGTCGGAGGGTGAGGCTGCGGCTGCGGCCCGGCGCAAGGTCAAACTGTTTAACTTGCCCAAGCTGGAACTAAACAACTAGCCTTGAATCATCTGCAATAAGTTCCCTTGCACGCGGTCGGTTGACGAGCTCGGGAGGCCGTTTTTGGGCGAATATACCGAAGTCAATAGCTCTAGTTGCAATAGTCGCAGTTCTGCCATAGAACCAGCAACTACTTTTTTGACATTTTTTACCAAAATTAAGCATATAAATAGCTTTTAATTTGTTTTAATGCTAAATATTGACTAATATTGTCATTTTTTAGCGTAAAAGGTGAATTCAATGCTCATTGAAATGAGTGTGGCCAATTTTCGATCGTTCCGCGAGACGCAAACCTTTACTCTGGTAAAAGGCAAGGGGGACGAGATGGTGGCTACTAATACCTTTAATGCGGCTGCGGCCAACAACATCGCGTTGCTGCGTTCGGCAGCCATCTACGGTCCCAATGCTAGCGGCAAGTCCAATCTGTTGCTGGCGCTGCAAACCATGAAACAGGTTGTAGTAGAATCGGCCATCAATCTGCATCGGGGCGATAAGCTGCCCGTGACCCCGTTTCGGCTGAGCCCGGATACGCGCCAGCACCCCAGCGAGTTTGAAGCTACCTTCCTGGTTAACGGTGTGCGCTACCAGTACGGCTTCGCGGCTACGGCCGAGCGCATCCATGAGGAATGGTTGTTGGCCTACCCCAAGGGCCGGACGCAACGCTGGTTTAGTCGCGCCTGGGATCCGACGGATCAGCGCTACGACTGGGAGCTGGGCAATAACCTGACGGGTGAAAAGCAACTTTGGCAAAAATCCACCCGCGATAATGCGTTGTTTTTATCCACGGCGGTGCAGCTCAACAGTGAGCAGTTGCAACCCATTTTTGACTGGTTTAAAAACACCTTGCGCTTGGTCAATGTAGGCGTTTGGGGGCCAGCGTTCAGCGCATCCCTGTGCGAAAGCAGCGACAAGGCGAGAATCATGGATTTTTTGCGTGCCGCAGATTTGCATATTGACGATGTTCTGGTCGAGTTAATACCATTTGATGCTGATACGTTACCGACTGCTATACCGGAGCCTTTGCGGGATATGATTGCCGGTGATATGAAAGACAAAAAGATTTTCGACATTAAAACTGTTCATAAAGATGATGAGGGCAAGCCTGTTGACTTTGATTTTGTCGACGAATCCGACGGCACCCGAAAACTGTTTTCCTTCGCCGGGCCATGGATTGATTCGCTGACTAAGGGCTATGTGCTGTTTATCGACGAGTTGCACGATAATCTACATCCGCGCCTGGTACAGTTTTTGGTGCAGTTGTTTCATAACCTGGAAACCAATCCCAACAATGCTCAGCTCGTCTTTACCACGCACGAAACATCGATCCTGAATCAGGAGATTTTTCGCCGCGATCAGATCTGGTTCTGCGAAAAAGATAAAAATCAGGCCACGGTGCTCTATCCGTTAACGGATTTCAGCCCGCGTAAGGGGCGTGAAAATCTGGAAGCAGCCTATCTTTCGGGTCGCTATGGCGCTTTGCCGTTTATTCGGCCGCTCAAGCAGATTGGTTGATGGGTACGGATAACCTGTTTCATAAACGTAAGGCAAAAAGCGCGAAAGGATTGCAGCGACGTATCGCAAGACGTGATCCGTATGCCAAAGTGCTAATTGTCTGCGAGGGTGAAAAAACCGAACCTCGGTACTTTCAAGATCTGAGAAACCACTATGGCCTGAATACCGCCAATATCGAAGTGTGCGGTGAATGTGGTTCAGATCCGAACAGTGTGCTGCAATTTGCCACACAACGCTATCGTGAGGAAAAGGACGCCGGCGATGCATTCGACCAGGTTTTCTGTGTGTTCGATAAGGACATTCATGCCAACTATGATGAAGCACTGAACGCCATAGCCAAGGCGCAACCGCGCAACACTTTTGTCGTCATGAATTCGGTGCCCTGCTTTGAATACTGGTTGTTACTGCATTTTATCTATAGCACCCGGCCCTATTTAGCATTGCCGGGCAACAGTGCGGGCAATCAGGTACTCTCTGAGCTTAGAGGCTATTTGCCTGACTATGAGAAAGGGGCGAACAACATCTTTGCCATGCTGTTGGATCAGCTGGAGTTTGCCAAAAGTAATGCCGAGCGTTCATTAAACGAGGCGCAGGCTAATGTAACCGATAACCCGACGACGCGAATCCATGAGCTGGTGAATTTTTTGCAGGAGATAAAAATGCCAAGATGAATCAGAACAATACTTGTCAAAGCAAAACCCATAAAACTGGCGAGGCCGCTTTTGTCTGAATGCACCAAAATCGAGCGACCTTTTCTGCAGCAGCTAAAGTCGCTGGGCTGGGAGATTATCGATCAGGGCCAGGATATTTCCTCCGGCTCGGCCAAAAACCAGCGCGCCAGTTTTCGCTAGTGACTGCTGCCGGAAGTGTTCAATTGCGCCGTTGCCGCACTGAACCCGGGCGCGAATGGTGGCATCTGGCTCACCAGCAAACAATTGCAGGATTTGCAGGAACAACTGCTGCGTCAACCCAACCAGTACCCTGCTGGAAGCCAACGAGGCAGTGCAGAAGCTGTTGTTCAAGGCGCAGGTGGTGTGTCATTCCGGGCTGGCGGCAGTGCGCTACCAGAAAGCGATTCATCTAGGGCCAGCAGCGTTTTGCCGGGCGTGTGGCGTTCTATGCACCCAGAGTGGGCGTAAGCGTGGCTGGCATCAAGGTCAAGGAAATGGGCTGCCGCTGGGTTAGTTGCGGCAAGCGCGGCGTGCTCAATTTTCACTGGAAGTGCATGATGGCTCCGCCACGCATCATCGACTACATCGTGGTGCACGAACTCTGCCATTTCCATCACCGCAACCACAGTGATGCGTTCTGGAATGAAGTCGACAAGGTGCTGCCGGATTGGCGCGAACGAAAGGAATGCTCCGTAAACGCGGGGCAAGTCTGGATATCTGAACGTCAGTTTGAGGATAACACTGCCATGTAGTGGGCGCACTTCTTGGCACACCGCTGATAGCAGATAGCAGTTCGTCGTCGAACTTCTTTCTCAAGATAGGCTGCGGCGGTAGCTGCTCCGACACTGAGCCCGCTATCTTCGGATAACTTTCCGGCCAGTCTGACGATCAAACCGTTTCCCGGTATATTTGGTTCCTATGAGAAAGAGCGTTTTTTCTATACACTGCATTAATGCTCATAATGAGAATTACTGAATGAATACAATTTATAAAAGAGTGTGGGCAGGTATCTTATTGTCATTACTTCTGGGCTGTGCTTCAACGTCAACTAATCATCAGCAGATGATTGATCCCGCACAACGTATGGAATTTGACGGTATATCCGTCCTGGCACCGCAAGCTAAAAATTGGTCGCTTGGCGCAATTCCAACTCAGAAGAAAGGGCTGGTGTTGTTTAAGAAACAGTTTCCTGAATCATTGGAAAAGCCGGAAATGCACACTTTTTTAGCTGGGGTTAGGCGTGCGGACATGAATGAGAAATCGCCCAAAAATTCGCATGAGCTTCTGGCTTTTATCAAATCAACGCTTGCTTCTAAAAATGATGTCCGGTTTCAGACTATAAGTAATCGCAGCTTTGTGGATGAAAATAGAAGTAAAGCCTTGAATACCGACTGTGCTCAGTACGAGTTAGTAGAAAAGGAGTCTGCTAATCCATTGTTTCCTGGAAAGGTGTTCATTCTGACCACCTATGGTTTTCAATGCCGCCATCCCTATTCCGCCGGCATTGTCGTCGATGCGTTTTGCACTGAGCGATATCAAGAAAACAATCGGCCAGCAAGCCAGGTTCATAAGGAAGAATGTACAGCTTTCCTGAATGATGTGCAGTTTACACCGCTGGGTACTCGGACAGAGGGGCTCATGGATAATCCATACCTGGATGTACCGGCATGGGATTATCCGCAGTGGCAACAAACGGTTTCCGCTGCCAGGATGTTGAATATGCAAGGCAATAATATTGGGGCGGAGCAGCTATGCGACCAAGTTTTGCATTTTGCTGATGCAAATACTATCAAAAACATATATGCGTACGCTGATTTGCTGGAATCTCAGCAGGATGATCGCAGCTTACTGGTGCGCGGCAGAGCGAATAAGCTCATGGAATTGAGAATCAAGCAGGCAAACGCTACTCAGTCTCAAACGACCTGGCTTGGATTCGTTCCTGAGGAAATACTCGAGGAGTATGCCACTTTGTTGGAAACACAACAACAAAGCGCCGAGGCAAAATCTATTAGAGCATTAGGGGAAGCTTACAGGTATACCCAGGAAGTGCATGCTATTCGCTTGCGCATCATAAGCCAGGGGGGAAACGCATGGGGAATGTGCATTGGATTCCAGGATTATAATCTCCTTGACTAAGCTTTAGACATTTAACCTTCATCCTGGAAAACAGAGTAATAAGTCTGGCCTCTCGATTCATCTTGCCAGGTACCAATATGGCGCATGCAGATGAGAAAATGCTGTTCACTGTCGGTCAGTGTGGTTTTATAACGCGCTTCCCATAAGGTGGTTCTGCTCAGTAGGAAATGGTTGTAACCGGATGTGAATGCGACAATTTTCGCATTTATATTGAGTTACGGCCATGTCATGTTGAATTTCCTTTCGTTGATGAGAAGTGTTATGGAATTGGCAAAAGGCATATACGGAACTGTTTTTTTATTCATAATCAATTTGTCGAGGTGAATCGTGAGTATTGATAAAAAGTATCTGATCTTCGTGCTATCCCTGTTCATGTTTCTGTAATGATGTTTTGGCAATGCACAAGCAACGAATCCCAACAAACGATAGAGTATCGTCATCAAACTGAATTCGTTTGATGGCCCCAATTGGGGAATCCGGTGGTTGGCGGGCACAACTGGTAACCGGTTTGTATGGCAATGGGGTTGACCAATCAGGTGCCTGGCAGTAAGGTGGGGCAGAAATACGCTGATCAAGTAACGGCTTTCCTGAACCTGGAAGCAGTGGAGCTGGCGGACACGCATGACGTCCCCGATCTTTCCATCTTTACCTGCGCGAGTGGGAGACATCTGCAACAGTATTGGGATGATCTGATCAGCAAGGGTGTGTCCATCATGGTTTGCCTAGGATGTGTTGCAATTAGTGGTGTCACGTCGGATATCGTGCGTGAGGGTGCGCGTATGGGTGACATGATAAGCGTACAGCAGCTTTTCTTGGGCGCAGATAAAGTTTTTTTTGATTATTAAAAATAACAGCGGGGCTTCAAAACGAAGCATGGCGGCTCGTGTGCGGTTATCTGCACAGATCGCCATGCTTTTTTAATGAATAAAAATGTGTAAATCCCCATGGTTGCAAAGGTTTTTTATGTGCCGCATCAGTGAAGTCGTGACTTCAGGCGCTACTCTGTTTCTGGTCTGGACACTATTCTGCCTGCTTGCGGCAAATTGTCAGGCACAAACCGGGATGATCGGTAACCCTGCGGAAAAAGGGGCGAGATTGCCGCGCTTGACGACTGTGCCAGATGGTTCGATATTGTTGAGCTGGGTGGAAACCATAGATGGAGGCAAGCAGAACGAGCAACACGTGCTCAGATACGCGATTCGTAGTGAAGGGCGCTGGATCAGGACCGGTACGGTGGCAAAAGGTGAAAACTGGTTCATTAACTGGGCGGATTTTCCGTCTGTCGTAGTGATCAATGACGATTTCTGGGTGGCGCACTGGTTGGTCAGATCCCCGGGAGGGCGCAGTTATGATTATGATATCCATTTGTCGATTTCGACGGACGGGGGACTGAACTGGCAACCGGCAATCAAGCCGCATCGCGATGGCGTGGCGGCTGAACACGGCTTCGTATCTATTTTCCCGATCGGAGACGACGGTGCTGGTATCATCTGGCTGGACGGACGCGACAATCAGACAGGTGGCACGGGTAAATTTGCGCTGCGCTACACAAGGCTTGACCGGGACGGTGTCCTGCATGCCGAGGAAGTGATCGATGCTGATACCTGTACCTGCTGCTGGACGACTGCGGCAGCATCAGTTAGTGGGCCGGTCATCGCATGGCGCAGCCGGCGTGATGGCCAAATCCGTGATCATCATGTGACGCGCATGGAAGACAACAAATGGGCCAAACCCGCTCATCTTGGTCGGGATGGCTGGTCGATCGATGCCTGTCCGGTGAATGGCCCCGGGTTGATCGCAAATAATAATCAGGTGGTGGCAGCCTGGTTTACGGCAGCAGCCAGCCAGCCAGCAGTGCGTGCGGCGCTTTCCCATGATGCCGGTAAACATTTTTCCAAGCCACTTGAAATCGATACTAATCAGCCACTCGGGCGTATCAGCCTTGCCTGGCTGGATGAAAGAACTGCTGCCATTACTTGGCTGGGTGCAATTGATAAAACCAGCAGGCAATCTCCTCTTATGCTGCGCAAGCTCTCGCTCGACGGCAAGCTTTATCCCGCTTTCAAAATACTCGATATCGATCCGGGGTTCGCAACCGGTGTGCCGCAGATGGTGCGTGAAGACAATGGTAGATTGATGCTTGCGTGGACAGCGCCTGCGCCGGAGTATGGAATACGCACTTTGATTCTTTCTGCCCATTGATGTGTCAGATCAGCCTGTTTTCAACAGGCTCGTTTCTGAAATTTTTCAGAAATACCTTGCAATCCACAACAAAATCAGGGAAATTTCATGATTGTCGGGATGAAGCTAAATAAAAGCCGATTTTGGGGAATTATTCAACAGGGGGAGAGAAATGAAATACAAGAGTATCGAGGAATTCAGGAACTACGTGGCAGAAAGAAATCCGGGGCAACCTGAGTTTCTACAGGCGGTCACCGAGGTGGTGGAAAGCTTGTGGCCGTTCATCATAAAACAGCCGCGCTATGCGGAGCATGGCCTGCTTGATCGCCTGGTCGAGCCGGAGCGGGTGATCATGTTTCGGGTTGCCTGGGTGGATGATCATGGTGAGGTCAAGGTTAATCGTGGCTACCGCATCCAGCATAATTCCGCGATCGGGCCTTACAAGGGTGGCACCCGCTTTCATCCCTCGGTCAATCTCTCCATCCTCAAGTTTCTTGCATTTGAGCAGACCTTCAAAAATGCCCTGA
This sequence comes from Nitrosomonas mobilis, assembly GCF_900103035.1. Taxonomy (GTDB): domain Bacteria; phylum Pseudomonadota; class Gammaproteobacteria; order Burkholderiales; family Nitrosomonadaceae; genus Nitrosomonas; species Nitrosomonas mobilis. The sequence goes on from NZ_FMWO01000020.1 coordinate 120,215, forward strand.
CAACTTTGCCAATGGGTGGTGGTAAGGGCGGATCGGATTTTGATCCGAAAGGGAGGAGTCCCGGTGAAGTAATGCGTTTCTGTCAGGCATATGTCAGCGAACTGTTCCGCCATATTGGTGCGGATACTGATGTGCCGGCAGGTGATATTGGCGTGGGTGGCAGGGAAATCGGCTTTATGGTCGGGATGGTTCGGAAATTGACCAATCGTTCCGATTGTGTGTTTACGGGCAAGGGATTGAGCTTTGGTGGTTCATTATTGCGTCCGGAGGCGACGGGTTATGGTGTAGTCTATTTTGTTGATGAAATGCTCAAACATGCTGGCCGCTCGTTCGACGGACTGCGTGTGGCAGTATCCGGTTCCGGAAATGTCGCGCAGTTTGCGATAGAAAAGGCAATGGCTTTAGGCGCCAAGGTGGTGACCGTTTCTGATTCCAGCGGCAGTATTGTCGATGAAGCAGGATTTACAGCGGAAAAACTTGCTGTTCTGGCTGAAATCAAGAATCATTTGTACGGTAGAGTTAGCGATTATGCAGAACGGGTGGGAGCCAAATTCTTGCCAGGGGAAAAGCCGTGGCATGTTCCGGTCGATGTCGCGCTTCCCTGCGCCACGCAAAATGAGATCAGCGAGGACGAGGCAGCTGTCCTGATCAAACAGGGAGTGAGCTGTGTCGCAGAAGGGGCGAATATGCCTTGTACGGCTGGGGCAATCGAGCGTTTCGAGCGTGCTAAAGTGCTATTTGCCCCTGGCAAGGCAAGCAATGCTGGCGGGGTATCTACTTCTGGTCTGGAAATGAGTCAGCAAGCAATGCGGCTTTCGTGGGGACATGAGGAAGTCGATATGCGCTTGCAAGGCATCATGAAAGCCATTCACCAATCTTGTGTCGATTACGGTATTGCCGATGATGGCAGTGTCAACTATGTCGATGGCGCGAATATCGCCGGTTTTGTTAAAGTATCGAATGCAATGCAGATGCAAGGTGTGATCTGATGGCGTTGAAGCATCGGCGAGAATTACCATAACTTAGGATTCCGGTCGGAAGAGATAGGCAATGACGGGGTTGCTCATGACATAAACTATTTTTTTCCCCAGTAAAATTAGTTAGTCATAATGAAGTAAAAAGGTTTGATCAATTTAGTACGATAGTTTCTGGATGTGAGCATGTCATGAAAAAAATTCTGGCCGGATGGTTATTGTTTTGGTGGACTGGATTGTTGGTCGCGAATATGGATGGTGATTTCATCAAGGTCCAGGAGGCGTTTCGTGCCAAGGATGCGGCAAAAGTTGCTTTTTATGCGGATCGTTTACGCAAGCATCCGCTGGCACCCTATGCGGAATATTATCGCTTGCGTCTGTCCGCGCAAAGGAATGACGAAACCCAGATCAGAAATTTTCTGGCACGGCATCAGGGTAGTTACATCGCCGACAAGCTGCGCGGGGAATGGTTGCAGGTACTGGGAGAAGGTCGGCAATGGCGACAGTTCGGCGAGGAATTCCCCAAACTTGGCCATCAGGATGATCATATTATATGCTTTGCGCTGCACATGAAACAGCTTAATGGTGACCAGAGCACAGTGGCGGAACTGAAATCACGCTGGTTGAGCGGGCGTAACATGCCGAGAGGTTGTACTGCGCCCTTTCAGGAGTTGATTCGGACTGGGAAAATCTCGACAGAAGATATCTGGTCGAGAATCCGGGCGGCGCTGGCAGCAAATAATACCAGTGTTGCCAAGGAATCCGGGAAGTATCTGGCTACTAATCAAGTAATCAATCCGCGCACAATCGATATGGTGTTGAAGAATCCGGCACGATTTCTTGATCAGCAAAAAAATATCAAGACCCGTGCTGACAAGGAAGTAACCTTGTTTGCCCTGCTGCGGCTGCTGCGCAGTGAGACCAACCACGGGCTGGCGCGCTGGCTGAAGCTACGTGGGCAGTTTTCCGCCGCTGATCAGTCTTATTTTCTGGGGAATCTTGCTTATTGGGCTGCTATGCGTCAGGATGAGCGTGCATTGAACTGGTTTACGCAGGCCACCAGCGGCAAGGAAACTTATCCGCTTTCTGCAACCAACCATGCCTGGTGGACACGAATCGCGCTGCGCCAGTATAACTGGCCGATGGTGCTGCAAAGTATCGAAGCCATGCCGGAGTCGATGCAGCAGGAAGATGTGTGGCGCTATTGGCGCGCGCGTGCGTTTAAGTCAATTGGCAGGAAAAGTGATGCCAATACACTACTTGCAAAGTTAAGTAATGAACACAGCTACTATGGACAACTCGCCAAGGAAGAACTAGGGGTGATGATGAGTATTCCTGCAGCGCGGTATACACCAGGTGCACAGGAAATCCGTGCGATGGAAAACGATCCGGGTGTCCGGCGTGCACTTGCGTTGTATCGACTTAATCAGCGTATCGAAGCTAATCGTGAGTGGATCTGGACGATCAAGGATTTTAGTGATCAGCAGCTATTGGCGGCTGCCAAGGTTGCTGAACGTCACCAGGTTTATGATCGCGCCATCAATACGGCATTGAAAACCGTCTCGCAGCATGATTTCAGTTTGCGTTATCTGGCGCCGTATCGCGCACAGATGAAGCCAGTGATCAAGCAGCAGCAGCTTGATGAGGCGTATGTATACGGACTCATTCGCCAGGAGAGCCGTTTTATCCCCGATATCAAATCCAGCGCAGGCGCCATGGGGCTGATGCAACTGATGCCGGCTACCGCAAAATGGGTAGCCAGCAAGCTGGGCATACCGAAATTTCAAACCGGCATGGCGACGGAAATCAACACCAATCTCCAGCTCGGAACGTATTATCTTCGTCATGTGCTGGATCAGTTAGACCAGCAGCCCTTACTGGCCGCAGCTGCTTACAATGCCGGACCCGGGAGGGCGAGACGCTGGCGCGATGTCAAGCCCCTGGAAGGGGCGGTCTATGCGGAAACCATTCCTTTCAATGAAACGCGGGAATATGTTCAGGTTGTTTTAAATAATTCGATGTATTACGCCAGCCAGTTCAATCACCAGCAAAGGCCGACCCTGAAAGAACGGCTGGGAATCGTCGCAGCCAAAAAGCCCAACTAGTGGTCTGGGAATGAGGACATATCTGGTCGGTGGGTCCGTGCGTGATGAACTGCTCGGATTACCCGTGCAAGATCATGATTATGTCGTGGTTGGCGCCACACCCGCACAGCTCGAGCAAATGGGCTATCGTCCTGTTGGCAAGGATTTTCCGGTTTTTTTACATCCTGAAACGCATGAACAATATGCGCTGGCACGTACCGAGCGCAAGATTTCACGTGGATACAAGGGCTTTGAGATTTATGCAACCCCGGGGGTTACCCTGCAGGAGGATCTGGCGCGGCGTGACCTGACCATCAACGCACTTGCCAAGGATGAGCATGGTGAGATTATCGATCCATTTGGCGGGATTGCCGATTTACAGGCTGGCATTTTGCGTCATATCGGTCCCGCATTCGTCGAGGATCCGGTCAGAGTGTTGCGGGTGGCCCGTTTTGCCGCCCGCTTAGGCTTCCAGGTCGCTCCCGAGACACTTGCACTGATGAAACAGATGGTGCATGACGGCGAAGTCGACGCGCTGGTGGCCGAGCGCGTCTGGCAGGAAATGGCGCGCGGGCTGATGGAGTCCCATCCATCGCGCATGTTTTATGTGCTGCACGAGTGTGGCGCCTTGGCGCGGATCATGCCGGAGGTCGACGTGCTGTTCGGAGTGCCGCAATCCCCACAAGCGCACCCCGAAATCGATACCGGCGTGCATGTCATGATGGTGATCGATTATGCGGCGACCAGACAATTTTCGCTTGAAGTACGTTTTGCCGCACTGATGCATGATCTTGGCAAAGGCACGACTCCGCCGGAGCAATGGCCACGGCATACGGGGCATGAGATACGGGGCGTGGCCATTGTGGAGGGGTTGTGCGAGCGGTTACGTGTGCCCGGTGAAGCAAAAGCACTGGCTCTGCTGGTCACGCGCCTGCATGGCGAGGCGCATCATGCACTGGAGCTGGCCGCAAGTGACATTGCCGCTATATTGCAGTCAACGGATGCGTATCGCAGACCAGGGCGTTTTGGCGAATTTCTACAGGCATGCGCCAGTGATTTTCATGGCCGTCCCGGTTTTGCGCAGCAGAATTATCAACAGATGACACATTTACAACAAGCATTGGAGGCGGCCATGCAGGTCGATGCCGGTGCGATTGCCAGTAAGCTGCAACAAAACCATGCAGGTGACCGCAATTTACCGATGCTGATTAATCAACATATCTACGCGGCAAGACTGGACGCAATCAATACGCTTTTGCGGCAGAGTTGATTGTGTGATGATTCGTCAGAACTGCCATTCTGTCGATATTGACATCGGAGAGCAATTCCGCTTTTCCATCGGCCAGAATGAACACTCTGGCGGCAGCATTGATCACTGCGGGCTGATGGGAAACCGCAATGATTGTGAAGTCACGTGACAAGCGTTGCAAAGTATCACAGATAATGCGCTCGCTTTCGGGATCGAGAGCACTGGTGGGTTCATCGAGCAGCAGCAGTTTCGGTTGATGGGCAAGCGCTCTGGCGATGGCGATGCGCTGCCGCTGGCCACCGGATAGCATACCGCCACGTTCGCCAACAATGGTGTCGATGCCATCGGCAAGGTGATTGACAAATTCCCAGGCACCGGCCTGTTTGAGCGCGCGCTCGACATCCTCAGCCTGAATTTCCGGTCCGCCAACGATGATGTTATTGCGAATAGTGTCATGCAGCAGTACCGTATCCTGAGATACGTAACCAATCAGGTGCCGCCACTTTCGCAAGTCAATATGATGCAATGCCGCGCCATCGATTAGAATTTCTCCTGCCCTGGGTTCGGCCAACCCGCATAGCAGATCCAGCAAGGTGCTCTTACCTGCGCCGGATGAACCGATGACTGCCGTAAACGATTTCACTGGGATTTCCATATTCAGGTTCTTGAAAACCTCTTTATTTTCATAACAGAATGAAATCTGGCGCAAGCTTATTCCCTGCTCCAGCGTGGGTGTCAACGTGCCGGTTACTCTCTCCGCTTCCTGGCGCGCTTCCTCGGCGGCCTTACGCAGCGCCCAGTAAGCGCTCTCCTGAACAGCAAGCTGCTGGTAGCGGCGCTGCGCCTTGTTGAACAATCCGAGTATGCGGGTCAACAGAAACACCATTACCATCACCTCAGGCAATGATAGATGCCAGACGGACAGCGCAAGGTAAAGACCGCTCGCGGTCAATGCCGCCAGGATCGGTTCCTGCAGGGCAAGCATGGCTGCGCGGTTGGTGACTTCCTTGCGGGTTGCTCTTTCCAGCTGCTGAGTTTGTTCGTGCAGGATGGCATCTGCAACCTTGTCCCGTGCCATAGCTTTTAGGGATTTTACGGAACCGAGTGCATCCGTCAGATAAGTCAGTAAATGACGCAGCAATTGTGTTTGTTTGTTACCGGCGCGTTTGGTTGCCCTGACCAGACTGTGCAATACGAAGAACAGAATTGAGCTGATCAGCAAAGATGCCAGTGTGGCTTCCCAGGAGATAAACCAGGCTACCAGACTGTAGACGATCACTTGAATGGCCAGCGCCAGCACATTGACGCTATGTTCAAAACCATTGGCAGCGCGATACGCTTCGGTAGCGACCGAATTGGCGAGTGCACCGATCGGCTGACGCAAGTAATATTGCCAGCGGCTTGCCAGCAAAGCTTCGATCAGGTCCAGTCGTAGCCGTGTCGCGACGTGAGCAACGGTATAGCCCACCTGACGATTGGTCAGTAGCAGAATGACCCCTTTCAGAAACATGCCGCCGACGATTACCAACAGGATGGTTTCCAGTGAAGGGCTGATACCGATTTGTTGCAGGAAACCAATGACCATTTTACCAATACCGGAATCAGCCGACTCTCCTACTGCAATGGATAGCAGTGGGAGTAGCGCCGTTAAGCTGAGTGCTTCGGCTGCGCCTGCAAGTAACAGCGCAAGCAGCACAAACGCGCTACGCTTGGGGAAAACCATGATATAAGTGAATAAAGTGCGCATGGCGAGAATGATAATTGTGATTGTTGAATACTTGTTGAGTAATGGGAGAGAATTTTACAGTTATCCTGTCGCAAAAATGGATTAACTGAGGGAATTTTATAACCGGGCGTAGAGCTATGAACTTAACTTCAGACATCGAACCTCCATCCTTGCGTTACCCGGATAACATCATGACGACCGGGATGCCCAGAATGTCATCGGTGCACGTAGAGGGTGTCCCTTCAACTGCAGGAGCAAAAGCGATAACTGTGTTGTCCCACCTGTTCGGATCAATACACTCCATGCGCGACGTTCAGCCGATGGATCCGCTGATGTTTTCGCCTTTTTTGATCAGTCTTGCCAGCATCTTCCTTCAGTTCCTGGCTATAGCCGGTACCGATCGGGTCGACAAATACCAGGTCCGCAAAGGTAAACCAACTCTGCGGGTTATCTGTCAGCCGCGCAGCGTCGCTAAAACGCTACCGTTATCGGCAAACTCAACCCGCCGGGGACCCAGGGCCGCCATATGTAAATATGCGGAAGCGGCACCGCCAGTGAAGACAAAGGTCGAGGGCCGGGCTTTCCTGGCACTCTTTACTGTGTAACCAATGTAGAAGATATTGCCAATGGACTTCGCCTTGTCATCCGTAATATTCAGGGAATCTGCCGTTGCTGTATAAGCCAGAGCCTTGCAGTCGATCTTCAACTTATGTCGGGTAACGGACCGATAGGATGCATCCAGTACAGCGTTTTGTGCTGGTGTGCTCTGTCCGACTGGTCCGCTTTTTTTGACTCCGTCATGACAACGGCCCCGGGCAGCAGGACACCACCGAGCAGGATGACCACCGCCAGCAATAACCCGTGTTGATGTGTCTTTGTCAACCGCATGTAGCGTCCTCCTCGGGAACCGCGCTTACCAACTCAACGCCACATAACGCTGCATGTCGCCCTTGCGGATCAGCAGTAATACGCGTTTGTCACGACGACTGGCCTTGACTGCACGCTGAAACTCAACAGTGTTCTTGACTGCCTTGTGGTTCACTTGCAGGATGATTGTGCCGACATCCACGCCCGCCATGGCGGCAATGGAACCGGGTCGCACCTCGGTCACGACAACGCCTTCGCCAGACTTAGCATTAAATTGTTCCGCCAGTTGTGGTGTCAGGGTTTGTACGGTCAGACCAATCTCGTCGGTGTTCTGCGCAGGTCCCGCTGCGATCAACTTATCCTTTGTGAGTTTACCAATAGTGACCTTCAATACTTTTTCCTTGCCATCGCGTAAGATGACCAGATCAACCTTGCTGTCCGGCAGCGTCTGCGCCACCCAGTTGCGGAAACCACCGACATCCGTGACCGGCTCACCTTGGAATTGCACGATCACATCTCCCTGATGCAAGCCCGCTTTTTGCGCCGGTGAATCCTCACTGACCTGTGCCACCAGAATGCCTTTGCCTGCTTTGACGTTGAACGATTCTGCCAATTCTGCGGTAATCGGCTGGATGACGATGCCCAGGTAACCACGGGTCACCTCGCCATGTTTAATTAATTGATCCGCAATATTCCTGGCCAGATTGCTGGGGATCGCAAAACCGATACCCATATAGCCGCCGCTGCGGCTGAAGATAGCGGTATTCATGCCCACGACCTCACCACTGAGATTGACCAGCGGACCACCCGAGTTGCCAGGATTGATGGCTGCATCGGTCTGAATAAAATCTTCGTAGTCATTGATGCCCACGCTGGTGCGGCCCTTGGCGCTGACTACGCCTACTGTCAGGGTGTGGCTGAGGCCGAAGGGATTGCCGATGGCCACGACCCATTCGCCGACGTCCAGTTTGGCGGAATTAGCCAATGGCAGCGCTGGCATGTCGCTGGCTTTGATCTCGATGACGGCCACATCCGACTGGGGATCGCGACCAGTGATGCTGGCATCGAACTCACGTCCGTCCTTGAACTGGACCCGGATCTTGTCGGCATTTTCCACCACGTGGTTATTAGTCAGGATATAGGCCGTGTCGGACAGCAGGTCCTTGTCTGTTTTGAAGACAAAGCCCGAACCCTGTCCCATCACCCGGCGCTCGTCCTGCGGCTGCTCGGAACGCGGCGAGTGCGGTAGGCCGGGAAACTCATCACCAAAAAAGCGCTTGAAAAAATCGTTCTCGAAGGGCCACTCATCGCCGAAGGGTGAAGAAAATGGCACAGCACCCAGACCGGAAGTCTTTCCTTCCACCTTGATAAAGACCACCGACGGTGACACCTCCCGGGCGACTGCCGCAAATGCCTTACTGGTCTGACGAAGATTTTCGACGCCAGCATCCAATGCAAAGGTGGGAGTGACCATCACCGCCGAGCAAAACAACATTAAGGCGACCATCGTTGTTTTCGTTAGCTTCATTTTCCTCTCCTTAATAAATTAAATCGCCACTTTGATATCTCAATTGCAACAGATGATAGACTGCGACTATTTAGCATAGGCTTGCAGAACAGTCAGTTATTTATCATACTACGAGTCATGCGCGAACTCGACCTTCCTGACCTACGACACTGACCTCGGTTCAAAAGGATGATTTGATCCGCCTGTTATTCGAACAGGTCCGGATTTTGACTGTGCGAGTGTCAGAATTGGAAGCTCGATTATCCAAAGACAGGCACAATTCGAGCAAGCCACCGTCCTCCGATGGACTGAAGAAGACACGCTCACTGCGTCGCCCCTCGGGTGCCAAGCCTGGTGGTCAGGTCGGGCACAAAGGAACGACTCTCAAGCGTGTGCAGGAACCGGACGAGGTGATTGAGCATGGTTTACCGGAGCGTTGCGATGGATGTGGAGAGACCTTGCCTCCGTCCTGCGCACAGATTGCGGAACGTCGGCAAGTGTTCGATATACCAGTGGTGCGTTACGAAGCCACTGAACATCGTATCCTGCGACTACAATGCGGATGCGGTAAACTGCACGAGAGTCAATTTCTCTCAAGCGTCCGCGGAGCGGTGCAGTATGAGCCGAACATTCACGCACTGGTGGTTCATGCCGACGAATCGGGTTTGCGGGTGGCATCATGCTTGCACTGGTTGCATACGGCTGCCAGCGAAACGCACACATGGTACGGCGAGCATGCCAGGCGCGGGATGGAGGCAATCGAGTGCATGGAATTTTACCCAGACGAATGGCCACTCTTGTGCATGACTGCTGGAAGCCTTACTGGAAACTCGAATGCGTGTACGCGCTGTGCAATGCCCATCTATTGCACAAACTTGTTTTTCTGCACGAGCGCACCGGCCAGACTTGGCCGCAACGCATGCTCGACATGTTAATCTCAGCTCACGACGCCTGTGCGGCGGCACGACCTGTCACAGCCGTGCTGACTTAGGGGCAGGCGCAGCAGATTTTTGCGCGCTGCCATGCCATCCCGGATGAAGGTAGCGCAATCAATCCAGAGGCAAAACGAGAATGAACACGGCGTGGGCACATCAAACAAGCCCGGGCAATCAATCTGCTGCGCCGAATGCGTGAACATGCGGACGAGGCGCTGCGCTTTATGACTGACCTTCGCGTCCCTTTCACAAATAATCTGGGTGAACGCGCGATCCGAATGCCTAGAATGCCTAAAGTGAAACAAAAAATCTCTGGCTGCTTCCGCACTTTCAATGGAGCGGAGGACTTCTGTATCATCCGTTCTTACCTTGGTACCATGCATAAGCAGGGTCAGGACACGTCCGAATTGCTTCGCCACACCTTCATAGGTAACCCATTCCAGCCTGTCTCATGCTGAGTTGTCACCAATTGAGAAGCTTTTTTTTTCAGCTACAAATAACGCTAATAATGTTCACGGCTAAGGTTTGAGACCCGTCACGATGCTGTGATATCCAAAAGCTTTATGGATTTGAATGTCCTCAAAACCGATTTTGTCTAACATGGCGGTCAATTCCTGGCCTGAATATTGCTTGCCTTCCGTCCAGCCCATCATGATCATACTGAATGCGGCAGAAGAAAACGGGCCCGTTTTTTCGTCATTATAGAGCATCTCATGGATGACGATCCGCCCACCGGATTCAAGTCTATCGAAGCTTTTGGCTGTCAGGAAATGGCATTTATCCGACAACCAATCGTGATACATATTTGAGAAAAAATGAAGATCAGCGGTCGGCCAGTGATCCTGCCAGATATTACCCTCGTGTGTTTTGACGCGGCCCTGCAAATTGTACTGGGCAATATATTCTTCGGCCACTTTACACACCTGTGAAAAATCCAGAACTAATGCCTGCTGCAGGTTTGGTAACCGCAACGCAGCACCAATTGAATGCGCGCCTGAACCGCCCCCAATATCGAGCATGACACGATGCCCGGAAAAGTCCATTATTGTTGGCCAGACCAGTGCTGAAGTGATACTGATGCTGTGCATGCCGGCGGTAAAACGGCGGAGCAGTTCAATTTGTTCTTCATGCGATTTGAAAATATCGCCACCACCATATGCCTGTGGAGAATCGGTGAGAACCGCTTTTTCCAGACCCGCAATCGAGCTTACTTGAGAGTTGTCAATCATCATATCCCAAAAAAATCCGAAGTAATTCGGACTTGTCTCGAGAAGATATGCTTCGGTAACCGGCGTTAAAAAATAGCGATCTTCATTTAAAGAGAGAAAACCCAGTGCAGTTGCCGTCGTCAAAATAGCCTCGGCCGGACGTTGTTTGATGCTGAGTGCATCACAAATCTCCGGCAGCGTGCGCGCATTTTCAGCAAGCAAAGGAAAAATCTTGAGTCGGTGCGCCAAGAGCAGTGCAGGATAACCATAAATGGCAAAAATCACATCCCATAATGGGCGATCATCCGCCTGTGGTACCTGAATACTGGGAGTTTTATCTTGCGTCATCATGTTTCCTTTTGCTTATGTGTTCTGATCAATGAAATTGGTCAATATCAATACGTATGCGTTATTTAATTCATTTTTGATTAAAAACTTCCATGTCCATGATTAGGCCGCCCCGGATTTTTCAGCTTCAACCAGACGCTTGATATTCTGAACGGTGCGTTTAGCACCGTCTTCTATGGCAGAACGAACTAACCCTTCAAACGGGCGCATTACCGGAAGCAGCTCAAGCAACTCAAATATGAATGTTAATTTTGTAGATTTGCCAGAATCAATAACCTGCAACTCATACGAGCAGCGAAAAGGATCGGATACGCCGAGAAGGGTTAAGCGCTCGCCTATGTCATAGTCGGATACTTTAAAACAGGATTCTGAACGGCGTCCCTGGTCAACACGCACTTGCCGACCTGTCGTTCCAATTTGCACCGGGCCAGGCGTGATCTGCTCAAGCTCTTTGACTTCCTGAGACCATTTGGGATAATTTTGAAACAGGCCTTCCCCGATATATTGAAATAGTTCACTGTTAGAGCACTCAACAATGGTTGATGCTCTGCCTATGACAGGATCGGTAGAACCCAGATTCAGTATGGCGCCTAAATTAAACATATTGCATTGTCCTTTCTGTCGAAACGATATCTCCAGCTGCGGACGCGGATATGGTCACACGGGATGGGACGGAATATTCACTCACTTAACGTGTCCTGTGCTGTCGCATCACACGCTGTAAGCAAAGTGTCTCATGATTCCCCGTCCATCAATTTTTCCTGGTAACTATATGCAGACAATAAATGAATAAGATATCAGTTGCAAGCTTGAGCCAGTCTTTCAGAAGACCGTGAAATATAAAATATTGATAAGTGGCAATTAAATTAAACCGTGAGCGGAGTGGTTTGCTCCTGTTTATCCCGTTTAGTTAAATCAATAAATTTTCGCTTTTAAGCGCCTCAATTTATTAACACATATTTTAAATATCTTATGAACTCAATTCCTTTAATCTTAGGCTGAGATTATTCATAAGCGGCATCAGAGAAGATCCAGTGCGAAGCAGTCTACTGCAAGGCAAAAATAGGGCTCTGGAATAATCTGACAAAGTAAAATTAAGAAGACGACTTAACTGAGCGTCACAAAGCACGTGACTACATAAAACCGCGATATACTGAACTGATTCACAATAGTTGATAGATTCGTGACACAGTAAAAAACTGCTGGTTTAAAAATGCAACAACCTCCTATTGATTCCATTCAGAACACTATACAGGCGGCGCTGCTCGCTGAGGCTAACCAATGCGTGGCTTGCGGACTGTGTCTGCCGCATTGTCCGACCTATCGTTTGACAATGTCTGAAGCGGATTCTCCACGAGGGCGCATTGCGTTGATGAGTGGTGTGGCAATGAATCGTATTCCCATGAACGATCGATTTATACAGCATATGGACAGGTGCCTGACTTGTCGTGCATGTGAATCTGTCTGCCCAAGTCAGGTGGCTTATGGTCAACTGATTGATACCGCACGCGTGATGATTCGGTACAAAAAAATATGCCAAGGTAACGATGTTGCGGAGACACTTGCAACAGCCCAGCGAGCGCCAGATAAAACCAAGGATCGGCTGCGGACCTTTCTGGAGCAGCAATTGATTGCCAAGCCGTCACGTTTTGATGTTTTGCGTCCGTGGGTGCGTTTGTTGGTGAAAAGTGGTGTGTTAGCAGGATTGCTGCGCTTGAAATTCTTCAAACGAAATGCACTGTTGCAGTCGCAATGGTTTTTGACAGTCCGAAATTTGCCGGGGTACCGATGGCAGCAATGCTATCCTGCCAAAGGAATGTTTCGTGGCGAAGTTGGGTTGTTTTTGGGCTGCGTGGCGCGAATAAGCGATTCGGAAACCCTGCTTTCCTCCATAAGGCTGCTGACACAATTGGGTTACACCGTTCATGTGCCAAAGACGCAGACCTGTTGTGGCGCGCTGCATCAACATAGCGGGCGTGTCGAGGAGGCTGCTAATTTTGCCGAATGTAACCAGCAGGCTTTTTCCAGTCTGAATATTCAGGCTATCATTAGCACTGCTTCCGGCTGTGGTGCCCAATTATTGGGGCATGCCGAACAGGGCAGGGTGGATGGTTCGCCTGTACCGGTGCTGGACATCAGTCAATTTCTCGCGCGGCAAAATTGGAGTGAAATCAAATTTAACTCATTGCGAAAAAAGGTTCTTGTGCATGAACCTTGTACGTTACGTAATGTATTGCATGCGGCTGATCTGAATTATTCACTATTGGCACTGATTCCTGAGCTAGAGGTGCGGCCTCTGGAAGGCAATGATCAATGCTGCGGTGCGGCAGGTACCTATTTTCTGGATCAGCCCAAATTCGCCGAAGCACTGCTTGACAGTAAAGTGACCGCTTTGAAAGCTGCGGAGGCCAATTATCTGGTTACAGCCAATATTGGCTGTGCGTTACATATTGGTAATGGCCTGCTAAAAAAGGGAATTAATATGGAAGTCTTGCATCCGGTGACATTGCTTGCGCGCCAAATGTGTTTACAATAATGAATCAGACAACTGTTATTCAGGTCGAAGTGGACATTAAACAGAGGAATAACCATGCTGCAGATAGACAAATTAATTGTAGGATTTGATAATGCCTTGCGCACACTATTGGTGCCGGCGAATACATCGCGGCCTGTGCCAGGCGGACACTTGCCAGAAAATGAATTAAGTACATACGAGAAACGGCAATCTGCAGCACTGATGCGAATCAATCATGTTGGCGAGATATGCGCTCAGGCGCTTTATCAAGGACAAGCCTTAACCGCGCGTAATGAACGTGTTCAGGAGGCATTGAATCAGGCTGCGCGGGAAGAGACCGAGCATCTGGCCTGGACAGAACGGCGTATCGCCGAGCTAGGTGGGCGCAAGAGTCTGCTGAACCCTGTCTGGTATGGAGGGTCATTCATGCTTGGGCTGATCGCAGGTGCACTGGGGGATAAATGGAATTTAAGCTTCCTGGCCGAAACGGAGCGCCAGGTTGAGACGCATCTAGCGGGTCATTTAGAGCGACTGCCTTATCAGGATGAACGCAGTCGCGCGATTGTCGAGCAAATGAAAATTGACGAGGCTGGCCATGCCGACATGGCTGTCACGCATGGTGGGGGAGAGTTGCCGCTGCCTATTAAATTTACCATGAAGCTAAGCGCTAAAGTTATGACGCATACTGCTTATTGGGTTTAGAGGCACTCTTTAATAAAATATTTTTTTCTGAAGGAGAGATAGGAATGGAAAACGTCAATCTGACTGATCATTTTTTGATAGCCATGCCAAGCCTCGAAAATTCATTTTTTGCTAAGACTCTGACTTACATTTGCGAGCATAATGAAGATGGTGCGTTGGGGTTGATCGTTAATCGCCCAACTGATCTTTCAGTTGAAAAACTTTTGCAACATCTGGGTATCTCCCCGGGGGAATTAAGGGAAGGCTCATTACCGGTTTTGTTAGGTGGGCCAGTGCAGGTTGATGGTGGTTTTGTGCTGCATCAGCCAGTGGGGCTATGGCAATCTACCCTTTCTACCAATGCGACGACAGGACTGACCGCATCGATTGATATTTTGCAGGCAGTCGCCCATCATCAGGGACCAGACAAAATGTTGGTGACACTGGGTTATGCTGGTTGGGCTGCCGGGCAGCTTGAGCAAGAACTTGCCAAAAATGCCTGGCTGACCGTTCCAGCCTCGGCAGAAATTTTGTTTGAAATACCATCTGAAGAAAGACTACCTGCTGCGATGCAGCTCTTGGGTATCGACTTTTGTCATTTGTCCAATCAGGTTGGTCATGCATAATAATATTTCTCATCTGAGTAAAACGAACAAGCTGGCAGCCGGAGTATCAGTGTAGCGTGCGCTCATCCGGTACCGTGCTGGCTTTTGATTTTGGTGAACGGCGCATTGGAGTGGCAATTGGGGAATATGAGCTGCGACTGGCGCATCCCTTGACTACGATTGATGCGGTCATGACCAATATGCGCTTTGACGCTATCGCCAGGTTGATCGACGAGTGGCGACCTGTGTTGCTGGTTGTCGGATTGTCAGTGCACGCGGATGGTACGGAGCAGTCATTGACACCACTATGCGAACGTTTTTCCAGGCGGCTGCAAGGACGTTTCAAGCTGCCGGTCGCGCTGGTTGATGAGCGTTATACCACGATTACAGCTCGTTCTGCCCTGCAAGAGGCGGGTATAATAGGGCCAAAGCAGCGCACCATGATTGATCAGGTCGCAGCACAGCATATTCTTCAATCTTTTTTTGACACACCTGATGCTTCTTCCTGACGCAGAGCAACTACTGGCCGGATTGATTGAGCGTTTGCGGCCTGTTATTACGACTGATACAGTAATTGTCGGTATTCATACCGGAGGCGTCTGGCTTGCTCGGCGTATTCATGATGCGCTACATTTGTCTATGCCGATCGGAATGCTGGATATTTCCTTTTATAGGGATGATTACAGCAAAATCGGCCTGCATCCGCAGGTCAGACCCTCAGAGCTTCCTTTTAGCATAGAGGACAGAAAAATCCTGCTGGTAGATGATGTACTTTTTACGGGCAGGACAGTGCGTGCGGCGGTAAATGAGCTATTTGACTACGGTCGTCCTGCCTGTATTCATCTGGCGGTACTGGTGGACCGGGGCGGGCGGGAGCTGCCGATTAGTCCGCAATATACTGGCGCAGAATTATCCCTGCCGGGGAACAGTATGCTGGAACTCAAACAAAATGAAAATGATAGATTGAGTCTGGAATTACATCTGTCTAATATAAAAAATGACGCATGACTGGATGTCAAACTACAAATAGTGCTGGCTTATGAGCAGACACCCGCAGTTGAATGCAAGCGGTGAGTTGCGGCATTTACTGACCACGGAAGGGCTCTCTGCAACCATTCTGCAACAGATACTCGATACCGCGGAATCGTTTGTAGGTGTCACCGAGCGCGATGTCAAAAAAATCCCATTGTTGCGTGGCAAGTCGGTATTTAACCTGTTTTTCGAGCCCAGTACTCGTACACGTACCACGTTTGAGATTGCCGCCAAACGGCTTTCTGCAGATGTTATCAATCTGAATATGGCGGTCTCCTCGCAAACCAAAGGCGAGACATTGCTGGATACCGTCAATAATCTGGCCGCCATGCACGCTGATATTTTTGTAGTGCGTCATAATTTAAGTGGCGCCGCGCATCTGATCGCCCGCCATGTACGGCCAGAGATTCATGTCATCAATGCCGGTGATGGCTGGCATGCTCATCCTACCCAGGCATTGCTGGATATGTTCACGATTCGTCGCTATAAGCAGGATTTTCATGCGCTGCGTGTCGCCATTGTTGGTGACGTTTTGCATTCACGTGTGGCACGCTCCCAGATTCATGCGCTGACCACCCTGGGTGTGCCCGAGATTCGCGTCATTGCACCCAAAACCTTGCTGCCAGCAAAAATTGAGCGTCTGGGGGTGCATGTTTATCACGACATGTCGCAAGGGTTGAAAGATGTGGATGTGTTGATGATGCTGCGCTTGCAGCATGAGCGTATGCAATCCGCGCATTTGCCAAGCAGTGAGGAGTATTTCAAGTATTACGGCCTGACACCTCACAAACTCGCACTGGCTAAAGCAGATGCAATCGTTCTGCACCCTGGTCCGATGAACCGGGGTGTCGAAATTGATTCCGATGTCGCGGATGGCCCACAATCTGTGATTCTGCCGCAGGTGAATTTTGGTATCGCAGTACGTATGGCAGTCATGTCAATTCTCGCTGGCGCTCAAAGTTGATTACCATGAAAACTTGTATCCAGAATGGGCGATTGATCGATCCGCAAAGCAAAATGGATCAGGTAAATGATCTTTTTCTGGCGGATGGCAAAATTGTGGCAATAGGTGTCAGGCCGGATGGGTTTGCCGATTGCCAAAGAATCGATGCAACCGGTTTGATTGTATGTCCGGGTTTGATCGATCTGGCGGCACGCTTGCGCGAACCGGGTCTGGAATACATGGCTACCCTTGAATCGGAGCAGGAAGCTGCAGTTGCTGGCGGAGTGACGAGCCTTGCTTGTCCGCCGGACACCGATCCGCCGCTGGATGAGCCTGGGCTCGTGGAAATGCTTAAGCATCGTGCCAGAAATCTTGATCGGGCACAGGTGTATCCGGTAGGAGCTTTGACGCAGGGGCTCGAGGGTGAGCGTCTGACCGAAATGGCGGAGTTGCGCGATGCAGGTTGCATCGCATTCAGTCAGGCGGATGCGCCGATTGCCAATCTGCATGTGTTGATGCGCGCGATGCAATATGCTGCCACCTTTGGCTTCAAAGTGTGGTTGCGCCCGCAAGACCATCATCTGGCCAATCATGGTGTTGCGCATGAAGGTGAAGTTGCCACTCGTCTGGGATTGCCGATCATTTCTGTGAGTGCGGAGACTATCGCACTGGCCAATATCCTTGCGCTGATGAAAGAGACGGGCGCCAGCGTTCATTTTTGCCGTATCTCCAGCGCGGCCGGAGTAGCGATGCTGCGTGCTGCCAAACAGCAGGGACTGTCTCTGACTTGTGATGTCGCCATTCATCACGTTCACCTCATCGATATGGATATCGGATTTTTTGATACCAATTGCCGCCTGATTCCGCCACTCAGAAGTTTCGAGGATCGCGAAGCATTGCGCGCTGGTTTGCTGGATGGAACCATTGATGCAATTTGTTCGGATCATGCGCCAATAGATGATGATGCCAAACTAGTTCCATTTGCCCAGGCTGAGCCGGGGGCAACAGGTCTGGAGCTGCTTCTGCCGCTAACCCTAAAATGGGCGCGTGAAGCGCGTCTGCCACTGATTGAAGCCTTGGGGCGCATCACGAATCGTCCTGCACGTATTCTGGGTATTGAAGATGGGCGCTTGATTCCGGACGGACGTGCGGATTTGTGTGTGTTTGACCCTGAGCAGGACCGGGTAATAACAGCGCAGACACTTAAAAGTTTAGGGAAAAATACGCCCTTCATAGGCACGGAATTATGTGGGCAGGTCAAGTTTACCTTTATTGCCGGACATCTCGTCTATCGTGGATGATGCCGAGATGTTCATGATGTTCGTTTTTAATACCATTCTTCACTAAATATTGGACGATCTATGAGAAACCCGCTACTTGATTTTTCCGGTTTGCCACGTTTTGAGGCTATCCGCAACGAAGATATTACACCAGCAATAGATGAGCTGTTGCGCGATTGCCGCGTAGTGCTGGAAACAGCCAGGAAAGCCACTATTTCGCCAAACTGGCAGGATTTCGTACAGCCGATGGTTGATGTCAATGAACGCCTGGCACGTGCCTGGGGACAAATAGCGCATTTGAACGCTGTCGTAAATACCGCCGAGTTACGTGAAATTTATAATACCAATCTGCCTCATATTACTCAGTACTATGCCGAGTTATCCCAGGACCCGGTATTGTTTGCCAAATTCAGGCAAATGCATGAGAGTCCCGAATTCAATAATTTGAGTCAGGCACGTAAAAAAATTATTGAAAACCAGCTGCGTGATTTTCGCCTCGGTGGTGCAGAATTGCCGTCTGCTGATAAAGTCAGATTTATGCAGATTCAGGAGGAATTATCGGCGTTGAGCGCCAAATTCAGCGATCATCTGCTTGATGCAACCAATGCTTTTTCTCTGCTCATCGAACGCGAGGAGCAACTTGCTGGTATACCGGAGGATGTTCTGGAGGCAGCAAGACAAGCGGCGCAAGGTGATCCAGCGATTACAACCTCCGGTTGGAAATTTACCCTTCATGCCCCTTCTTATTTGCCAGTCATGCAATATGCGCACAATCGGGAGTTACGTGAACGAATGTACCGCGCTTACGCCACCCGTGCCAGTGAACTCGAAACACTGGCTGAAGGTGAAACCAGTCGCAACAATATGCCATTGATCCAGCAAATTCTGCGACTCCGCCAGGAAGAAGCCCGGTTGCTGGGTTATGATTGTTATGCACAGGTTTCACTTGCTTCCAAAATGGCACAGACTCCACAACAGATACTGGATTTCCTCAATGAGCTGGCAGCCAAGGCAAAGCCTTATGCTGTCAGGGATTTAGCTCAACTTAAGCAGTTTGCTACAGATAAGCTCAAGCTTAACGATCTGAAAGCCTGGGATATTGCCTATGTCAGTGAGAAACTGCGTATTGAGTGTTATGCTTTTTCTGATCAGGAGGTCAAACAGTATTTCCCGGAAAATAAGGTGCTGCCGGGCATGTTCAAGCTGGTCGAATCGCTTTATGGCATTCGCATTCAGGAGGCAGGCCAGCCTGCGCAACGTTGGCACGAAACTGTCAAGTTTTTTGATATTGTCGATAGCAAAGGAGAGATAATCGGGCAGTTTTACCTCGATCTTTATGCTCGCCCTGGCAAACGCGGTGGCGCCTGGATGGATGATGCCATCACACGCCGCCGCATTGAGGTGCCGGAAATCGGCCGCTCGGAGATTCAGACACCAGTTGCCTACCTCACCTGTAATTTCTCCACTCCGGTAACCATGGGTGGACACTTGCGTCCGGCCTTGTTTACCCATGATGAAGTCATTACTCTTTTTCACGAATTTGGTCATGGCCTGCATCATTTGCTCACCCAGATCGACGAGCTGGGGGTATCCGGTATTAATGGAGTGGAATGGGATGCCGTCGAATTACCCAGTCAATTCATGGAAAACTTCTGCTGGGAATGGGAAGTATTGCAAGACATGACTGCACATGTGGAAAGTGGATTGCCACTGCCGCGTGCGTTATTCGACAAAATACTCGCTGCCAGGAATTTTCAGAGCGGGTTGCAAACCTTGCGCCAGATTGAATTTGCACTATTTGACATGCATCTGCATACCGATTTTGACCCAGAGGGCAGTCAGACGGTTTTACAGCAACTGGATAAAATACGCCGCCAAGTGGCAGTCATCATTCCACCGGAATTTAACCGCTTTCCGAACAGCTTTGCGCATATCTTTGCAGGTGGATATGCTGCTGGCTATTACAGCTATAAATGGGCAGAGGTTTTGTCTGCTGATGCTTACAGCATGTTTGAGGAGAATGGAGCTGGTCAGGTAATCAACCAGCAGACCGGTGCGCGTTTCTGGAACGAAATTCTCGCGGTAGGCGGTAGCCGGTCTGCGCTGGAGTCATTTATTGCCTTTCGGGGACGTGAACCGAATATTGATGCGTTATTGCGTCATCATGGAATGGCGAATTAAAATTTGCAGCTCGTGCTGTACCTGCCGGCTGTTTTCTGCAGGCTGCAGGTATGCAGCTCGAGCCAGCGCACACAGAGAAAAATATGGTGCAATGTCAGGTTATTATTGGCTGGGGTGATACCGTGCTGTAGAAATCATGAACTTCACCGGATAAAAAACGGCGTACCCGAACCGCATACGCCGTCTCTTGATATGCTGCTGGATTCACTATAATACTCGAACATCCGGTAACGGAAAGCCATTGAAAGTAGTGGCGTAAGAAGTTGTATAAGCGCCGGTATTTGGAATAAAAATGAAATCGTTTTCCTGGAGATCGTTCGGCAGCATTTCTTCCTGCATCAGCACATCGACGGAATCACAGGTGGGGCCAGCGATTGACCAAGGTACTGATGAACCTTTCCGCTCGGTATGGATTTCGTAACGCAGCCCTTCACTGACTTCAATCAGGCCACCAAAAATTCCGGCATCCCAGTACATCCAGCGTTTGCCGTTACGGGTAGCGGTACCGACCACTCTGCACACGAAACAGGCTGAATCCGATACCAGGTAACGTCCCGGTTCGGCGATCACGCGAATATCTGCTGGCAGGTCTGCAATGGCTTCGTTGATTACTTCGGCAATCACCTCTATGGAGGGAATGGGCTTGGTATGCCGAACAGGGTAGCCGCCGCCGATATTCAGTAAGCGCGGTTTGAGTCCTGCGTTGCGCATCTCGGCGAACACTTGTTTGGCACGTTCGATGCCAACCCGCCAGTTCTGGGGATTACGACATTGGGAGCCCACATGAAAAGTCACACCGGCCAGATCTGCTTTCAATCGTACTGCTTCTTCGATAATTTCAGCAACATCGCCCAGGTGCGTACCAAATTTTCCGGCCAGTGGCCAGTCGCTGCCAATATTGGGTGTGTCGATGCGCAGATACAATTTGGCATCCGGCTTGATGGACACAATCTTGCGTAACTCCTCGACGCTATCCAGTACATACCATTCCACCCCTTTGGAGGCAGCATATTCCAGATATGCACGTGCTTTCATCGGGTTGCTATAAAAAATCTCTGTGGCAGGCACACCCAGCTGCATTAGCATATCCAGCTCGGCAATGGACGCAATCTCGAATCCTACCTGTTCCTCGATCATGGTTTTGAGTACATGCGGATCAGGATTAGCCTTGGCGGCATAGTGCGGATGTACACGCGGCAGGGCAGCCTTGAAACGTCTGGCTTTATTCCGGATGATGGCGGTATCGATCAGCAGGAAGGGTTTTTGATATCCTGTTGCAAGCGCAGCTTTGACTTGGGAGAAATCCAGGCGAACTTCTGGATGGGTATCAAAGATGGATTCGGATTTAGTTTGGGCTTGTCGCAAGGATGTGGCGGCAGTTTGTCTTTTCATGTTGGGTTCCTTTGGCTATCGCTACGTTTCGGGAATATGAATGTGAATCCAATCTGTTGAAATAAATAAATTTATCTTGCTTTTCATGATGACCTCCTTATTAACTTTATAGACTGCTAAAGGGTACGCATTATAATCCGCATTTTTTGAGAATCAAGTATTTAATAACGTCTGTAATATTGATTATATATCAGCATGTTGCATATTATCTCGTGACGCAGTTTTTCTTATGCTGCGAAATGGCTGTGTATTAGGTGATTATTTTCGAATTAGAAGTTGCGAAGCACTCAGCATAATGCCGCTCTATCGTTAACACGTAAGGAGCAAACATGAGTGAAGCAGCTGCAGCACCCAGTGCAGAAGGAAAAAAGAAGCCGTTCCTGATCATTCTGATTGCCTTGCTAGCTGTCGGTGTCGGAATCGGCGGCACTTGGTATTACATGAACAGTCAGCGAGTCGGTGAGGAAGAGGCCGCACCCGTCAAGAAACTCCCTGCCAAATTCATCAAGCTTGAGACATTCACGGTCAATCTTCAATCCGAGGATGATGATCCTCGCTATCTGCAGGTAGAGCTGGTGATTAAAGTCAATGAAACCGAGGTAGTCGATGTAATCGCCAGTAAGACTCCGGAAATCCGCAACCAGATTCTACTACTGCTTTCCAGCAAGAAACCAACTGAGATCTCCACGCTGGAGGGCAAGCAGCAACTCAGTCAGGATATCTCGGAGGTTATTAAGCAGAAAATTGAACCTGAAGCATTGCAGGCGGATATTCTGGACTTGCTGTTCACGTCTTTCATCATCCAGTAACCACGCATATCATGGCAGAGAATTTTCTCACTCAGGATGAAGTCGATGCCCTGTTGAATCACGACAGCATCAATCAAAGTGAGCATGACGCCAGCACAAGCAACAACCAAGGGGATACAGCAGGCGTACGTCCCTATAATATGGCGACGCAGGAACGTATCGTGCGCGGGCGCATGCCAACATTTGAAATCATTAACGCGCGCTTTGCCAGATTTCTGCAAACGGGGCTTTACAACCTGTTGCGCCGCCCGGCTGATATTTCCACCGGATCGGTCAAGACCGTCAAATATAACGAGTTTGTGCGTTCATTGGTTGTGCCCGCCAATCTTAATATGATCACCATGAAGCCATTACGCGGCAATGCCCTGATGGTGTTCGATCCTGATCTGATATTTCTGATTGTCGATAATCTGTTTGGTGGTGATGGCCGCTTTCACACCCGGGTCGAAGGACGGGAATTTACTCTGACCGAGCAGCGCATTATCCAACGGCTGTTGGAAGTGGTTTTTGAAGAATATGAAAAAGCATGGAAAGCGGTTCACCCGATCAAATTTGAATTCGTGCGTTCGGAGATGAATCCACAGTTTGCCAGTATTGCCACACCTGCTGAAATAGTGGTTACCACAACTTTTGAGCTGGATATTGGTGGCAATCGTGGAGAATTTCATATCTGCATTCCCTATACCATGCTGGAGCCGATTCGTGAACAACTCAACAGCAGCCTGCAAGGTGATCATCTCGAAGTAGACAAAAGCTGGATCAAATCCTTGGCCAAACGCGTTCAAGGCGCTGAAGTAGAATTAATTGCCAATCTGGGAAAAACCAACGTCACCTTTCACCAGATTCTAAATATGCAGAAGGGCGATGTCGTGCCACTCGATATTCCCGATATGGTTAGCGCAATGGTCGATGGTGTACCGGTAATGGAGTGCCATTACGGCATTCTCAATGGGCACTATGCTCTCAGAGTGAAAGCCATCCGTACCCAGAATGACAATGATTAAATCACCATCCCGGAGAACTAAATGAGCGAAGCTACCCTAACGGAACCAAAAGTTGCAGATGATGAATGGACGCGAGCCATGGAAGAGCAGAATGCAGGCACTATGGAATCATCTGATACTAATGAATCAGGCAGATCATCAGGCAGATCATCAGGCGAATCTGAAGCAGATACTTCGACCGCTACAGATACCGAACAGCCAGGCTCAGTGAGCAGCGAGGAATTAACCCGCTCCTCGGCTGTTTTTGAGCAATTTTCCAGAAATGGCGTTCTCAACGATACCCGCAACGACATCGATATGATTCTGGATATTCCGGTGCAACTGACTGTTGAGCTGGGACGAACCAAAATTGCTATTAAAAATTTGCTGCAACTGGCACAAGGTTCCGTTGTGGAGCTCGATGGCATGGCCGGTGAACCGATGGATGTGCTGGTAAATGGTTGTCTGATTGCACAAGGTGAAGTTGTTGTCGTCAATGAAAAATTTGGTATTCGCCTGACCGATATCATCACGCCCAGCGAACGTATTCGTAAACTCAACCGCTAACATCCATGTTTTATATTCGTTTACTGCCACTAGCAATGTCGTTGTCATCAACATTATCACAGGCGGAATCTGCGCAAGATCAGGGTTTTCCCCTTCCCCCGTCGGTCATCTCGACGGAAAGCATGCTGCAGCTGTTAATGGGCTTGTTGGTAGTGCTTACCCTGATTGGACTGCTCGCATGGTTATTCAAGAAATTTGGCGTTTATCCAGCCAATCAATCTGGTTTGATCAAAATCATTGCATCGGCAAGCGTCGGCCAGAGGGAGCGAATCGTGCTGACAGAAATCAATGGTACCTGGTTAATACTGGGTGTTGCGCCGGGTCATGTCAATCTGTTGCATCGTATCAACAAATCAGAAATCATCGCTCATTCCCCGGTCGATGCTGAAACAAAAGAAAGCTTTCCGGAAAAATTACGCGCAAATCTGCGACAAGATCATGCCCAATAATAGCCCTGTTTCAAAACTGACAGATAAAACCACTGGCATACTCCGTATAAACAGGCATAGCATCATAAGAGCCTGCATTTTGTTGGGAGCCGGGATGGCACTGCCAGCATGGGCGCAACAAACCGGGTTGTCGGCCATTACCAGCGCACCTGGACCGGATGGTGCAACCACTTATACCCTTAGCTTACAAGCACTGCTGTTACTGACCTCTTTGACATTTTTACCGGCGATTGTGTTGATGATGTCGAGTTTTACCCGGATCATCATTGTCCTGTCACTGCTACGTCAAGCACTTGGTACGCAAACTTCTCCTTCCAATCAGGTTTTGATCGGGCTGGCTTTATTTCTCTCATTTTTTATCATGTCTCCGGTCATCGACCGCATTTATGCCGAGGCTTATCTGCCCTTTACCGAAGATAAGATCAATATCATGGAGGCAGTTGATCAAGCGAGTGATCCTCTTAGAACTTTCATGCTGCGTCAGACGCGCGAAACTGATCTTGCCTTGTTTGCCAGAATCTCAGGTCATGAAGAAATTGAAACTCCTGAACAGGTGCCGATGAAAATCCTGGTACCTGCTTATGTCACCAGTGAGCTGAAAACAGCCTTTCAGATCGGATTCGTCGTATTTATTCCATTCCTGATCATAGATATGGTGGTAGCGAGTATTCTGATGGCAATGGGGATGATGATGCTCTCTCCGATGATCATCTCGTTGCCGTTCAAACTGATGTTGTTCGTGCTGGCCGATGGTTGGCATCTGTTGATTGGCTCACTGACTCAGAGCTTTTACGTTTGAAGGAGTAATTCAATGAGTCCAGAATACGCCATGAACATAGGTCGTCAGGCCATGGAAATCACTTTGCTGATTTCTGCTCCCATTCTGCTGACCGCGCTGGCAGTCGGTCTGATTGTGAGTATTTTTCAGGCAGCCACACAGATTAATGAGATGACGTTATCCTTCATTCCCAAATTGCTCGCCATGTTTCTTGCCCTGACATTTGCCGGACCCTGGATGCTGCAGTTAATGCTGGACTATATTAGCAGGCTGTACGCTACTATTCCGTGGATAGCTGCCGGCTAGTCCAGCCGGATCATGACTGATCATGCTCAGCATCACCACTGCAGAGCTGAATGGCTGGATGGCCAGTCTGATATGGCCATTAACTCGAATACTTGCTCTGATCGCCAGTGCGCCGTTACTGGGCAGCAGCAGTATTCCTGCCCAGGTAAAACTGGGACTGGCCGTCATGCTGGCCATACTGATCGCCCCTACGCTCCCCACGCTTCCCCTGATTGATCCAGGCTCAGGCGCTGGATTCATCATTGTACTGCAGCAGATCGTAATCGGACTGGCCATGGGTTTTGCCATGCGCATCGTTTTTAGTGCGGTGGAAGCAGCTGGCGAAATCGTCGGTTTGCAAATGGGGTTGGGATTCGCCACTTTTTTTGACCCACAGCAATCAGGTCAGATGCAATTGATCGGTCGCTTCTTCGGCCTGTTTGCCACGCTTGTCTTTCTGGCTATCGACGGACATTTACAGCTGATCGCCTTGCTTGTACAAAGTTTCGCCATTCTGCCGATCGGCATGGTGGGCATCCCTTCGCCGACATTTGTCACGCTCGCCAACTGGGGTGCGGAAATCTTCATGATGGGATTACGTCTGGCACTACCCGTCCTGACTGCATTGCTAGCGACCAATCTGGCATTGGGCGTTCTTACACGCGCCGCACCGCAGTTAAATATATTTGCGGTTGGTTTTCCTTTGACACTTTCCATCGGTCTATTGATGATATCGTTGAGCTTGCCCTATTTCACTCCAGTTCTTAACCAGATGTTTTCAGACGGGTTTGCCTTGGTTAGCGCGCTGATTGGTGCAGATGCGCCCGCAGAATCCCGCTGACACGTTGTTCTTCGTGAAAATTAGGCGGATTTAACCTGTTTCTTCATTCGATTATCGTGAATACATTAGCGATACAGTAGTAACCATTCGAGTAATCAACAACCAGAATTCCATGCACTCATCCATCGGAGCAATGTAATCACTATGACATTCAAGTCCCGCTTCAAATCGATATTGAATATCTCACCCTCAGCAGAGGAAGAGAACCAGCAATCCAACGTCATTGCTTTCGATACTGGCAAAACTTTGTCTTCTCCGGAACAATTGCTTGAACCAGTTTCATCCATGCATGCCGAATATGATTTTCTGGAGCATGATCTCGATGACCAGCGCTTTGGTGAAGACCTGGCCATTCAGGAAGCCAAGCATCGCATTGAAACAGAAGCCAGGGCACGTGTTACTGCTGAAGCACGCGCCAGGGTTGAAGCGAGCGCTCGGCTGGCTGCGGAAGCCAGAATCAAGGCCGAGACTGCGGCAACTGACGAGGCCAGAGCGCGTGCACGCGCCGAAACCCTTGCAGCCAGAGATGCTCAGGCACGTCAGCTACTGGAAGCAAAATTACGCCAGACGATCGAAAACGGTATGCGGGCCGAAAAGGAAATTATTGCAAACTTGCGTGCCAAGGTAGAGGCCGAAACTTTGACGGCTGAGAAGGCTATGCAGCGTGCGCAGGAAGAGGCCAGGACGCTGGAACAGGCGCGCGCCAGAGAACTTGCTGAAGAACAGGCAATGGAAGCCGCTATTGCCAGAAGAAAACTCGATGAAGAAGCGCATGCCGCGGCACTTTGTGCAAACGAAGCAGAAGCTCGGGCAAATGCCTTGGCACGTGCAAAAATTGAAGCATCGGAAAAGCTGATCGCCTTGGCGGCTTCCCGATCTGCTGCTGAGCAGCAGGCGTTAGTAGAAATTCAGCAGCGAGAAACAGCTGAGACTACGTTGGAAGCGAAAACACGTGAGCGCTTGAGTGCCGAAATACTCGCCAGGGAAACCGAAGAACAAAAACTGGCTGCAGAAACGAGAGCCACCGAGGAGGCAAAAGCCCGGCAGGAGATGGACCTGGCCGCCAAACTGGCTGCAGAACAACGCACACTGACTGAATCCGAAGCAGCCGCAGCCGCCCGGGAGAGAATCAATGCCGAGAATGAAGCCAGATCCGTTGCCGAAAAACTAGTACAGACTGAGAAAGCGGCTGCCCAAGCAATCGCTGAGCGCACCCTCGCAGACAAACAATTATTATTGGTAACGGAATCACGTCTGGCGGCAGAGGAATCTGCCAAGGCGGCGGCTGAAACACAGATACAGGCAGAGCAACAAGAGATCGCAATACAGCAGGCTAAAACTATTGCAGCCAAAGCCGCAACAGATGCTGTTCGCGAAAGAATCAAGGCGCAACAGGACGCTATCAAACAGGCACGCGCCAGAGCGATCATTGAGGCAACCGTCAAACAAACCGCCGAAAACAAGGTTGTAGCCGAGAGACAGGCAATGGCACTGGCCGAAG
The DNA here is from genome assembly GCF_900103035.1 of Nitrosomonas mobilis. Classification (GTDB taxonomy): domain Bacteria; phylum Pseudomonadota; class Gammaproteobacteria; order Burkholderiales; family Nitrosomonadaceae; genus Nitrosomonas; species Nitrosomonas mobilis. The sequence continues at coordinate 147,955 of NZ_FMWO01000020.1, forward strand.
AGCGCACACACATTGATAAACTGGTTGAAAAGGCGGCTCAGGATCTGGCTGAAACCGAAGCCAGAAAACTGGAAAATGCTAGAAAAAAACTAGCTGCTATCCAGCAAGCCAGAATTGAACGAGCCACCCGTCAGGAAATGGAGCAAAAAATGGCCGATCTGTCTGCAGTCATCGCCCAGAATCAAATAATTGCAACCACTAAAGCTGAAGCGAAACTCGGTGAGCTGGAAAAAATTGCTGCTGCCGCTTCCTGCCGGGCAAAAGCCGAAGCGTCGGCTCTGGCAGCAATTCAAGCCAGAATAGAAAAAGATGCATTGGCCGTTGAACGCGCTATCGAGCGCGAAGCTGTCGAAGCCATGGCGATGCAAACCACTTTAGCTCGTATTGAGGCAGATAATGCAGCCATTACACTTGCCAGCAAAAAAATTCAAACCGGGATTTCTGAAGCGGCAGCCATACATAGCCGTCTTGAGGAATTAGCAAACGAACAGAATGATGACCAGGATGAGAATTATGTCGCTACTGATGAATTATCAGAAGATGCAGAGGCGACTGCAAATACTTTTGTTGATCGGCCAACATCCGATGAGCAGTTTACTGTTATCGAAACTGAGCGGAGTGATGGTCAGAACTTGAGTGATGATGAACCGGCCAATGCAATGGTTGCCGGATCTGAGCTCACGGAAAATTTCCAGAATCACCACGCAGCGCCTATCCAGAAATAGAACCTTGTCAAAGGATAGGGTTACTCGGCTTGATAGAGGTGCGAATCTTTATCAATCAAGCGCATAAGAATCTGGTGGAGGAGGCCGCCGAGACTGCTGTTGCCGTGTATACACTGGAGCAACCAGCATTTGGTAAGGTGTGCGTTTCCAACAAATTCAGGAAACGCTTGCCCTCGCTGGAACGCCATGTGGCTGGAACTGGTCCGGTGCTGACCGAGGCGCAGGTACAGGCGTTGGAGAAGAAGCAGGAAAACGATGTAGTCTTTGGTGAGATCGAGGTAGCCTGGATGCCGCTGAGTTGGTGTCACATATTTTATGCTGCCATGGCGATAACAATTGTTATACCCTCTCAATAAAATACAGCATCCATTGGCATGCCTCGTCAAGATTTTCAAAGAAAATCTCTACCCAGGTGTGAATTGGAACCAGAATTGAATCAGGAATTGTGTTCAGTGTAAAGAGTACTGATGAAGTTCAGGTATGGGCCTTTGTCGCACCTGTCCTGATATTTCTCAGGTAAAGTTGCAAATACAATTTGCAATATTTAAATGTCACAGGATCTCCATCTTTGGCGCGTACCTTCGGTATCCTAACCGTGACAGGCTCTATACCTGTTTGGGCACCTCGAATAACCCGAGGTTTTCAGTAAATCCTGCCGCAAAATGATGACCGCGGCCGAATTCGGTTCGATTTCCATGACAAATCGCCGCTTTTCCTGGCGATGTCGCGCCGTTTTTACCTCGAATCGCCCAGGACATTGGCGATTAGGCCCATTTCGGGTGTCACAAGGCCCTGATTCCTGTCTCTTCGAAGTAGACCAGTCGCTTCAGGTTGTAGCAGGCTGCCACCATCGTCATCGCAAAGTTGGCCCGCGCCTGACCGATAGTGCGCAGCAACTTGCCGCCCATCTGCTCGATAGCGCCGAACACGTGCTCGACTCGTGCGCGCGTCTTGGCAATACGTTTGTTGCGTCGCTGCTGGCACTCGGACAGCAGCTTGTTGCGCTTGCCCTTCCGCTGAATCTGGTTTCGGAAACCGTTCTCCTTGAGCCAGGCTTCGCGCTCCTCCGACGGGTAGCCTCGATCGGCATAGACATCACGACTCGTGTTGCTCGTGTCAAAGACGTTGTCAAAGTGCTGGCTATCGTGCGTGGAGGCGGTATCGGTCTCAATCCGGCGGATGATCTTGTGCTTCTTGTCGACACTGATTGACAGCTTGTAGCCGAAGTGGCTCTTGCCGTGTTTCTTCGTCCAGGTCGCGTCGGTGTCCTTCTGGCGCCGCTTCGCCGGCTTCCAGTCGGCGGGCATCGCGCCTTGCTTGATGAGTCCTTTCTCGCCTCGGCTGTTGTGCTGCCTGGGCGTCGGCACCAGCGTGGCGTCGATGATCTGACCGCCACGCGCGATGAATCCATGTT
>NZ_FMWO01000032.1 GCF_900103035.1 Nitrosomonas mobilis
ATCTCTTTTGCTCTTTCTGATCGACTCGCCGGACAGATCCAGTTTATGTGCGTTATGCACGAGCCGATCCAGAATGGCATCCGCCAGGATGGGATCGCCGATTGATTCATGCCAGTCGTCCACCTTCAACTGACTGGTGACGATGGTCGAGCGCTGGTTATAGCGGTCATCCAGTATTTCCAACAAATCGCGCCGCGCGGAATCCGTCAGCATCGCCACGCCCCAATCGTCCAGCAGCAGAACATCGACCTTGGCGAGCTGCGTGATGAATTTCACATAACGCCCGTCGCCATGCGCAACGGCCAATTCCTCGAACAGACGCGGCACGCGCACATACAGAGACGAATAGCCCAGCCGGCACGCCTGATTGGTCAAAGCACAGGCCAGCCAGGTTTTACCCAGTCCGGTCAGCCCCGTGATCAACACGTTCTGGTGCTCTTTGATCCATGAGCCTGCCAGCAGCCGGTTGAACAAGATTCGATCCAGGCCGCGCGCCACGCGGTAATCGACATCTTCCGGCGTGGCCGCATGTTTCAGCCTGGCGCGGCGCAATCGTGCCGTGGTCTGCATGGATGCGCGTTCGCTGGCCTCGCGTTCGACCAACAGGCCGAGACGTTCCTCGAACGACATGCGGTCAAGTTCGGGCAATCGCTGCTGTTCGTTCAGCGCCTTTGCCATGCCGAACAGGCGCAGTTGGTTGAGTTGCTGGTAGGTGGGGTGATTCAACATGCCGTTTCTCCTTGGTGGGTTGTGGTTAGTGGTAATACTCGGGGCCGCGCACCGTGCTGTGCGTGAGCGGCAAGGTGGTTTGCGCGGCTTCCGTCTGGATTTGTTTATCCAGCCCATTCTTGAGGATGGAGCTGACACTGCGGTAGTTGGCCGCGTTCAGGGCAAGCGCGCGAGTGCAGGCGGCTTCCAACCTCTGATTGCTGTAATCGCGACCCATGCGCAGCACGCCCAGACAGGCGCGGTAACTTTGTTGCGGGTGCTTGCGCTGCCCCAACATGATCTCCACCGTCGCGCGTGTGTCAGGCCCTACCTTCTGCGCCCAGTCGAGCAGGCGTTTGGCATTCCAACCCGCCACTTGCTGATGCGCCGGTGTCATATGCGCATCGATGGTGGTGTGCCGCCCTTTGAGCAAACTTCTGGCATGTGCGGCGATGCGGCTGCCGCGATGGAATATTTCAACCGTCGTTGCAGTGAAGCGCACATCCACTTCCTGACGAGCGAACCGGTACGGCGCCGAGTAATAGTGGCCTGCGATCTCAACGTGATAGTCAATGCCGACACGAGCGATCTTCCATTCGGCGAATTGGTAGCGATCCGCCGGCAATGCTTTGAGTGCCGGGCAGTCGAACTCGACGAACGCGCGGTGGCGGCAACCGGGCAGTTTCTTGAATGGGCGCTGGTTCAAGTCGGCCAGCAATGCCGATATGGCGCGGTTGGCCTCTTCCAGACTGAAGAAATGCTGGTTGCGCAGCCGTGCCAGTATCCAGCGTTCGACCACCAGCACGCCATTCTCCACCTTGGCCTTGTCGCGCGGACGGCGAGCGCGTGCCGGTAGAACCGTCACGCCATAGTGCGTGGCCAAGTCGCGGTAAGTCGGGTTCAACTCCGGATCGTAATAGGAGGGATGCTTGACGCCTGACTTGAGGTTGTCTGGCACCAGGATGTCCGGCACGCCCCCGATGAACTCGAAGGCGCGCACATGGGAGCCGATCCAATCGGGCAGCTGCTGTGTCCAGGTGGCTTCAGCAAAGGTGTAGTTGGATGCGCCGAGTACGGCAACAAAGAGTTGCGCATACCTGACTTCCCCCGTCAGCCCGTCAATAATCTGCAAGGTCTGCCCGGCATAATCGACGAACAGCTTATCGCCTGGCGTGTGCGTTTGCCGCATGGTGACCGACAGCTTGCCCACCCATTGCCGGCAGCGTTCGCAGAACCAGCTGTATTGGTAACCGTCAGGGTGTGCCGCTTTATATTCCTGCCACAGCAACTCCAGCGTAACGCTCTTCTTGCGCATTTCGCGATGCGCCCAGACCCAGTCCGGCTCGGACCGAACAATATCAGAAGGCACAACTGGCGGGAACAGCCGCCGTTCGAGTGCCAGATCACCCATACCTTCGGGTAGCGGATAGCTCAGGCCAGCGGCCTTGGCACGGCGAAGATAATCGCAAACAGTGGTCGGCGACGCGCCGATGGCGCGGGAAATTTCCCGGTTAGAGCGACCGCATTCGAAATGCAGCCGGAGTGTTTCTGTAATTTTGCGCATGGATAACCTGTTGTTGGCCATGTGGTCCCCCGGAAAAAATCTCCGAGGTTGCCACGGTTATCCCGCGTACCGCTACGTCTCTAATTTCACTGTCCAGTTTGACGTGGAATCAGTGTCCAGTTTGCTCTGGAATGGCTGTCCAGTTTGCCGTGGAATGCGTGTCCAGGTTGAACCGGAATTCAATAATTAATTGTTACATAGCCTTATAAAACTATCTTTAGAAGTGTCCTATTGTATTAAACCATTTCACCTTCGACATCGGCAGCTTCTGAAATGAGCGCATCAGCAATGGTGCGCTCGCTAGATTACTGGTAGTATTGACAATAACCAATTGAAAATTAACATGATATTCAACAGCTCAAGATGATGGGGGTTACGTAGAAATCCTGCTGATCGGCTTGCTGGTGATCTCCGGGCTGATACTCGGCGTACTGGGCAGCCACCTCTTTCATGTGCCCCGCGTGGTTGGGTATATACTCGCAGGCGTACTGTTTGCGCCAGATTTTCTGGGCGGCCCGTTAGGGGCTGAAGCCACCGAATGGACCCAATCGGTTGTTGCCGTTACCCTCGGAATCATCGCTTACCTGATCGGCGGCGCTGCCACCGTTGCGCAGTTGCGCCAACTCGGCTGGATGATCGTCAGCGCCACACTGGGCAAGGTCAGCGGTAGCTTTGTGGCCGTGTTGGTGGGCTTTACGCTATTGGGCACAACCGTAGCCGATGTGCCTGCCTGGACGCTGGCCTTGCTGCTTGCCGCGATTGCGACCACCACCGCTCCCGGCGCTATTATGGCCATAATTCACCAATATCGGGCCCGCGGCCCACTCACCACCGCGTTGCTGGTCATGGTCGCGCTTGACGATGCGCTGGCGCTGGTGATTTTCTCACTAGTACTGGCAGCTATTGAAAGCACCGGCTTCGCCGACGCGATTCCAGTCGTTATCTGGGAAATCGTTGCGGCAATCGGCCTGGGCATGGCTGGCGGCTATGTGTTAGAGCGCGGCGCTCGCTACCTGCCAGAACAGGAGTTAAAGCTGGCGGCCCTGCTGGGTGTCATCATCCTGCTCACCGGGCTGGCTAACGCCTGGCATTTTTCACCGTTGCTAGCTGCGACGGTGCTTGGCTTTTCCGCCCGAATGTTCGCTGGCAAGCATCCCGAGCCTTTATTCCGGCCACTTGAGCAGCTTCAGGAAGTGGTATATGTGCTGTTCTTCACTCTCGCCGGGTTGCATTTCGCGCCTGCGGTGGTGTCCAGTCATGCAGGACTGATTGTATTGTATTTTCTGCTCAGAGCGGGCGGGCAAATTATCGGTGCGATGATCGGCGCGCAACTCGCTGGTGCGCCACGAGTGATCAGCCATAATGTGGGTCTGATTATGCTGCCTCAGGGTGGTGTGGCCATCGGCATGGCACTGATGCTCACCGGAGTGCCAAGCCTTGAGGATTCCGCGCTGCTGATCATTAATATCGTCACCGCCACCACGTTGCTGACCGAAACCTTTGGTGCAGTGGCCACACGCTTTGGGCTGTCGCGGGCAGGTGAACTCGGTCAGCTTGCTAAAACCACCAAGATGAAGGAGTCGACATGAAGACCAGCGAATGGCTCAAAGCTCATCCGGCCAAGGCATTGACCGTCACTGGCGACTGCAGTCTTAAGCACGCCGCACGCTTGCTGCTGGACGACCCCGAAGGACGCGATCTGTTTGTTCTAGACACCGAAGGGAAAGTCCGCGGGCACTTGGGCTTCTGGCACGTGGCGACCCTTCTGTTGGCCAAGCTGCACCCCACACTCAGCCTGCGTGAACTGATCGAGCGGATCACTATAGGCACCGTTGCCGACCATATGGACGATCAGGTGATGTGTGCCGGAACCGATGAGGATATCGACGACATTCTGTATCAGCATGACCTGTTCCAGCAGCACCTGGACCGTCGTGTTGAAGACATCCCGGTTGTCGACGGGCAGCACCGTCTGCTAGGGGTGATTCGTTTATCCGATTTATTACGCGAGGCCATCAGTACCGATAACGGCACTCTCACCGATTAGTCCGAGAGTAGCCCGTCTTTCATACACGTCTTCATGTTTGACGCTACGCGAGAGATATAATACTTTTCTCTTGGTTTTAGTGCGGTAAGAACAGAAATTTTTAGCATAAAACCGTAGCTTTGAGTGTTTCTCGCCCACGATGGATCGTGGTGAAGTCCGCCTGCATTTGCTGGCCAGGTGCGGTTTCGAAACGTACCACTGGATCTGGCTTTACTCGTGGTTTCAAACAAGCCATACAGCTGCTCAACATCCGTATCTTGCCCTGATAACCCTGTGCCAGTATCTCCTGTGTTAACAATAGCAGTCCCCTCGTAGAAAAAATGACCAGCTTAATTCAGGGGGGGGCAATTTTTAATTGCCGTTAGGAGACATTTTTAAATCGTATCGCCAAATGTATCAACAGTGCGATACAAGTAAGCCCATTTACCCTTAGCCAAGGAAGGTGAGTAATTGATAACCTATCGCTTGTGCTCGGACTAGTGTATCAGCCCTTCCTTCTGCATGGCTTCTGTGACCGCTGGGCGCTCAGCGACTCGGGTCATATAATCCATGAGTGTCGGCCACTTGCTCATATCAACCTTGTGAAACCTGGTCCAACTCAGTGCCGTAAACAGGTACGCATCCGCAATGGTGAATGAGTCACCCAGCAAATACTGCTTGTCATCAAGCTGCTCGGCCAAAGAATCACAGCGCTTGGCAAAGACGGCAAGCTGAGAATCCTTCCACTCTGGCGTAATTCTCGGATTAAAAAGTGCGCCCAGTGTTTTGTGAATCTCCGTTGCGATGAAATTTAGCCATTCCATCAACCGATAACGCTCCATGCTGCCCAACTTTGGCGCTAATTTAGAATTCGGTTTTTCATCGGCGATGTACTGCAACAGCACGGCGACTTCGCTCAGAATCTCTCCGTTGTCGAGCTTAAGGGTTGGTACATAGCCATTTGGATTCACCTTGGTGTAGTCTTCGCCGTTTTCGGTCTGCTTACTGGCGAGATCGACTTTCTCCAGTTCAAAGCTAAGACCTGCTTCGCGCAGCGCGATGTGAGGAGCCAGAGAGCAGGCGCCCGGTGCATAATATAATTTCATACTAGTCCTCATCAGTCTGGATTGTGATTGACTCGCAGCTCTGAGTTCTGTCGCATTAAGCGCAAAAACGTATATTTCAGATGAGCTGAAATGTCATCATTTTAAGTTAGGCGTTCTTGAATAAATCGGGGCTGGCAGCGAAAATATAACCTGTCAGGCGTAATGCTGAGAATTTTGCCTGCAGAGAAACCAATGCCCTATAAAAACAACAAAAGCCGTCGTCATAAGATCGAAAAATCTCGCTATAAAATGACGAACTGGCACGAGTATAACAACGGATTGCGGCGACTGGGTGATATCACGATTTGGTTTGTGGAGGCGGCAATTGCTAGTAGCGCCCGATTTGCGGCAAGCCGCAGGAATATTCTGATCTCGCCGACCAACATGGACGCATTGCCTGGCAATAGAAGACAGGGTGTATGTGAGTAAGGATCATGTGCATATACCGATGAGTTGTCCTCTGAAGATGGCGCCGAGCGAGATCATGAAGCGGATAAAAGGACGGACATCGAGCTATCTGGTTAAAGAGTTTCTTCACCTGAAGAAGTATTGGGGAAGGCGTTTTTGGGCGCGAGGGTGCTTTTACGCGACTGTAGGTTAGATGACAGGGATATGATCAAACAATACCTGGAGCATGATTTTGAACCAAATCCAAACGATATTTTTAAAATTGAGCCGGAATAAAAACGCGTCGTTTAGTCGACGCGTATCCAGGCTTTCAGTCCGTAACCCACCGGCTAAAGTCGGTGGCTGTTTATTCAGCGAGGCTGACCCGTATACCTAGAGCCTTACTTCAATATTTCGATAGCAAGCCGGTGGTATCTGTGTACAAACTTAAAGGGCACACGTCGGATAACATTCATAGCGCGATCAGACGTGAGTTTGTCGGGAGCATAAATCACAAGAAAGGATCCACCCTTCTTTGCTGCTTCCAAATGAATTTTAATGGCTTCATCAGCCCAACCTAAGCGTGGAAGAAAGCCCGTATTTGCGTCGAGATTTTCCGTTGCGACTTCTGTCACTTCTTCGCATGGGAAATAAACACAGTCGTCTGGCTCATACCCGCCAGTCTTCATGTCCTGCTCTACCTTTTGTGCGTCTTCATGGTTCTGGAATGCAGCGACCAGATAGCCGACGGGATAAAAAAGACCAAAACTTGTCGGATATTTCGGTTTCTCATTCGTGTTAGTTGCATTCTGATCCGTCATACCATCTCCTTTGTTTTGATTAAACCTTAGCCATAACACATTTAGCGCAATACACAACCCTATGTGACGAATTCGAGAGACAAAAAACCTGTTTTTTTTGTGATGCTTGTCGAAAAAATCCAGTCAGAAGCTTTTCTATGCCAATCGCTGCACAGCATTTCACTCGCGCTGCTTAAAAAGCAGACAGCTCTCTCGTAAAAAAAATGAGGTTTTCTGGCAAACACTAAATAGATGTACAGCTGCACCATGCGCCATCCATCGCACGAGGGATAGCTCCGCACCGCTTACAGAAAAAGGCTATCAGTTCCCATGGGCGCAGTTGGTGCAATGTAAGCCCCGCGCTGAGTCTTGGTCAAATAAACTCCCTTTCGATCTCGGCTTTAACTATTATCAACAATAATTTTTAGCGCTTTTTCTTTACTCGCATTACTGAACACCTCATAGGCGCGCATAAAATCGCTAAATGGGAAGCGATGGGTGATCAGCTCTGCCGGTTTTAATTTACCCGATTCAAGGGTCTTCATCAGCATTGGTGTGGTATTGGTATTCACTAAACCAGTGGTTAACGTAATGTTCTTAATCCATAGCTCCTGTAGCTGCAAATCCACACTGGTACCGTGTACGCCCACATTAGCAATATGCCCGCCAGGTCGTACCACATTTTGGCAAATATCAAAGGTTTCCGGGATACCCACCGCTTCAATGACGACATCAACACCGTCTTTAGTCATCGTCATCAACTCGGCTGCGGCATCACTTTTGGCGCTGTTAATCACATCTGTTGCACCAAATTTCTTCGCCATGGCCAGGCGTGAATCATCCACATCCACCATTACTAATCGCGCGGGTGAGTAAAACTGCGCCGTTAACAATGCCGCCATTCCAATGGGGCCTGAGCCAATAATCGCCACGGTATCACCAGGTTTCACTGCGCCATACAGCACACCGATTTCGAAACCGGTCGGCAAAATATCACTAAGCATCACCAGTGCTTCTTCATCTACGCCTTTAGGGACATGATACAGGCTGTTATCAGCATGTGGGGTGCGTACATATTCTGCCTGAGTACCATCAATTAAGTGCCCCAGAATCCATCCACCATCCTCACAATGTGCAAAAAGCTGCTGTTTACAATAAGCACATTTACCACAAGAGGTGACGCAAGAAATCAGCACGCGGTCGCCTTTCTTAAAGCGACTCACTGCGCTACCGACTTCTTCAACAATACCTACTCCTTCGTGACCCAAAATACGCCCCGATGTCACTGCTGGGACATCTCCTTTAAGAATATGCAGATCTGTTCCGCAAATAGTGGTTTTAACGATTTTTACAACCGCATCGGTCGGTTGCAAGATTTCTGGTGTGGGCACGCTTTTCAATGATTTAACACCCGGTCCACCGTAAACAATGGCTTGCATTTGCTTTGGCGTAGTCATGCTGCACCTCCTCGTTGTAGGCGTTCAAAAATAACGCTCTCTATGGTACTACAGCGTAGCTGGACAAATCGGACATAGCGTCGAGAATATGTGTACACCGGACTGGCACGCACTGGTTCAAAGTCATGAGAATTGTAGCCAGTACTAGCAGATCGACTATGCGCCCAGCAGTCTTTTCGCCAATACTGATTGCCTGTCACGATACCCGTCAGCAATCAGATAGATGATGACTTGGCTGCCTATGATGCGGTAAATCACGCGGTACGGCTGGCGGTATTCTTTGATGCCAAGGCTGACCAGTTCCTTCGAGTAGCTGCCGCGTTCCGGGAATTTTGACAAGCTCTCACAACGTTCATCAACTCATCCTACTCAGCGAGTTGTATTAAAGAGCATCTATTTATACCTTGGTTGTATCTGAGAGGGGTTTCAACAGGAGATTTCACAGAGACCTTAAAACACCTGCTGGGAACAGACGCGCCTGGATTATCGCCTGCGACAATCAGCCGCTTGAAGCAGGACTGGGAACAGGATTATCAAAACTGGACTCGCCGCGATCTGAGAACCTGTTCAAAGTCTTTTTAGCAGGGTTACTAGAAATGCCAAGCGAATGAACTGTAAGCTGGTATTGAGCAATCGCTCGCAGTTTTTATAGAAAGCCTATCCAATTTGAAACTGGTATGGCAAAACTAAAAAAGATCCTGATTAGCAACGAACGTCAGCCATTCGAATAGAGTGCAAGGGCTGCGGAGTGGTCTAAGCAGTGGCGATCAGCAATCGTTCGTGCAGTGAGCAAAGATCAAAACGCCGGTTGAATCGGTAACTGAAGGCGGCAAGATAGCGAGCGGCATACTTGCGGAAGTTGAAAGTATGGTAACAACCCGACAAGCTGGTCTTGAGATTGCCGAGGATAGTGTTGATCCACCGGAACTCGGGAGTCTCCTTTGGTTTGCGTCCGGCGATAACTGTAAAATGGTGACTACAGCCAATTTTGGTGACGGCACCAAAGCAGGCCAAGGCATCCGAGAACTGGATAAATCTGACTTCTCAAATAAAAACCTTCCAATCGACCTGGGCCCCTCAACTCGAATTCTTGACCTGGCAAAATTTCAACAATTGTCAGAAATTCCAGTTGAGTTAGAATGGCATGCGAATCTGGACAATGAAAATACAAAACACGCTTACAAAAATGCATTACGTGATTTCATGCAATTTACTGGGATTTGTAAACCAGAGGAATTCAGGAATGAACCGAAGAAACGTGATCTTTCCGAGTCAATCATTCGGAACAAATTAGCTTCTATTTCATCTTTGTTCAAGTATCTATGTGACAAGAACGCTGTTACCCATAACCCGGTCAAGGGTACAAAACGTCCACCTGTAGAAAGCTATGAAGGTATCAGGAAAAGGGAGGAAAGACCGACACTTGCCTATCCATCCTGTGGTAAGTGGATTGATACATGATTACCTGTAAGAATCTGATCATGGGCTTGATGAATCAGGCCCATTATTTAGGTCACTTTCTAATAATCGTAATATTAACAAAACTGCTGGTTTATTTGCTGATTTGGTAACAAGGAGATGGTTATGGCTGAGAAGCATGTTGTAGTGATTACCGGCGCCAATCGAGGCATCGGTCTGGAGCTTGCGCGCCATTACGCTCGCTCGGGCTGCAACGTTATCGGCGTCTGCCGCGAAGCTTCGGCAGAGCTCAAAGATGTAGCTGCCAAGGTTGTTGAGGGCGTAGATGTTACCCAGGATGCAGGCCTTCAGGCGATGATTGCTGCGCTGGCGAACCAGCGCGTTGACCTGCTGATCAACAACGCCGGCTTGTTACAAGACGAGCAGCTGGGCAGCATCGATTTAGACTCCATTCGCAAACAGATGGAAATTAACGCTTATGCGCCATTGCGTGTGGCGGAAGCGTTAATAGCGAATATTCCTTCCGGCGGCAAGATTGCCAACATAACCAGTCGGATGGGTTCAATTGCGGATAACGACTCTGGTGGCCGTTACGGTTACAGAGCCTCAAAAGCAGCCCTTAATGCGTTTGCAAAATCTCTCGCTATCGACTTGAAGCTGAAGGGTATTGCCGTTGCCTTGTTGCACCCGGGCTTCGTGAAGACCCGCATGGTGAATTTCGGTGGGCTGATTACCCCTGAGGAGTCTGCAAAAGGGCTGGCGGCCCGCATCGAAGAGTTGAATCTGGAAAATACGGGTTCTTTCTGGCACCAAAATGGTGAGTTATTGTCGTGGTAGTAGAACCTTGTGTTCAGATCTTATTCTTGTGAATTGATGAGGGTGGCATGTGATTAATCAGATTGATATGCATTTTCTTGAGCGCGCGGTTGAACTGGCGGAGCAGGCGCTGAATAAGGGAGATGAGCCTTTTGGTTCAGTGCTGGTATCAGCCCAGGGTGAGGTGTTGTTTGAAGATCACAATCATGTTGCCGGTGGCGATCATACTCAGCATCCCGAGTTTGCGATCGCTCGTTGGGCAGCTCAGAACCTGACAGTGCAAGAGCGGGCGGAGTCAGTGGTTTATACCTCTGGAGAGCACTGCCCAATGTGCTCAGCCGCCCATGCCTGGGTAGGGCTTGGCCGCATTGTGTATGCCAGCTCCTCTGAGCAACTAGGTGCCTGGTTGCGTGAAATGGGCGTGCCGGCCGCGCCGGTCAACACCTTGCCCATAAACGCTGTAGCTCCCAATGTACCAGTTGCAGGGCCGGTGCCGGAATTGGCGGAACGCATCCGCCAGATGCATAAAACCTTGCACAGGAAACCCGCGGATAGTTGATATTTGCGGTGTTATTTGCTCGCGCCAACTACGGCGAACCACGCTCCTTGTGGATCCTGGGCGACAGCGATATAGACGCCACCCGGCACTTCCATAGGGCCGTGATGTACTTTGCCGCCTGCGGCTTTGATTGCCTCAATCTTGTCCGATACGCTGCCACCCACGCCGAAATAAGGTAGCCAGTTAGACACCGGCGCTTCGCCAAGGGTCATCATGCCGCCGATATCCACATCGTTGTGGCGGAACAGTTGGTAAGAGCCCATGTCGCCCATGTCCATGGCTTCCCCTTTGGTCCAACCGAACATCTTGGAATAAAAGGTGAATCCCGCTTTGGGGTCGGTGGACATCAGCTCGTTCCAGTTGCCATGACCGGGCTTGTTCTGATTGAACGCGCCTTGGCCCGCTTCAGCCTTAACGCAGTCCGCCTCCAACATAGTGCTCATGTCCGTTTGCAGGATGCCAAATGCCGAACCCTGCGGATCGGCCAGTATAGCGAAGCGGCCGGTGCCGGGAATATCTTCGGGGGCACGGTGGACGCTGGCCCCTGCCGCCTTGGCACCGGCGACAAAGTTATCGGCATCGTCGACGGCGAAATAGATCAACCAGAAAGGTGGCATATTCGCCACATCGTCGGGCATAACCATCAGGCCGGCGACCTGGTCGCCGTCGGATTCAGCCAGGTAGTAGTCGAAGTCCATCATCCCCGAATCCTCGACCTTCCAGCCAAAGATCACACTATAGAAGTTCGTGGCGGGTTCTAGATTGCCCTTGCTGGTCGCCAGTTCATACCAGCAGGGGTTACCGTGATTGCTAGTGCTCATGGTCTAGCTCCTTTGGTGCTGTTTGCATTTATCAGACGGAATTCGTCATATCCGTGCCATTTAATAATAATAAAAAAGTAACTGACAGTTGGTTAAAAAAGACTAAGTAAGAGTTCTGCGCAATTCAATTGTGTCGCAGTCTTGTTTGGTTTTTTTGGCTTGACGGAATGCAGGCGTTTTATAAAGCCGCGCGGATTCATATCATCTATGAAAACGCCCGTTACTATCATGCCCAGTTAATGAAAGGCTACCTGGCGAATTCCAGAATCGAACTGGTTTTCCTGCTACCTCGTGCGCCGGACCTCAATTTGATCGAGTGGTTCTGGAAATTTTTCAAGAAAACCGTACTGTATGGGCGCTACTACGAAACCTTTTGCCAATTCAAAACAGCGTGCGACAACTTCTTTGCCGGACTAGACCAGCACCGCGCCTCGCTACGCTTGCTATTGACCGATCGCTTCCAAATCATCGGTCACGCTTGTGTGCCAAAAATTTGAAGTGCGGTGGGTATACACCACGATGTAATGCAGGATATTTTCGCACGGGAAGCCATCAACCCGGATCAGGTGGTATTGCATTCGGACAATGGCAATCCGATGAAAGGTGCCACCTTGCAGACACTTGGCGTCGCAGCACCGTCGCTTAGATTCTGCGTGGGTACAAAAACGTGCCCATCCCACATGACTCGGACAGATTATGTTTGAAGTCCGTTCGCCTTGAGCCTGTCAAAAGGTAAATGGGCTTCGACAAACTCAGCCCGAACAGAGTTAATATTTTACCCTTACAAATCAACAAGTTAGTCAAAATAGATGAATTTTCCGGCGGGAAAGTTTGCGTCATGGGAGAAAATCGAGAGTGTATCTGTGCGTTATTTCACGGCTAATTTAAGTCATCATTTAATGACTCTTTATATTCATCCAGAAAATGATAAAGCGAGCTATCTACAACTTTTACAGCACCATCCAATAAATGACAGCGCCCGCCTCCCGGTAAAATTTTGCATAAATCAACCAGACTATCCAGATCGGCCTTTGAACCTTTGCCCGTATCTATTTCACCCAACAATTGAGACATATAGTATGTACCCGTTTTACAAGCGGGGCATTGGCCACATGATTCTGCCGCAAAAAAATCAACATACTGCGCCACGCGTTTAACAATACCTGTACCACGTGACACTACAATCATTGCACCTGTACCCAAAGCTGAACGTCTTTCTGAAACAGATTTAAAATCCAGATTAACATCCAGATCTTTTTCAGTCAGAATGGTATTTGATGGGCCGCCGGTAAATACTGCTTTCAGCTCCTTACCTACCAACATACCCTGCCCATAATTAAATATGAGCTCCGTTAAAGGTGTGCCCATTGGCAATTCATAAACACCGGGTGAAAGCACATCACCACTCAAGCAATATATTTTCGTGCCATTCGCTTCGCCTATACCTAAATCTCGATACCATTGCACACCGTTACGCAAAATATGCGGGACGTTACATAAGGTTTCTATATTATTAATCAGGGTAGGATGCCCATTAACACCTGAACTAGTAGGACGCGGCTCTTTACCTCTTGGAAAAGGAAACTTGCCCTCGACTGATTCAATGGCGGCTGTTTCTTCCCCGGCAATATAGTGTCCGCTACTGGCAACTATTGTGTATTTTAGATTTAAGCCCTGCTGTAAAGCATTATGGTAAATTTCAGAAGCAAGCCATTTCGCCAAGGCACTTTGCATAACTTCATGACAGGTTTTGAGGTTAGGATTAATATAAAAAACAACATTATTTATACCACAGGCTAACGCGGCAATCGTTGCGCCTTCAATCACCTGAAACGGTGTTTCTTCTAATAACACTCTATCTTTAAATGTACCTGGCTCGTCTTCATTGCCATTACATATCAAATACTTTTCCGTATTTGTCTGATCAGCAATGGCTTGCCATTTTATATGTGTCGGAAAACCGCTGCCGCCAAGACCAAGCAAACCTGCGTCTCTAATCATAGAAACAATATCAGCAGGACGCTCCATGGCATTCTTTAAACCTTGCCCACCCCAGCTATTTTTCCAGAGTATATAGTCTGCACCCACTCTGCTATTTTTGTGCAACAGAACCTGATTAAGCACATTTTCCATCATTTACTCTTTATATTCTTATGTAGTCCGGAATAATCTGAATCTGTCTCGAACTTTGCATAAGCTGGGAATAAAATAGGACCTTTTGGATCCATTGGCATATCAGCAAGCATCAACTCCCTGCGCAATCGACTTAAATGTTCAATAGTGACTTTTCTAAAAGGCTTCCTTGGTGAGTATTTGGCAGCATGGATGCCTGCTCTGCGGCCGAAACTTATTATTTCCAGAAGCGAATTACCCATTAAGCGATTACGTCCATGAATACCGCCACTCACTTCACCGACACAATACAAGCCCGGAATATTTGTTTGCCCATGCTTGTTAATGATAACGCCACCATTCTGATAATGAAGTGTTGGATAAATAAGTAATGGTTGCTTACGCGGGTCTATGCTGGACTTTTTGCCTATTTTAATTAGTTTAGGAAATCGAGCGTTAAAAATACCTGGATTTTTAAGCTCTAAGCCAGGGGTATCAATCCAGATGCCTTTTATACCATTCCCTGCATCTACGCCTCGCCCTTCTGCACATTCACGCATGATTGCCGCCGCGACCTTATCTCTCGACTGTAACTCATCAACAAAGCGCTCTCCCTGAGCATTTAATAAGTATGCACCGGCAGATCTCACACCTTCGGTAATTAACGTGCCGGATAAATGCTGCGGATACGCCAGGCCAGATGGATGATACTGAAATGAATCAAGATCCCGTAGCTTCGCACCTAACCTGTATGCTAACACCAGCCCATCACCCGTCGCGCCGAAGTGGTTTGATGTAGGAAAACCATTCAAATGCAAACGACCTATTCCACCCGTGGCAATGATCACAGACTTGGCCTTTACCAACTTATAACGATTGTCCTCTAAAGAGGACAGCACAGCGCCTGTACAATGACCATCCTCATCGGACAGCAACTCTACTGTAGGCACATAATCCAGCACCTCAATTTCACTGCTGCGCACCGCCTCCTTTAGCACTCGCATCATTTCAAGACCAGTGTAGTCCCTGAAATAGACCACTCGAGGGGCCGTGGTTCCGCCCGCCTTTCGGGTAAGCAAATCACCATATTCATCCAGATCAAACTGCATTCCTTGCTGGATAAGCCAACGAATAACATCAGGCGCACTCATTACCATTTCAGCGACCAGTGTTTTATCAACCGACCTATCTGCACTACGCAACGTGTCATCATAATGCTGCTGTGGCGTATCATCTTTTTCTATAGAAACCTGCACACCACCCTCAGCCATCACGGTATTACTGTCGCCTAAACGTAATTTAGTTGCGATAAGTACACGGGCGCCGGTCTCTGCGGCGGTTAGCGCGGCGGCACACCCGGCACCACCACCGCCAATAATCAATATATCTGTTTCAATGACTTGTGCACCTGCAAGATCGGCCTCATCAATTCGTGCATCTGCCTGTAACATCTCGGCTAATTGAATATGGCAAATATCGCCCTTGTTCGGACCAATCTTAAGTTGAACGCACGCATCTTTGAAATAATCCGGGTGATATTTTTCAAGCAACCCCTCATAGTTCACTTCAGGCAAAGGTCTTTCTGCAACGGCCTTATAGTTAGCTAATGCTTCCTGGTAAGATATATTGTTAGTCATATAAATTATTTATCTCAGCATCAGATGACGACTTTAAGCTCGCCCTTGCGTAGTCGCTCAAGCCTATTTATTAAATTTGATGGGCGTGTATGCAGGTGAGCAGTGACTCGACGAGAAAAAATGCCAACATGATTCGGGGCAATATTTTCAGGGCATGCACTTTGGCAAAGATCACACAGCACGCATTCTGTGAAAAGATCACCGGCTTCTCTGAAACGTCCCTTGGCGGCAAGAATCACGCCTTTTTCGACATTTATCCCTTTAGGGCAGGTTGTATTGCAACCACCACAATGCCGACAATTTTCTGCTTCCGGGAAAATCGTATGGAAATTGTTCTGTACTTCCCATGAATTACGGATATCTTCTAGTTTGTAATGCTGTTGTGCAGGCGTTGGGAAAGCCAGGAAATTAACCTGCATGCCTTCTTCAATTAGTACCTGACAACCTAATTCAGTAGTAATGTTCTGAGAGTTTTGCCTGCGCACCAATACCCGGCAGGTGCCGCAAACACCCTCAAGGCAACCCACGCTTTTTATCCTCGGATAGCCCGCATGCCATAACGCCTGAATAACTGATAAATACTCCGGAGCGCTTATAGCTTTACCATTAATAGTCGCATTTATTAAAGTTTCTGTAGTTTGGTTCATATTTTGACGACTTATAGGCAAGAATGTGTTCATTTTTGTTGGCACTGACTTCTGATTGACCAGCAATGCCGGGTTGAAACTGACCAGGTAGAAATTGTTGCGTAGCGTACTACGCAGATGTAGATAAGTCGACAAAAATTGTAATTGGTTTTGATCTCCTGTTGAAGTTTATATGGTTTTGATTTGGTGGCTAATCACAGTGAAGGGCGCCTCAAAAAAATCCAATCTTTGTCACACGCAAAGTGATCCGAATCTGGCGACAATTAGGTTTAAAAAAGCGTAAACTGGCCATTGGTTAAATCACACGAATCATAGTTCAGTATGAGCAGGAAAGTTGTTATTCGCAATACCACCCATGCAGATGTAACTCCGTTGATAGAGTTGCAGAAGCACGTCTATCCGACTATCCCGCCCTGGCGTGAGGATCTGCTGCTGAATCAGTTGGAAGTGTTTCCTCAGGGGCAGTTCATCGCCGAGATCGATGGTGAGTTGGTTGGCGCGTCGAGTTCGTTCGTGGTGCTGTGGGATGAATGGCGGGTGGAACATACCTGGAAAGAAATCACCGCCCGTGGCAGCTTCAACACCCACAATCCCGAGGGTCGTACGCTATATGCCGCCGAAGTATTCGTACATCCGCACAAACGCGGTGCGGGGATAGGGCATGCACTGTATCACGAGCGTCGGCGACTGTGCCGTCGGCTCAATCTGAAACGCATCATGGCTTGCGGTCGCTTGCCAGGCTACCATCTTTATGCTGACCAGATGTCCGCCGAACTTTATGCGCAGAAGGTCGTGTGGGGCGATCTTCATGATCCGGTGCTCAGTTTCCAGTTGCGCGAAGAATTCCAGTACTGCGGCGTCGTTGTCGGCTACATACCGGAAGATCAGGAGAGCCGCGGCTATGCCGCACTGATCGTCTGGCTCAACCCGCGTTACAATGCAAAGAAACCTAATCTCATCATGCAAGGAGAAGCTTCGTGAAAGTCCGTATCGCCGCCGTGCAGTATCTACTCCGTTCAATTAAAGACTGGGACGGTTTTGAAAACCAGGTTCGCTTCATGCTCAAGGCATCCGCAGAATATAAGCCGAACTTTGTAATGCTGCCGGAGATTTTTACCAGCCAGTTGCTGTCATTCATGGATGCGGATAACAATATCAAGGCTGCTGTGCGGCGCATGCACGACTTCACCCCACGCTATCAGGATCTGATGGCCGAGATGGCCAGGAAATACGGGTTTTACTTGATCGCTGGCAGCCACCCCAACCTGCGCGACGGCCTGCTCTACAACACCTCATTCATGTTCTCACCGCAAGGCGAGATGTTCATGCAGGACAAAATCCACCGTACCCGCTGGGAGCGCGAAAAGTGGGATACCTCGTCAGGAAGCAAGCTGCACCTTTTTCAGACTGAATATGGCGCGGTCAGCATCCTGATCTGCTATGACATCGAGTTTCCAGAATTGTCGAGGATGGTGTGCGAGGCGGGCGCAGATATCCTGTTCGTGCCATCATCCACCGACGACCGCCAGGGTTACTGGCGGGTGCGCTACTGCGCCCATGCGCGCGCCATTGAGAATCAGGTCTACGTCGCGATGACCAGCACCGTGGGAAACCTTGCGGTGGAAGGGCTAGGTATGCATTACGGCCAGGCTTGCATCATGACGCCGTCTGATTTTCCGTTTTCGCGCGATGGCATCGCTTCGGAAGGTGTGACCAACATGGAGCAAGTGGTGGTCGCAGATGTCGATCTCGATGCGCTGATGCAGAACCGAATCAACGGCACGACCATCCCGCTCTACGACAAGATGCGCGAGGTGTATCAGAATCCTGTTGATATCATTAAAACACAGAACAGCACAACGAAATCCTGATAGGTTGGCGAAGGCCGATACTATGGGGCACGCCGTTAGAATGCGGATGACTTTAGGACTTAGTGTAACTGGAGAGTTAAATGAATGTAATCGACATGGCGGACAAAATCATTTTCACCACGAATTTGGTGTTCCCAGAATAGCCGTCGCCAGATAGTGGGTTCGCGATGTCTGAGTTTTGATGCAGCCACCCAGTCGGCATGACGATAATCTTCTCTGCAGGCCAAAGAAACCGCTCGCTTGATTATCATCCAAAGGGTAGAAAAATCAGCATCACCGTCAGGTAATGCAAATGGTCAGGCAACAATATCCATGCATCAATGACGAAAGGACGTGCCACACGCACCGTTTCGATTGTGGCGCGCAATGCGTTACGAATCGCTATGCCACATAGAATCGACTACCGGCCGATAAGCGACCACCGTAAAGAATCCGCGTGGGCACAAAACCGTGCCCACCCTACATGGTTAACCAGGGGGCAAATTTAAATTGCCGATGAAGCGGTAAAAGGGGTCAAAATTACATTGCCGTTGACGCCGTGTGCTAGTTCAGCAAGACCGAGTGGTCGAAGGCCAACGTCACGGAGGTGTTCTCCCCGTACAGCGTCCGCATAAAAAATCTGATCGAGGACCTCAACAAGTTCTACACCCTGAAGATGCGACCATCGGGGCACGACATTGACAAGGGATTCGCCAAGGGCATGACGCCCGAAGCCATGCCCTTGTACGACAGGATCGCTGCCGGTGAGTCGGTCAGCATCGAGGAGTACCGACAGCAAACGGCGCTTGCGCTGTAGGCGACAGAAAACAAAAAGGCCACCCATGCGGGTGGCCTTTTCACATCAAGTGGTGCCGGAGAGAGGAGTCGAACCCCCGACCTTCGCATTACGAATGCGCTGCTCTACCAACTGAGCTACACCGGCAAAAATCAAAACTTGTTCAAACCGTGTCTGTAGTACCACCTTGTCATCAGACCGCTTGCGGCCCGAAGGCCTTGCCGTGCTTAGCTTCTGCCTTCGTCATCAAGGCATCGCCGTCCTGATTACGAATCAGCTAGTCTATCAACTGAGTTACTGCGGCATAGAATTTGCATGCACCAAATTATAACGCAACTTTGTGACTTTTCATCAAAAAGTGTTTGAAATATTAAGAATAAATATATTATTCAATACTGTAGCAGCGAAGTATCATGGATTTCATGCCCTGATTAGAAAGATTGTTCAGCTAAGCCCGATTTTTTTCTATGATAAAGCGCATATCGCCTAAACAAACCCCTCAAAGAGGAACTGCCATGGCCATGAACCGCATCCAATTCCAGACAGGCTTGCCTTACCTCCATTTCTTGTGAAGTTTGGTACAGATGAGCAATACGTGGATGTATTGGAGGCATCCCGTTGGCCGCAAAGATCTAGCTACCCAGGCTGCGGCAACGCAAATTATTACTTGCTTAAGGCAGGAAAACACAAGAATTTCCAATGCAAGTGCTGCCGGTTGCAGATATCTCTGATCGCAAGTATCTTGCTCCAAAGCACCCACCTGTCGCTAAGCATCAGCTTCTGCTGAAGAAGGCGATGGTCGAACGGGGTGCCAAGTACACGTTATGTGGCAATGTCCACGCGGATGATGCTTACCTTGGCGGAGAATTGGCTGGCGGCAAGGCAGGTCGGGGCTCCAAGAGCAAGGTGCCTTTCTTTGCTGGCTGCCCGCACCGGGCAATCGTTGCAGACGGTCACAAGCCTAAGGATCTGCCAGAATTCAGCTGGATCAACACGGTTTTGGGCAACATCAAAACCAGCCTGGATGGCGCTTATCATACGTTCGATTTCGCAAAATACGGAACCTGTTACCTCGGTGCGTTAGTTTACCGTTTTTAACCGGCGCTTCCAACTTGAAGCGCTCCCTCTGACGTCTGTTCGTCGCCGAGCCACTATCGGGCCTCGCCCAGCACGCTGGCTGCGGTAAGCTGAAGAATCCTTCTAATCAGAGAGGTATTATGTATCCTGGAAGATCAGCACCGTTTCATCCTGCATCATCACGTGATGGAGCGGCAAACCAATGATCAGGCTACGCTTGTCATGGCACCGTTGAGACTAGGAAACGCTTTCCTGCTCTCAACGCCTGCAGAAAGAGTTTAGAGCATAAAACCATCGCAGCGGAGCTGAATGCGGACGTCTATTTCGCCCATTCCTACCATTCATGGAAGCGTGGCTTGAACGAGAACAGCAATGGGTTGCTGCAGCAGTATTTCCACAAGAGGATGGAATTGATTGAGGTTACCCAGGATACAAGTACAGTGGGCGACGGATAGACTCAACCATCTGCCACGCAAGGTGCTTAGATTCAGAACTCCGTTTGAGGTATTCTCCGGGAAGACGGTGCGCTACACCAAACCACCGTTAAGCGTTGCACTTCGAAATTGAATCCGGACCAGGTAAATCAACTCGGACGTGATTGATGTGGCCTAATAGACCACATCAATTTCCTGTTTTGGTCTTGAAAGTGCCCTCAAGGAGTCTAAGCGCAATCTATCTTTACTTGATTTGCATGTCAGCCTTAACAGACTTCACTCCTTTGACCGTGCGCGTAACTTGAATAGCTTTATTGATATCAGCGCGAGAACTGACGAAGCCACTCAGCTGAACGATACCTTTGTAAGTTTCAACATTTATTTCGTAAGCACTTAATGTAGGCTCATTAAAAATAGCTGCTTTGACTTTGGTAGTAATGACAGAATCATCAATAAATTCTCCCGTTCCTGACTGGCCCGGTGTTGAGGCACACCCAACAAGAGAAAGCATCAGGATAGAAAGAAATAAAGCAGCAAAATGCAATTTATATTGTCTCATGGCGTAGATCTCTTAAGTAATTTACCAAACTCGAAAATTCTCCAGTGAATCGGTTTTAATTATGTCAGGAACCGTATATTGAGTATGTGCGCTAGCGCACTATACCCACCAGGTCCTCAAAACAATTTTGTGGTTAATGCTGACCTTCCTTTGAGTAAAACGTAAATGGGACAGACTAGGAGAACTAGAGCTCGTACCTTGAACGGCACGGCATTCCTGCGCCTTGTTCTGCAACACATCCTGCTCAAAGGCTACCATCGCGCTCGCCACCTCGATTTTTTGCATCCCAACAGTCAATTCTTCGGCTGGCGCAACTCATCAAGCAGGTGGCCGTGCCACCCCCAAGCCCTCGCCCGGCGGTATGTTGCTCATACTGCGGCAGGCGGTGTGCTGAAAATTATCCGTACCCGAATCAAACCATTCATCGGCCGATTGCGAACGTCAGCGGCGGATTGAGAAGCGACCATGTGACGCAATCCACACTCATCCAACTCACTAAATCCGGTGGAAGCGGACATGTTCATCCTGAAAAAGACAGGAACCAACGTGAAAAAAACCTCACTTTAATCGAACGGAAATCTGGTCAGTTTATAAAAAATCGCTGAAGAAGTAATTTATAGTCGTATATTAAAATGGCAACTGTTGCCAAAGTTCATCAATACGCGTCTTAACCGCGGCATCCATTGCAATCGTTCGCCCCCATTCACGGGTAGTTTCGCCCGGCCATTTATGCGTAGCATCAAGTCCCATCTTGCCACCCAATCCCGAGATCGGGCTGGCAAAATCAAGGTAATCGATCGGTGTATTTTCGACAATCAGGGCGTCTCTGGCCGGGTCAACGCGGGTGGTGATTGCCCAGATCACTTCTTTCCAGTCGCGGATGTCGATATCATCATCGGTAACGATGATGAATTTGGTATACATAAACTGACGCAGAAAACTCCATACGCCGAACATGACACGCTTAGCATGGCCAGCATACTGCTTTTTCATGCTGACGATTGCCAGCCGGTAGGAACAGCCTTCTGGTGGAAGATAGAAATCAGCTATTTCGCTAAACTGTTTCTGCAACAGTGGCACGAAAACTTCGTTAAGCGCAACTCCGAGAATCGCCGGCTCATCCGGTGGCTTACCAGTGTAAGTTGAGTGATAAATGGGGTTACGGCGCATGGTCATGCGTTCGATTGTCAATACCGGAAAGGTGTCCTGCTCATTGTAATAGCCGGTGTGATCACCAAATGGTCCTTCTACTGCGGTCTCATCAGGATAAATGTGTCCTTCCAGGACAATTTCCGCACTTGCTGGCACCTGCAGATCATGCGTCAGACAGCGCGCCACTTCGGTACGGGCGCCGCGCAGCAAACCGGCGAACTGGTATTCACTGAGACTATCGGGAACCGGTGTCACTGCTCCGAGAATAGTGGCGGGATCGGCGCCCAGTGCAACGGCTACGGGATAAGGCTGCCCGGGATTTACCATGCAGAAATCTCGGAAATCGAGTGCGCCGCCGCGGTGTGCCAGCCAGCGCATGATGACCTTGTTGCGTGCAATAACCTGTTGACGGTAGATACCCAGATTTTGACGAGTTTTGTGTGGGCCACGGGTTACGGTCAAACCCCAGGTTATCAAGGGAGCGGCATCTTCCGGCCAGCAAGTTTGAATCGGCAAGCGCGCCAAATCGACTGCTTCGCCCTCCCAGACAATTTCCTGGCAAACCGGGCTGGTAATGACCTTCGGGGCCATATTCATCACCTGTTTCAGTATAGGCAATTTTTCCCAGGCATCCCGCAGCCCCTTGGGGGGATCCGGTTCCTTGAGGTAGGAAAGTAGTTTGCCGACTTCCCGTAAAGCAGCAACTGACGACTGCCCCATTCCCAGAGCAACACGTTGCGGAGTGCCGAACAGATTACCCAGAACGGGCATGGCGTGACCTTTGGGGTGTTCGAACAAAACCGCTGGACCGGCCTGCTTCAGCAGACGATCACAGATTTCGGTCATTTCCAGCCGAGGATCGATTTCAATATCAACACGCTTTAGCTCACCGCGTTGTTCAAGTTGTGACAAAAAATCGCGCAAATCCTGATATTTCATGAATTACCCTGGATATTGATCAATCAGGCAAATGCTGTATCCAGCGCAATGCCAATGAATACGGTTGCTCCCACCACGTTATTATCTAGAAATGCCCGAAAACAATTCGAGGGATCACGGTCACGAATCAATTGATACTGGTGCAGCACCAACCCCGATGCCATCAGCAAGGCCGCATAAAACCAGATGCCGCGCTGTGCTTCTAACCCGACATAAACAAGCAGGCTGAGAAAAGCCACATAACACAGCATTATGCCTGCTACATCAAAACGCCCCAACGTAATCGCTGATGTCTTGACACCTATTTTCAGATCATCTTCCCGATCAACCATTGCGTATTCGGTATCGTAAGCAATTACCCAGCACAAGTTGGCAAACAGCAGCGGCCAGATGATAAAGGGTAAGCTGTTGGTCTGCGCTGCAAATGCCATAGGGATGCCGAAACTGAAAGCAATACCAAGATACGCTTGCGGCATTGCAAAGAAACGCTTGGTGAATGGGTAAGAGGCTGCCAGCAATAACGCAGGTATTGATAACAGAATGGTGAGCTGATTCAGTGGAAGTATCAATACAAACGCACACAAACTCAACCCAGCTGCAACCAGCAGCGCCTCTTTTGGCTGAATTGCGCCACTTGCCAGTGGTCGGTTTCGCGTGCGTGCCACATGCGGATCAATGCGCCGGTCAGCAAAATCGTTGATCGCGCAACCGGCGGATCGCATCAGAATCGTGCCCAGCACAAAAATGAACAGAACGTTGAGATCCGGCAGACCATCAGCAGCCAACCATAGCCCCCATAACGTCGGCCATAGCAGCAACAGAATGCCGATCGGCCTGTCCAGACGCACCAGTCTTGCATAGAGAATCAGTTTTTGCCTGAACGTCATAACCTTGTGTCAGAATAAAATAAGAAAACGAAGTTGAGTACCTGGCATCATTATTGTTTTTGCGCCAGATGATGAATCTTTGGTAGAAAAACCTCTGTAACAAGTATGGGTTGCCTTTGTAGAGTAAAAAGTGATCTTCTCGCCCATAAGCTGGTGGGGCTAGCTTCCAGTTTCCGGCAGGCACGGTCATACAATGGGTGTCCAGATTTCAGTTTTTTAAAAGAAAATGCGGTGCGCTGGATCAGGGGATTACTGAACAGCATACTGCCAAGTGATTGATTGCCAAGGTTGCTCAAACTTCTCCATGCACCTTGCAGATGTTTCTTTTTGATAACTGAGTGTGCGAAAACAACTGGCATTTCATCACTGTACAAATATACTTCTCGCACCATCGCTTGCTCCAGTCTACGCAAACCCATCAATGCCAGTTCATCAATGCATGCGGTTGCCAGTCTCTGGAGAACAGGTTCGACACGAAAATGCCGACAGCGCACCTGGATCAGCCGTGTAAGTGATTCGCGATGCTGCAACCACCAGCGGATTTCAGCAGACGCACAAACGGGAACGGGGTGCCATGCTGATGATGGATCAACGCTCACGATTACTCGAGATACTGGCTGTCAAGTAAGACAAAGAGAGAGATCTCGCAACAAAATCAATCGGGCAAACTACCAGAAAAACGGCAATATCTCCAATATTAATATCAAACCAATTCAGGTTGGGCAAATGTGTGTTTTTTGACTGTATCCAATAAAGCCTCACGTGTAAATGGTTTGGTCAGATATTCATCCGAGCCCACCATTCTGCCGCGCGCCCGGTCAAATAACCCGCTTTTGCTGGATAACATGACTACTGGTACCTTTTTATATTTTGGATTTTGTTTTATGAGCATGCAGGCTTGATAGCCATCAAGACGTGGCATCACAATATCAAGAAAAATGATATCGGGGTGATGATCAATTATTTTTGCCATTGCATCAAAGCCATCGCTAGCCAGAATAATTTCACATCCAGACTGAGCGAGAAAAATCTCGGCACTACGGCGGATAGTATTACTGTCATCCACTACCATTACCTTGATACCCGTTAAATCTGTCATCTCTTATGAACTCCCCTGTTTACAATAATTTTATCGTTGTCGTTTCAGACACAAGCGTATTTCTATTATTGGTCGATTCTATCCGAAGTGATCACTTTTCTGCCAGCTATTCACCTGATTTTCTGCGGTCCGGCTGGTCAGAGCTGTCTCATTTACGCCAGAAAGCCACGGTAAATACAATAATCAGTGTGTAAAACTCCAGTCTGCCAAGCAACATGGCAAAACTGCACAACCATATCTGAAAATCATTAAGTGAAGCATAGGTGGTTGCCGGACCTATCTCACCCAGACCAGGACCCAGATTATTCAAACAAGCTATTGCCGCCGAGAAGGCAGTAATCTCATCCAGACCGCTTAATGTAAGCACGAGGGTCATCAGCACGATACTGGTCAGATAGACAAACAGGAATACGAGCACTGCAAAAATAATCTTGTTGGAAATAATGCTTTGCCCGATCTTGACCGGAGAAATCGCCCGAGGATGCATGATGGTAATCATCTCCCGGAAGAATTGCTGATAGAGTATGCGTACGCGGATCATTTTAATCCCACCGCCAGTTGATCCTGAAGAAGTAGAAAATCCTGACAGAAACAACATCCATAAAGGAGCAAATACCGGCCAGATAGCATAATCGGTATTGCTATAACCCGTAGTTGTTGCTACAGATACCACATTGAAAGAAGCGTAGCGCAATGCTTCTATAGGGTGGGCGTAAATGCCCATCTTCCAGAGATAACCAGCCAAACCTATACAACTTGTCAGTACGATGAACAAAAACAATTTCACTTCAGGATCAAACCAATAAGGCGAAAAGCTTCTGGCGCGCCACACCATGAAATGTGAAGCAAAATTGATTCCCGCAATCAACATGAATACAATTGCCACCACTTCGATTAGCGGTGAATCCCAATATCCATAACTGGCGTCATGCGAGGAAAAACCACCCAGACCTAGGGTAGTAAATGCATGAATGATCGCGTCAAACCCGTTCATTCCTGCCAGCCAGTAGGCACAGGCACAAAGTAATGTCAAGAAGGTATAAACCATCCATAACCCTTTCGCGGTTTCTGCAATGCGGGGTGTTAACTTCGATTCTTTCATCGGCCCCGGAATTTCCGCCTTGAAAAGCTGACGTCCACCCACTCCTAGCATTGGGAGAATCGCCACTGCCAGCACGATCAAACCCATACCGCCTAACCAGATCATCAGTCCCCGCCACAAATTGATAGCATAAGGCAACGAGTCGAGACCAGTTAAAACCGTCCCACCCGTTGCAGTCAAACCTGAAGTTGCTTCAAAATAGGATTTGGCGAAGCCCAGTTCAGGAAAATAGCTCAAAATGGGCAACATGCCAAATAACGGCAAGGATAGCCACGTCAGCACCACCAACAAAAAACCATCACGTGTCTGCAATTCGCGTTTGTAACGGCGTGTGCTTAACCATAGCGCAGTTCCAGTACCCAGTGTAGTGAGTAGTGCCTGCAAAAAAACAATCAGCGACTCATCCTGGCTAAAATAGGCCACCATACATGGCAGCAGCATCGTCAAGCCGAACACAACGATCAGCTTGCCAAGAATGTTGACAACCGCCAATAAATGATTCATCGCAGCCGGTGTCTATATAAAAGCCACATCTACCTGAAACAGTCTTTCCACCTGACGAATCATTTTTTTGTTGACGACAAACATGATGACATGATCATTCTGTTCGATCACCGTATCATGATGCGCAATAATTACCTGTGGCGAGTTAGGTTGCGTGACAATGTCATGCCCTACATTATCTGACTCATCAAGCAAACCACCATCACTGGGCATGCCGCGGACAATTGCACCAATGGTTGCGCTCTTAGGCAACTTGATCTCATCAATTCTGCGACCAACCACCCGGGAAGCACTCGCGTCACCGTGCGCTACCAACTCCAATGCTTCAGCCGCACCACGGCGCAAGCTATGCACGACTGCGACATCGCCTTGTCTGACGTAAGCCAGCAAGGAACCAATTGTTACTTGTGCTGGTGAAATGGCAATATCAATGCCGCTGCTCTGCATCAAATCAACATAAATACTGCGATTGATTAATGAAATAACTTTGCGCGCTCCCATACGCTTGGCCATCAGAGCAGCCATGATATTGTTTTCGTCATCATTGGTCAGCGCGCAGAATACGTCCATCTCTCCAATATTCTCGCTTTCCAGTAGCTCTTCATCGGTCGCATCACCATGCAACACCAGCGTATTGCTTAAATCTTGCGCCAATATTTCACAAATCTTGCCATCATATTCGATGATTCTGACCTGATAATTGTCCTGCAGCGCCATCGCCAACCGCTTGCCTATTTTCCCGCCCCCGGCGATCATCACGCGCCTTGCGGGTTTATCCAGCCGGCGCAATTCCCGAAGTACTACCCGTATATCGTTTGATGCCGCGATAAAAAATACCTCGTCACCAACCTCCACAACAGTATTACCTTCAGGAATAATCGGACGGTCATGGCGAAAAATTGCGGCCACTCTGGTTTCAACATTGGGGACATGTCTGCGCAGTTCCTGCAGCTGCTGACCAATCAGAGGGCCGCCATGAAAAGCTTTGACTGCGACTAAGCTGACTTTGCCTGAAGCAAAATCCAGCACTTGCAAGGCTTCCGGAAATTCGATCAGTTTCTCGATGTAGCGCATCAGAATCTGTTCAGGACAAATTGCGAAATCAACACAAAAATTTTCTTTGGAAAAAATAACTGGGTGATCCAGATACTCACTAGCCCGAATTCGTGCAATTCTGGTCGGTGTGTTGAAGATACTCTTGGCTAGTTTACAAGCAACCATATTGGTTTCATCGCTACCGGTAACAGCAAGAAGAATATCAGCATCGTCCGCACCAGCCTGAGTCAGAACAGATGGATGCGAGGCATTACCAATTATGGTGCGTAGATCCAGCCGATCCTGCAACAAACTGAGTCTACTGCTGGATAAATCGACAACGGTAATGTCGTTAGACTCGCCAACCAGACTTTCAGCAACCGTGGACCCTACCCGGCCAGCACCTAGAATAATGATCTTCAATCGTTAACACCTCATCCCGCCTAATGCAGACGGGTTATCGTAACCGATGAGTAGCAATGCATGAGCTTTATAAGCACGCTTTACTAACTATCATAGTAGTTACCAGAAATTCTTTAATTTGCCTAATCAACCATTTCCAGTAAACCGCTTCAGGATTGAAGAAGCTGATATTGCAGGGACAAGGGGATACGGCAACGAAATGATATTACATTTCGAAAATCCTGCTTATTACGGGTTTATCTGTTACAGAAGAGCTGGGGTGGCTGATGGGACTCGAACCCACGACAACCGGAATCACAATCCGGGACTCTACCAACTGAGCTACAGCCACCATACTTTAGAAGCTTCAACGGCAGATCATACTTTCTGCCAGACACCAATAAAAAAGTACAAAGTATCTTTTCTAATCTGGCGTGCCCGACAGGAATCGAACCTGTAACCCCCAGCTTAGAAGGCTGGTGCTCTATCCGGTTGAGCTACGGGCACTAATACTCAAACCGGCTCGACACAAATTAATTTGAAATCTGGTCGGGGTGGAGAGATTTGAACTCCCGACATCCTGGTCCCAAACCAGGCGCGCTACCAGGCTACGCTACACCCCGTAAAGTCGGTTACTATACCTATATACTGCGAATGCGTCAAATTCTGCTACGACTATCCGCATCTCGAGCTTCACGATGCTGAATTTGACATTTTGTTATACAATTGCTCGCGCTTTCTTTACGTAGAGTGTGTTTCTATAAATTCTGACACCCAAGCTAATTTTGCACGCGCAAAATAATTTGAGATGGAATTAGTATTTATCTAAACGCTCCAAATAAAAAATCAGTAGAGTAAGTCAGAAATACAAAAAACTGATTGCTCTGTTCGACAATATAAGAAGCCGTTAACAGTAATTAACTGGCCAGGCATTACGCATTGTAGTGGCCAACTCGCTCCGGAACCTTAACAAACTGTATTTTAAATATAAATTAAGATTATTTTTCAGAAAAACGCGGGGAATTTATGAGAAAAAATTTACAAAACAAATTTATCACAGGACTATGCGTCACGGCGTCTCTATTATCGTTATCGCTACCTTTGTCTGCACAGCTGATGCTCGCGCACGAAGGCCATCACGACGCGGGAGGGTGTGTAATCGAATCAGGAGATTTTCCAGTTACAGTCAGCATATATGAAGTCCCCAAAGAAGATCTTCCGCCGATGCACTCCTTTTGTGATCATGTTCCTGATGTCGGAAAAGTCAACATAACAATCGAAATTTCAGATCTCGATACACGCGAAATTCCGATCGCTGTTCGTCTGGTAATGGATGCACATGAAGGAATGGATCACGGTGAACACGAACTGCTTTACATGCCTGCCGAGCAGTATCTGTCCGGGATTATTGTTGTCTCAACCGAATTCGATGAACTCGGTCAGTACTCTATCCTGCTGGAAACAGATGATGGTGCTGGTAATGCAAAAACTGCCGTGCGCATCCCGGTTCATGTAGGTGGCAGTGGAGGTCATGGTGGTCATGGTGACGGATTTGGCATGCTGGAAATAATCTTTCTGATTATCGCGGCAGGAGGAGGCGCCGCTTTTTTCTTCCTGCGTAAGAAAAATAGTGACAAGGATCTTGCCAAGGAATCCCAAACCTGATCTTTCACACATGGGCCACTCTAAAAATTCATAGTTCTAAATAAGACCAGGCGTGAATAAAAAATGTCGACGCAGCATATAGTTGATATATAAGGAAACATTTTTTATAAGCGACACAGTATTGTGACGAGACGGGGTAAACAGGCAATCCCCGAAGGGGATGCTCACAAATGTGGATTTTTAGATGTGCCCAAATATTATTAACAGCAAATTTCGTCGGTAGCACCGCAGCCAGAGAATTAAACTTTATTGGCTGCATGGAAGTTATGTTCTGTCAGCACCAGCAAAGTCGTTCACGTATTTCGAAAATTAAGGAGAAAACGATGACTTTTACTCTGTCCTCACCTTCTTTTATTTACAACGGGCCGATACCGGCACGACATACTTGCGACGATCATGATCTATCGCCGGAGCTAAACTGGACAAACATTCCAGATAGTACTCGCACTCTGGTTCTGATTGTTGATGACCCAGATGCACCCGACCCCGCTGCACCGAAGATGACCTGGGTACATTGGGTACTGTATAACCTTCCACCAACAATCAGCGGATTGCCTGAGAATGTCATGGAAAATAATTTGCCCGCAGGCACATTACAGGGATTGAATAACTGGAATCGAGTGGGTTATGGCGGCCCCTGCCCGCCAATTGGAACGCATCGTTACTTTCACAAACTTTATGCGCTCGATATTGTCCTGCCTGATCTGAAGCAGCCAACCAAAACAGTACTGGAGGAAGCCATGCACGGCCATGTAGTTGGTCAGACTGAATTGGTTGGTCTGTATATCCGTCCTGCCAATCGCTGAAACTACTATCTTTGTATCTCATTTTGCTCTAACCAGGGCTGTAAAAAGCGTTTTGCAGCTTGTCCGCAAAATTCCCCCGCCACCATTTTCTGTTTGTCCGTTTATGCCTATTAAATCACTTATTCGCACTATCCCCCACTACCCCAAAGAGGGAATCATGTTTCGGGACATCACCACGTTACTGCAAGACCCGATCGGATTGCGGAACACCATTGAAAAAATTGTTGCTCGCTACCGCAATGAGAAAATAGACAAGGTTGTCGGTATTGAATCACGGGGATTCATTATTGCGGCACCTGTCGCCTATGCCTTGGGTGCAGGCTTTGTTCCTGTTCGCAAGCAGGGAAAATTGCCATCGGCAACGATTGGGTGTGACTATCAGCTTGAATATGGGCATGACCGGGTAGAAATTCATGTCGATGCTGTTAATGAAAACGATAGAGTACTGCTGATAGATGACCTGATTGCAACTGGCGGCACTATGGAAGCGGCTCTGAAACTGATGCTGGATATGAAAGCAGAAGTGATAGAGTGCTGCTTTGTCATTAATTTGCCAACAGTTGGCGGCGCAGAACGCCTGCAGAAGCAAGGATATAAGCTCTATTCCTTGTGCAGCTTTGAGGAGTAATTCCGGTTTTCTCCTATTTACAAGAAAAATTAACGATAAAACTAAAATTCATGCTAGATATTCAACTGCTGCGTAATGATCTGGAAACCATCACCACCCATCTGGCTCGTAGAGGGTATAACCTCCCAACAGCCAATTTTGAAGCGCTAGAAACCAGACGCAAGTCAATACAGACTCAGGTACAGACATTTCAGGCAAAACGCAATGCTTCATCCAGGGAAATCGGTATTGCTAAACAACGGGGAGAAGACATTGCTCCCATCATGGCTGAAGTTGCGACACTTGGCGATGAACTGAAACAGGCAGAAGTACAGCTGGACGAGGTGCAGGCTGAATTTCAACAACTATTGATGGAAATCCCCAACCTGCCTCATGAGAGTGTGCCTATTGGAAAAAGTGAAGCTGATAATGTTGAATTGCGGCGCTGGGGAACTCCAAGAACCCATACATTTCCAGTCAAAGATCATGTCACAATCGGCGAACAGTTGGGACTACTCGATTTTGAAACCGCCACCAAACTCAGTGGCGCCCGTTTTAGCCTGCTTAAAGGTGGTGTTGCCCGCCTACATCGCGCACTCACTCAATTTATGTTGGATACCCACACTCAGGAACACGGTTATCAGGAGATTTATGCTCCTTATCTGGTCAACTCCGCCTGTTTGCGTGGTACCGGCCAGCTTCCGAAATTCAAAGCGGATATCTTTTCTATTCGGACAGATGAGCATGGCGCGGAAAGTACTGAAACCGAAATTTCTGGCCAAGGTGAAGTATCCGAATTACATCTGATTCCGACTGCTGAAGTACCCCTAACCAATATGGTACGTGACGAGATTGTTCCTCTCGAAAATCTTCCACTCAAACTGGTCGCGCACACTCCCTGTTTCCGTTCCGAGGCTGGCAGTTACGGCAAAGATACTCGTGGCCTTATCCGCCAGCACCAGTTTGACAAAGTAGAGCTCGTGCAAATTACACAGCCAGAAAATTCCTATCATGCACTGGAATCGCTCGTCAGCCACGCCGAAAAAATTCTGCAGAAGCTGGCGCTTCCCTACCGAGTGGTATTGCTGTGCAGTGGTGACATGGGATTTGCCGCTGCCAAAACCTACGATATCGAGGTTTGGTTACCTGCCCAGAATACATACCGAGAAATTTCTTCATGCAGTAACTGCGAGGCATTTCAGGCGCGGCGGATGCAGGCGCGTTTCCGCGGTAAACAAAGCAAACCGGAACTCCTGCACACCCTGAATGGATCAGGCCTTGCGGTCGGGCGTACCTTGGTTGCCATACTGGAAAATTATCAGAATGAAGACAGTAGCGTCACCATCCCGGAAGTTCTA
Organism: Nitrosomonas mobilis; assembly: GCF_900103035.1. GTDB lineage: Bacteria > Pseudomonadota > Gammaproteobacteria > Burkholderiales > Nitrosomonadaceae > Nitrosomonas > Nitrosomonas mobilis. Next base: position 32,332 of record NZ_FMWO01000032.1, read on the forward strand.
CGTCCTTACATGAATGGTCTTGACCGGCTGACCGGATAAAGCGCACAATCCTACTACACTTGATTTATCGATAGGCTATCAACGAAGGGTACTATTATGCAAAATAAAAACCACGGCTCCACACAATCCCAGAGTGACATTAACCGCTTTGCCGATGAAATACGCGAAGCAGTTGCACAGGGTGGCGATATTGAGAAAAAAGTCAGAGAACTTACCCTTGAGGCGATGCATACCCATGGTCTGGACCTGGAGTCCCTGAAAAAAATCGCGACTGCTGTAATGGAAGGCGCGCATGAAGGCTCGCAACATGCCTTAGCACATGCCTCCGAACAATCCCACGCTGCACAAAACCAGATTATGCAGGCAGTAACCGGACTGGATACTGCGTTTGCGCAGCTGGCGAGCGCCTCAAAGCTAGCGCTGGAAGAGGCAGCTGGTAAAGCCAGACAATTCTCGCAAGGTGAATTAACTAAAACACGGGCTGATCTGGAAAGTCTGGAAACACTTTTCCTGGAAACCTTGAGTCATGCCGCCAAAGCAACGCAGGGATTAATTGCAGAAACCCTGCAAGATATGCATACGCATGCGGTTCGTAATGGAACAGCCGTTGGCGCCCAACTAAAAGATACTCTTGCAGTTTTGGCGCATCAAGTTGCTTCTACCGGGCGCGCGCAGCTAGAAGCAGGCGTACAATTGACCCAAATGACAGCAGACATGTTGCACAAAATATCCAGCGGCGTACTGACCGGAATTGCAGATCGCATCAGGCAGGATAATGACAAATAACACCTAGGTCCAGGTATCCTCTAAAAATTCAGAGCTCTAAGCAACATAGTATTGTGACGAAATATGGATTTTTAGAGATGCCCGTCCATCAAAACCAAAAATCGGTTCAGCAGGCTCCTAACCCAAATCCTCGTCTATCCTCATAAATACCTGCTCGAACATTTCTGCAGTGAGCCGCTTCGTCTGAGTATTATAGCGGCTGCAATGATAGCTGTCGTACAGCCACAGATCATTGTCGAGCTGGTGTACCGCACCGTGGCCGAATGGAAAAATTGTTGATTTAACTCTCAGCGCCATTACGATGGCGCGGTGCGCGACACCACCCAGCGCTAATATTGCCTTACCGCCCTGCTCCACAAATTGAATCAACTCATTTTTCAGATAATGATTACACTGCCGAATTTCGCTAGTATCCGGCTTATTCGCGGGTGGCAGACACTTAACCGCGTTGGTAATGCGGCAGTTTGACAAAATCAGCCCATCGCTGTGTGCGATTGACTCACTATGACTGGCCAGTCCGAATTTATGTAAGGTCTGGTAGAGGAGAATGCCCGCAAAATCACCAGTAAAAGGTCGGCCGGTGCGGTTTGCACCATGTATCCCTGGTGCTAGCCCGACGACCAGCAATCTGGCTGGAGTCGCACCAAAAGGAGGTACAGGGCGCGCATAGTAATCTGGATAAGCAATTTTTACTTCATCAAGATATTGTGCCAGACGCGGGCAGCGGCGGCAGTCTGGCTGGAACGTCGAAGATTCAGGCATAGTGCTTTATTGTAAAATAGGCATTTAATTCGGACTAACAACTATGGCCAAGATTCTGGCAACCGAAATCCGAGTAGGAGATCTGATCGAGTGGGACAAGCGCATCTGGCGCGTAGCCAAATGTTACCATGTCCACGTCGGCGGACGCGGAGGCGCATTTATGCAAGTGGAAATGAAAGATATTGAAACCAGCACTAAGATCAATCAACGTATACGTACTGATGAAAAAATCGAGCGCACACAGGTTGAACCGCGCGATATGATTTTTCTTTATCAGGAAAATAATGAATATGTTTTCATGGATCAACAAACCTATGAACAACTCAGCCTGCCGCAGGATTTTCTGGAAGGCCAGAGCGAATATCTGTTGCCCAACGCCGAACTACAAATCAATTTTCATCATGAACGACCGATTGGCGTCAAATTACCGCCAAATGTAGTTCTGACCGTAACTGAAACCGAACCCAGCCTAAAAGGCGCAACCGCCACCAGTTCTTTCAAGCCTGCCACAGTTGAGACCGGGCTGGTTGTGATGGTGCCGTCTTTCGTTACGCAAGGAGAAAAAATTAAAATCAATACCGGTACAGGTGATTATATCGAACGCATGTAAGGTATCTGCGATGACAGCTCGGGCTGTGGTCGCAGTGCTAATGATCTGGGCTCTCTGCATAGCCACTTCTGCTGCCGCACCCGCTTCCAGCTCCGATCACAAATCCAATAAAACCGCCAATACGTTTGTCATTACGATTGATGCGCCTGACGCTATCCGCAGGCTGATCGAGCAACACATCGAATTTCCTGAAAAACCTTTTGCAAACGAAGCTAAGCACGCCGGGTTTCAGCGGCGAGTCACCCAGGAAATTACCGAGCTCTTACATACCGAGGGCTATTTCACACCGGCCACTCATTTTGAACCAGCAACCGCGAACACGCCCTATCGCCTCAAAATTACACCCGGGCCACGTACTCGCGTTGCTAGTTTTTCCCTGGAATTCAAGGGAGCAATAGCTGAAGAAACACCTGAGAACCAGACACGCCGGGCTAAACTGCAGGCTACATGGCCTCTGATCACGGGAAAAATTTTCAAGAATGCCCGCTGGGAAGATGCCAAATCAGCCTTAATTGCCAGCGTCATGGCCCAGGATTATGCCGCTGCCCACATCGAATCGAGTGAGGCAAGAATCGATCCGGAAAAAACGCAAGCAGATCTGAAAATCGTGATCGACTCTGGCCCGGCTTTCCGTTTTGGAAAATTGCAGGTCGAGGGATTGAAACGCTATCCACTCAAATTGCTGCAACAGCGTGCCGGTTTTCGACAAGGAGATCCTTACAACCGCGATCAGTTACTTGCTTTTCAGGCCACGCTGCAAAATAGTCAGTTGTTCAACAGCGTGGATATCAGCATCGATAACGACCCCGCGCTCGCTCCAGCTGCACCAATATCGGTCATGTTGACCGAAGCACAAAGTAAACGTATCGGCATCGGTCTTGGTTACGGCTCAAACAACGGTGCACGTGGTGAAATCAATTATCGCGACTTTAATTTTCTGCAGCGTGCATGGCAATTGACCAGCCTGATGCGACTGGAACAGAAACAGCAAACCTTTTCGACCCGGGTGGACACCTTACCGGACGCCAACCAGTATCGCTACACCTTCGGTGCCAGAATTGCCCGTACCGATATCAAGAATCTGGAAACTTTGAGCCAGCGCGCAGATTTTTCCAGAATCCGTGTCACGGCCAACTCCACCCTGCAGTATGGAATCAACTGGCAACGCGAAAGTAGGCAACCCGCTGGTGCACCCAACACCACCGTCAAAGCGCTGACACTGGATCTCTGGTGGCGTTATTTGGATGTCGACAACCCGGTACACGTCAGGAAAGGGCATGTTTCCGATATCAGGTTGGGTGGTGGTTCAGGTCACGTTTTATCCGATCGCGACTTTCTGCGCGGTTATGCCCGCCATATGCGCTGGTGGCCAATCGGCGAGCGCGATGTGCTGCATATCCGTGCAGAATCAGGCTACACCCTTTCTGCTTCACGCAGCGGTATTCCGCAGGAATACTTGTTCCGTGCCGGTGGTATTCAGTCGATCCGGGGGTATGATTTTCTGAGTCTAGGCGCTCGTGAAGGCAATGCAATTGTGGGTGGGCGTGCTATGGTAACCGGCACCGTCGAATATATCCGCTGGCTGACGGAAAAATGGGGAGCCGCCGTATTTGCCGATGCTGGCGATGCCGCCGACAACCTACGCAGACTCAAACTAAATCTCGGTTATGGCGCGGGGGTGCGCTGGCGCAGCCCTGCGGGACCATTTGGGCTCGATCTTGCCAGACGCCATGACACCGGTACCTTGCGGGTACATTTTTCGATTGCAGTTGCTTTTTAATATGAACGAAACCAGTCAACCCACGTCAACCGCGATAACGACACCGGCCACAAACCGTTCCGTTGTATTCAAAATTCGATTTTTGATCATCCTGTTGCTTGTATTCTCCATGGTGGTTGGTAGCGCTTACTGGCTGAGTACAACCACATCCGGCCTGCAGTGGCTATTGACAACAGTTTCCCGAGCAAGCGGCAATACGCTGGCCTTCACCGATGTCACCGGCAACCTGCACGCTTTGCGAATCGGGCTGATTCACTTTCAGGATGACGAAAACCTTGTCACGGTGGAAAACTTTGCCGTTGACTGGCAACCACGCAAACTGTTGGGTAAAACTTTGCTAATCGAAATGCTTGCTGCCGATACCGTCGAATTTTCCAGTGCGCCATCGGATGCCCCACCCAGTCTGCCGGACACACTGCAACTGCCCTTCAATATCGTCATCAACCAATTGGGCATTCGCTCGTTACGCACATTTACTCTTGGCAGCGATAGTCCTGAGTTCAGCGCGCAAGAACTTGTTCTGCGTCTGGATAGTGGCGATACAGTGCATAAAATTCCCATTTTTTCGCTCACACTCGAACAGGGCAAGCTCGCGGGTAGGCTGCAGATCGCAACGCATGCGCCGTTCGATCTGTCTGGCCTTATTGTTTTGCATGACTGGCCAGCCGCATTAGCAGCAAACTATCCTGCATCCAGTCACGTTTCACTCCGTTTAAACGGTGACCTGGAGCAGGCGCGCGCGTTACTGACAATAGAAGCAGGAGAAATGCAAGGACATGGCACAATCACTCTACAGCCTTTCAACATCCAGCCACTCACTACGTTTGATCTTAAGCTCGACAATCTCAATCCGCGGCGTTTCTCGGCTGATTTTCCTTCGGCCTATCTCAATCTGACTACGAATCTGCAGCAAACTGCACAGGGCGCATTACAAGGCAATGTCGAGATACACAATACGCAGCCCCAAACACTCGACCAAGACGGGCTCCCGCTGCAGAATGTTCGAACGCGAGTTTCTCTTACGAACGAGACAATCGCGCTCGACGATGTTGCGATACGGTTCGCCGGATCAAAACAGACGCCCGCCCATCTTACCGGTGAAATTCATTGGGATATCAGTGACGCCGCCAGCTCCGCAGTTATCGGTGTCCATGCGGTCAATCCGGCACTGCTCGATACCCGTCTGCAACCCGCAAATTTGTCAGGACAGATCGAATTGCAGGGAGGCCAGAGCATACAGCAAGGTAGAATCCAGCTGCATGATAAGTCTTTAAAGCTTGCTTTTGACGCCGCATTATCCCACCGCAACCATACCATCGCCATCGAGTCACTCGATTTCTCTCATGGTAGTGCTCAAGTTTCCGGTCATGGCAGTTTACAACTGGATGCGAACCAGCCTTTCACCTTTGAGGGCGTCCTCAAACAGTTCGATCTGTCGACGCTGATCGATGCGCCACGCTCCAATCTCAACGCCAGTTTCGGACTGGATGGTCGGCTAGCACCTCAACCAGCAGGGAAAATCGACTACAGCATCACGCGTAGCCATTTTGATAATCAGCCAGTAACGGGGAAAGGTGTGATTACGCTCAACCAAATCGATACGAAAAAGCGACTCGCCACCGATGCCGAGCTGCGTCTTGGTGATAATCTGCTGCAAATCAAAGGCCAGCTTGGCAACGCCGGTGATCGCTTGTCGTTCACCCTCTCGGCTCCCAAGCTGATACAAACTAGGTTGAATCTGAAAGGGGATCTCGACGTCCGTTTAGCGCTTGCCGGGCGGCTCGATCGCCCTGACGTCACATTTGAAGCCAGCTCGACACGACTCAATTATGGTGATGAGCATCAGCTTGCCAGTCTCAAAGCAAAGGGCAGTTGGCAAGGTGAAGCCATTGCGCTCGATCTGCAAACTGGAGAATACCGCGCGGGTACGCAATCCTATCTGCACAAACTCACCTTTGCCCTCGCAGGTACGGAATCCCGGCATCAATTGTCACTGACAGCCGATATCGATAAGGCGAGCCAGCTGCAATTCCTAGCAAACGGCGGACTAACCAGTAATGGCCGCAATCGCGACGGCTTCCAATGGGGCGGCGCCATCGAGCAACTCGCATTGACTGGCTCTATTCCATTCAGGCTCGTCACGCGGCCAGAAATCATACTGAGTCCTGAACAGGTCATGCTGGGACATACACGTCTTACGGTAGCATCGGGCAACATTGATATCCAGAAAGCCAGCTGGACACCTGAAAACTGGGCGACTGAAGGCACGTTTGAGCAAATCGTGTTACCAACAGACGCAGCGGTCACAGCAACCAGCAAACCATTGACAGTTGACGGTAACTGGCAGCTTACCGCTAACCGGCAACTCAGCGGTAATATTCGTCTTCAGCGCACCAACGGAGACTGGGTGCTACCGTTGGAGACTCCGTTTGCACTTGGCCTGCAAACCCTGTCACTCGAATTACTGACTGAAGGAAATACCGTCAATGGCCAACTCATCGTCGAAGGTACGCATATTGGCAAAACGCTGGCCAGCGTCAAGCTCCCACTACAGCGCACGGAACAAGCCTGGCAAATCAAACCCGACACCCTGATCAGCGGCAATCTACAGTTCAATCTACCTGATCTGTCATGGATTGGTCCGGCAATTGATGACAATTTTCTCAGCAACGGCAAACTTGCAGGAAATGTAATACTTGCCGGCACTCTTGAAATGCCACTTCTGCAAGGGAAAATTGAGGGGCAGGCGCTTTCGCTAACCTTGCTCGATGAAGGCTTGCAAATACAGGATGGAAAACTTATAGCGCGCTTCGATCAAGACAGCCTTGTGCTGGATACCTTGTCTTTTACCGCCCCATTGGAAAAACCATCGAAAGACCGCCTGCTTAGAGGGCTGAAACTGGCACGTCAAAGTGGACAGGTCGATCTGAACGGTAACTTTAATCTACGCAAACATCTTGGTAAACTACACGTGGTATTTGATCATCTACCACTGACTCAGCAGCCTGATCGCTGGATTGTCGTCTCCGGCGATAATCGTATCGACTTCCAGGAGCGTGTACTTACCATCACAGGGAAAATCCTGACTGAAGTCGGTTTTCTGAAACAACCTGCCACCGGGCGTCCAACGCTCGATGATGACGTCACTATCATTAGCGAAACAGAACCTCCGCCCGAATCGCCTGCACTTGCAGTTAATGCTGATGCCACACTTGAGCTGGGGGATCATTTTTATCTACGCGCCTCTGGGCTGGAAGGACGGTTGGCCGGACAATTACGGCTGCGTAGCAGACCTGGTCAGCCACTCAACGCCATTGGCAGCATCGCTACCCGCGATACTCACTTCGAAGCCTATAATCAGAAACTGCTGGTCAAACGCGGCATCGTCAATTTTGACGGCCCGCTGGACAACCCAGGACTCAATATCCTCGCCGTACGCGACGGCTTGCAGGTCGAAGCAGGCGTAGAAGTTGCCGGCACCGTACGTAATCCCAAAATCAAACTGGTTTCACAACCCAATGTTCCCGATTTCGAAAAACTCTCCTGGCTGATTCTGGGACGCGCACCCGATACAGGCGGTTTCGACAGTGGGATGTTACTCAGTGCCGCTAGCTCCATTCTTGGCGGGCAATCCGATGAAAGTATGCTCGACAAAATTACACAGGGACTTGGATTCGATGACTTTTCAATCCGGCAGCGTGAAGGCAGCAACTCGCTTGCTGATCAGATCGGTACCGTCGGTAAACGCCTCTCCTCCCGCGCCTACTTAAGCTATGAACACGGCCTGACCAACGCCTCCACTGGTGTCGCTAAGCTCACCTACACCTTGTTCCCCCACGTTAGCATCGTCACGCGCGCCGGTGAAGACAGCACCGTAGATCTATTTTACAACTTTAGTTTCGACTGAAGTTGATTAAGAGCGTCTCTAAAAATTTAGAGTTCTGCGCAATACCAGACGCGAATAAAAAATGTTGGCGCAGCATACAATTGATATGTAAGGAAATTTTTTGAGCAACAAAGTATTGTAGTGAAATATGAATTTTTAGAAGCACCCTAAAGTTTAATTACTTAAAGTAAAGGTTGATAATTCTGGCTACTCGTGAAGAAATTTCAGATTTTCTGATTAACGTTGAAAAACGTGCCTATAAGCAGGCGTTGTTTGCAGTGCATGATGAACATGCTGCATTGGACCTTGTTCAAGATTCGATGATGAAGCTTACCGTAAAGTATGCTTCGAAGCCGGCTGAGGAATTGCCTTTGTTATTTCAACGCATTCTACAGAATACTATTCGAGATTATTATCGTCGTCAGAGGACTCGATCACTATGGACTACGCTGTTTTCAGCATTTGCACCGAATGGCCAGGGCAAAGATCACGAAGGCTTCAATATCCTCGAAACGCTACTGGTAAAACAAGCAGCCAACGAACCTGACGCACAACTCGAGAGATCTCAATTAATTGATCTGATAGAAAAAGCCATGGAAACTTTACCTGCGCGTCAACGCGAAGCATTCATATTGCGTTACTGGGAGGAAATGAGCTTGGCGGAAACCGCCGCGGTGATGAATTGCTCCGAGGGAAGTGTGAAGACTCATTGTTCCCGAGCAACGCATACACTGGCGTCGATACTCAGAGAAAGAGGAGTTAAATTATGAACGAGCAAGAGTTGGGAAAAAAAATTGCCAAATTACTGGATTTGGGTACTACTGAGAATATCAAGCAGAGCACTTTGTATCGACTGCAATCCGCTCGTCGCGCAGCTTTGGAGAATCACTACTCTACTTTGGAAGTCATGCATTCAGGGAATGGCACTTCCATTTTTGGGATCCATATACCATATTTTTATTCTGGCAAATTGTTATTGTTGCTTCTGGTCATTTTGTTCATTTTTACAATGGTGCCAGCGAATTATTGGCAATTTCTGGATAGAGGGAAATTATCTCACACCACGGTGCTAATTGATGATCTGCCAAACGAGGGCGCCTCCGATGATGAGCACGAGTTGATTGAGGAATACCTCGATAATATGCTTGAGTTGATGGATGATTTATCGACGAATGCTCAGATTGATGCTGAACCTGAGGTTCAGGATGGCATCTCCGTCGAGATTCCGCCAATCATGAATAAACAGCCTGAGGTGACTTCCGATACACCTGTTGAGAATGCCATCGAGAGCATAACCGAGCCGATTGAGAATCCGTTGATCGATATTCGCAAGGATAACGAAATTGATGAATAGCTAAGCTTCCATAACACGATATGTTAATCGGCTACGCTCGTGTCTCGAGCGGCGATGGCAGCCAGAATTTGATCGTGACTCACGGATTTGATGCAGCAAGTATCGGCTTGGCGTTTTTGCTGGATGGCATAGATGGTCAAGCCGATGAAAATTGCTAGCGTAGGCAGCAACACATAGTCCAAATAACCAGTTAGAGCGGACAAACCGACCACCCCGAGCAGAATATAACCAGGACGGGCGTGAAACAATACAGCGCCACGAAAATCGTGCCGATAATGCTAATCCGTAGCAGTATTCTTGGGTCTTCTCCGAAATAAGGTATCTCTTGTTGAAAATGGTGTTGTTTTCCAGGTCGCCTGTCGATATTTTAAATTTCGTATGTTGGCCAGGATTAGCTTACTTGTCGTCAATGATTATTCCGGGCAGTCTGGATTGTAGGCACCGATAATTGATCAAGCAGCAATACAGTTTCAGACTGTCCTCCGATATTATTCATCGGTTGTTCACCCGCAATCCGTGCGCAGACTTGTAAATTTCGGCACCATTAAAGGATTAATCTAATGGCCCTTTTACCATCCAGGCTCGCTGATTTTTTATGCCTGAAGAACCAATTGGCAAACGCTTCCTTTCTTAACTCACTTCAAAAAATCAGATGTTGAAACGCTCATTTCAAACCAGACAGACTGATCCCCAGATTTCACCACAGACCTATCTTGCCATTCATTCACAAAGACGCGGTCAAGGCACTCCGGTCTTAACGGTTCTCAAGGGCGTTTTGAATAACACTCAAGAAATATGGTGCCATTGGATACAACAAGAAGGCAAGGACACGGTTATCTGGTCGCCAGGAATGACCAAGCCGCTTTCAATAAGCTGGCTAGAAAGGCTGCTCGCAGGACCTGACCTGCAGTTTCAATTATTGCTGTATCTGGCAGAGGTCAGTCGTTACGCTCCAGAAGACCTCATCTTTAAATTGGCAAACAAGTCGAGCTATGAGCTGGATATTTTTCAACAGCAATTACCCGTTCAGTTATCTACACAAGGATCATTGCTTCTTAAGTGGTTCTTAACACAAATAACCCTGTCCCGTGAATTGACATCTGATCTGGCATTAAATCTGGCACAGGCCATACAACTGGAAAATAACCAGAATTTCGCGCAAGGCATCATGACTTTTACTGAATTACTGCCAGTGAAAATTCTGCCTGGTCTGCTCGTGGAAGTCACAGATAGCGAATTATTACAGCCACCATTCATTCGGGCATTGACACAGGTTGCAGAGCGCTTGCCAGAAATGCCAATTGCATTGTCTGTCATGCCCGAGCACTTTGAAAATTACTGCACAAAGGCACCCGAATCAAGAGCAAAAACCATGTTATGTCAAAGTGTTATCGAGACACATATCCATACAGATTCTTGCGGCACCTTACCTGACGAAACGGATAACATTCTTCGGCAATATGGCGCACCCCCGCAATTATATGAGGAGGCAAAATCATTACTCCAGCTGATCGCTGAAAAAAAGAATGACCCTTCTCTCGCCCGCAGCCAAGCTGAACAATTTCTATTCCGCGTATTAGAGTTGGCGCCAGAAACACGTAGCGTATTTCAGTTAAATGCCAAAATGCCGTTTAAATTTGGAAATCGATCGATGGAAGTCGACCTGTTTTCCAGTTCTGATCAAATAGCTCTGGAAATAGATGGCTATTATCATTTTCAGAACTCGGAATCCTGGCGCCGGGATCGACGCAAGGACTTTATATTACAAACACATGGCACACTTGTTTTACGCTTTCTGGCCGAAGACGTCGTTTCCCGACTTGATGAAATTCTTGAGACTGTTCGTCAGGCACGACGGCACCGCCGCAAAAAATAAACTAGGAAACCAATCATGGTTACAGTCGATAATCTGACTCTTCAAGAGCTTATTTCAATTCGATGCCTGGCTTGCCCGGATAACGGATTGGCAATCAGCGAAATAAAAAAATCGTTACACCCTTTTTTTGATCAACCGCCTTCGAACAATGAATGGCTGCAATGCTTGCAACAACTAACCGAGCACGGGCTGTTGAATAAAACAGGTAAGTCACGATTCCACATCTCAGCCGCCGGACAGAAATTAGCACTACAGAAACTGGGGCTGCAAGTCCTGCCTTCCACAACACGTTGGCCGGCGCTGAAAAATTGCTATTTGATTGCTTCCCTATTGAAATTACCTGCCCCAACCAATGAGCGTGACCGTCGTTCCATTACAAGCGCTGATGGCCTCCGGGCGAGCATTCTGGTCAATGCGTTCCGGCTGCCTGCCGGTTCTTATCCTTCCCTGACTAAAGCCCGGGATAGCCTCCTTTGGCAACAATTGGCCGGGTCCGAAGCCACTGCCAATCCGCAGCATCAACTGGCGGCATCCAATGCCACACGTTCCAAACCTTTTACGATAGGTTCAGTTATTGCTTTGCTTCTGAATAGCCTATTGGGAACTGAACGCGAATTGCCTTGGGATGCCGCGCTGAAACAACTTGCCGCAAAGGCAGTAGGTGCACGGCGTATTAGCCCGGAAGAGCTGCGTCTGGCAATTCTCAGAACCGCCACAGAGAAACCTGCAGGCACGCAGCAACTTAAGCAGCCATTCAGCTTAGAACTTTTTGCTAACCAGGTAATGCAGTCAGCCAAACGCAGTCAAACCGGAAAATTCGGTGATAACAAAGTATTCATTTCTCATGTCTGGCATCAAATGGAACTCGACGGCAATACATTCGGATTGGATCTGAAGCAGTTTAAGGAGCACCTTGCACTTGCCAACAACAAGGACTTGATCAGCCTGAGCCGTGCGGATCTTGCTTGTGCCATGGACCAGAATGCGGTTTCGGCATCGGAGACCTCCTATCAGAATTCAATTTTCCATTTCATACGCCTGGAACCATAAAATGACTGGAATCCCACAAAAAGAATGTTCGAAGATTTTTTGTGCCCGTGTAAAGGAAGAGATCTTTCATTCCATTACCCATCACAACCAGATTTGGCAACCCGATCCCTATGATGTCGAAAATATCCACCAGGAAAGCCGTGACTGTTTTGCACGATTGTTGAATCGTATCAGCAACGCCGAGCAAACGGACTCGGGACGCATCATGTTGCTGTTGGGAGATTCCGGAGCCGGAAAAACCCATCTCATGCGTGCCTTTCGCAACCAGACACATGAGAAGGGATTGGGATATTTTGCCTATATGCAAATGACCTCATCTGTTTCCAATTATGCAAGCTATGTGCTTCATTACACGATAGATTCTCTCGACAAGCCCTATTGTGCAATTAGCGGCAATATGACGGGGCTTGTGCACCTGTCCAATGCGTTAATCGAAAGACGACAGGTTGTCTCGCAGAATGACATCGATCAGCTGCGTAATGGTGACTTAAGTCGCGATGAGTTGAATGATTTGATTCATAAAATTGCCGATGACATTCTGAATAAGCAAGGTGAACGATTTCGAAGTGTCGATCTCGACTTGATTCGCGCACTCCTCTATTTGCAGCATGATGAGCCTGCAACCCACGCAAGAATCCGCAAGTATCTTCGCTGCGAGAACATGTCGGAATATGATTGCAAATTGCTTGGCAATATCACGCCGCGCATTCAGGAAGACGATCCTGATCGTTTGTTACAAGCGCTGGCGCAGCTGATGCGGGCAATCAACACAGGGGCTTTTGTCATCTGTCTTGATCAACTGGAAGATATTTATCCGGCAGAGGATGCTGGAATCAAATTCCGGCGCGCAATGGAAAAGATAACCAAGCTGGCTGAAATTCCCAATGTACTTGTTGTAGTAGCATGCCTGGATGATATATACAGCCTACTCAAAAGTACTTTACCAGAAACCCAAAAAGATCGAATAGAAAAAGATCCCGATCCGATCATACTTCGTGTAAAGCGTAGCGAAGCGGAAATACGCAAACTGATTGGCATACGACTGCAGGATCTTTACGATAGCCAGGGAGTTGATTCTAATTTAGACGATTCCATTTTCCCCTTCGGAGGTGAAATCCCCGCTTCACAGGTCGGCAAGTCCACACGCCAAATTCTCGATTGGTGCCGCCAGCAACGTGAACAGTCGATTCTGACCGGTGTACTGCCACCACATCCAGATCAAGATCCAGGTTCGGGTCCAGTTCCAGTTCCAGTTCCAGTTCCAGTTCCAGTTCCAGTTCCAGTTCCAGTTCCATCCTTCGATCAATCATGGAATGATTATCTCGTTGGTTCGCATCCCGTGCCTGAGAGTGAGAATGAAATGCTGCAGTTACTCGGACGCATGCTTGGACATTGCGCCACTGAATTCGGTCATTCTCTTGAGTGCAATATCGTGCAACGGGAAGATTTTCTCGATCTAGACATTCGGAATACTGCGGAGAATCCGGTAATCGCCTCAACCATAGGGCTATGCCAGAAATCTTCACGAGGTGGCACACTGGCAAAACAGATCGACAAACTGCAAACGATGGCAGGCAAACGCACAGCCATTGCCATCCGGTCTGTTGAGTTTCCCGATAACCCAAAGTCTAAGATTGCCCTCCAGTTGGGTGAATTCATAGCCAATGGCGGCAAAAAAGTGCTGGTCTCGGACGCCGACTGGCGCACGATGGTCGCCATGCAGTCATTTCGCGAGCAACATGCACAACAACCTCATTTCACGCGCTGGCTGCAAGACAAACGACCATTGCACAGCTTGCCTTCATTTCAGAAAATTCTGGATCTTACGGATATCTCGCCCTCCCCTGACGGCTCAGGGTCTCAAGGAGATCCTATAGATATAGATAAAGATCCAGATCCATCACGACTGAAAATAGGCGTGATTCAGGGCTATCAATCCTCCCCTTACGAAGTCGATATTTCTCAATTCGCGCGCCACGCCGCTTTCCTTGGTGGCTCCGGGAGCGGCAAGACAACTTTGGCCTTGAATATTATCGAGCAATTGCTGCTGCAAGGTATTCCAGCCATTCTGCTGGACAGGAAAGGTGATTTGTGCAGCTATGCAAAGGATGAAGCATGGCGCACCCCTGCCTTAGACCCAGCACGCACCCAAATGTGCAAGACGTTACGCGACAAAATTGAAGTGATCGTTTACACACCCGGGTCCATTGAGGGACAAGGTCGTCCGTTGAATATCCCCATCGTACCCAAGGGATTGGAGAATTTATCATCTGGAGAATGTGAACAGCTGGCCAATCATGCCGCCTTTTCTCTGGGAAGGATTATGGGCTACAAAGATCAAGGTCTGGATAAAACTCGGATTGTCATTCTGGGGAAGGCAATTTCCATTCTCAGTCAATTAAACAAAGGTCATACATTAACAATCAATAATCTGCTGGATTTTATTGACAAGGATGACCCATTATTGCTTAACGCGATTGGCAAGCTCGATCCCAAATTATCCAAAAAACTGGTGCAGGATTTGCAAACTTTGGCACTGGGACACAAAAATTTGTTTTCGCAATCAGGAGAATTACTGAATACCGAAAATTTATTTGATCGTTCATCCGACAAGACCCGACTGACCATTATCAGCACCAACAATTTGGGCAGCAATGACAATATATTATTTTGGGTATCGCAGCTGCTGCTGGATATTGGTCGCTTCGCAGCGAAATCACCAAGCGAAAAACTGCAAGGCGTCATATTATTCGACGAGGCGGACCTTTATTTGCCGGCCCAATCCAAGCCAGCCACCAAAGAGCCATTGGAAAATCTGCTCAGGCGCGCACGCTCGGCGGGAATTGGACTGATGCTTGCAACCCAGAGCCCGGGTGATCTGGATTACCGATGCCGCGACCAGATTTCCACATGGTTTATTGGACGCATCAAAGAAAAAACGGCTCTGGATAAATTAAAACCTATGCTGAGTGAAGCGAAGACGGATGTCTCCAGCAAGCTGGCCGGCCAGACAACAGGAGAATTTTATGCCATCCATAATGGGGAAGTGAGCAATATCAAAGCAGATCGTTCTCTCGTGCAGGCCGAACAAGTGCCAGCGCATGAAATTTTAAAGTTGGCAGGCAAGAAAAAGGAAAATCCAATTTCAAGCTTTATCCATAATATATTTGCAACTCTATGAACTTACATAGAATTTAAAAATTCTGTGTCTCCATGCAATTTCAGCAGGATATAGACTAGCGCTGAACGGCCACCGCGTGCCGCACAGCCTTTGCGTACCCGCCGTGATGCGTTGAAAAAATTGGACCAGAATCAGTGTCCAACTTCGCGGAATATGCTTGTACTCGGTGGCGACGTTATAAAGCAAGGTGTCCTGGGTACCGGTATCGATATTGTCAATAATTCAGGCTGGCATTGATAATATGTTTGGAATGGCCTTGCAGCGGCCGACCGGCAGAGGTCTGCACCCGAAAGCTCTCTTCCACCAAGGTGACATTGGATGTGGGCCAGGTATAGTTGCCATCGAAACTAAACCCTGCCCAGCCATGGATGGATGAAATCGAAATGCCTGAGGCTCACTGCCACCCTCCGCCAAGTGATCTATAAAGATCCACCATTGCGTCAATTTGCTTTTGTTTCAGTTCAATTTGATCCTCTTTGGCATCCAAGGTCTCCCTTTGTGCCAACAGCACATCCAGGTAGTCCGTACGAGCAGATTTGAATAGGCTGCTAGCGATATCAATTGATTTATTGAGCGCTTCAACTTGGTCTGTCTTAAGCTGATAGCTTTTGTCTAGGTTATTGATATTTGCAACTTGATTCGCTACTTCAGTATAAGCTCTGATAATTCTTTGCTCATACTCAAAAGCTGCCTGAATCTGTCTGGCATTGGCATTTTTATATTCCGCTTTGATGGCATTCCTATTGACCAGTGGAGCCACTAATTCTCCCGCGATAGTGGCCGCCAACGACTCTGGGGTATTGATCAGATACTTAATTGCAAAAGCTTCAAATCCGATACCAGCATGTATGCTAAAGGAGGGATAAAAATTAGCCCTGGCCACCTTTATATTTAATTCCGCCGCCGCTAGCTCAAGCTCTGCTTGCCTAATATCAGGCCTGTTTTGCAGCAATTGTGACGGAATGCCTGTCTTAAGCATGAAGGGTTTGAACTCCATAAAACTATCAGAAGCACGCTGGATAGGTTGCGGCGTCCTCCCTAGCAAAAAATTTATCCGGTTTTCAACAACAGTAATACTCTGGTGAGTTTGGTATAGTTTACTTTTGTTTTTTGCCACTTCTGCTTCATAGCGTTTGATGGCAAGTGTACTTGCTCTTGCGAACTCTTGCAGACGCCTGACCATTGCCAGAGCATTTTGCTGGATATTAATGTTTTTCTGTAAATTGTTAAGCTGGTTATCCAAGGAAAGCAGTTCATAATACGAATGGGCAATTTCAGCGACCAGGTTAGTCACTAAAAAATTTTTACCTTCTTTTGACGCCATATACTCGAAAACAGCGGCCTGCTTCGCATTCCTCAATTTTTTCCATATATCTATCTCCCAGGTTGAAAACAGCCCAAAGCGATAATCCCCCACGTTCCTAGGAAAATTTCGGCCTTCCTTTACTGGCAGATGCTCCTCAACAGCGCCATCGCGTGTAAACTCGCCGACTCTTTCCCTACCTGCACCACCACCAATATCTACAAATGGCAAGTATTCGCCTCGACGTGCTTGAATTTCATTCTGCGCAATACTGATACGCTGCATCACAATATTTATTTCTTTATTATTTTCAACAGCTATATTCAGCAAATTTACTAAATTAGGGTCACTAAAAAAATCTTCCCATTTAATATTTGCCACATTGTCTTCATCCAAAACACCTTCTTTAAAAACAGTGGGAAGATGTGTGTCTTCTTTTTTGATGAGCAAATCAGGCGTACCGCAGGCTTGCAGCATAAGTGCCAACGCGCTTGAAGCCATAATCTGAAATATTTTAGTCTTTGATCTCATTTTTAGGGCCATAGTCATAAGTCTCGGTTAATGGGTCAAGGTCTTCATCTTTAATTAATTTTCTACCTTCTGCCATTTTGGCAAATATATAATAAAGCCCTGGAATAATGATGACACCAAACACGGTACCGAAAATCATCCCACCCAGCGCTGAGGTACCAATTGTCCTGTTGCCGATTGCTCCCGCTCCCGTGGCCATCGCCAAAGGTATCAACCCAGCTATGAAAGCAAATGACGTCATCAAAATCGGTCGGAAACGCGTTTGTGCACCCGCAATCGCTGCCTGCATAACTGTCATGCCTTGGGCTTGCTTCTGGGATGCAAATTCGACAATCAATACGGCATTTTTCCCGAGTAAACCAACTAACATCACCATTCCCAGTTGTGAATACACATCATTGGCGAGCCCTAATTCTCTTAATAATAAGAAAGCACCAAAAATACCGGGGGGCAGAGAAAGTATGACGGCCAAGGGTAAAAGAAAGCTTTCGTATTGCGCGGCCAGCACCAAGTAGACAAACAAGATAACGACAAAGAAAATCGCCAGCGCTTCGTTGCCCCGTGCGGCTTCGTCAAATGTTAAGCCTTCCCAAGCAATGTCAAAACCTTTTGGCAGGGTCTCTTCTGCGACTTCCAGGACTGCATTGATGGCGTCGCCGGTGGTGTAACCTTTTGCGGGTTCAGCGCGAATCGCTGCCGTGTTATAGAGGTTATAACGCGTGAGCTCGTTGGGTCCCTGCTTTTTCACCATAGTCATGAAGGCGGAGTACGGTACCATTTCACCTTCATCATTTTTCACAAAGTATTTCAGCACATCCTCGGGGGCACGCCGAAATTCCGGCAAGGCCTGAGCGTATACTTTAAAAAAGTTATTGAAACGGATAAAGCCCTGTTCATAGGTACTGCCGATCATGATGTCCAACTGATTCATCGCATCATTGATGGTAACCCCTTTTTGCATGGCAAGTTTATTGTCGATAACCAGCTCGTATTGTGGATAATTGGCCGCATAAAAGGTAAACAAGCCGGTCAATTCTTTACGTTCGCGCAATGCATTCATGTAATTTTTGGTGATCTCATCGAATTCGTAGTAGTCTGTATTTATTGTCTTATCTACCAAGCGAAATGACAAACCCGATGCCGCGCCGTATCCTGGCACCGCCGGAGGTTGGAAATACTCGATGACTGCACCCATGTCATGGGTTTTTTCTTCCAACTCTTCGATAACCTCTATTACAGAATGTTTACGCTCTGACCAATCTTTCAAATTGATAATAACGGTCCCTGCATTTGACCCGCGACCTTCAGTGAGTACTTCATACCCAGCCAGGGAAGAAATCGATTTAACACCTTCGATTTTTTCAGCTAGCATTTCCAGTTCTCGCGCCACTTTGTTGGTCACTTCGATGGTTGAGCCGGGCGGCGTTTGGATAATCGCATAAATCATGCCTTGGTCTTCGCCGGGAATAAAACCGGAAGGCAAGGTTTTACCGACTATAAATATACCGAAGGAAAACCCGGCCAATATCAAAAGCGTGACAATGCGCCGAGTGACCATGAAGTTCATCAATCGGACATAGCGCCCAGTGACCTTTTCAAAAACAAAATTAAAGCCATCGATGAAAAGACTGATTGGATCTTTTCGTTTCGGCTGACCATGAGTATTTTTAAGGATCATGGCACACAGTACCGGAGCAAGCGATAGCGCCACAATTGCTGAAATAATGATCGACGATGCCATGGTAATAGAGAATTCTCGATAAAACACTCCAACCGGTCCTGGCATAAATGCAATAGGGACGAACACCGATACCATGACCAGCGTAATCGCTACAATAGCGCCGCCGATTTCCCCCAATACTTTTCGAGAAGCTTCATAAGGACTGCAATGCTCGTCGGCCATTTTTGCATGCACAGCTTCCACCACCACAATGGCATCATCGACCACAATACCAATAGCCAGCACTAAAGCAAACAAGGTGATAAGGTTGATGGAAAGCCCGAACGCGGACATAACGGCGAATGCTCCAACCAGCGAAACCGGTACCGCGAGGACAGGGATCAAAGTAGAACGCCAGTCGCCAAGAAAAATAAAAACCACCAGGGAAACCAGAACGAATGCTTCCACCAAGGTATGTAATACTTGTTCGATGGACGCCTCGACGAAACGCGACACATCATAGTTGATTTCGTAGTCCATACCCTCAGGGAAGGACTTTTTCAATTCTTCCAGTTTTTCCTTCGTTGCCGCTATAACTGTTTGCGCGTTAGTGTTGTAATTTTGCTTAAGCACGATAGACGCCGAAGGGTATCCGTCTTTATCAGAGTAAATATTGTAAAACTCACTGTTCAGCTCAACCTCGCCTATATCTTTTATGCGCAGAATCTGGCCTTCCGAAGAAGACCGGATAATAATATCTTCGTATTCTTCCGGCTTATTGAAACGCCCTTTATAGACCAACACATACTCCTTGGACTCGGCGGCTTTGCCTGTGCTTTGCCCGAGACGACCGGGACGACCGATAATGCTTTGATCTGCCAGGGCTTCCATCACATCTTCTGCCGAGACTTTATAAGCTCGCATCCGCTCCGGGTTCAGCCAAACGCGCATCGCATATTGGCGGGAGCCCAGTATGGTCGCTTGGGCGATCCCCGTAATGCGCTGAATCTCTGGAATGACATTGACGTAGGCATAATTAAATAAAAGTTTCTGATCCGCGTGTTTGTCCGTGCTGAAGATATTGACATACATAAGCATGCTGGGCTGGACGAAGTTCACGATCACGCCTTCCAGCTCCACCAGTGTTGGCAGCCTGCTCATCATCTGATCCACACGTGTCTTCACGTTGACCATCGCAATATTAGGATCAACGCCTTGATTGAAATACACTTGAATGGTCGCTTCGCCGGCGCTGGTTGCATCCGAAGTGATGTATCTCATACCGGGCACGCCATTGATAGCACGCTCTAAGAGAATCAGGGACGATTTCACCAGTACTTCGGCACTGGCACCGGGAAACGATACCGCAACCGTGACCCGAGCCGGCGCAATATCTGGAAACTGGGAAACCGGCAATGATTTCATTGCCAAAAGACCCATAAATACGAACATCAGTGATAACACAATCGCCATCACAGGTCTTTTAAGAAAAATACTAAACATGGCCTAATCCTTAAAAACTAAACAGTTATTCGGTATACAACTCTAATTCCGGAACGATCTCTTCGGGCGGCCTTAAATTGATGCTCACCTTGTCTCCAGGATTAACTTTTCGTATACCTTCAAGCAACACTCTGTCGCTGACATTCAAGCCATCGCTAACAAGAAACAATTTTGTCATCTCAGCCTCTATATGGATAAGCCTTTGCTCCAGCTTTTCTTCTTCATTGATGACGTAGACATAATTTTTATCCATGATTTCGAACACCGCTTTTTGCGGGATAATCATGGCATTTGGGTAATGCTTGGTCAGTAGGATAGTTCCTGTCTCACCATGCCTGAGAATTCTGTCCGGGTTAGGAAATAAGGCACGAAACTGAATGGTGCCGTAAGTGTTATCAAAATCACCTACAATCGTCTCAATGACACCCGTGTGATCATAAATCTGGCCATTTGCCATTTTTAGTTGGACAGTTTCACCAAGTTTGTCGCCTTCTTCCATTCTAAAATTCAGGTAGTCTGCTTCTGGAACGTTGAAATAGACCCACAATTGTCTGATATCAGATAGTTCCGTCAACAACTCGCCTTCATCGAGAAGACTGCCGATCCTGGCATTAAAATGACCCATAACCCCATCAAAAGATGCTTTGATATCGGTGAAACCCAAGCGGGTTTCCGAAAACCTCACCTCCGCATTAGCCTTATCTAGTTTCGCTTTTGCCAAAGCCAACTCATTGGGCGAGACGATATTCTCATCAGCCAAACCTTTGGTATTAAGGTATTCGATCTTTGCAGTTTGCGCCTCGGCTCTCGCTCTTTGTAATTCCGCCTGATAAATTTTGGGCATAATTTTAAACATGGGTTGTCCTTTTTTTAACCACTGCCCTTCATCCACAAAAATACCCTCTAAGTAGCCCTTTTCCAAAGCGCGGATTTCAATATGCATGATGGCTTTAATCTGACTGACATATTGCCTGGGTAGGGAAACATCTTTATGAAACGGTGTCGTTGCCTCAAATTTTGGCAACTCATGATGCGTTTCTGTTTCTGCGTGATTACACCCATTCAAAAACGGAACCGCGATTAAACTTAGAAAAACTACGGATAATTTAGTAATCATTTTTCTACCATTTAGGTTGTCAAGGGGCAAAGTATTTTTTGTTAGGGGAAGCAAGAAAGTCTGCATGGTGCAGCTTAACGAGTGCGGGTATATCTTTCCTAGCAGGCTCATAGAGGGGACAGAACTTTCGCACAACGATACTATTTTCTTCTTTAGCATCATGTTCACGATATGTTGAATTTTTATTTTCATATTGAAAACTAATAAATTTTTTATGCTGTCTCATCAATGACCGCACTAATTAATTTAACTCTTGAAATGATTCTAGCTCTTGTAAAGTAAAAATTATGTGAAGCTGAAGAGTTACAATTTGACCAGGGCAGCTTGATTCCTCTTTACTTGAAAATCTTTTATGCTGTCCCATCAATAACCGCACTAAACAATTCAATTTAACTCTTGAAATGATTCTAGCTCTTACAAAGTAAAAATTATGTGAAGCTGAAGAGTTATAATTTGATCAGGGCAGCTTGATTCCTCTTTACTTGAAGCGCACGCGAAATGCTGAAGAATTTTTACCCTGGCAATATCTGAAACTGGTTTCAACGGGAGGCTTTAGCGAAATGCTGAAACGCATTCTGGGAGCGGATGCACCAGGATTGTCACCAACAATAATCAGCCACCTGAAGCAACAATGGGGCCGGACTACCGGGACTGGAGTCGGCGTGATTTGAAGTAACAAGCGTTATGCCTATGTCTGGTCGGATGGGGTCTACGGTACGCTTAGAACGGATAATCGGTTATGTCTTCTGGTGATTATCGGTTCTGATGAAACGGGGCACAAGGAATTGCTGTCGTTGTCGGATGGCTATCAGCGATGGCGCGCTGGGTTTCTGGAAAGCCGTTTTCAAATATTGATCCTAAACTGATCAGCAAGGCTGCTGGGTGCATAAAACCACTAATGCATACCTCTCATTAATCAAAATAGATGGCCTTCTTAAATAGTCATTTGCTTTTTAAAAATACCAAAGTATAATTAAGAATCATTATCATTATTAATGATTTTTTCGTTTTTATGGGTGCTTTTAAAGGCTCAGAGTTTCAAACAAGACCGGGCGAGAATAAGAATTGTTTACGCAGAATATAATTAATATGCAATTAAATATTTATTACAAATAACGCAGTATTATGACGAAATATGGATTTTTAGAGATGTCTTTATTAAAATTACCCGCATCATCGGAGCATTTTGCTGCCTGATTCTATATATTGGAATAAGAGTTATCTGTGCCAGGAGCTGGCAAGAACTGCAAAAATAATTACGCCCTAATATCATGGTTGTCCGTTGTTCTACTCGAAGTATTTATTTTTTTGCAATACTAATCAGTCTGGGTCTGGCGGCAGTTTTTCTGTCTAAACCAAGTGTTGCTGAATCAGCAAACAGCACTGAAGCGGCGCTACGAACCTACAATATTCCTGCCGGTTACTTGTACGATGCCTTGATTCAGTTCTCGCAGGAGGCGGGAATAAAACTTGTCATTGATTCTACGATGTTGCAGGGTAAAGTGACACCAGGATTAACCGGTGATTTTAAGATTAAAACGGGGCTGAATCAGTTGCTTGCCGGCTCCGGCCTGCAAGTGGTGCAACAGGGCGATAGCTATGTGTTAACGGCAATATCCGCGTCGCCAACGGATCCTGTTGCTACTGTCCTGCCTGCAATACAGATTACCGCCAACGCTACAAACCGGTATGCAGCAGTCAGCACCAATACTGCAACGAAAACCAATACTGTGTTGCTCGATGTTCCACAATCTATTTCGGTTATAACCGATGACCTGATTAAAGATCAGTCAATCCGGAGTATTGGCGATGCTGTCCGTTATGTACCCGGTGTTGGCGTCTCGCAGGGCGAAGGTAATCGTGATGCGCTCGTATTTCGTGGAAATCGTTCGACCGGCGATTTTTTTACTGATGGCATCCGTGATGATGTCGAATACTTCCGCGATCTTTATAGCATTGAGCGTATTGAAGTGCTCAAAGGCGCTAACGGCATGATTTTTGGTCGTGGCGGCTCAGGTGGCGTTGTTAACCGTGTTACCAAACAAGCCAATTGGAAACCAGTGCGAGAGTTTACTTTTCAGGGTGGATCTTACAATCTAAAAAGAATGACGACTGACGTCGGATATGTGATTAATGATGTGGCTGCCGTTCGTTTGAATGCGCTATACGAAAATGCAGGTAGTTTTCGTGATGGCGTGGGCTCGGAGCGGCTTGGAATCTCTCCGACGGTGACTATTAAACCAACGCATCGCACTAAAATAGTCGCCAATATGGAGCGGTTTCATGATGACCGCACCGCTGATCGCGGTATTAC
This sequence comes from Nitrosomonas mobilis, assembly GCF_900103035.1. Taxonomy (GTDB): domain Bacteria; phylum Pseudomonadota; class Gammaproteobacteria; order Burkholderiales; family Nitrosomonadaceae; genus Nitrosomonas; species Nitrosomonas mobilis. The sequence continues at coordinate 56,045 of NZ_FMWO01000032.1, forward strand.
CTCGGTTCTGGGCGCTCGTGGAGAAGTCACAGGACCCGTCGATGTGCGGCAATCGCAATTCTTTGGCGATGCCAAGCGTAGTAATGCGATTGTTGATGTATTGTCGTTTAATTCCTTGATTGAACATAAATTTGACTCCGGCGTTATGCTGCAGAATCGCACCAATTATGCGACCTACGATAAGTTTTACCAGAATGTTTTTGCCAATAGCGGGTTTAATACGTTAACTGGTCTAGTATCGATAGGAGCTTATAACAACACGACATCGCGTGAAAATGTCTTCAACCAGACAAATCTGCTATATACCTTGAATACCGGGTCCATTTCGCATACGTTGATGGCAGGTGTCGAAGTCGGTCGCCAAGAAACCGATAACAGGCGCGCGACCGGCCTGTTCAATAATAATCGGGCCAATACCAATCTGCTGGTTCCCTTGAGCAATCCGACCACCGATACCCCGATCACGTTCAGAACACGGGATTCGGGCGGCGATTTGGATGCGTTGAACCGTAGCATTGTCAATATCACTTCACTCTATATTCAGGATCAGATCGAGATCATTCCCCAACTTCAGGTGATTGCCGGGGTGCGCTATGACTTGTTTGAAGTGGATTTTCAGCAGAAAAATGGCCCGATGGATCACTTGAAATCAAGAGATGACTTGATTGCACCCCGTTTTGGCGTGATCTATAAACCGTTTCAGCCGATCTCATTTTATGCTAGTTACAGTCAAGCCTATGTGCCACGGGCTGGTGATCAGCTCACGGCTTTGAACGTCACGATTGAAACGCTCAAGCCGGAAAAGTTTGTAACGCTGGAAACCGGGGTCAAATGGGATATCCGGCCTGACCTGGCTTTCACCACTGCTGTTTACCAACTGGATCGCAGCAATGTCATCAATTCGATTGTCGGAGGACAGACTTTCCTAACCAAAGGTCAGCGTACCGAAGGTGTCGAAGTCAGCCTGGCCGGTCAACTGACGCCCAACTGGAGCGTAATGGGCGGTTACGCCTATCAGGTAGGGGAAATTACCAGCGACATCTTCGGCGTCGCGCGGAAAGGAGCAACGGTTGCCGAGCTTCCGCGCCACACCTTCTCGATATGGAGCCGCTATGATATTACGCCAAGTATCGGTGCGGCATTCGGTGTAATTCACCGGGACGATATGTTTGCTTCGCTGACCAATCGGGTTAGTGTACCCAGCTTCACGCGCGTCGATGCGGCACTTTTCGCGCAGTTTAGCAAGCGCTTCCGTGGCCAATTGAATATCGAGAATTTGTTCGATACCAAGTACTTTTCCTCAGCGCATAACGACTTCAATATCACACCGGGTTCACCGATTGCGGTTAGAGCGTCGCTGATCGCCAACTTCTAGTAGGTAGAAGTCGGTAGTAGCGTTTTTTTATTTGACCTTTTTAATGATAACGATTATCATTAAAATTCGTATTGTCATCAACTAATTCTAAAAGGATGTTTAAAAATGTTTTTATTTAAGGGATTCGCAAACTCACTGCGTAAGGTATTGCTGATGAGTTTGTGCTTTATGGTACTCGGTATCGGCAATACGCTAACCGCAGCAGCCGCATCCAATGTTTCAGTCATTGAATCGGCCGTCACAGCTTTTAAAACCATAGGAACATTGCGTAAAGAATTTCCGATCAATGGAGATGCAATCGCAGCAGAATATGCTGGCGCTTTGCAAACATTGACGCAGGAGGTCGATACTGCGAATTCCTTGACGTTGGATAGCGATGTGCTGGCAGCTATCGACGACATCAAAAACGACTATGCGCCAAGGCTTGCGGCACAAGTTATCGACAAGACGCTGCAACGTGTTTTCTATCAAAGCATTTGGAATCGCATTGCTGCTATCCGCGACCAATTTGAAACCGGCACATCAGATGTTTTAACAGCCATGCTGGATGAATCAGTGGCGGCCTTCCAGGCCATTTCCGGTACTGTCGCCAGAGAGAATCAAATTTTGACAGCCGACCGACAAGCGCTGGAAGCGGGCAGCAATCCCGGGCTTGATGCCGAAGTGAACGATCACTTTTCCAGAGTCAGGACGGCTTTAAATAAAAGCAATCCGGAGGAAGATTTCATCACGGTGCAAATCGCACGATATGGGATCCGGATGTCGCTTACGCGGGCCTATTATATTGGGGTGTTGCGCGAAGTCGCCGGCGTTATTGAGCAGAGAGGTTTCGACCCCGATGAAACGAGTGTTTTGCAGAAGGAAGGGGAAATTTTTTATCGCACTATTGAATCGCTAGTGGCCAGAGGAAATCCTGCCGGCAGCTTGAGAATAAAAGCGCAATTGACGGGAGATCCATCGAAAGTTGTCGCCGATGAGATTGTCAGTGAGTTAGGCAAAGGCTTTATCGGTCGGGTGGTTGGCGAGATGAACGGTCAAGCTCGCGCAATTACCGAGAAAGATCGTCCACATGCCGTGGCGGAAGCAGCGGGCGCCAAATATTATGCCAGAATCCTGCTGCCAGATCTTGAAGTGCGGCTGGGAGCCGCTGATCGGAGCAATCTGGAAAATGAACTGGAGAATTTACTTACTGCCAGCAACGAATTAAGCGCGTCGAAATCCGAGCAAGCGCGTGATGCCATCTCGGCGATTTTAACGGAGTATGAAAATACGCTTAACCGAGCTAACTATGAAATAACCCAGCATACCGCTATCGTTGAGAATGCACTTGCCAACTATCAGGCAATCGATGCGCTACGGAATCAGGCACCGATCGATGCGGATGCTATCGCCGCAAAATATGCAGGGGATTTACAGCAATTGACGCAATTGGTCGACCAAATCTATGGGCAAACGGTTGATCAGAATGTATCGGCAGCGATTGCACAGATTAAGGCCGGCGATCAAGTCGCACTGGCATTGCAGGTGATCGATAAATCGCTGCAAAAGACATTTGCGTTGGTAGTTTACGATCGTGCCACACTCGCATTGGCGCAATTCGATAACTTCACAACGGATGAGCTCACCCTCGAGTGGGATAGAGCATATACCGCTTACTCTGCTATTGCCAAAACAGCGAATAAAGAAGACAAAGTGCTGTCTGCTGATAAGCAATCGATTGTGTCAGGCAGCGACCCGGATCTCGATTATCAAATCACCGCTGCCTTTGCCTTAGGCAAGCGAGCACTTGATAAGACTGATACGGGAGATGCATTGTCATTGGCTTTGGCGCGCGAAAATATCGTCATTCCGCTGGCTAGAAGTTTCCTGGTCGGTGTGCTGCGTGAAGTGGAAGGCATTATCGAGAACAGAACTGACGAAGTTGACGAAGCCAGGGAAAAACAAATCGAAGGCGAATATTTTTATCGCATCGTGGAAAATTTCATCGCGCAGGATAATCCGTCTGGCAGTAGTCAAATCAAAGCCCAGCTCACCGGTGACTTGTCGAGTGTAGTTGCCGACCAGATCGTCAGTGAAATCAGTAGAGGTATTCTGGGGCAGATTAGGAGAAGCATCCAGCAAATCGAAGTCAATTACATAAACGATAAAAACCAAGCTTTATTGGCCTTGGAAAGATTGTCGCTCTATTCTGGAATTTTCTCATCTGATCTAAGTCAACGTCTAAGCGTGTCCAAGCGTTCCAATCTGGAAAATGCAATACGGGATCTGAAAGACGCAATTAATACCGGAAATGCTGACAGAGCTGTTGCACTGCGATCGATATTGACCGCGATCATTGTGGAATACGAAAGCAGCCTACTTTAAAACCATAGTTTTCTCCTCGCAGTCCTAGCCTTCCTGCGAGGGGAAGCCGTGTTTGAGGGCACGCTTCCGGTACTTCAAGGCCGGTTCTACTATTCGCGAAACCATCATAGCCAGCTACCGTGTTTGTTTCACCAGTAGCCGACCAATGGCAATAACGTGCACGTTTGAATGAGGAACGCGGACGCATGAAAGGAATCGCCAACGTTAGTCTAGTCATTACGTCTGCACTTATTTCATGAAACCCTGAATAACTCATATTTGTCATTCCGAATTCAGTTAAAAATTTTTAATCAATGCAATAGATTTCTCACTCTAGTCCGGAATAGCACTTGTTCAGGATTTCCTTTAATCAGGAGAAATTTTTACATGCTGCAAAATAAAATTTTTGGTTTCGCCGTGGTTTTGATGTGGATTGTATTGAGCGGCAGTCCGGTTCTTGCCAAGTCGGTGGAACGAGTTTACTGGATAGCAGCCGATGAGGTACGGTGGGATTATGCGCCTTCTTTTCCTATCGACCCGATGACCGGCAATGAATTTGACGCGGATCAGCGCATCTTCGTGGAACATGGGATCGGGCGGCGTTACTTGAAATCCGTTTACCGGCAATATACCGAAGGGTTTGGTGCCATCAAACCGCGTAGTGCCGCAGAAGAGCATCTGGGCATACTCGGGCCGGTCATTCGCGCGGCTGTCGGGGACCGGATCATCGTTCACTTCAAAAACAATACGCGTTTCCCGGCAAGCATCCATCCGCATGGCGTTCAATATACCCAGGCGCATGAGGGTGCTCCACACGCCCAGGTTACGGGCGGTGCCCATCAACAAGATGGCATAGTCGCGCCAGGCGGGGAACACACTTATGTCTGGAGTGTTCCGGAACGTGCCGGGCCGGGTAAGAATGATCCATCGTCGATTGCCTGGATTTACCACGGCCACGTGAATGAACCTGCCGACACCAATGCCGGATTGATCGGTCCGATCATCATCACCCGCAGAGGACGAGCAAAACCGGATGGTGCGCCGCGAGATGTCGATCGTGAATTCATCTCATTATTTACGGTGTTCGATGAAAATGCCAGCCTGCATCTGGCAACCAATCTATCCGCCTGCGCGGATTCCTGCGACCCGGAGGATGAAGTCTTCGCGGAAAGTAATTTGATGCACGGCATCAATGGGCTGGTTTATAGCAACAATCAAGGCTATCTGATGCATAAGGGAGAGCGTGTGCGCTGGTATATCCTGGGCATGGGAACCGAGGTGGATCTGCATACGCCGCATTGGCACGGCGCGACGCTTCTGCACAACGGCAACCGCCTGGATGTAACCGAAGTACTGCCGGCGGCCACCAAAACACTGGATATGCAACCCGATGTGGAAGGTGCGTGGATGTATCACTGTCATGTCAATGACCATATCAGTGCCGGTATGATGACCCTGTATACCGTGAAATAATAACTTTAAAACCGTTAACCGTTACTTCCAGCCTGGGCTGGAAGTAAGCAACATCTTCATTTACAGATCAAACACGATCATATCCGGGGTAATCGAGTTTATGTTGACACCAACCAGTTCAATGGTGGCCGCACCTCCGATAAATTCAACGGTAAACCCGTCATCGCCATTATCGGTAACGCCAGTTATAAATGACACCAATTCATCAAATGATTGGATTCCTAGAACATCTGAATCAAAGAACAGGCGATCCTCGCCCACTTTAAAATCGGCAACCTGGAAATGTCCGGTGCCATAAAAACCAAACGTGTCATTGCCGTCGCCACCGATTAGGCGGTCATAGCCGTCACCGGCGCGTAATATATCGTTGCCGGCACCGCCAAACAGCTTTTCGGTTCCGGATTGGCCATCAAGGTCGTCGTCACCATCACCACCTTTCAGTATGCCATTGCCGGCACCGCCTTTGATGATGTCATTACCGCCGCCACCTTCGATTTCATCGTGACCGTCACCACCTTCCAGAAAATTATCCAGATCATCTCCAATGATGAGCAAATCATTTTCGGTAAACCCGGCGGATCCAATTCCTTCAAAAGGAAGACCATCGATAAACTTGATAGAGCCTGAGCCCAGATTGGGGCGTGGTGTTGTGCTGACTGCCATATTTTGCCTCCTAATTAAATGTGTTCATCCACCAATCGATAAAATTATGTTCCGCTCCGTCTCACTAAAACCTTTAAACAATAATGAGAATAATTCCTATTATATTGAACAATGGTTAAAATGCAATCATTAATTGTGCTAGATATTGGAGCGGATGCGACTAATGGATTACCAAATATGACTACAAAACACGAAGAATTATTATTGAAAGCGAAGAGCTTAATCGCCGCCGGTAAGTTCAATGATGCTGATGCAATACTCGATCCACTGAAAATTGAGAATCCGCTGTCGCAGGATGTGGCCAGATTATGGTGCTCGCTGGCGATGCGTACCGGTCGGGCGACCGATGTGCCTGCGTATGCCGCAAAAATTTATGCGCATGTGCAAGGAGATTTTCACAAGGCACATTGGGCGCATGTGCTGGGGACCGCGAGTTTTGTTTTACTGGATTTACCCTCCGCCCAAGCACATTTCACTGATGCGCTGAATCACTTGATGGCGCTGGCCAGAACGGGAAAAATCCCGCCGCAGAAAGAGCCGGTGAAACTGCTGCAAACCGAGGAAAATGTCTTTGTCTCGGGCAAAGCCGAGCAATTGCTATGGACGACGTGCGCGCAACTGGCCAGGCTGGATATTCCAGCATTTCCTTTTGCCGGCACTTTGCTGGGCTTGGTTCGTAACGGATGCCTGCTGGATTTCGACAAGGATCTCGACATCGCCGTGCGCATGGAATCGTGGGATGCCTGTTGTGCTGCGTTGGAGCAAGCCGGGTGGGCGCGCTCGCCGATGCGGATTGAATACGCCAATTACCGCGATTACGTGCACCCGGAATTGGGGATTACGCTCGATATCTGCGGCCTGCAGGCGAGAGGCAAGCAGATCGTAGGCGGTTTCGCGCTGCCCGGTTATCCCGATGAGTATCAGCGGGTATCAGTTTTTCCCAAATTTGATCTGACCCCACGCGAAACAGATTATGGCATGGTCTGGTTTCCGCGCCAGCCGGAAAAAATTCTTACTGCATTTTACGGCGACTGGCGCACGCCAAATCCTCATTGGGATACCGTGGTATCCGCGCTCAATCTGGAGAGTTTTACCTTGCTGGTGCGCTGCTATGCGTATCACCGGCTGATACAGCGCTGGCTGGTGGGTGATTTGTCCAAAGCATGGTGTTATGCGCATCAGATCGCGTTAAAAGACCCTGATGACGTACTCGCGCTGCGCAGCCGCCAATGGCTGGAACGGGCGCTTATACGCTTGAAGCGGGAAATCCCCGCGTGGCCAATAAATCAACGGCAAATACGCGTGTATACCCGCATGGTGGCCGATCTATTTCATGAAGGCCATGTGAATTTCCTGCAAACAGCGCGTGCATTGGGAACACATTTGACAGTGTGCGTGGTTTCGGATGAGCGCGTGGTGGAAAACAAAGGTAAGCTGCCGGTCATGAAACAGACCGAACGCGCCGCCGTCGTCGCCGCGTGCAAATACGCCAATGCCGTAATAACGGAAACCCCGGCGAGTGTCACGCTGGAATTTATGCAACAACATGGCTTTGATATTTACACCTTTGCCTGCGCATCGGAGCAGGAACGTTTGGATAAATACAAGCTATGCGAGTCATTGCCAGCAGAAATGATTCAGGAGCTTACGTATACATCCGGTATTTCGACATCTGACCTCGTCATGCGTATATTGGATGGTGTGGGAAGTAAGAAAGCAAATCGCAAGGGTAGCGCGTAGAAATACAATCAAATACAATCGAGGGCAAGTTAAAGTTAATACTAATACTTATGAGCACCTCTAGAAATTCAGGTTTCACCACAATACTTCGTTACTCACAAAAGTTGCCTTCTTACACATCAGTAATATACTACGCCAATATTTTTTATTCGCGCCCAGTCTTGCTTAAAACTCTGAATTTTTAGAGGTACTTTTATGAAATTTACACTCTGGCACGATGTCGTTCCACCAGTTTCAGATTCCTCATGACTTTAATTGAGCTGGCACATTATGCCGTATCCGATCGGAATTCGCGCGGGCGTCGAATTCACGAATCTTCGCCTTCCGGACGCAGTGAATTTCAGCGAGACCGGGACAGAATCATTCACTCTAAGGCATTCCGGCGGCTCGAATACAAAACCCAAGTATTTGTCAATCATGAAGGGGATCTGTTTCGCACACGCCTCACTCATAGTCTGGAGGTTGCCCAGATCGGACGATCAATTGCGCGCAACCTGGCACTCAATGAAGACCTGGTGGAAGCGATTTCATTAGCACATGATCTAGGGCATACGCCTTTCGGTCATGCCGGTCAGGATGCGCTGAATGAATGCATGCGTGAATATGGTGGGTTCGAGCATAACCTGCAGTCATTACGGGTAGTTGACGTGCTTGAGGAACGTTACGCCCAATTCGATGGGCTGAATCTCTGCTTTGAAACCCGTGAAGGGATATTGAAGAAAGTGCCCAAGTCCAGAATACCGACTTTAGGTGAATTGGGTGAACGCTTCACGAATAATTACAGTCCATCCCTGGAAGCACAGCTAGCGAATTTGACGGATGAAATCGCTTATAATAACCATGATGTCGATGATGGTCTGCGGTCAGGGTTCATCAGCCTGAAACAGCTTGCAGAGGTGGACATTTTCGCCGGGCATATGTACACCGTACAAAAATGCTATCCCGACCTGAGTGAAAGGCGTCTAATCCATGAAACGATTCGTGGCATGATCAATACACTGGCTTCTGACTTGACTGCGCAAAGCAAGGCCAACATCGAACAGGCAAAACCGGAAAGTCTCGATCAAGTTCGCGGATTGCCCGTCCTGATTGGCTTCAGCGATACTATCAGGCGCCAGCAACGTGATTTGAAACGTTTCTTATACCAGAATCTTTACAGACATTATCAGGTGATGCGCATGAGCAACAAGGCGCGGCATACAATTGAAAGATTATTCACCGCTTTTTCTGCCGACCCCGCACTGCTACCGGAAAAATATCAACAGAAATTTAATCAATACGGGCATCAGGCTATTGCCGATTACATTGCAGGAATGACGGACCGTTATGCGATCAGGGAATACCAGCGCATGTTTTCTATCACTGAACATTAACCAATTACTCGATCTGACCATGCTCATAAAATTAATCAGCAGACTGCGGTTTTACGTTTATTTTCTTGGGTTGATCATGCTATTGCTACCAGTTGCAGCCTTAACCGAGCAGGCGATCAGCCAGACGGAAGATGAACTGATCAATGCAGCAGGCCGTGGACAACTGTCTCGCATCCAATCTTTATTAACCGAATCACATTCCTTTGATCAATCCACCCTAAATCAGGCGCTCATCCAGGCCACTGTAAACGGACAGGATAAAATCGTTGAATTCCTGCTGAATAATGGTGCTGATATTAATGTTCTTATTGAGGAAAATCGCTCTCTTCTGCACCTGGCGGCACGCGATGACAGAATTGATGTGGTACGTGTATTGCTAGCGAAGGGCGCAAAGAAAGATGCGGTATCTTCCGATGGAACAACTGCGTTGATGATTGCCGCACAGTATAGCCGAATCGAAATTCTGCGTCTGCTGATTCAGGCTGGCGCCGATATCGATGCTGGCAATCAGGAAGGAATAACCGCACTGATGTATGCTGCACGATTGAATTTCCAAAACGGGGTTCAGGATTTGCTTCGGGCTGGTGCCAATGTCAACAAATCAGCCAATAATGGCGCAACATCTCTGATGCTGGCAGCGCAGAACGGTTACCAGAACATCACCAAAGCCCTGCTCGCTGCGGGAGCCGACCCCAACATCAAAGCCGGGAATGATGCAACTGCGCTCTTTCTGGCACAAAGGTACAATCATCGCGATGTCATCAAAATTCTACGTGATGCTGGTGCCAGGCAATAGTCCGTCTTTTGCCGTGACCGGCCGATCAATATTCAATAAACCAAATCCTTATTCATATTCATATTCATATTCATATTCAACCAGGAGGGTCCAACAACATGCCATATCTTATACCGACCATACTCATTGCACTGATGATGACTGCTTGTGGAAATTCGGAGAATGCCAGCACTCCTGATACATCAAAAGGAACACAGCAATCAACGCTCAATGAAATTACCCCCCTTGGTGAACTACCTTCTTTTTTAAAACAGGGATTATCTGCCGAAGAACAAGATGCACTGAAGAAAGAAATCATACCAACGTTGGATGACGGCATGACACCAGAAGAGCGTTTCAAAAAACTGCGCATGGATGCAGAAGCGGGTGATCCGGATGCTCAAAATGGTCTGGGTACCATGTTTTATCTGGGCGAGGCGGTCTCACGCGATGCTGCAGGTAACATTATGGAGTCTGATCCTGTAACAGCTGCAGGCTGGTTCTCTCGTGCAGCAGAACAGGGGCATGCTGATGCCCAATTTAATCTTGGGCTACTCTATCTCAATGGGGAAGGGGTTGCTCAGAACACGTCAACGGCAGTTAAATGGTTTACCCGATCTGCCGAACAGGGAAATGTCGATGCGCAGAATAATTTAGGAGTCATTTATCTCACTGGTGAAGGTGGGGCAACTCAAGATAAGGATTTAGCTATTGAATGGTTCAGAAAAGCAGCGAAACAAGGCAATGAAGAAGCCAAACAAAATCTTGAAGCAATCCAGGCGCAATAGAGGGCATCTCTAGAATCGATAATCATGGTTATTGTCAGCATAATTATTATCAAACTAAACTTTGTTGTGAGTTGCATATGAATGCTGCCTGGCTCGATTTTCTCCGGGAGGGGAATGCCCGAATCAACTTAAATCAGATCGAACATTTTGGCGATCCCGCTGCAGAATTACAGCAAGTGCAGGCGTCGCCTGTGCTGGTAGACCTCTCCTATCTCGGGCTGATCCGTATTTCCGGACCAGACGCTCAAAGCTTTTTACAAGGACAGTTGACTTGCGATATCAGCATGCTCAATGGGCACACCGCAACTTATGGAGGTTATTGCACGCCAAAAGGGCGATTATTAAGTAATTTCCTGATTTGGAAGAGGGTCGAAAGTGCGGACTACTGGCTGCAATTGCCAGCCAGCCTGGTGCAATCCACAATCAAACGCTTTAGCATGTTTGTATTGCGAACAAAGGTTACTTTACACGATGAGACCGACAATCTAGTACGTATCGGCATCATCGATAAAAATACCACGGCCGTGCTAAATAACTGCTTCACAGAAATTTTACCCAGATTTGAACCGTTATCCTTCTCTGATACAAGTGAGGGCCAAGTAATCCGCCATAGCGAACAGCGCATTGAAATTATCACCACGTTGGCTGAAGCCACCAGAATCTGGAAGCGATTGAGGCATGAGCTAATACCTGCTGGATCACATTGCTGGCAATGGCAGGAAATCTGCGAAGGCATTCCCAGCATCCAGCCAGAAACACAAGAAGAATTTATTCCCCAGATGATCAATCTCGACAAGATTGGCGGTGTTAGTTTTCAGAAAGGTTGTTATCCCGGGCAGGAAATTGTCGCGCGAACTCAGTATCTGGGAAAACTGAAACGACGCATGTATCGAGCGCACATAGCATGCTCTGATATCGCTGCAGCGAGTGATCCATTATTCAGTCAGGAAATGGGACTACAGGCAAGCGGCATGATCGTCAACGCCGCGATTTCTCCCATCGGCGGTTATGATGTATTGGCCGTGATTCAAATCAGTAGTGTAGAAAATTACGAAATTCACTGGAAAACACCAACAGGACCTGTCTTGACGCTAATGCCCCTCCCCTATGCTATTCAGTAAATGAAAAGTGCTCATAACTGAAAAACCATATCATCGGAATCAGTCCATACGGTTATTTTCCAGCAATAGTTGCACTATATTACTGCGCCCCTTTTTATCTGCCCAATCAAGCGCGGTTTCCCCTGCTTCATTACTAGCCTGTAGATTTGCACCTCGTGCGAGCAAAAGTTTGGCAGTTTCATAATGATTACCGCGTACTGCCATCATCAAGGCTGTCGTACCATTGTCGGTAGCTGCATTAATGTTCGCACCGGAATCCAGTAAGAATGTAACAATCTCGTGATAACCATTGGTTGCAGCATAAATCAGTGGATTCCAGCCTGCATGATCGAAGTCCACATCTTGCTTGTGGAGCCGCTTAACCATATCCACCTGACCATGATAGCTCGCTAGCATTATGGCAGTTTCTCCATATTTGTTGCGCAGATTGACATCAGCACCTGCCGCCAGCAACAGCTCATCCAGCCTAGTTATTTTATGACGGGCTGCCAGCATCAGCGCGGTATAGCTGCGTGAATTGCGCGCATCTGGATTCGCCCCTTTGGCGAGTAAATTTTCTACCCGATGTGCATTATTATCCTCTACCGCACGGATCAAATCTTCATCCACACCCGCCTGAGTCTGCATACTCAAAACCAGCATGCACACCAGTACCACGCCTGAACTTATGTTAAGAAAATCTTGCCGTCGCATTATCACCGACCCCCTTGATCTTGAATAGATTAAAAAAATTGCTGGTTGTTACTTTAGCGACTTCGGATAGAGCCATATTCCGTAAACGCGCAATTTCTTCAGCAACATGACATACATAAGCTGGTTGATTGGTTTTGCCACGATGTGGCACAGGAGCAAGGTAGGGAGAATCAGTTTCAATCAGCATCCGATCAGCAGGTACTTTCATCGCCACTTCCCTGACAAGGCTCGCATTCTTGAAAGTAACAATTCCAGAAAAGGAAATGTAAAAATTCATATCCAGCGCACGTTTGGCGACTTCCCAATTTTCCGTAAAGCAATGCATTACTCCACCGACAGACTGGGCATTTTCTTCTGCCATAATACGTAACGTATCCTCGGCTGCAGCGCGCGTATGGATGATCAAGGGCTTACCACACTGACTGGCGGCACGAATATGTTTTCGAAAACGCTCACGCTGCCATTCCAAGTTACCTTTCAACCGAAAATAATCCAGCCCGGTCTCACCAATGGCAATAACCTTGGGGTGATCCGCCAGTTTGGTCAGACAGGCAACATCAGGCTCTGTGGGCAGTTCGTAGTCAGGATGCACACCAACGGACGCAAAAAGATGTGGATATGCCTGTGCCAGGGCCAGCACGCGGGGAAAGTGCTCAAGATCAACACCGACACACAATGCATGTGATACCTGACTGGTCCGCATGTTCTGCAACAGTTCGTCAAGATGATCAGCTAGATCGGGAAAATCAAGATGGCAGTGTGAGTCTACAAACATGGTAAGTGATATTTATGATCCTGTATCGGTGCGGGCAACATCTGCCCAACAGTTGGGCGTTTCAAACAATCGCACGTGATCAAGCTGCAATTGTTCTTTATAGTGCTCTCGAAAGGCATTATCCAGTATGTCGAACGCAATCAGCGCAAGATTCTCGGCTGTTGGCTGCAGATCAAGCACAACCGTTTTATGATCGGGAATTGACAATAAAAAATCTATTACTGGCTTATCCTGGATATAAACCAGGAAAGCATGGTCCCATTGATCGACGAGTGCCGTATGAACAATGGATTTAACTTCTGAAAAATCCATGACCATGCCCTGCTCCGGTACGCCTTCGTCATTGACAATCTTACCAGACAGGGTAACTTCCAGCACGTAGCGATGTCCATGTAGATTCCTACATTGACTGGCGTGCGTCGAAATTCTGTGTCCGGCATCAAATTCAAACTTGCGGGTTATCAACATGTAAGATAATGGGGGTCGAGTACAAGATCAGATTCTGGTGGTTATCTGGATAATAATTGCGGGAATCGGTTTTTAGAAGTACTCTTAAGAAGTATCTTTATACTCACAGTCAACAAACGAAAACCAGATTATACCATTGCCAACTGATAGCAAAATCTTAGGTACTGATAATCACAACCGCGATAGTGCCGGGCTTACCTACGTTTATCCCGTCATCTCGCGCCGCGCCGGTGGACTGTCGATCGGCATCAATCTAAACCCGAACAACGCCTGTAACTGGCGCTGCGTATATTGTCAGGTACCTGACCTTAAACGTGGCACTGCACCAGCAATTAATCTGAGCAAACTGGAAAGAGAGTTATGCGGTTTCCTTGAACAGTTATTGTTTGGAGATTTTATGCAGCAGCATGTACCACCGACAGCCAGAATCATTCATGACATTGCCTTGTCTGGAAACGGCGAGCCCACCAGTGCTAGCGAATTTGCCGAGATTATCAACTTGATTGGTGAAGTAATTCGGCGTTTCCCGCTACCTGCTACACTCAAACTTAGACTGATCACCAATGGCAGCCTGATTCATCGTGCTGCAGTTCAGACAGGACTACGCCAAATGGCTCAACTCAATGGCGAGGTTTGGTTCAAGGTAGATAGCGTAACCAAAATTGGTCGCTTAAGGATCAACCGTACCCGCTCCAGCCTGCAACAAATGCGCCAAAACCTGCAATTGAGTGCATCACTTTGCCCAACCTGGTTACAGACTTGTGTTTTTAACTGGAACGGGCTCGCACCTGATGACAATGAAATACAGGCCTATTTGCATTTTGTGCGCACCATGCTGCAAGAAGGTATCGACATAAAAGGCGTGCTGCTATACAGCCTGGCACGCCCTTCATTACAAGCCGAAGCAGACAGTTTATCCAGCGCCAGCAGAGACTGGATGGGGCAATTTGCAAACAGCATCAGTGAGCTAGGCGTTACGGTGCAAGTTAGTGTCTGATAATGATACGGTGACTTATTGGTCTAATTGCTTGGCTGATTTCTTCAGGCTTTTATAGAGATCAGGATATTGCGCTTTAAGCATAGCGGCAACAGTTAGATCATCACGTTTCACTTTAGTCAGATCAATACCGTCAATATGCACCAGCCTAACTAATTCTCTAACCGCCCTGGGCATTTCACGTCCGCTCTCATAACGGGATCCACCGCTTTGTGTAACACCGACCTTGCTCCAAAATTCCTGTTGATTCAATCCAAGCTTTATACGAATTTCTCGTGGATTTGGGATATTTTTAAAAAGTTTCATATTATCTTCGCTTAATAAAGGGTTATGAGATTCATATTCAATATGTGATACCAGTTTTTGTAAACGTCATAAATCCACTTAACTTAAGCTTCCCATTTTTGCAATAGCAGACTGTTTTATCTTCTAATCTAAATCCAGATTAGAATATGGCAATATGTAGAATAACGCTCTTACCTACTATGGGATTTGCATTGTAGTAAAAAATTCCTGACAATCTGAATTTGCTGGAAATCAATCAACAAGGGTGCATGGCCCACACGCTCCAGCTCAATAATTTCTGTATCAGCATGTCTCTCTTTCATCCTAGCGGCCAGTTGCGCTGGCAATATGTCCGATTCTTTTCCTCTTAGCACCAGAACCGAGATATCAAGACGATCCCAGTGTGTCCACAGATCGATGTTCTTTACGACATCTGGTCGAAAAGAAATCGAAATTGCTGGGTCATAGCGTAAACCAACAGTACCATCAGCATTTTCCCGCGCGCTATATTTCGCTATATGGCGCCACTGTGCATCTGTCATTTCACCAGATGCGGCAGATAAAAGCCGCAGATAACTTTCCAGCTCATTCAGGTTTTTGAATTGCGGTGATTTTCCAACATAATCAGCAAACGCTTTTAATATTGTAGCGGGTATGTAAGGGCCGATATCGCTGATCACCAGCGCCTGGACAGGGATGGGCAAATGTGCACGTGATGCCAGTAACAAGCCAAGTAGCCCCCCCATGGAAACACCTACCCAATAGAGTTTGGCAGCACGGCCATGTCGCACACAGACATGTCTGAGCAAGTTCTCAAAATCAGACAGATAAACCAGAGGACTGCTGTAACCCATGGCATCCGACAGCCAGTCGCTTCGGCCACGACCGACCATATCCACACTGATTACCCTGAAATCATGTTCCAGTGCGGCTGCCAGAAAATCAAAATCACGGCAGTTACGGGTTAATCCATGCGCACATAAAACAATGTGGGGATTATCTTGGTCTCCCCAATCGGTATAAGCAATTTGGTGATACTCACGTGGTTTGTCCTTGTCATCACTGAGCGTTGGTACGCGCAAATAACGGTATTGCGTATTTCGAAGCACGGCACGCGAGCTGCTATCTATGAAAAATACAGACAAACAAGTGTATCTAAATACATTTCTTTACTTCTTGTATCCTTCGGCACTAATCATCAATCGAATATCATCACCTACACCGGGTAGAGCATATTTCATGCCAAAGTCTGAACGCTTCAGGCTGCCAACCGCATCTATCCCGCACATTGCTTTATTGTTCATCGGATTCTGGCCGCATTTAAACGCGGTAATGGTCAGAGTCACTGGTTTGGTGACACCCAGCAATGTTAGCTTCCCTTCAATGCTTTTCGGTGCATCACCTTCAAATTTCACGTTATCTGACTTATATGTTGCCACAGGGAATTCAACCGTATTGAAGAAATCAGGAGAGCGTAGGTGATCATCGCGTTTTTCCTGTCCGGTGTTGATGGATGTAGTTTCAATCGTAATTTCAACAGCGCCTTGTCGACTTGCCCGGTCGATTGCAAATTTTCCACTGGTTTTGTCAAATCGTCCATACATCGTGGAAAACCCCAGATGACTGACCGCAAAATTTGGGTGCGTATGGGCAGGATCAATATCATAATTTTCCACTGCTGCAAACGTTTTTAAACTCAGCAACGTCATCGGCAGTACAAATAGATAAACGATCAATCGAGATATCATGGTATTTTCACCTTTTAAATATATCAAAATCTCATAACACTTCGCCCCCTACCATAGGACAACTCCTTCAGCATACCATGCCAGACTTGTCGCAGCTACTGCAACCAGCATGGTCATTAGCGAAAATACAATAATTTGTATCCGGCATGATCTGGTTCGCATAATTGGCAAGTATGCTGCCAACGGAATCAGCGCCAGTGCTGGCAGGCAATACCAGGGCAGCTTTGCCAACACCAATGCCGCACTGGCCAGTAAAGCTGGTAGTAACGAAACTGGCAGGGTAAATGTTCGTCCACATGACAAAGGCTTGTTTTGAATAAACTGCAAACACAAATAAGCACCACTTGCCGCGCCAATAGCCAATCCTAACTGGCTAAGTGATGCGGAAGCTCCTAAAAGTGCAGAGAACCCCACGCCTATCCCCATTCCCATTCCGGCAGCACCTGCGCGTATCGGCTGTGAATACAGACCATCCGTTACCACTACTTGCCACGTAACAAATAGAACCAGCCCTGTCCCCAGCATCAGGCTTTCCATAAGCTGCTTCTGTATCAGAATCGGCCAGAATATCCAGAGTGCTGCTACCGCGGCGCCAGCCCCCAGCAAATAACGTACCATACGCCAAGGTGAGGGAAAACTAGCAAGGACCGGTGCAATTGCTCCGGTAACGATTCCGGTCAGGATGATTTTCCTGGTGACTGTCAACGATTCAAAATTAAAATCTGCCACCAGATAAACGACGGTACAAAACCCGGCCAATATCGCCAACCCGGACAAACGAATACGATCAAGCAGAAACGCAACCATCAGCGCCACCAGAAATGGCGCAAGAGCGCTTTGTACAGCGGGGTGATTCCACCACTCCATCACCTGCTCCCTTATTTAGGGCACCTCTAAAAATCCACATTTGCGAGCATTCCCTACGGGGATTGCCTGCTTACCCCGTCTCGTCACAATACTGCGTTACTTATAAAAAATATTTCCTTACATATCAATTTATGCTGCGTCAACATTTTTTATTCACGCCTAATCTTGTTTGGAACGCTGAATTTTTAGAGAGGCCCTTTAATCGTTAACAACGCTGGTCAAAAATAATACGGAAGATTATGAAAGGCCGAGCGCATGATTAACTGCTTCTTCAATTCGCTCCACCGCGATAATCTCAATTCCTTCAATTGCCAATTTGGACTGGTTTGCTTTTGGAATAATCGCACGAGTAAATCCTAATTTGGCCGCTTCCTTGAGTCGATCCTGCCCGCGTTGCACTGGTCGCACTTCTCCGGCTAGTCCTATTTCACCAAACACTACCAGTTTATCCGGTAATGCCCGATTTTTTAGAGAGGAAACAATTGCCAGCAATACGGCAAGGTCCGCACCCGGCTCACTGATTTTCACCCCACCTACTGCATTGATAAAAATATCCTGATCAAAACAAGCCATACCGGTATGACGATGCAATACGGCCAGTAACATGGCAAGCCGATTTTGTTCCAGACCGACACTTAAACGCCGGGGATTGGGCGCATGCGCTTCGTCCACCAATGCCTGGATTTCTACCAATAACGGGCGGGTACCTTCCTGTGTCACCATCACGCAAATACCCGGCACCGCGCTACTGTGATGAGACAGGAAAAGCGCAGAAGGATTGCCAACCTCGCGCAAGCCTTTTTCCGTCATGGCAAACACACCCAGCTCATTGACGGCACCAAAACGATTCTTGAAAGCGCGGATCATACGAAAAGTGGAATGTGTATCCCCTTCGAAGTAGAGGACGGTATCCACCATATGTTCCAGCACACGCGGTCCCGCCAGTGCGCCCTCTTTGGTGACATGACCAACCAGGATGATGCACATACCATTGGCCTTAGCAAAGCGGGTCAAACCAGCAGCGCACTCCCGCACTTGTGATACCGAACCGGGTGCGGCCTGCAAGCTGTCGGTATAGATCGTCTGAATCGAATCGATCACCGCAATCTTTGCTGGATGCCGGGTCAACGTGGTAAGAATGACTTCAAGCTGGATTTCAGCCAGCAAATTGACGGCAGCCACATCCAGCACCAGACGCCGCGCACGCAGCGCAACCTGCTGAGCGGATTCCTCACCGCTGACATATAACACTGACTGATGCATCGACATGCGTGACAAGGCTTGCAACAATAATGTGGATTTACCAATACCGGGATCACCACCCAGCAACACCACACCTCCTCGTACCAGCCCACCGCCTAGCACACGATCAAACTCGGCCATGCCAGTGGAAAAACGGGGTGTATCTTCAGTTTCTACTTTACCCAGATTAAGTATTTTCCCTGCTGCCGCATCTATGACAAATCGGGATATATTTCGATTAGCCACCTCCTCTATCAGCGTATTCCATGCCTGACAATGTGGGCACTGTCCCTGCCATTTGGATGTCTGACCCCCACAGTCATTACAGGTATAACATACCTTGGCTTTGGCCATTACCTGTTCGCTTGCAGCAACTCAGACTGCATCTTCATACACATCCGCTTCCTCAAATAACTTGCCCTGCATATCTTTCATGGAAAGTACCGGTTCAGATTCAACAGGCCAATTTATCGCCAGCGTCGGATCATTCCACAGGATGCAGCGCTCATGTTCAGGCGCCCAGTAGTCAGTGGTCTGGTATAAAAATTCCGCAAACTCCGAAAGCACCACAAAACCATGGGCAAATCCTTCCGGAACCCAAAGTTGCTTTTTGTTATCTGCACTCAGAATATCCCCCACCCATTGCCCGAAGGTGGGTGAATGGCGGCGCAGATCCACTGCTACGTCAAACACTTTTCCTGCCACCACCCGTACCAGCTTGCCCTGCGGCTGTTTGATCTGGTAATGCAATCCACGCAATACGTTCTTGATTGAACGTGAATGATTGGCCTGTACAAAATTCACAGACCGCTTGATTCCAGCCGTAAATTCGCGCTGGTTATAACTTTCAAAAAAGAAACCACGCTCATCACCAAATACACTCGGTTCAATCAGATAAACTTCAGGGATTTTTAATGCCACAATCCTCATTAGCAAGCTCCAAGTTCGTTCGCAGTTTCGTCCGATGATTCAATCCAGCTGAAAACTGGTAAAATGCCCGTGCTTTCGTTGTTTATTTGCAGCCAGGGAGAGGTACCGAAGTGGCCATAACGGCGCTGACTCGAAATCAGATGGTCGGGTTTTCCCGGCACGTGGGTTCGAATCCCACCCTCTCCGCCAGTCATTATACCTGCTACATTTTCTTTCCCAGTTTCTGTTGTTGTCATTCAGACAGCAGCGCGAGTTAGCTGCATAAAGCCTAAACCCACAGCCAGCGAAACCCGTTACAGGTTTAAACCACGTGGAAAAACAGCGTACAACCTCAGCAAAAACCATCAACTTTGCCAACTTCGAACTCACCATGAGCATCCATTCGTTTTGCAAGCCTCGCCAGTCTGTCTTTGCTACCGATCGCCGTGCCACCGTTCTGAATCTTGATACCTTTCTCAAAGACCAAGTCGATGGTGTTGCGTTTTTCGAGGAAAATTTCTTCACTAACACAGCATGCTCATATTGGTCGAACGGACATTCCATCACCTGAGCAACTCAAGCACTGGTTCTTCTGTATCCCAGCTGTCGCAGGCAATGGGTGGTGGCAAGACGCACAGCATGATCGCACTGGGTTTACTGGCGCAATCTGGCCTATGCTGTTGCCGTTCCTGTGGGCAATGCCGATCTTGGCGTCGTGACCACGACGGCACTGGCAAACCTGTTCGTTGCCGTGGCGGAAATGAGCAACGTTTGCCTGGTCATTCCCGATCTCACCGGATCAATCTAATCTATAAAATCAACCGCTTCCTCGAAACGCTGATCCCGGGAAAAACAATTCGCCTTGACATGCAATGGAGGTTCCAGATTAGGAATGTGAATATGGTTGAGCTGATTGAGTGACATCATTTGCTCAGGAGTATCACCAATCTGAACGGAACAGACATCCATTCCGGCGTTCTGCAGATACACATCGCCCTGCCGTGCTCCCGATAGTTTTAGCTGTCTAAAATTTCCTCGTTGACCCGTGCCACCAACCAGACTCATGGATGGAGGCAATGGAGCTGTGGAATTTACTGATAATCTCGCCCGAAAAGCTTGCGCCGTTAGTAACCTGGTGCTTGCGAGCGAGCGGGCGCCAATATAAGGAAAAATACCTTCCTGCAGATCACCCCAGATGAAGCCTCCCATGGCACCAAAGAGGGAGGAGGAATCCAGTACTTCCAGAAAAGCATTCATCTGATCAATTGCTTTGGTTTCGTCAGGAAAAAAATTGAAATCCTGCATTAGTCCGGGTACCAGTATCATCTTGCGACCTATTGGGTTGTGCTGTTCCATTGCCAATAGTGTGTCCAGCACCCACTGGATATAGTCAGATTGTGATCGGCTGGTGGCACTATTGGCGAGATTGATCCCAGTGCAATTCACCTGCAATTGGCCACAGATTATACCCAGATGCTTATAATTGGGCAGTGGATCGGGTAGTCCAGTATCGATCAGCATCGACTTGATCTGGGGATCATCGATTGCGAAGAGAGAGAGGGAGCCGATGAAGTTTTTTCCACTGAAATTTGCAGAAATATTGCCACCTTCAATATTAGTTAGAGTAGCTGAAGCATCCGTCACTCCACAATTACTGAACGCGCCATAGCAGTCATAACCCAGGTATTCTGCTTCGTCAAACATAATAATGTTGGCTGACGGATTATCTGATTTCTGTAACAGTAATTCCATGTACGCTTCAATATGCGCCATACCAGCTTGTGGAAAAGCTTTTCTTAGATCACGACTAATCTTTCTAAGTGTTGTCAGTGTGCTAGCATAGTTTTGCGCAATTTCATTACAAGCAGATTCGACTCCGTTCAGGCACCCCAAGCGAATATGCCAGAACGGTTCGTCCAGCAGAAACAGAATGGGGCCTCGATGACTGGATGATCTGATGGCTTCGATCAAAGGATAGGCATCCTGCTGGGTAACGGAATGCCGCGCAATATCGAAAATAAATTGGTTAATAACTACGACCGGGATCAAACGATTGGCATTACGATTCAGATAATGTGTGATTTCCTCGATATTTCCGGAGGAGAAGGAAAAGGCATTCGAAAAAATACTGACTTCATCCAGCTGCTCTGGACTTGTCAGCTGAAAACCCAATAATTTTTCGCTACGTTGAGTATCGAAATAACGCCTTGTCAGGTCATAGCAGAATTCATACCTTTGTGGGCTGTTGCTGAATTCCCCAAAACGATATATCTGTGAACGGTATATGTCGTCAGCGCCGTGCCGAAATACATCAAATTGTGTTAACTGTGTATGGGTTTTAAGTAAATTTTGCGGACCTGGCCTGCATTCCAGGAACCAATCGTCCTGCCTGCTAACGAAAGCTTCTTCTGCCCGTTTTATTTGGGAATCAACGTAAATATGAAGAATATTCATACCTTCCGCCTGTAAATCTTCTACTGCACGGTTGATGAATTCATCCAATGCCAGCAAGATCGGGTCAAACGGTATTGTTTCTGGATAAGGATAGGGGCTGATCACCATGAGGGGGCGTAGTGCAAGCGGCTGTAAATTTCTGAAAGCACGTTTGAGATAACCAGTAACACCTTCGAAACCAGCTGATCTGGCCAGATCATCATAAACACGCTTGATTTGTGCAGGTGCCGAAGGATGAAGCGTGTCACCGGACGGAAGCGGGTGCAACCACGCATCAGCATTGATGTATGCTGCAGACTCGCGCAGTTCCGCAGCGCGTAGCTGTGCACACTCCATCGCCGCCTCCGATTCACACTTGGTTTCCCCATGAGTTGCAAAGATCAGCGCACAGTAATTATCTTCTTCAGAGCAATGATCTTTCAGCAACGGGTAAAACGGTAGCTCGTCTCCCGGCGCAGTACCTACGAACACGAAATGATGCGGATGATCAAAAACAGCATGGTCTACCTTATGACAGGCTGGATCAGTCCGACAGGGATCAGCTAGTGCAAAACTGCCTGTCAACATGAGTAGGCTCCCAAGTGTCAAAAAGAACAACCATTTGATTCTCATCATATCAGCTTACCGAAGTATGGATTTATTACAAAAATATAACAAATTCTCAGCTTTAAACATCTAGCCGTCATCCTTGTATTGCCCGAACGGTGACTCAAAGATGGGTAATGCTGACACTGCTACACCCGCAATCCTGAATCGCCGCGTTGTTTGCGTAGGTCGGATAAGGCAACGAACCCAAACATGTTTAACTGGCTTCGTCTTTGATGGTTGCTGATAGTTTTATTGGTCACAATGTCCCGCTTTCATGGTCGGTTGGTGACCGAACGGGCTGTCGTGTTAGAGTTTCTGTCGTCACTTCAACGTCCAGTGTATCCCATCGTTAAGGTCTCCAGTCGAGCTTTCAAATCACGCCAAATATCAACGTCGTTTCAGAATTGCGCAAGGCAGAATCCGGAAAAGCCGATCCTAATGTCACGGCCTGGGCAGCCGGTTTTCCGGGTAATCTCATGTTTCTACCGGCGATCAGCGTACTGGAGTTGGAAACCGGCGTACTGCTGTTGAGTGGAGTGCCGAGACTCAGCTCAGGGGGCGATACTCTAAGCTTGGTTGGATGACCACGTGCTGCCGACTTTTGCCGGTCGGGTATTGGCAATCGATACTATCGTCGCACAGCGTTGTACGAAACTTCATGTGCCCGACCCACGCACCGAACGCGACGTTCTTATTGCGGCAACTGCGTTAGTGTAGCGGAAAAATTCTCAAGGTGGAGAGCCCGAGTGGTCTTACTGCGGGCGATATATCCCTCAATTTAATGTTTATCCTATGCGCAACGGAGAGACCTTAGGCTTGTCGGGCCGTATTCTGGTTTGTTTAACCAGGCTGGTTTTGCTTGCTCTTTATGTAACTGGGTTGCTGCATTGGCTGAGAAAGCGGCGGACGCAAAATGAACGACCGCGCGACGGATAAATAGTAGAGCCGATCGGCTCGGGCTGGCAGGCTTGGCGGAGAAGGCGTCGTTCATATTCCCTTGCCAACGCCGCATGAATAAATGATCTAGGGTTTCGAGGATTAAAAGTTACCCGTGAACTTACCCACATTTATTTATGTACCCGGCTACCGGGTTTTCTTATGAGGATTCAACAATGGAAACAATCAGGAATAATAGCGCAATAGATGGCCGTCATGCAGGCAATGAATCAGGCATTGAATCAGACTCAGCACGGTGGATAAACCGACAGTTCACGGTCGAACGTGACAACAAAAGGCCACTGGCTTTCAAGGGCGAGCTTTTAGCATCGGCTCGCAGCTGCATCACCTACGGAAGATGGCAAGAGTTACGGCTCTATCGAACGATAGGCGGCCAATATATCTGCCAGCGCTCATGCTTAACCCAATGGGAGAGCGAACCCGACAGTAGAGAAGCGGAAGTTTGCAGGTCAGTTTCTGAAGTGATGGGATTCTTCGAGCATAGTCGGCTCGCTAAAGACCTTTATGCTAGTGCTGGTATCAATACTGCTTGCTTGGTCTACTAGCCATGAAAATACTTTACACACTCAACCGGGCACAGTTCGACGCTATAGCCTTCGGGTTCAAGTCTTCCGAAATCGCCGACAGTGGCATCGATGAAAACGCAGATGGCACCATGACATCATGGGATCGTGGAACCGTAACACTGTCAGCGGACTGTCACGGCGAAGAGCTGCTGATGGAATTCGATTTTGTTCAATACGACGGCAAAGGATTTGAAATTGCCAAAGAGCCTTACGTGAAATTTAATTTCCGGCTTGTGGATGATTTCTTTTACTCAACGGATATAGATGCTCAAGGCATTATTGATTCTGTCGCTTGGGAATGGCATGTGAAAACGGATCTGATCTGCGCGTCGTGAAATAACCAGCCCTCAGGAACGCTCAGGATCGACGATCGGTTGCCTTCCCTTCCCGGTATATGCCCAAGGTGGGGAAAGCCTTCAGAAATTGATTCTGATGCGTCTGGGCGGCTTGTGTGTGGTCTGGCGGCGTGTGTTTGCTAGTTGCTGGCTGGAATTGTCTGGAATTCTGTAAATAACTGGCTATCTGTTGCAAATAATTAGAAATGATTTGCAGAAAAAATATATTTTATATTGACCTCAGAATATCCGAAATGTTGGCACGGTTCTTGCTAAGGTATGAATGCGCTCCGATCCTGTGCATGTCTCAGCAGCGAGTAGTCGATAAATGCTGCCGGTGGAAATTCAGCAGGTCGGCCAAGGCAATCGCTCAGACCATGAGCTGGCATAGTGCCCGTGTAGCGCGCTGCAATCCTTCAGGCTACCTGCCTATCAACCACGGCTCAATCGCTCGCCTGCGTGAATCGTGGTGCCTTGTCTGGCTTCAAATCAGGATTTTGGATTTCTAGGCTTTTACCGCGGGCAGCATTTCCCCACGCCCCACCCCCCCTTTGGAAGGACCCGTAATAATTATCGGCAGCAGGTCCAGCCCACCGAGCACAGCAAGCAGGACAGCGCCATACTCCACCACAGCCCGACCAGCAGCACGGTGCTTGCCTGCCCCATCTATTCCTTTTATGGCGATAGGGCGCGTCAGCGCACTGGTTTGCTTGTGTTGTTGATTTTGTTGTGTCGTTAGTAATCTGTCACTCCATCATCCTGGGTATGCAGCCTTGAGGATGAACACCACCACCGGATCATCAGCCCATGCCTTCCAACGATATCGACAGGGCAGCCGAAAGACCAGCCACCCCGTCAGCCCTACCTAATCCTGCAAGAACTTATGCTTGGCGATCAATGCAGCTCTAGCCGGTTCAGCAATTTGTTCGTTATGCTCAGCGCCGAATATTTCAGCGAGGAAACGCTGCCAACCCACGTGGCCGAATCGTGAGAAAACATTTCCGTACAGCTCGAAGCCAGCAGCCAGTCTTTCCCGCAAAGCATTATCCTTTTTAAACTCAATGAGCCAAGCATCAAACATCTGTCGTAATAGAAGTTCCCGCGCGTGTTTGGTATCAGCATGAATATCGCTCTCTTCGTGCTGCCTCACCAAATACCACAGCTTTTCTTTGATGTCTTTGGCATACTCAAAATCGGCTTCCGCCTTCTTCGCAGCAATTCTTAATTTTTCCAACTCAGCGTCGCTGATCTTGTTGAGAAGATTTTCCGTCAAGCCTTTGCTCGCGGCATCAGCGGCATTATTTGCCTTATCGAGCAAATTCCTTAGTTTGTCGTTCGCGTCATCGTGCTTACTCTGCAACATCCTTGCCGTGACAATGCGCTCCCGGTTATCCTCAATTCTTTTCAACTGCACTGTATCAAGTTTTACTGTTGTCATTCCTATTTCCTCTCACGTTAAAAAAGACTACTTAAAATAATACGTCACTGCTTCACTACTGCCCAACAAAACCATTTCCCCCATACCCGGCAAGCCACAATCACGCCGCAACAGCTTCAGCCGGATATCGCCATGCATCTGATTTGCTGATATCGATGCGCTCGAAAAATAAACTCACTGGCGGTTTGATGATCTGCGTATTTAATCGGTGCTTGGCCGGATCTGACAGCGCACCATTTTCCAGAAGATCCACCGCAACTGCCCAGAATAAGCGGTCATTCTTGCGGATGATTTCACGGGCTGAGTTCATATGTAGGTTCCAGTGTGTCATTGGCTGGCTGCCTGCTTGATCGTCCAGAAAGCGACATTGAGCATAAGACAAAAATCTCTCGTGATAGTCGCTGTTTATCCTGCGATCACGTAAAAAGCTTTCCCCAACATATCCGGAACAATTGGTGAGGATCTCCATAACCGCCAATGGAATTGGCACCATCGCGTTAACCGGCTCAATAGCGCCGTCGTCGTCTTCATCATCAATGTTGCTCTCACCAGTAGATACCCTGCCAGATGATCCGCCGATCAAAGCTGATTTGACCGGATAGCCTATAGCCGACATCACTATCGCATGCCCGGCTTCATGCGCTGCAACATCGAGCCTGCGCGGCTTTTTCCCTGTGGCCTTGAACATGGTATTGAATACGCTCGACAGGCCGTCACGGGCGATCCTGTGGGCTTCACCGCGTCGATTGAACAGCTCTATGAGTTTCCATGGCTCGCGTGGTGAAAGTTCCATATAGCAAGCCTCGAAAATCTTGTGTTGTTTTGCTGTGAGATAAAGCATGATTCCATCCTTATAAGTAGTCTTTCAAATTGTTGTAACGCGAGCATCAAAAGCAAAGTCCAAGACCAACCCCCGGCTTCGCCGCCTCCAAATAAACGGAAAAGGGTTTAACCACAGCAGCCACCCTTGCCCCGATCCACGCCGAACCGTATTTCTCTGTGCCCTTACCCCCGCCGGTCGCGCACAACATTCACAATCTTCACAATATTCACGCCCATATATAAATCAATGACTTAGGCGAAAATTCTATATTCCAATCTTCACACAACATCACGGCCTATACCTATGTAACCCGGCCACAATGTGAAAAATACAATTAATATTCAGTATGTTATCTGCAAATTCCGGGCTGAATCCAATCTTCACACACGCCGCCAATGGTCGCAACCCGGAATTCCTAATGCTCAATTTCCAACTCTGCCCAATCTTCACGCCTGCCGCAGCCATCTTCACCCAAGTTCACACCATCCAAGAGTTAATATCCTTTTAATTCAACTACTTGAAGCAGTCATGTGAATGTGTGAAGATTGTGAATGTTATTTGCCGACCATGTGGGGTAAGCAATCATCAGGGCGGAAATCTCGATCATGGATACGACGATTTTTTTGGCTTCCAGTTTTTCACTGTAAAACTGAATAACTGACTGCATGCCACCCTCCCTGTATATAAACTGAATAACTGAATAACTAGATAAACTGAATAACTAGATAAACTGAATAACTAGATAAACTGAATAACTAATAACAATCAATTGGTTAAAATGGGTATGCCAGCCATACCGCAGCCAGATATCCAGTTTTTCACATGAACCCGCCCCCCCAAAAATCCAGTTATTCAGTTTATTCAGTTTTTCAGATAGGGGGGGGTAAAGTGTAAAAACCGCCGAATATCAGTTCCCGTTAGTCTGGTGTTTGTATGCTTCCTCGGTCGCCTGCTCACCAATTAAATGATATGAATGAGAATTCCTTGCGCCGATCGTCGCCCCCCAGAATTTACCTGTATACCGGTCAAGTACAGCCCGGATTTTATGCACGCTCCCGCCACCAGCAGCGGACGCGGCTTTGATGAGATTGGTTTTTTCTCTAGCGCCCTGTGGGATCACTTCCTGAATGATCCCGATTAAGTAACTATCTTTTTCAAGTAGTTCGGCGGCTTCAGCTTTGGCCTTAGCTGTCACCAAGTCGCCCTGTGATAGACGCTTAACAGACTCGACCAGTTGACCGTAACCGCAGTGCTCCCCTATCGAGTAGCTGAAACAGACTTCGCGCTCGACATTCCCGCGTGACTTGGTATTTTCGAATATGACTGTCCGCGTGGTATCACCTAGTGCGGGCTTGCCGCCGTCTATGATGTAAACACAATCGGAATCGTCAACAACGTCAGACGTGCCCCCGTGTATCAGGCTACCGTCAACATCGCGGCGTTTATTGGTGTGTGCCAGCAGAATCATACTGCCACCGTGACTGGCAAAGGTTCGTGCTACGGACATGAACGCGCTTGAGATTTTCTTATCCATCAGGCTGGTAAACTTTTTCAGTGTATCCAGCACAATGATTTCCCCTCTGGCGGTATCCTGTTCCACCATCAATCGCAACATGCCCACAAAATCCCGTACCTTAAAATCTCTGTGCTCAGGTGCTATCAGGTTCATGCCATACTTTGCGAAGATATCCGCCTTATCTACCAGCCCCCGGTCGTTATCGTCGGCGTTGATGTAATACACGTTCTCTCCACGTATGCGCCCGGCGGTCACGCTATCCGCCAGCATACGAATAGTGAGCAAAGTTTTTCCGGTATTCGGTGCAGCGTATAGCGCAGTCAGCTGTCCGCGTAATGCGATTCCATCCATGATAAAAACATCGTCGAGCATTTTTTCCCTCATCGCTGTAGCGTCCCTTGTAATGTTGAATGCTGTAAGTCTGAATATTTCCTTCCCTTTTGGCGCTGGCTCACCTGCCACCGTGAAGAGCGCGCCCTCG
Source organism: Nitrosomonas mobilis (assembly GCF_900103035.1). Taxonomy (GTDB): domain Bacteria; phylum Pseudomonadota; class Gammaproteobacteria; order Burkholderiales; family Nitrosomonadaceae; genus Nitrosomonas; species Nitrosomonas mobilis. Next base: position 84,838 of record NZ_FMWO01000032.1, read on the forward strand.
GCTTCCTGTCGATCATTGGCGGCATCATCAGCGATAGCCGGGGTGCTCGGCTGTTGTAGTTGAGCATTCCAGAATGCTTCCTCCTCATGCCTGTCATAGGTCGCAGCATCAGCCGTGACAGCTTCATCCACGCTTCCCGCATCGGCTGAATGTTTTACCAGCAAAGTGATAACCTTCCCCGATTCCGGCAGTGCGTCAAAATCTTCCTCTGTGCTTGTATCTTCCGCGGGCTTGAAGCCTTCCTCGGTCATAAAGCGCTTGAAGTCCGCCATTGAAATAATCATAGCGCCCCCCGTATGCTTTCCTTCCAGTCGCACCAATCGCCCGGTAACCTTGGGATGATCACCTGAGCGCCAACCGCTTCAGCAGCCGCACGGGCAGCAGCCTGGCCTACGCCGCTCTCGTCGTTATCGCCAGCGATGATTATTTTCCGACCGACAGCCGCCCACTGAATAGCCCTGGCAACATGTATCAGATTCCCGGAATCAAAGGCCACCAGAACTGTATAGCCTGTGTATTCATGGACGCTGGCAGCAGTCGCAAATCCTTCCGCAATGACAAGCGGGCTGACCGTGGATTTACTGCCGTCTTCAATAGCGTAGAAATTGCCCTGCTTCTTCCCGCCAGCAAGGAATCTTTTTTGACCATCGGGCCTGATAAATTGCAGGCTGGACAGCCTAAGATCAGCATTGATTAATGGCACGACAAGATCACCGTTAAGGACGCGCAGACCGTGCGGCTTGATATCTTTCTTCACAAGGTACGGGTGGGTTGCCGGTGCTGACTTGGCTGCTTCCCAAGTCCGTTGAGCCTTGAGCGCTGCATCATGTTGCTGCTGTGCTAGGTCATCTATTTTCTTTTGGCGATGCATGCGCAGCATGCTGGGTTTGACCTTGGTTTGTCCGCTGATCTCGCCCTGATAGCGCCATGTCTGCTTGCTGCCTGGATTGCTCATATCTTGCCAATAGCCCGCTGGTCTATTATCCAAATGCAGCACGTATGCACAATTAACCGATCCGCTTTTTTGCCCGACGATGTGCGCCCGATGCAGCAGACCATCCGCAATGATTTCGCTATCTAAAGCGATGCCTGATTGCCTCATGGAATCTTGGAAAGCCTGTATAATTGCGTTAACAGTATTTCCTCTAAAATTAGATTGCTCCAGATTAATACCAGCTTGCCCGGCTGGTATTTTTTTGCCTTCAGTATTTCCTCTGTTGGTCATATCAATTACTCCCCAGCGCGATAGTTAGCGGGATCTTTCAGCCATTTATGGATTTCCGCGTTATCGTAAAAAGTGCAGCGTATGCCTAGGCGTTCGGGTTTCGGAGCTTTGCCTGCCATGCCCATTTTTCGGAATGTCTCCTTGCTGACTGGAAGGAATTTTTTGATTGCGGAAAATCTGCTTTTGCCTATAAGCGGCAATGTTTCCTGATGGTTGTTCATTCTGTTTTATCCTCGCTGTTTGTATGTAACGAGGGCAATTAAAACAGAGATATTTATTCCTTGTTCCCGGGTACTTTCAAAGTTCCCGGCAAAGCTGCTGCCTGTCTAGGTTCCTTGCTTTAAAGTTTTTTTAAAATATTTTCTCTCTGCTCTTCGATAGCCTGTAGCGCGTCTTTGTAATACTTGGCGACAGCCCCTTTACCGATCTTTGCACCCTTGGCATTCAGTGCCCTGGACACTTCAATATAAGCACCTGCTAACCCCTCCAGCGGATGCGTTTGCAAATACTCTGTCACGGCTCTGTAAACCTCCCAGCCTTCATTCATTTGCCTGGCTACTGCGGTAATTTTTGCATCCTTACGGTACGGGCTGCCCAAGGTTAAAACCCGCTCCTGACCATAATGAACAGCCTCGAACTTGTTCATATAGGCCGATGATACCCACTTAGGCATCACAACTTTATATTGCCCACAGATCGCTATAGCACGGGCAAGGCTCCACGCATCACCAGCTTCAAAGCGTATGCGCGCATCTTCCAGCATGTCGGCAACGCGCTGCTCGTGCTCGGCTTGTGTACGGAATATGGCCGCTGCGTCATGGTTATGGTTATCTGCCATTTTTCACCCTGTCCAAATAACTCGCCCAGTCATTCATCATCCTGGCGCGTGGTTCAAGGTGCAGGGCGTGATTGTATGAAGCTGAAACTTCATCGCGTGGAGAATGTGCGAGCTGCAATTCAATATGCTCATGGGCATAACCTTGTTCATGCAGGATGGTTGAAGCGATCCCACGGAAACCATGACCTGTCATTCTGCTGTGGTAGCCCATGCGATAAAGGGCATACAGCAATGTGTTATTGCTCATTGTCTTCCCGTTACGCCGCTCACTGGGGAACAGCAATATGTCATCAGCCCTTAGCTTGCGAATGTCCTGCAACACCTCTATAGCCTGATCTGCCAGCGGAACAATATGCGGAGCGCGCATTTTCATCCGCTCAGCTGGTATCCGCCATTGCCGGGATTCAATATCGATTTCTTCCCACCGTGCGCCGATTAATTCGGCAGTCCTGACAAACGTTAAGGCTATCAATTTCAGCGCGAACCTGGTTAGCGGGTGTCCGTCGTATTGATCGATACGCCGCAAAAGCTCCGGCAAATCCTTGTGATCAAGGCGGGCGTAATTTGTTTTTTGGGATGGCTTCAGCACGTCGGCTGGCTTGATATCTGCTGCAGGGTTACGCTCTGCTAATCCGTGACCAACCGCATAACGGAATATTTGTCCGCAAGTGCTTAGCGCACGCTTCGCAATATCGGTAGCGCCACGTGATTCAATTTTTTTGATTGTCGCCAATAGATCCATGGCCGTAATGCTGCTAATCTGCTTGTCACCGATCGTAGGGAAAACATCAGCTTCAAGCCTTCGCAGCGTATAGGCGGCATGTCGTTCTGTCCTGGCATGTCTCCAGTGCTCCCACCACTGACGAGCAACCGATTCAAAGCTGTTCTCAGCCGCTGCCATTGCGACATACTTTTGCTGTTTCCGGTGCTGTGATGGATCGATTCCTTGCTTGAGCAGGTCGCGGAAAACTACCCGTAGCAGTCGGGCTGATTTGAGGGTAACGTCTGGGTATGTGCCAACGGACAGCATCTTTTCCTTGCCGTTATATCGGTATCGATAGCGCCACCACTTGGAACCGTTCGGCTGAATTAGTAGTGTAAGGCCGTCACCGTCAGATAACTTGTAGGCTTTGTCTCTGGGCTTGGCTGCCTTGATTTTTGCATCTGTAAGATACATGCGGGTAAGTTCTTCCGGGTAATTAGTCTTACCCGTAATATTACCCGTATTTTGCCACTGTTACCCATGTTTCCCATGATTGCCCATAGTTGGCATGAAATGCTTGCAGCCTAGCGTCGGTGCTGTTATGCTTGGCATCTGTGGGTAACGTTTGGCGTGTAGGTGGCGGAGAAGGCGGGATTCGAACCCGCGGTACGGTAAAACCGTACACACGCTTTCCAGGCGTGCACCTTCAGCCACTCGGTCACTTCTCCACTTACATTACAACAACATCAGCAGCGCGGGCGCCAAGCATAAACTAGAATTTTCTAAGGAGCAACCTATATATAGAGAACCGTATTACATCCGATTAAACATGTCACGGGTTTCGTCAGAGAATTGCTGTAATAATTTACTGTCTGTACAATACGAGCAACAACCAAAGACACTGAAATATCTCACTGATTATGTTACACGCGGCTTGAAATAACCGTCCTATAAGCGAGGTCATATTTTGCAAAGAAACAACCCTTTTTCCCTTGCCAGTTTTAACTCTGCGTTATTTGTTCTGGTATGTTTGTTTTTCATGCCTTGTTCGCTGTTAGCGAATACAACAACACATGAATATTTTCTGGATAATGGTCTCAAGCTTATCGTAAAGCAAGATCATCGCTCGCCGGTAGTGATCCAGCAGATATGGTATAAGGTTGGCAGCATGGATGAAGTCAACGGCAAAACTGGCGTGGCGCATGCGCTCGAACACATGATGTTCAAAGGGACAGTCAAAGTACCTGCCGGTGAATTCTCTCGCAGAATAGCAGCAGCTGGTGGCGTGGAAAATGCTTTTACTGGCACAGATTACACAGCTTACTTCCAGCAACTGCATAAGCAGCACCTGCCAATGGCGATGGAACTGGAATCGGATCGTATGCGAAACCTGGTTCTCACGGAAGAGGAATTTTCCAAGGAAATCCAGGTGGTGATGGAAGAGCGACGGTTACGCACGGATGATCAGGCACATTCACTGTTATTTGAAAAAATGATGGCAACCGCTTTTCAGACTCATCCCTATCGCCGCCCGATTATTGGCTGGATGAATGATTTGGAACAGATGCGAGTCAGTGATCACCAGGAATGGTATGACAAGTGGTATGCACCCAGCAATGCCGTGCTGGTTATTGTTGGCGATGTCAAACCAGCAGAAGTGCTTGCATTCGCCCAAAAATATTACGGTAATATCAAACCATCATCGGTACCGGATCTGGCCGAACGTAACCCGCAAACCGAACCACCGCAAGTCGGCATAAAACGTTTGTGGGTCAAAGCACCCGCTGAGCTCCCCTATTTACTGATGGGGTACAAGGTACCAACCCTGAAAGACTCCCAAAATGACTGGGAGCCTTATGCACTTGAAATTCTGGAAGGAGTTCTGGATGGTAATGCTTCGGCCAGACTTAATAAAACACTGGTACGCGAAACACATATGGCTGTTTCAGCAGGTGCAGGTTATAACGCAATCGCACGCGGACCCGGCATGTTCTATCTGGACGCCACACCCAGTCAGGGCAAAACCATCGAGGAATTGGAGCAATCCATTCGGCTGGAAATCGACAAGATCATTCAATCTGGTATTACAGAACAAGAATTAAGCCGTGTAAAAGCGCAGGTTATTGCCAGTCATGTTTATCAACTGGACTCAATATCGGCACAGGCGATGCAGATTGGTCGCCTGGAAAGTGCTGGTTTCTCGCAACAGGATGAAGCAGTCATTTTAGAAAAAATAAAAGCGGTTGAAACTGAACAGGTCAGAGAAGTTGCCAAAAAATATCTAACGGATGACGTGCTGACGGTCGCTGTCCTGGATCCACAACCACTCGACAAAAATTCACCTGCCAATAAATCGATCAATTTGAGGCACTGATGCCATATTGAGATGGTCGCAGGCATTCCGCCTTGGGTGGTACTTACTTTGAGTTTCCGCAACACTTTGGATAAATACCTATCTTTCATCTGACCTGATGTTCCGTCCGATACAAACCATCATCGACACCACTGCATTGCAGCACAATCTTGCGGTGGTTCGACAAAAAGTTGGTCATGCGCGCACAATCGCCGTCATTAAGGCAGATGCATATGGCCACGGATTATTACATTCTGCGCGCGCCCTCAGCGCAGCAAATGCCTTTGCAGTACTTGAGCTGGAAGCCGCTGTAAAGTTAAGAGATGCCGGATTTCAGCAACCTATTATCTTACTGGAAGGTTTTTTTTCATCTCACGAACTTGATGCCATTAACCAATATCGCCTGAGTACGGTTATTCATCATCATGAGCAGCTCTCCATGCTCTCAGCCTACCGGGGAAGCAACAAGTTAGCCATTTTTCTAAAAATTAATACGGGCATGAACCGCCTCGGTTTCAAACCAAAACCGGGAAACTCAGCATTACATGCGTTAAAACAACAAGAATTCATCGGAGAAATTACTTTGATGACGCATTTTGCCTGTGCGGATGATGCGGCAGAACAGCAATTGGTTATCCAACAACTTAATGAATTCTCAGTACTTAGGGCAGAATGTGGTATTCATCTACCCTGTTCTCTTGCGAATTCTGCCGCCATTTTACGTTATCCACAAACACATGCGGACTGGGTACGCCCAGGCCTACTGCTTTACGGTGTATCTCCATTACCAGAAAAAACCGGCATAGAAATGGGATTACGACCCGCCATGACACTGACAAGCCAGATTATCGCCATTCAGAAGCTCAGTCCGGGAGATCGGCTGGGTTACGGCGCACAATTCACCGCGAGTCAAGCCATGCGAATTGGTATTGTAGCAGCTGGTTATGCTGACGGCTATCCGCGTCATGCGCCCACCGGTACACCAGTATTGGTAAATGGCCAGCGCACACGGATTGTGGGAAGAATTTCCATGGATATGCTCAGTATTGATTTACAAGGGATAGACCATGCAAACATCGGCAGCACAGTAACACTCTGGGGAAGAGGACTGCCAGTCGAGCAGGTTGCTACAGCGGCGCAAACGATCAGTTATGAACTGCTGGCAGCAATCTCCCCAAGAGTACCGCGTTGCGCTACACCTTGAAGAGTACTGCTGCCACTACTGAGCAAAGATTTTTCTAGAAACCCTATTGAATCTTTGCGGTTTTACGTAGAGTTTCCACAGTTGCGGCAAAATTTCGTTGCAGTATTCTTTGCTCCATATTTTGCTTAACTTCCTCAAAGGATGGCGGTGTAGCTTTTCTGACATCATCCAGTTGAATCACATGCCAACCAAAAGATGTTTGAACTGGCTGTGGCGTCATCTGCCCTTTCTTAAGGTTTTGTAGCGCATCAGCAAATGGCTTTACATAAACGGCCGAAGAAGTCCATCCCAATTCGCCACCATTTTCCTTGCTGCCACTATCTATAGAACGATCTTTGGCAAGTTTTGCAAAAGGGACTTTATTCTTGATTTGAGCGATGATATCTTTTGCTTCTTTTTCTGTTTCTACTAAAATATGGCGCGCATTATATTCCTGATCACCCATCTGCGCCTTAACAGTTTCATATTCCTTGCGAAGCTCTGCTTCACTAACCTGATTGTTACGAATATAATCTGCCTGATATGCTCGAATCAGTACTGCTTGGCGCGCCAGATCAATTTGGGTTTTCACATCGGGATCACGATCCAGCCCTTTTTTGATCGCTTCCTGAGCCAGGATCTCTTCGGCAATCAAATTTTCCCGCAATGTATTTCTCATCTCAGCTGAATCTGGCTGCCCTTGTGCTACCGCTGCTTTAATCATCAAATCAAGACGTGCTTGCGGAATAGCGACGCCATTTACCTTGGCAACTTCGCCACCACTTTGGGCATTTACTGCAGTAGACACAGCCATAGCAAGCACGAACATATAAGCTACTAATTTAGTTAAGCGCATAAAATTCCTTCTCTTTCTAAGTAAATCAAGTTAAATGAATATAAAAACAATAAATACAAAAACCAGCCAACAAACAATTAAACCCCAGATAGTCAAGTGCGCTTGCAGTTAGTTCTCTTCTAAAGCCTACCCATGGAGTAACCCTGCTTACAACCTCCAGATACTACAAGCAACTGAATGATTGATCAAAAAATAATTCGCAAGATGCAACGATTGAATATCATTCTGTCAAAATTTATGTTGCTAAGTAGTTATCAAACAGCTTATCAAGCTGGCAAAACTTTTTTAAAAGGTTTAACGCTGACCTTTGCATAAACGCCAGCCAACACATAAGGGTCCTGATTCGCCCAATCCCGGGCAGCATCTAATGATACGAATTCAGCCACAATCACACTACCAGAAAAACCGGCATCTGCTGAACTCTCACTATCTATCACCGGACATGGTCCAGCCAGGATCAACCTGCCTTCTTCCTGCAAATGCCGGAGGCGCGCCAGATGCGCAGGTCGATTGGCCAGTCGTAACGGTAGGCTATCAATGACATCTTCGGCGTAAATCAAGTAAAGCATATATCCCTATTTCATTAAAACAGCAGCTGATTTATCAGGAAGTAAACGGCTATTATGGCATAATCGGCGGTAACTGGCCTGTCAACGTCCCCCGCTCTGCAGTTGCCGTTCCCAGCAAAGCAAACCCCAGCAAATTGCCTGTCTCTGATCGGTATAAGGCTTTTACTCCATCTGTACCAATCTCGACCTCCCATTCTCCGCTGGCTGCCGGATCGGGAGGTGACACGACAGTTGGACAGGCAGGTGTTTTTACCAGCACTGGCATTGCCGGATAACGCAGCAAGGTAGGTGTTCCCGCAAGCGTAGCTGACAAGGCACGCCCTGCATGCGCAATAGGCATGATGAAAGGTAATACTTTTCCTTCCACTTCCGCGCAATCACCCAATGCATAAATATCTGGAAAATTGGTTTGCAAATACTGATTCACTTTAATACCTCGATTAATATCGATACCAGCAGCCTCTGCCAGTGCAATACGAGATCTCAGACCGATGGCAGACAAAATCAGTTCCGCTTCAATAGATTCATTTTCACCGAAGAAAAGCCGATATTGCTCGCCATACTTATCTATTCTACTGATACTACAATTAAATTTGAAATCAATTCCGACTGCAGCTAGTTTATCACGCAGAAACTGACCAGCTTGTGGGGGAAGCAACCGTCCCAACGGCTGAGGGCTAAGATCAAACACGGTCACGTGATAGTCCTGTGCAATGAGATCATTAGCAAACTCGCAACCGATTAAACCAGCACCAAGTATAGCGATACGTTTTTTCCCTGCCAGAGTTTCACGAAAATAGCGATAATCATCAAGATCATTAATTGACAATACTGCTTCTGCTCCATCTCCAGCAAGTGGCAAGCGAATGGGATCAGCACCCAAAGCTAACACCAGTTGCTCAAAAGACAGTTTTTCACCATTCTCAAGCAAAACGCTATTACCCTCTGCGTCGATAGATGCCACTCTCGTATGAGGGTAAATAACAGCATTCAACTGTGAAGACATCTGGGCGGCATTCATGCTCAGAATGGAATCAGGAGTTTTACCGGTTGCCAATGCGTTGGACAACATCGGTTTTGAATAAAAACCACCATGATCGGCTGATAACATCGTAATTTGAACCGCATCATTCAACTTCCTGAGTTCGCGCGCAACCGCATAGCCGGCTAACCCACTACCGACAATCAGAACAGAACGCTCAGCCATAATACTGGATCCTTTTTAAATGATTTTATCTGGCAAGAGGCTTGGTCATTTCAAGACAACTTCCATATCTGAAAAATGGGCAATTGTACCCTACCAATTTATAATCTGTAGATACGAGCAAGCTATATCGGCGCTTGAAAAAGCAAAATATGTCATCATATGATTTGATGCAGTGAACGATTAGCGTTTACCCAATTCAATAACGTTTATTAAGCTATAAAGGAAATAAAGATGAAACGAATTTTTCTATTTATTGTAACCAACCTTGCCATATTGGTTGTGTTGAGTATCACGCTACGTCTTCTGGGTGTTGATCGGATACTGGATGAAGATGGTAGTGGATTGGACTTCAATGCACTACTTATTTTTTCGGCGGTCATTGGATTTGGTGGATCGCTTATTTCGCTCGCCATGTCCAAGTGGAGCGCAAAGCGCATGACTGGCGCAGTAGTAATCGATATTCCCTCCAATGCGACAGAAGGATGGCTGGTGGACACTGTCAGACGTCAGGCTCGTATGGCGAAGATTGGTATGCCAGAAGTAGCCATTTACGACTCTCCCGACATCAATGCTTTTGCGACTGGCATGAATAAAAACAGTGCCTTAGTCGCGGTGAGCACAGGTTTATTACAAAAAATGACACAAGATGAAGCAGAAGCAGTGCTCGCTCATGAAGTCAGTCACGTAGCCAACGGCGATATGGTCACCCTTGCGTTGATTCAAGGTGTGGTCAATACTTTTGTCATCTTTCTGTCACGGATCGTGGGTCATATGATCGACCGTATTGTTTTCAAAACAGAAGAAGGCCACGGCCCGGCTTATTTTATTACCAGCATTATTGCGCAACTGGTATTGGGAATATTGGCCAGCATCATTGTCATGTGGTTCAGCCGTCAGCGTGAATTTCGTGCAGATGCAGGCAGCGCGAAACTCTCAGGCCGCGATAAAATGATTGCTGCGCTACAAAAACTGCAAAAGGAATATGAGCCTTCCCATTTGCCAGAGAAAATTGCGGCATTTGGGATTTCAGGACAAAAAAGCAAGTTTGGTCAATTGTTTATGTCCCACCCGCCACTTCAAGAACGTATTGAAGCGCTCCGTGATGCTCGTTGATGATATAAAGTGTTTAATTCTGTTTACTGGGCAGTCTTACTGTCCAGTAAACTTCTCAAGAAATTGTCACTCTAAAACTATTTCCTCAAAACAGGTCATCATTAAGATCTTCAAATTCCTCGAAACCTTCCTCCTTAGGAACATCGCCATCTCTAACCAGACTCTCGCGACGCTGTAAATAAGCATCGCGTACAAATTCATATTTATCCAATGCCGCTTCCTCCAGCGTTTTATCAAGATCCAGATTTTGCGCACGAATATCTATAATCTGCACAGTTGTAACGGGCAAACGCACGGTCAGAAAATCAAACTTGTTATAAACTGAAGATCGTAGTGGATCAAAAATCACACCATCTACCCCTGTCCCCACGGTATCCCTTACTGTACTTGGACCAAGAATAGGCAGAACAATATAAGGACCCGCGCCCACACCGTAATACCCAAGAGTTTGGCCAAAATCTTCGTTACGCTTGCTGATATCAATGTCGCTAACCTGACTGATGTGACTGGCCAGATCGACTGCACCCAGCAATCCAAAGGTCGTATTGATCAGTACTCTGCTCGAGCTCGCCGCTGCATCGGCAAATTTAAGCTGTAGCAATGAGTTGGCGGTGATGGCCACATCCCCGATATTCGAAAAAAAATTACCGACTATCATCTCGATGGGATCTGGGACAACGGCATGGTAACCTCGCGCAGCAGGCTCAAGAACAAACTCATCGAACTTTTCATTAAACGAAAATATAGCGCGATTCATCGGCTCCAAAGGATCTTGCCGATTATTCATCGAAGCGCAACCAGGGATCAAGCAAGTCGATATTGCCAGCAGCAGTACTTTTTGCGAATAAGAAGTCATCATTTTTCTTGATTTTTAAATAGTGGCAATACTATATTACGTCGTGGCAGAGTACCCGCACCACAATAAGAACAACCGGTCAGTTTATTCCAATTTCAGAAGTATCCACATAAGTCATATAAGCTATGGATAATACTACAAACCCTGTTCGAATACGCGCTCAGCAGCATTCAATGTTTTTTCAATCTCTGCATCACCATGGGTAGATGAAACAAATCCCGCCTCAAAACTCGATGGCGCAAAATATATCCCTTCAGCTAACATCGCATGAAAAAAACGGTTAAATGCCTCTCGATCACAAGCCATCACTTCAGTAAATGTTTTAGGTGGATTCTCACCGAAATAAATTCCGAACATCCCTCCTTCAGACTGGGCGCTGAACCTCACGCCATACTTTCTGGCGACAGCGACCAAACCATCGGTCAATTGCCGCGTTCTAGTCGACAATTTCTCAAAGAATCCTTCCGTCTGAATCTGACGTAATGTTTCCAGACCAGCAGCCACAGCAACTGGATTGCCAGAAAGTGTACCCGCCTGATAAACCGGACCTAGTGGCGCCAAACATTGCATCACATCACGTCGCCCACCAAAAGCAGCCATCGGCATTCCCCCACCAATGACTTTACCTAAAATTGTCAAATCTGGCTGGATGCCATAAATTCCTTGTGCGCATTGCAAGCCAACACGAAACCCGGTCATCACTTCATCGAGAACCAGCAGACTACCGTGTTGTGTACACAGCTTCCGCAAAACTGCCAAAAATTCCGGATCAGCCTTGATCAGATTCATGTTGCCGGCAATTGGCTCAACAATCACGGCAGCAATTTCATTGCCCAACTCGCTGAAAGCCTTTTCCAGCCCTGCAACATCGTTGTAGTCCAGCACCAGCGTATGACTGACTGTTTCCGCAGGAACACCGGCCGAACTGGGATTGCCAAAAGTCAAAGCACCCGACCCAGCCTTGACCAGCAACGCATCGTCATGCCCATGATAACAACCTTCAAATTTGATGATGCGACTTCTGCCAGTAAAACCACGCGCCAGCCGGATGGCGCTCATGCCCGCTTCTGTACCAGAACTCACGAGCCTGACCTGCTCAATGGATGGCAACAAGGTGCACAACAATTCAGCCATTTCCAGTTCGGCCGCAGTAGGCGCACCGAAAGACATGCCATTCTGTACTGCTTCCTGCACCACCTTAACCACTGCGGGATGGGCATGCCCCAAAATTAACGGCCCCCAGGAACCGACATAATCAATGTAGGATTTCCCTTCCACATCCCAAAAATAGGCGCCCTGGCCACGCTGAAAAAAAACTGGCGTTCCTCCGACCGATTTAAAAGCTCTCACCGGCGAATTCACGCCACCCGGGATAAATTGCTGGGATCGTTCAAATAATTGCTGATTGGTTATGGTCATTTGAAAATATGCGTCTAAAATTTGTTGAACAAACGGGAAAATTCCCGGGTAGTTACGCAGATATCATCGCCAGTAAACAAACCCTGACAAACTGCAATGGCAAAGCAACCGGAGTGAAGCAAAATACTGGCATTATGCTGATTGATGCCACCAATTGCCACTACTGGTATGCGTATTAAACTCTTCGCTGCCTGTAAAAGCTCAATTCCTGCCTGGGTGGCATCACTTTTAGTTACAGAAGGGAAAAAAGCACCAAATGCAACATAGCTTGCGCCCTGTGCCTGTGCTGCTACTGCCCGATCCAATTGATTGTAGCAAGAAACACCAATAATTTTATCGTCTGCCAGATATTTTTTGGCCACCGGAACTGCAGTATCGTTCTCTCCCACGTGCAAACCCTCCGCATCGATTTCCAGAGTAAGATCGATGTCATCATTGATGATTAGCGGAACATTATGTTTTTGGCATAGACGATGAATTTCTGTTGCCTGCAAAAGCCGCAGGGATTGATCTGCAGCTTTGTTTCGATACTGTACGCACGTTGCTCCGCCCATCAACACCTGCTCGACCATTTCGCATAAACGAACCGTACAATTCGTGTCTGGTGTTATCGCATATAAACCGGCTGGGAAGGATTTATACACTATCCGTTCTCACGCTTCATCCTCGCCATCTGGCCTATCATGCTTGCTCAGATTTTCATCATCCATCCAAAAAAATCGATCTGGTATATATTGTCCCATCCCCGGACGAAACCCCTTTTTTAGGGTCTGCCAAGTGTATTCCTGCGCCTCAGAAACGCTATCATTGATGGAAACACCCTGCGCCAGCAATGCGGCCATAGCGGAAGACAAAGTACAGCCAGAGCCGTGATACGATCCAGGCAAACGTTCCCATGCATCCGAGCGTAAAACACCACCAGGCCCATAAAGCGTATTGACCACCTTCGGCGTATTCTCGTGGCTGCCCTTGATCAATACATAACCACATCCCCACTGCAGTAGTTTATTCGCGCACTCACTTAAACCATCCGTTTCTTCATCATCCTCATATTCAAGCGCAATACGCCTCGCTTCGATACTATTCGGCGTAATAATGGTTGCCTGCGGAAACAACATTTCACGCATTGCCATAATAACCTGGTTATTCGCAAATAGATCTCCTCTCCCTGAGCCAAGAACCGTATCCAGTACCAATGGAATATCAGGATAATCCGAGACAATTTCAGTAATCGCCGCGACAATTTCAACACTGCCAACCATCCCGACCTTGAAAGCCTGAACCGGCATATCCTGAAGTAGCGCACGCGCCTGATCGATGATCCATTCCGCATCCAGTACAAAAAAATCCTCCACCCCGATCGTATCCTGTACCGTCACGGCTGTGAGAACTGAAGCGGGATAGCACCCCAAACCAGTAATCGTCATAATGTCAGCTTGAACGCCTGCCCCACCGCTAGGATCACTTGCGGCAAAGGTCAAAACAATGGGAGGTGGTAGTGGCATGTAATAATGTCGTAAAATGTCGCCTCATTCTAACTTAACAGGACACGCTTATCCATCATGACCTCCGAGAACAAGAATACCTACAACCGCTACATGTGCATGATCTGCGGCTTTATCTATGACGAAGCCGAAGGTTGGCCACAGGATGGCATCCCTGCAGGCACACGCTGGGAGGATGTCCCCATCAACTGGACCTGCCCGGAATGCGGCGCTCGCAAGGAAGATTTTGAAATGGTCAAGGTATAGAATAAAAGCAGGGACATGCTGTTACGGCGGCTACTTCGTTCACATTTAACTAAAGGAACAAAAAATGCGCATCTTGCACACCATGCTGCGCGTCGGCAATCTCGACCGGTCCATCCAGTTTTACACCCAAGTACTTGGCATGCGCGAGCTGCGCCGCAAAGACTACCCTGAAGGTAAATTTACCCTAGCCTTTGTCGGCTATCAGGATGAATCCGAAGGAACGGTTCTTGAGCTCACGCATAACTGGGATACCGATCATTATGATCTTGGAACCGGCTTCGGCCATATCGCCATCGAAGTCGATGATGCGTATGCAGCCTGCGCAAAAGTCAAGCAACTTGGCGGCCAGGTCACCCGCGAAGCCGGCCCGATGAAACACGGCACCACCGTCATTGCCTTCATAACCGATCCTGACGGATACCAAATCGAATTCATACAGAAAAGAACTGCCTGAGTACCCAGTCAATCTGCTACCGCGGATTGACTACCTCCACCGGAAATAGTGACAAAACCCATCTATTTCTCACACCGCTCTACCCCACTCCCCTATCAATCGCAACACAGATCGACCTCGAATCATTCAAGCGATTGCAGACACAAAAAGTTATACCCATCAAGTAGTCCAACAAACCCATGTCTTTTCTCGAAATAAAATCTTTTTTTTTCTGAGACACTGACCTGCTTCAACGTGAGACAAACCGAGTCCATCATGACAGCAACGCCAATTGCCCATGTTCGGCAGAATGACAGCGGAAACTGGATCGAACACGCGCTCGAAGAGCATTTGCGAGAAGTTTCCCGGCGCGCGGGCGAAGCTGCCGAATGCTTTGGCAGTAGCGACTGGGCGAGTCTGGCCGGGTTATGGCACGACTTGGGCAAATACAGCCAAGAATTTCAACATTACATCAAAACCGTTAGTGGTTACGACTCAGAAGCGCATATCGAGGGAAAACCAGGCCGCGTTGACCATTCCACTGCTGGCGCGATACACGCAGTTAGACAGTTCGGCGCACATGGACAGATTTTGGCCTACCTGATCGCGGGGCATCATGCGGGATTGCCCGACTGGCACGCGGCAGAAACAGGAGGCAAAGCACTTTCCATCCGATTAGGGGCAGAACAAAACCACTTGCTCGATCGCATACCGGCACAAGCCATTCCACAAGAAATCCTCACGCAGCCCAAGCCAACTACCAGGTTGCGCGGCGGTGCTGAGGGTTTGCACCTGTGGTTGCGGATGCTGTTCTCCTGTTTGGTAGACGCAGACTTTCTCGATACCGAAGCATTCATGGACGGCGACAAAGCGGCTGCCCGGTCTGGTTATCTTGATATAGCCGATCTGGTAGATCGCTTCGATAAACACATGGCCGCTCTTGCGGCAAATGCAAACAACACGCTGGTTAACACGATTCGCGCCAATATCCTACGTCAGTGCCTCAAAAGAGCCGCACTACCTCCAGGATTGTTTTCACTTACCGTACCCACCGGCGGCGGCAAGACTCTGTCCGGCATGGCATTCGCCTTGAATCACGCCTTACAGCACAATAAACAGCGCATCATTTACGTTATCCCTTACACCAGTATTATCGAGCAGATAGCAGGCATATTCCGCGAGGTATTTGGTGACAACATCGTCGAACATCACGCAAATCTGGACCCAGACAAGGAAGATGCGCACTCCCGCCTGGCAACCGAGAACTGGGATGCACCGATCGTTGTCACCACCAACGTCCAGTTTTTTGAATCGCTGTTTGCCGCGCGCACCAGCCGTTGCCGCAAGCTGCACAACATCGTGAATAGCGTGGTGGTACTGGATGAGGCGCAGTTGCTGCCGCCGGAATTCCTGCAACCGATTGCCGATGTGATGAACCAATTGGCAAGCCATTACGGCGTAACGTTCGTGCTTTCCACCGCCACCCAGCCCGCGCTCGGCTCGTTCCAACCTTTCGGCAGCAAACCCTTTCGCGGATTGGACAACGTGCGCGAAATCATGGACGACCCCGATGCCTTGTATCAGCAGTTAAAGCGCGTGGAAGTTAGCGTCCCCGCCGATTTGCAAACACCGCGCGACTGGCAAAGCATCGCCGACGAACTGCTCCAGCATCCTTCCGTATTGTGCATCGTCAGCCGCCGCGACGACGCACGCGAGTTACATCGCCTGATGACCGCCTCGGAGAATGGAAAAGACACATTGCATTTATCCGCACTGATGTGCGGCGAGCACCGCTCCAGAATCATTCGGTACATCAAGTGGCGGCTTAAGAAAAACAAATCGCTTCGCGTTATCAGCACGCAGTTGGTGGAAGCCGGTGTCGACATAGACTTTCCCGTTGTGTATCGCGCACTGGCCGGACTGGATTCGATTGCGCAGGCGGCAGGACGCTGCAACCGGGAAGGCAAACAGGATGGTTTGGGACATGTTGTCGTTTTCGTGCCACCGAAACCTGCGCCTCCTGGACTGTTGCGGCAGGCAGCGCAAATCTCGGTAAGCCTGCTGACGGGAAGCACAGACAACATATTGGGACGCGATCTTGCCAGGCAATTTTTCGAGCACCTCTATGTGCGCGCACCATCGCTCGACAAACACGGCATCCACGAATTACTTACGCAAGACGCACGTAATTGCCAAATTCAATTTCGCACCGTAGCGGAAAAATTCAGACTGATAGATGACAGCGCTTACCAAACCATATTGGTGCGTTACGGTGACAACGATATATTGCTCGGCAAGTTGGAAAAAGAAGGGCCGCAACGCTGGCTGATGCGCAAATTGCAACGCTACTCAGTGAACATCCCCAAGCGATTATTTACACAACTCGAAAAACAAGGTGATGTGCGCGGGATATGGCCAGGTATCTATGCTCAGGTAAGCGACAAGCTTTACGATAAATCTCTGGGTGTAATGATTGATAGCAACATAGCACCCGAAAACTTGGTTGGATAAAACAAGCCCGTCATTCCCGCGAAAGCGGGAATCCAGCGTTTTGATTGACTGGGCCTCCGTTTTGCGAGCATCCGTTTTGTGGATTGCCTGCTTACCCCTCTGCATGGGGACGATAAAACTGAAATGTTTGAAGTCAGGGAAGAAAAACATGAAAATATTCTGCTTGGAAGTAACCGGCGACTTCGCCTGCTTCACCCGGCCTGAAATGAAAGTGGAGCGCGTCAGCTATGACGTGATGACACCCTCTGCTGCCCGCGCCGTGTTCGAGGCAATCTTGTGGAAACCTGCTATTCGCTGGCAAGTGACCAGGATCGAAGTGCTGAAGCCGATCAAATGGATTACGCTACGGCGCAACGAAGTGGGCGCAGTGATTTCATCACGCAACGTGCAAGCCGTCATGAACAATGGCAGCGGCGACCTCGGGCTTTACATTGAAGACGAACGCCAGCAACGCGCCGGACTGTTCCTGCGCGATGTCGCTTACCGCATCCACGCAGGATTTGAAATGTGCGACGCCTCGCGACACAAACAAAATTTCCCGCATCTCGCCAAACACCGCATCAACGATGCCGGCGAACAGCGCATCGCCGATGAAACGAACACACCCGCCAAATTTCTGAACATGTTCGAGCGCCGTGCCAGCAAAGGCCAGTGCGTGAACCAGCCCTATCTGGGTTGCCGTGAATTTGCCGCCAACTTTCGTCTGATTAAAGATGTTGCCGCCGAACCTGCACCGATAGCAGAAAGTCGCGATTTGGGCTGGATATTGCACGACATGGACTACAGGAACATCATTAGTCCCAGTCCACGCTTCTTCCGTGCCGAACTGAAAAACGGCGTGCTGGATTTAGCCAATGCGGAGGTGCGGGGATGATTCTTCAGGCGCTATGCGATTACTATAAACGCAAGTCGGACTTGCCTCGTCTTGGTTTTGAAACCAAGGCCATTCCATTCGTAATTGAAATCAATGCTGCCGGGCATTTAGTACAGATTGAGGACACGCGAACCATTGAAGGGAAAAAGAAAATTGCTCATAATTTTTTAGTGCCGCAGGGTGAGAAAAAAACCTCTGGAGTTGCCACTAATTTGTTATGGGACAACGCTGAGTATGTACTTCGCGCTTGCGGTACTGACAAGTTGGCGAAAATGTCGATGGAAAGAAGAATGAAATACCGTCTTCGTTTACGTGAAATGCACAGTGCGTTTATCGAACAAATTAAGGCGCTGCCAGAAAGTGTGTATGAAGATACTGGGTTAACCGCTGTGCTGAATTTTCTGGTATCAGATTTTAAGCACATGAAAGCTAATCGAAAGCGTTTAAAGGCTGATCCACTTTGGCTTGAAATTCTGGAAACCAATCCTGTGTTAACTTTTCGGCTTAATGGTGATCTTGAACTGGTTTGTCAACGGTCTGCTGTCAGGGCTGTGCTGGAAAAAGTTGAAACAGACACAGAAGAAATCACTTGCTCGGTAAGCGGAGAAATAGATGTTTTCGAGCGCCTGCATACGTCAATCAAAGGCGTATGGGGCGCACAATCCAGCGGCGCAAATATTGTCTCTTTCAATAAGGCTGCCTTTAATTCGTTTGGGAAGGAACAAGGTGCCAACGCGCCCGTAGGCAAGCGCGTCGCCTTTGCCTACACCACAGCGCTCAACTACTTGCTAAGCAAGGAAAGTACACAGCGCATTCAGGTTGGCGATGCTTCTACCGTGTTCTGGTCAGAAAAACACACCGACCTCGAAAACACGTTTGCTGATCTGTTTGACGAACCGCCCAAGGACGACCCGGCAAAACAAACGCGTGCCATTGAGGCATTATTCCAAGCGCCGCAGATAGGCGCACTCAGCTATGATGGTGGTAAAACCCCGTTCTACGTGCTCGGCCTCGCGCCCAATGCCGCACGTATCAGCGTGCGTTTCTGGCAAGTCGGCACGGTCGCCGAAATGTACGCGCGGATACGTTGGCATTTTGAAGATTTGGAAATCGATCACGCCAGTTATGAGAAGTCGTACCTATCTCTTTTCCGCCTGCTGGTAGCCACCGCAACACAAGGCAAGTCGGAAAACATCCCACCCAATCTGGCGGGTGAATTTATGCGCGCCATTTTTGCCGGGTTGCCTTATCCGCAAACTCTGTTGCAAGCTGCCGTGCGCCGTATTCGCGCCGAGCGTGAAGTGAATTACCCTCGAGCCGCCCTCATCAAAGCCTGCCTTAACCGGCAGGCGCGTTATTCACCATCACATGAAAAGGAGATTACCGTGTCGCTCGATGATTCCAATACCAATCCTGGTTACCGTATCGGTCGCCTGTTTGCTGCACTGGAAAAAATTCAGGAGGAATCCAGTCCCAGCCTGAATGCAACCATCCGCGACCGTTTCTACGGTGCAGCGTCCAGCACACCAGTTACGGTATTCGCCAACCTGATGAAACTGAAAAACCACCACCTCGCCAAACTGGAAGAAGGACGCAAACGCTACTTCGAGAAGCTCATCGGCCAGCTCATGTCCGACATCAACGATTTTCCGGCGCATCTGAGTCTTGCCGACCAAGGGCGCTTCGCCATCGGCTATTACCACCAGCGGCAAGCTTTTTTCACCAAATCCGAATCCACCACCAAAGGAGAATAAATATCATGGCACTGATTAATCGTTACGACTTCGTTCTGCTGTTTGACGTAAAAGATGGCAATCCCAATGGTGACCCGGATGCGGGTAATTTGCCTCGGGTAGATGCAGAAACCGGGCGTGGTCTGGTGACTGACGTGAGCTTGAAACGCAAGGTACGAAACTTTGTCGGATTGGTGAAAAGCGAACAACCACCATTTGAAATCTACGTCAAAGAAAAAGCTGTTCTCAATAACCAGCATAAGCGCGCTTATGTGGGTATCGGCAAAGCTGAGTTACTTGAAGGCGACGACAAAAAACGCAAAGGCGGCGATGCCGTTGATGAAGCAAGGCAGTGGATGTGCCGCAATTTCTTTGACGTTCGGGCATTTGGCGCGGTCATGTCCACAGGGATCAATTGCGGCCAAGTACGCGGCCCGATCCAACTAACTTTTGCCCGGTCTATTGATCCTGTCGTTGCGCTTGAGCATTCCATCACCCGCATGGCGGTAGCCACCGAAGCCGAAGCCGAAAAACAATCCGGCGATAACCGCACCATGGGGCGCAAATTCACTGTGCCTTACGGTCTGTATGCCGCCCACGGCTTCGTGTCTTCATTCCTCGCCAAACAAACAGGTTTCGATGAAAACGATCTGGAATTGCTCTGGCAAGCGCTGGCGCAAATGTTCGAGCATGACCGCTCTGCCGCACGCGGCGAAATGTCCACGCGCGGGCTGTATGTGTTCAAGCATGACAGTGAATTGGGTAACGCACCGGCTCACAATCTGTTTGATCTGATTCAGGTGAAGAAAAATTCCGAGGAACCTGCGCGCGACTTTGCCGATTACACCGTTTCAGTAAGAGAAGCGGCTATACCCGCGGGAGTCACGTTGCAGCGGAAAGTCGGTTAATTGCGATTATTGTGAAGTTGTGCGCGATCATGATCAGAATAAATGCCGTAACCTCAACGTCGGCCAACCCAATACCCGGGCCGACGGCTGTGATGGGCAACGGTGATGACGCGGACAGCATCGTCTCGAAGCTGGCAAATTAGGGAATAAGGGGAAACCATGAAGAGGCAACAACCGCGTGTTGTGCGTACCACTTTCACCCAATGCAGCGAACTGGTTGAGAAGGTCGAGTGTACGACCAAGCTCTTCGGTGAAATCTTCCGCCGTGATGAGCGGGCCTTCGCCGATATACCAGTAGATCGCTGCATCGGTGTCGGCTTGTGCCTCGGTGCTAAGGCTGACTTGAACCGGTTTTAGCGGCATGGATTTTTGCGCGGAGCTCTGCCATCACTTCATCGGCGGGAATCTATTTTGTGCGCCCGACTTCCATGTCCGGCACGCGCCGGGTAATTTCGTCATTCCATGCTTTGGCAATGGTTTCCGGTGATGCTTCCGGCTCGCCTTCGAGGCTGACGATCAAACGATGGATCAACTCGCCGCGCTCTTTGGGCGACAGTTGTAAAGCCTGGTTTTCCAGTTCTTCTAAAATTGCTGACATGATGCTCTCCTTCAATTCAAATGCCACAAATAATATGGTGGCACCACTACTATGAACGAAGCAGCCGACCCCATCATGCTTTCTGCCCTACAGCACTGGAGCTATTGTCCGCGGCATATGCGTTGATTCATATCGAACAGGTATTCGACGACAACGTGCATACCCTGCGTGGCAATGCCGCTCATAAACGCGTAGACGAACCCGGTTTCGAGACATTTGAAGGGGTACGCAGCGAACAGGCATTACCGGTCTGGTCGGAGCGCCTCGGATTGATCGGCAAGTGCGATGTAGTGGAATTTCATCCCGACGGACAGATTTATCCGGTGGAATACAAGCACGGAAGAAAGCGGGCAAAACTGCATGACAACCTGCAACTCGCCGCACAGGCGATCTGTCTCGAAGAAATGACTGGAAAACCAGTCACGCAAGGTGCAATTTATCATCATTCCTCGCGCAGGCGGCGTGAAGTGGCGATTACCGACATCCTGCGTGCACAAGTGGTAGCAGCGGTTGATGCCATTCGCGTGTTGCAGACGTCAGGCAATATTCCGCCACCGATTAACGACCAGCGTTGCAAGGAATGCTCTCTGTTGGAGATTTGTCAGCCGGCTGCTTTATCCCGGAAAAACCGTCAACAGATCATTTACGACACTTTGTTCCAGCCAAATGATCAGGAGGTTACATAACATGCGGCAGATTCTGAATACGCTCTATATCATGACCCCCAATGCCTATGTCCATCTGGAAAACGATACCGTGCGTATCGACGTGGAGCGCGAGAAAAAATTGCGGGTGCCGCTGCATCATCTCGGATCAGTAGTATGTCTTGGTAATGTCATGCTTTCTCCGGCACTGATGCACCGCTGCGCCGATGATGGCATCAGCCTGGTGCTAACAGATGCAAATGGCCGCTTCAAGGCGCGGCTGGAAGGCTCCGTCAGCGGTAACGTGTTATTGCGGCAAGCGCAGCACCGCAATATAGCAGATGCCACTTTCGTTCTGACCACGGCGCAGGCGTTTATCGCTGGTAAGCTGCGCAATTGCCGTCAGGTATTACTACGCGGCGCGCGGGAGAGCAAGGATGAAACGGATCAAAAATGTCTGAGCCATGCAGCCGACATGCTCGCCAACTCGCTGCGCAACCTGCCGCACACCCGCGATCTCGATCAGGTGCGCGGGATCGAGGGAGATGCAGCCAAACTCTATTTTGCCGCACTGCCCCATTTGGTCAAACCAGACATCAGAGAACATTTCACGATGGATGGCCGCACCCGCCGCCCACCGCGCGACCGCTTCAACGCCCTGCTATCTTTCCTGTATTCCATGTTGATGAATGATTGCCGCTCTGCGGTGGAAAGCGTGGGTCTTGATCCACAAATCGGCCTGCTGCACGCGATCCGCCCAGGGCGCGCCGCGCTGGCGCTGGATCTGATGGAAGAGTTCCGGTCAATCATTGCAGACCGTCTTGCATTGACCCTGATCAATCGTGGCCAGATCGCGGAGCATGATTTGACGTTGCGTGAAGGCGGTGCAGTCGAATTGAATGACAAGGCGCGAAAAACCGTCGTCATTGCTTACCAGGAGCGCAAACAGGAAGAAATCACTCACTCACTGCTGGAAACCAAAGTACCCATTGGTTTACTGCCGCAGCTTCAGGCCAAGTTTCTGGCCAGAACCATCCGTGGCGAAATGGCGCACTATCTGCCATTCCTCGTAAGGTAACCATGCTGATCATCGTCACCTATGATGTCTCGACTGAAACCCGTGCAGGTCGCAGGCGGCTGCGTCGCGTGGCCAAAGTGTGTGAAAGCATGGGACAACGTGTGCAAAAATCCGTGTTTGAATGCCGTGTCGATCTGATGCAGCTCGAACAGCTTGAACGCCGCCTGCTAGCCGAAATCGATGAAGAAGAGGATAATCTGCGCCTGTACCGTTTGACCGAACCCGTTGATCTCCATGTCAGGGAATACGGCAAATTCAAGGCAATCAACTTCGAAGAACCACTTATTATCTAAAATACGCGAACCCAAAGCAGCGAGAAAAACCCAATGGTTCCGCGCAAGCCCTAACAGTATGAGAATAAATCCTATTTTTTTGAAAAATAGACTTATTATGCAAAATGAGTTTGTGAAAACTACTGGTTCGCGCAAACCAACCTTTTTGTACTGCTATATCCAAGTGTTGTAGCGGTACTGCAGCGCCCGGCCAACCAGCCGGGCGAGGATTGAAACCCCCGCTAATGCCGCTGTCGGTTCTGCGAACATGGCAGCGCCCGGCCAACCAGCCGGGCGAGGATTGAAACAAAAGACAATGTATATCTTAATTCCTGCATTGTTAGCAGCGCCCGGCCAACCAGCCGGGCGAGGATTGAAACTCAGTAACACGTAAAGTTAGTCTCACTTCTGAAACGCAGCGCCCGGCCAACCAGCCGGGCGAGGATTGAAACCTGCATAATGAGTATTACTTTGATAACTGCTGTGCAGCGCCCGGCCAACCAGCCGGGCGAGGATTGAAACTCCTTTCCTGTGCACTTTGTACCCAGTCTTCCATTTGCAGCGCCCGGCCAACCAGCCGGGCGAGGATTGAAACACAAGGTGGCGTTAACGCCGAGCAAAATAGATTAGCAGCGCCCGGCCAACCAGCCGGGCGAGGATTGAAACATACGCTGTGTTAAAGAATTCCTTCGTGTACGCCGGCAGCGCCCGGCCAACCAGCCGGGCGAGGATTGAAACCCGTTATCTGATGAGTTGGCGGTGGGCGCGGTGTGCAGCGCCCGGCCAACCAGCCGGGCGAGGATTGAAACTCTCCTTTTCGACATTTATTTTGCGCATCATGTAGCAGCGCCCGGCCAACCAGCCGGGCGAGGATTGAAACACCTATCGCATGACGGCCGGTAATTATGTCAATGCAGCGCCCGGCCAACCAGCCGGGCGAGGATTGAAACCTGTATTTTGCCGTTATAACGGACAAACTTTTTAAGCAGCGCCCGGCCAACCAGCCGGGCGAGGATTGAAACCATGATGCAAACCGCCATGGATGCGGCCCAAAACTGCAGCGCCCGGCCAACCAGCCGGGCGAGGATTGAAACATTTGTCTGCTTTGCATGATGCGTCCGTTCTGGAGCAGCGCCCGGCCAACCAGCCGGGCGAGGATTGAAACGAATTATCTGTAATTGTTACAGTTGTAGTTGTAGGCAGCGCCCGGCCAACCAGCCGGGCGAGGATTGAAACACTGAAGTGGGCTAACTTTGACAAGTGAAAGAAAGCAGCGCCCGGCCAACCAGCCGGGCGAGGATTGAAACAACCATGCGCAGATTAGGATACAAATCAACACCAGCAGCGCCCGGCCAACCAGCCGGGCGAGGATTGAAACTCTTTCGAACCAATAGGCTGATTATTAGCATCAAGCAGCGCCCGGCCAACCAGCCGGGCGAGGATTGAAACATAATCTTTTCGGTTCTGACGATTTAATAGGTTTGCAGCGCCCGGCCAACCAGCCGGGCGAGGATTGAAACTTTAATACTTTTGACGCTGCTTTATCTGCTGCGGGGCAGCGCCCGGCCAACCAGCCGGGCGAGGATTGAAACGACACAGCAAACGCATTTGTTGCATTCCGACATAGCAGCGCCCGGCCAACCAGCCGGGCGAGGATTGAAACAACGCAGCAACAACGCATGTTCCGACGTTGACCGCAGCGCCCGGCCAACCAGCCGGGCGAGGATTGAAACATAACAGCCAGGGGTGAATTTAAGGAATTTATAAGCAGCGCCCGGCCAACCAGCCGGGCGAGGATTGAAACCCGCGAAACTATGCAGCCCTGGCACTACTCAGCCCGCAGCGCCCGGCCAACCAGCCGGGCGAGGATTGAAACTCGTATTGGGTTTGATGTTGATGGTGTAGAGCTTGCAGCGCCCGGCCAACCAGCCGGGCGAGGATTGAAACATATCAAAACCCCGAAATCAAATCAACATCAAAACCGCAGCACCCGGCCATCCAATTAATGTTGTTAACAGATGAAAGGTGTTGCGACTAAGGTGCCAGCAATTGGACAGGCGCTTTGTTCCCAATGCTCTGCATTGAGAGCTTCAGGTTTTGATAATTTTTATAGACAAGGCCTCCAGCTTGTTGTCAGACGCTTCATCCTCAACCCATATCAGTTTTTCATTTTTTGCAACCATACCGGTTGCAACCAGCCATCCGGTGGCTTTGCCGACAACGCCGTTTTCGACATTATCGAGATTTATCGGATGGACGCCGTAAGACAGGGATAGGAGGTTGTTCGTTCTTTCATCGCCGCCATGCGACAGTATCCAGCTCTCAGGTCTGAATCTGGAAATCAGACAGGGCGCGGCTCTTCCCTGCGAACGGGTCAGAATGTAACGCACATTCAAAGCATCGGCGGATTCAACTGCGTTCAGTGTGACGATATCTTCCACGGTGGTGTTGCCGGAATTCGCCGCCACGCGAAAGTAGGTAGGTAAATCAGCCAGCGCTCGGGCGGCTTTCTCCTCTCGCTCGGTGGATATAGCAATCTTGCCAATCATTTCAACCGTTTCGGCGGGGTAACGTCCAATAGCTGTCTCTTCGGACAGCATCACTGCGTCTGTACCGTCCAGAATGGCGTTAGCCACATCGGAAACCTCGGCACGGGTCGGGCGAATGTTCTCGGTCATGGACATCAACATCTGGGTCGCCGTTATTACTGGTCTACCCAGGAGATTCGCCTTGTGAATCAGCCTTTTCTGCACGGTAGGCACATCCTGCAAAGGGATCTGTACTCCCAGGTCGCCGCGGGCAATCATAATCGCATCCGCCACAGAGAGAATATCGTCTATATTTTCAACGGCTTCGGCGCGCTCTATCTTGGCAACCACATACGCGGAGTGCCCCTTTTTTTGCGCAAATTCCTTGACCTTCAATATATCGGTGGCGGCCTGTACGAAGGAAACTCCGAAGGCATCCACCCCATCCTGCAGGGCAAAGTCGACGAACGCGAGGTCGGTTTGCGACACCGCTTCAGCCATAATTTTCACTCCGGGGATGCTCAGCCCTTTGTGGGAAAGGAGCGGGCCGTCGATAACCGTCCGACAGAAGACATTCTCACCCGACACCTTCTCCACCCGGAGTTGTATGAAGCCGTCATTGAGGAAAATCAGGTCTCCCGCAGTCACGCTTTCCGGTAGTAGTTTGAAGGCGACCGGTATTTGATTGGGGGCATCTGCAAAGTTTTTGGTCGTCAAAACGACCTCATCCCCCTTTTTCAACAGAAGCGGCTCTTCCAGGAGTTGACCGATGCGCATCTTAGGACCGGGAAGATCCGCCATGATCAGGCAATGCCGCTGAAGCTTTGCTGCAACAGTTCGGATGCGCCGAATATCTTCCCGATGCCCCTGCTGGGTACCGTGAGCGAAATTGAGTCGCGCCACATTCATGTCCAGCTGCATCAGCTGCTCCAGGACGGCCTCCGAACGGGAGGCCGGACCTATCGTACACACGATCTTGGTTTTGTGGGTCGGTAATCTCATGGTCGCTGCTCCTCGCCGTTTATTGATATTGACATGGGCTGATAAACTCGGACACCCCAGTTAAGAGGAAATATACTTAACTGGAGGAAGAAATGGTAATAAAAAAGCAATATACAAAAAAATTTTAATTAGATGCAGTAAGCCTGGCTCTGGATCAATGCTATCAAGTTACGGAGGCTGCACGTAGCCTTGGAGATCAACACCAACATGCTCAGATGCTCAGGCGCTGGATCAAGGAATGCCGGGCGGATGGTGATGGACAGGCATTTCGAGGTAAAGGAGAGTTAACACCGGAACAGGAGGAAACTCGGCGTTTAAAGTTAAGCGTTCTGAGGACATCATACTTAATTGAGGTTTTATTCTCTAATGACGAGACCAGCAAAAAGGTTAACCGGAGTCGGTAATACAAATTAAATGAATTCAGAAAATATGGGAAAACAGCATTCATTAACCCCGCCGGGGCGTCAGCTTCACGTCGCGCGTGCTAGCTTCGTTAAATCCAGAAATAGCATGGTTTGTCACGCGTTTTCACGTTACTTATTTTTTTGTATTACATTCAGATTAATTTGGCTGCAATTGATTTGCGTCAATACCTTGTGGTTTGCGCTTTTCCTGAGTAAGGGGCAAATCTTTACATTAGTTTAGAAAATAGTAGCTATCGGTAATGATCGTTTCAAGGAAGAGGTTGAAGTATTGACTGGCAGAAGACTGGCGCCAAAAAAAAAAAAGCGGGGCAACCTGTCGGATAGCGTAAGAAAAAATGATGTTATTTAATGTGTATCTGACCCCGGTTATTGCTTTAAACCCATGCTCGGCGATCCCATGACTCCATGTTCTCATTCGAGACGAAACCAGCGCACAGATCAATACGGCTGACATGAGCGGAATCAGTCAATATGCCCACAATTCATTTAGAATTTTACGCTGAAATGTCACCACCCTTTTTCATTGTAGTGATAGAATAACTTGCCCGTATAAGGCTTTTAGGGCCGAGAAAAAGTGCATCAGTTAGCTAAGATTATTCAAAAACTGGACAGTTTACTAAGTTTCTCTTTCAATCATCCAACGGAGATACATACTGTTTGCTCATAAAATTCTGGTTTCTATGTGCCACAAACACTTGTATTTATTGAAAAATAAAGAATATACCATGAAAAGAAGAATCGCAATTTTAGCAATTATCGGTTTATTCGCTTCCTTCACTTCCTTCGCTCAAATAGTTAATCCTCATCCGATGGACATGGCCGAAGCAATTCAGAATGCTAAAACCAGCGCCGATCATGAAGAATTGGCCAATCATTATGAAGATGCCGCCAAGGATATGCAGTTAATGGCACAAGAATATAAGAAAAGGCTCGGACCATATAAAAGAAAAAGCCATATCTTTGGTAAGTCGGCTCAACATTTGCAAGCGCATTGCAAGAAGTTGATTAAAATTTACGAACAAGCTGCAGAAGAAAATAAAATCATGGCTGACTCGCATCGAAAAATGGCTGCAGAGGCTAAGTAATTGGTTTTGCTGCATTAACTGAGTAAGAACGGATTTTTGGTAAGCTTTATCAAACCTACGGTCGGTATAGACGCAACTGAACTGTAACGCATAAAATTGTTCGGCGAAAGGAAAGATATCTCATCTCTTTTTGAAATGATTATCTGACCTTTGCTGATCATGTGTACTATTCTATCCCTGCCAACATAGTGCTGGCGACGGAAAGAGACTTGAAACCCATCACAGAACCGCCTGTTTCCCTCATTGTGGCTAAAAACCAATAAAACGCCATGTCATATGCATCATTGCGATATCCCATTCGGCGTCACTGCAAGAATCAATTGCTCGATAATTATGGCAAACTGGAACAATTATCCGCCTATAACAGTTAAATTCGAATTGCCGCTTTTGGGTGGCATTAAAAGGGAGTTACTGGGAGATTTTATCCCTTGTTTGACATGTTAAACATGCTCGAATAATGCAGCATTCGAATCTGCTTCAGAACTGAAACCTTTGATCCGGATTAAATCTGGCACCCCGGCAAATGCACCGATTCCATCACTACCATGGTAGGGGCTGCAGTTGCGTTCATAAATATACTTACCCTCAATATTTTTGATTGTGGCTTGATGACTCTGTTGACCTGTTCCCGTATCCTGAGCACAATCGGCAATCGGGAGCAAGACTAAAAAAGAGAGGTCTTATGTCCTCCTTTTTCCTTTATAGCGTAGTTTCATATCACTCATCTCCTTTTGCATTATGTTCAATCTGATTTGGTTGTAATTGATTTGCATCAATACTTTGTTGTTTTCTTTTTTCTTGAAATTGCAGAACCAAACTGTAGATAACTGGAAAAACCAGCAGAGTCAGCAGCAATACTGTAAACATACCACCTAATACCGGCGCCGCAATTCGATGGGTAACATCTGCACCGCTGCCAGTAGCCATCATAATGGGCACTAAACCTATCATGGTAGAAAACGCAGTGATCGCAACAGGTCGCACACGCATGGCAGTGGCTGCTTCGACCGCTTCACGAATTTCTGTAGAAGATAGCAGAGCTTGTTTTTGCCGGCGTAATTTGGCGATTTCAATATCAATAAAATTTAACACCATGACGCCAGTTTCCGCTGCTGTACCGGCCAACGCAATAAAACCGACATATACCGCGACAGAGAGGTTAAATCCAAGTAGATAAACCAGCCAGATGCCACCAATAAGACCGAAAGGAACCGTTAGCATGACAATGACAGGTTCCATCGCATTTCGAAAAGTAAGATACAGCAGGAAAAAGATCAGCATGAGTGTCAGTGGCACCACAACACGCAATTTTTCTGCGGCGCGCTCCATATATTCAAACTGACCCGACCAGCTAATGGTATAGCCAGCAGGGAGTTTTACCTGGTTTTCTACTAACGTTTTTGCTTTGGTTACAAAACCACCAATGTCAGACGTTTTAAGATCCACATAAATCCAGGCATTCGGGCGCGCATTTTCACTTTTAATAGCAGGAGGGCCACGTCTCAGTATAAGATCAGCCACTAATGACAGCGGGATCTGTGCGCCGGTAGGGGTAGGAATTAATGTACGCTTCAGGCTCTCCGGATTATCGCGTAATTCTCGCGGATAACGCAGGTTGACCGGGTAGCGCTCCAGACCTTCCACGGTTTCGGTAATATTCATGCCGCCGATGGCACTTTGAATGACATCTTGTACGTCACCGACTGTTAAACCATAACGGGCCGCTTCATCACGCTTGATATCAAAGTCCAGATAATATCCCCCAGCGGTCCGATCACCAAAAGCGGATAGTGTTTCCGGCATGGTTTTCATTGTTTCTTCGATCTGTTTGGATAAACGCTGCAATTCGTCCAGATCCGGTCCGGAAATTTTGATGCCAACCGGTGTTTTAATCCCGGTCGATAACATATCAATACGGGTTTTAATCGGCATGGTCCAGGCGTTGGCCACACCTGGAAAATTAATCGCTTGATCCATTTCGGCCACTAATTCTTGCGCAGTCTTGTTTGGGTCGGGCCATTCTGATTTGGGTTTAAGGCGTATGGTCGTTTCCATCATCGACAGGGGTGCAGGGTCCGTCGCGGTCTCGGCGCGACCAATTTTACCGAACACATGATGTACTTCAGGAAAGGTCATCAGAATTTTATCGGTTTGTTGCAAAAGTTCTTTGGCTTTGGTAATGGAAATGCCCGGAAATGTGCTCGGCATATAGAGAATATCGCCTTCATCCAATGGCGGCATGAACTCACTGCCAATCTTGGATAGCGGATAAAGAGTTGAGGCCAGTAACAGCATGGCCAGTATTAATGTTATGGCCCGCCAGCGCATCGCCAGCTTGAGTATTGGCCGGTGAATAAAATGCAAGAAACGGTTAGCTGGGTTTTTTCTCTCAGGAATGATTTTTCCGCGAATGAAATAGCCCATTAATACCGGCACTGCCGTGATAGTTAAGATAGCTGCAGCAGCCATGGCATAGGACTTGGTATAGGCTAGTGGGCTGAACATCCGGCCTTCCTGAGCCTCCATCGCAAAAATGGGTATAAATGAGACGGTAATGATCAGCAATGCGAAGAACAGTGAAGGCGCTACCTCACGCGAGGCACTGCCAATGGCTTGCCAGCGCTCACTTTCAGTCAATTCGGTTTTTTTCTTTGCAATCGCCTCGCTGATATGTCTGTGGGAGTTCTCCACCATCACGATGCCACCATCGACCATATCACCAATCGCGATGGCAATACCCCCCAAAGACATGATATTGGCATTAATACCCTGCCATTTCATCACAATAAACGCCATCAGGACGGCCAGTGGTAGCGTGATCACAATGACCAATGATGAACGCAGATGGAGTAAAAACAAGCCGACCAGCACACAGACGATGACCAGTTCCTGAATCAGCGCTGTATTTAATGTATCCACTGCGCGCTCAATTAAGTCGCCGCGGTCATAAACAGGAATAATTTCAACACCTTCCGGTAATCCCTGTTTAAGTTCCTGCAGTTTCTCACGTATTCCCAGTATGGTCGCCTGTGCATTATCGCCATAACGCATAATGACGATACCTCCCGCTACCTCACCTTCACCATTTAGTTCTACGACACCACGGCGTAGCTCTGGACCGATCTGCACATGCGCAACATCTTGCAGGCGAACAGGCGTGCCATTGCTATCAATTCCCACCGGAATGCTTCGGATATCGTCCAGCGAACGTATATAGCCCAAGCCACGAACCATATATTCCGTTTCAGCCATTTCGACCAAGCGTCCGCCAACATCATTATTCGAGCGTTGAATGGCATATTTAACCTTAGATAAGGGAATGTTATAGGCAAGCAAGGCATTCGGATTGATTTCTATCTGGTATTGCTTGACGTACCCGCCAACAGATGCGACTTCTGATACACCTTGCACCGTTTGCAATGGGTAACGCAGATACCAGTCTTGTATGGAGCGTAACTGAGCCAGATCGTGTTTGCCGGTTTTATCGACCAGCGCATACTCATAAACCCAGCCTACACCGGTTGCATCTGGTCCCAGTGACGGGTTGACACCTTGCGGCAGCCGCTCATTGGCATAATTAAGGTATTCCAGTACCCGTGATCTGGCCCAATACATGTCGGTACCATCTTCAAAAATAATATAAACGAACGATAGTCCAAAGAAAGAATAGCCGCGCACTACTTTGGCATGCGGCACCGCCAGCATGGCCGTCGTCAGTGGATAGGTAACCTGGTCTTCGACGACCTGTGGTGCTTGGCCCGGGAATTCAGTAAACACAATGACTTGTACATCCGATAAATCAGGAATAGCATCTAATGAGATATTTTTAAAGGACCAGAGTCCTCCTGCAGCCAATACAACAACTGCCAGCAGCACCATAAATCGGTTATTCAGGGAACCGTTAACGATGCTGTTAATCATGTTGATGCGGTCCTTCTTCTATCTGTAATGGATTGGGTTTAGATTCTTGTAATCCTGGACTTGACATTTTTGCAGTGGCTTCACGTAAACTAGATTCAGAATCAATCAGGAACTGAGCTGACGTGACAACTTCTTCGCCTTCTTTGAGCCCTTCCAGCACGATCACTTTTCCACCAGACGCTATACCTGTGGTAATAGTGCGCGGCTCAAATTTCCCCGCACTACGTACAACCAGGACCTTGTCGCGCGTGCCTGAGCGGATGACTGCTTCGGACGGAATTATTAATGCGCTCATTTGCTTGCTTGCATAGATTGATACTTCAGCGAACATTTCAGGTTTCAATAACAACTCTGTATTATCAAACTCCAGACGTACTTTAATGGTTCTGGTTTTTGCCTCAGCGTAGGGGTAAATAAAAGCCAGGTGGCCTCTGAAAATACGTCCAGGGATTCCTGCCAGCTGCATTTCAGCCAGATCGCCCTGTTTCACCCAAGGCAGCTCATTTTCATAGATGTCGGCATATACCCATATTTTGGATAAATCGGCAATCATGTAAATCTCAGTTTTTGGCGTCACATACTGGCCTTCACGGGCACCGATATTAACCACAATGCCAGAAGCCGGACTATGAATATGCAGGGTTTTGTGGATGTTATGGTCATGTGTCAGGTCGTGCAGTTGATGTTTCGGAACGTCCAGAAATCTTAGCCGCTTCCGCGAACTGCTTACCAGCTCTTCCGCGCCACGGCGAATATCTTCAATCGGACTTTTTTCGAGGTTTTCTAGATTGTTTAAGGCAAGGATATATTCCTGTTGACTGACGACCAGTTGAGGCGAATAAATGCTCAATAAATCCTGGTTAAATTTTACTTTCTCGCCGGTCTTGTCCACCCGCATGGTTTCAATCCATCCTTCTACTTTGGGATGCAGGCGCACGATGCGTTCTTCATCATAGTCCACGCGTCCAAGGGCGCGCACGATATGTGAAAGGATATCTTTCTTCACGATTGCGGTACGCACCCCTATGTTTTGTACCGTGACGGCATCAATCTTAACGGTGGCAGTCGGGCTGCCAGTTTCAGCATCGTCGGCGTAAACCGGCACATAGTCCATGCCCATTGAATCTTTTGCGGGAACAGGAGAAGTGGCCGATGGGTTCATCGGATTACGGTAAAATAGCGGCTCCTTAGCTTTTTTTTCTGAATTGGTAGTCTGCCCAGCATCTTGCTGAGGCGGTAAGATATCTGGTTGTAGATAATGTCCAGCGAACCAGCCGCCGCTGATACCCACAATCAGCATTACAATAGCAGTGATTATTAATGCTTTACTCATAAATTTCTTCCCCGCCCACGGCAGCAGTTAAATTTGCTAAAGCCTGATTGGCCTCTGCAAAAGCGTTCCAATATTGCAGTTCATTATTTAATAAAGCGATCTGACTGCGAACAAGGTTAAGGAAGTCAACTTTATTAACCTGATAGCCAACCAGCATGGAATCAACGGTTTGCTGTGCTTGAGGGATGATACCGGTTTTAAATAATGTCACTTGCTTCTTGGCACGTTGGAAATCGCTGTGGCTTTGTGTGATCTGGGCGCGCACGCGATTCCATTCATCTTGTAATACATATTTTTGTTGCAACAATTCGCTGTTACGTTGATCAACTGCCTTGGCTTGTTTCCGATCTAAAAAGATCGGAACATTCATACTTAGATTCAGTGTTAAAAAATCTGCTCGATCAATACCCGCAGGACTGTCACGCCGGAATCCATAAGAGGCCCCTAATGTAAAATCCGGGTAATAGTCTTTTTTAGCCAGATCCAGGCGAGCCTGCGCAGCATTAATGGATTCATGTTTCGATGCCAACAGGGCTCTGGAGTGCTCAGCCTGTTGGTACAATGCAGCTTCTGAAATAATATCAGGTAATTTTTCATCTATCTCGTCAGGCAATCTTACCGGCTGATTGGCGGCTTGATCCAGTAATGCGTTCAACTGCGCAACAGAATTACGCCGCGCGCCTTCCAGTCTGAGTTGCTGATCCAGCAGGCTGGACAACTCCAGTTGTGCCAGCAGAATATCTTGTTGCAATCCTTCACCGACCTCATATTTGGTGCGAGTGATTTGAATAAACTGTTTTAACAGTGCTTGGTTATTTTTCACGATCTGCAAGGCATGATCCAGGTAAAAAACTTGCCACCAAACCTGTTTGACGTTACTGAGTAACCACCATCGGGCTTCTGTTACATTTTGCAAGGCCGCTTCCGCCTCAAAAGTTGCTGCTGAACTACGTAATGCCAATTTACCTGGAAAAGGGATCGCTTGAGAAATAGCCGGTCCTATTTGTGTCATATCTACCTGAGCGGTATTGAATGTATTCACTGGCAGAGCCCCGGCACTGAAGCTGACTACAGGATCAGGCAGGGTGCCTACTTGTGAGGGAATGGCGGCCATTGCCTGAGCGCGTGCCCGCATTTGTGCCAGATCTGGATTATTTTGGATGGCTATTTCTGTTGCCGATTCAAGTGTTAAAAAATTATGATCTACTCCGGCAAAAGCGCTATTTACAAGTAGTAATAAACCTAAAGTAACACCGCTGTTTAGAAAAACAAAAAATGAAAACATAATATCGCGTGCTCTTAATTTAAAGCTTAAATTGAAGGACACTCTACTCTTGAATAGTGTATTACAAGATAAAAAATGTGTGCTTCTACCTAAACGAAAGAATCACACATGACATATTCACACCGCAGACACGACATATCAGACAAAACACAGGCATTGCTTGAGCCTCACCTTCCGGAGCGTGACTTACCGCCGGATTTGGGACATTAGATTAGAGTAACACACATCGACGTTTCATCCGCTGGCGCGATAAAGGCATTTGGGAAAATGTTATTGTCACAAAAGGTATCTGAGCGGATTGCACGCAGGCTAGCCGCCTGCTTGAGGGATTAAGCGCAGATGGATCGCGACCATAATAGTGATGCCATTATTGCGCACGCTAAGAACCAAGAAATAGTTGTCGTTATATGGCTATGCTATTAGCCAGCAACTGTCTGAGAGAAAAAGTATTCGTTGTAGTGCCTGGACTTGCGGTGCACATAATACGATCTCGTTTCGCTGGCGGCATCGCTTTTTGGCCAAGCCAGGCACGCATAAACCCGAGCATTTAAAAGGCATTGTAGAGGCCGACGAAGTTTTTTCGCGAACCCTTTAAGGGCATAAGCGGCATGGCATGATTCGCCCAGCCTATAAGCGTGGCACACCGGCATCGGGAGAGGCTTGTCTCTGCAGAGCAGATCCCCGTATTGGTCTACCGTGATCGATCTGGCGGTACGTTTGACTATGTGGTTGAAAAAGATAATGCTAGACATATCAGTTCTGCATTAAAACCCGTGTTAGCCAGTGATTGCTCCTGTATGCCGACAGCAGTAAAGCTATTAGCGCTGCCGCGAGAGGAATTGGCATTACACATCCGCATCGCTTTCATGGTGTGGCAATATGTTACCTGCCCGGCTATCTCTTTCGAGGGGATAAGAAAAAATAGCCATTTTTGCGGTTTAGCGTCCTATAGAAGACAGCATATCGGCCAAACCTCGATACCGTTTTGGACATATTTCTGTTTTGCCAAGCGCAAGTACCTGGAACAGCATTCAGATAAGAGCTAGCGGCATCCAGTCATTTCTGAACTAACCGGCGCCAGCCGGTAGTAGTTCAGTTTTTATGGGATCTATTGAGCATTCTTGCCTTTGCTGAGGATTCTATGCATTTGTGCCAGTTCTTCAGCCTTCTCAGCAGATTTCGAATA
This sequence comes from Nitrosomonas mobilis, assembly GCF_900103035.1. Classification (GTDB taxonomy): domain Bacteria; phylum Pseudomonadota; class Gammaproteobacteria; order Burkholderiales; family Nitrosomonadaceae; genus Nitrosomonas; species Nitrosomonas mobilis. Next base: position 120,727 of record NZ_FMWO01000032.1, read on the forward strand.
TCCTTCAGCTAAATCACGGCAATGCGCCATTAGGCCTAACTTATCCGTATAGAGTCCTCTTTCATCATAATTATCTGCCACCCGAGCCATAGCACGCATTTCCTCTGCCTCATTCCGAAGGGTGGCTGCTTTCTGTTCATACCATTTTACCAAGGCAGCATGATCATGATTTTTGAGTAATTGGACGGGCGGGCCTGGTGTTGCACAACCGCTCATAATAACGACGACAGTCATGATCATCAACAGGAATTTTATTGTGTAGCTCATATGCCATCTCCTTTAAAGTATTTTTGATTGATGATACAAAGACGTAAGTTTAGTAAAACAAATACTTATCCTCCTTAATCCAAATTCTAAACCTCTCAATTATTCAGGGTATAGGAAAAATAAAGGCTATGTTAGCATTAGTTGTTGGTTCGCTGCAAATAAACACTAATTATCATTTGCAAACAGACCATTAGAATAAAAATCAAATATTTATGCTTTATCGCAAATTCATCAGCTTAGCGATGGGCCTAAGCTGCTTATCACAGAAATTTGGCTGTAAGGCACGAAATTGAATTTTTCTCGTCCAAAAACCTGTCAAGTGTTTTTTTAAATATTTTTGGGGGGCAAGTAGTTACATTTTAAATTAAATCTAAGACTCCCAAATTTAGGCACAAAAATCCACCGAATTTTAGGAGTTAAGAAACAGATATTTTCATTTATATTCATAACATTAGAAATATTGTCTTGGCCGCCTTCCGCCCTTCATAAGGCTAGACCCTATAATGAGAAAGCCTGGTGACATTTCAGCATGACCATTTCGCGCAGCACGGTTTCTTCAGCGCTAAAAACCTCGACTGCCTGCGGATCAAACTGACTTCCCGCCATGCGCAGTATTTCCGCTTTGGCGACATCAAACGAATCGCCTTTACGATAAGGCCTGTCAGAAGTTATTGCATCCAAGGTATCGATTACCATAAACAGGCGAGCACCAAAAGGAATATGATTGCCACTTAGTCCTTTTGGATAACCTGAGCCATCATAACGTTCCTCATGACAGAGAATGATATTTGCAGCATCTGTCATACTGGGTATTTGCGAAATGAGGTGGAAGCCTTTTTCGGGGTGTGTCCGCATCTCGGTCCATTCAGATGCTGTCAACGGACCGGGTTTCAATAAAATGGTATCGGGAATACCAATTTTACCAATGTCGTGCAGCAAAGCTCCCCAGTAAATTTGCTGCAATACATTTGGATCGGCGGTGAACCGACGCGCAAGTACCAGTGTATGACAAGCGACACGCTTGGAGTGCAAGCCGGTTTCGTGTTCTCTAAGATCCAGTGCGCTCACCAACGTTTCTGCCAGGAGGTTAAACATATCTTCCTGTCTAGCGCAGGTATCTCTAGTTTTGAGAAAACAATGTTCAGAACAATATGCATCACTCCCAGAAGTATAGGGTCGTTTTGCAATCAGGCTTCCACAATGCCGGCAATGGACTTCGAGCTGCCGTCCTGTTTCGTCTATTTGATCATTGTTTACCATACGGGCACCTCTAAAAATTCAGAGCTCTAAGCAAGATTAGGCGCGAATAAAAAATATTGACGCAGCATATAGTTGATATGTAAGGAAACATTTTTTATGAGTAACGAAGTATTGGCCAGGGTGCCACGACATCGATAGGGAAAGATTTTTCTGCAACCAGGCTTAATAGCTGAACCAGTGTCCGCACCGTCGAGCGAATCTGCATCTACAGCTCCGTGCGTTTCTGCTACCACAAGTTGTTCACACTCCGGAAGCCGTTTCAGATTGTGAAACAAAGGCTCGATGTCCCAGGCGTGTTTTCTGGGTTGTTCATACGATTTATCGTAACTGCTCGCCCCCTTTAAAAATAATCGAAATAACGGCTCATCCGGCAAGTACGCACTTGCCGGATGAGCCGTTATTAATTTCTTCAAAGGTAACTACTCACCCCATACTTTATGAGCTTCACCGGCCAACGCTATTTGAATAGCGACAAGTGGGTTATATCCCTTGTTGGCCATGGATTGCAGATAGCTTGAAATTCGGCAATAGGCATGTGCGTATTCGCTGACTCTAAAACAACCCGAGACCTTTTGTTTGACCTTTGACATTCTCAGGTCACGCTCTGCTCGGTTATTAGTAAACGATACATGCGGGTTTTTCGCAAACAGCAGCACGGCTGCTTCATGAATTTTGAGTCTTTCCCAAAGATTGTGCGCATCAGATTTGGCTAGTTTACCGCGCTTGCCACTGGATTTGGGTGGAATGACGGGCAGTTCTTTTTTGCCATGCGTCAAGATATTCCGGTAACGTTTTTGTAGATTGGCGAACGCTTTATCGCTTAGGCGCTTTTCCGTGCTTTGGGAGACTTCTTTGCAGGTCTCCTGTAACATGCGCTTCATATTGCATGCCCAGGCATAGTCATGCGTATCAACAATAAAAGTCAGTTCACGCAACAAATGGGACCCGCACAGTCCATGACTGCAGTGAGGATACGATAAATAGGTTGGCCAGCAGTCATGAATAATGGCACCGCCATAGCGTGGAATGATGTTAATCACTTCGACCGCCGTTTTGCCTCGGTTCCGGTGCAAAAACTTGAGAGTGAGGTCATTCGACGAATAGACATGAATCCAGTAGTTCTTCATGTCAACCCGGAAAGACGTTTCATCGACATTGATCGCAGGTGAATGGAGTATCTTCTCCGTAGTTTGCTGCTCCCAGTTTGCCAGCGCCTGATGAAGACGAAGGACAAACTTTAACAAAGTGGCTTCAGCAATTACGGTGCCTATCATCGATTTCACCAGCTTCTGCACCCGGTTCAGGGCCACCATCTGACCGATCAGCAAGTTAATCACAAAAGCCTTCAAGCCATCGCCATATTGTAACGGGCCGTGCATGTCCGGCGGGAAGACTCCTTTCACCGTACTATCACAGGCCGGGCAGCGTTTGATTTCAGCATCCACATGATCAATGACTTTCTCAAATACGATATCGATCCTGGTGCGCCTTTCATGATCGACACAAGGAACACCACTCAGGTCTTGTGCGCAGACCTCACAAGTGAGGACGGGAGAAATCGTCACGATTTCATTAACGCGCATATTGCCGGCTTGATCCTTGTTCTCACTTTTGCCTTTGCCATTACTTCCGGGG
>NZ_FMWO01000007.1 GCF_900103035.1 Nitrosomonas mobilis
TGTTTCATCAAATCTACAAATGTGCCCGTGCACAAATTGAATGTGATGAGAACCATGGCTGTTACTACAACTTTGAGAGGGATGCGCAACTTCATGGAATTTTTGGAGACTTGTGGTCAAGCACAAGCGAATTCCGGTTCAACCTGGACACGCATTCCACGGCAAACTGGACAGCCATTCCAGAGCAACCTGGACACTGATTCCACGTCAAACTGGACAGTGAAATTAGAGACGTAGCGGTACGCGGGATAACCGTGGCAACCTCGGAGATTTTTTCCGGGGGACCACATGGCCAACAACAGGTTATCCATGCACG
>NZ_FMWO01000024.1 GCF_900103035.1 Nitrosomonas mobilis
CAATTTAAACGGGATTATAAGCGGGAACTGAAAGGCCGCCACCGCGCGACGTTAGAAACTGCCTTGGTTGAAATATTGCAAACCATTTTAGAAACAATAAGAAAGAAGATTCACATTACAATTGCCTTAAAAATTTAGTTTTACTAATGACGATAAGTAAAATACAATGTATCTTTACAACATGATAATAGTAAAGACTGCGGAGGTTTACGATGCCAAGAGTAAGTGCAAAAAGACAAATTACATTACCTGTTGCCGATTGTGAAGAACTAGGCATCCAGCCAGGTGATGAAGTGGAAATTTTCCGTCATGGGAATCAATTCAATATCATTAAAAAAGAGGTTGGTGTGGCAGCGGGTCTACTAAAGGGAACCAAAGTAAACCATGCTGTCAGCGATGGTCAGTCAAGACAGAACCATTTTGAATGATTTCAATAGATACCAATGTGTTACTTCGGTATCTATTGGCAGACGATGCAGTTCAACATGCAAAGGCAAAAAGCTTAATTAAAAATAAATGCTCTGTATTGATTACAGATGTTGTTTTAGCTGAGACAGTGTGGACACTAACTGGAAAACGATACAACCTAGACAAAGCCGCTGTATGTGTTGTTGTGCGCGGCTTGATTAGTGATGGCGCTTTTATCTTTGAGAACTCCCAAGTGATTTGGTCTGCACTGTGCGATTATGAAGAAGCTAAGGCAGTAAGTGGCAAAGAACTCGATTTTGCCGATTCACTCATTGTCAACAAATCGCACTTTGTCGCAGAGGATATCGGCTCTTCATTGTCAGCTTTCTACAGTTTTGATAAAGCGGTAACACAATTAAAAAATGCCGGAAGTTTGTAAACTAGGCTGGTTAAATATTGTAAATCAATCTGTTAATGGTGTATTTCCAATTTCCTATAATATCTATTATGTTAAATAGTAAACGGATTATAGTAAAGGGTTTACGGCTTTCTAAACCTGAACACTACTTCGCATGAATATCTAATCCTTGCGGTGTAAGACTGTATCCCATAGCATTCATAATTGCATTAACATTTTCAAACTTGGGGTTTTCTTTTTCTGATAGGGCTTTTTGAATGCAATTACGTGTAATTTCTGTTTTCTGTGCCGATGTTGAGATATCTTTGACGCGAGCAATCATACGTAATTGAGAGAGCAAAGCCGCAGTACAACTATCCTTTGCGTATTCTTCGAAAGCAATAGAAAGATAGCCATCAATCTCTTCAGGATGATTACGGTAATACCCCCCTTCAGTTTCATCCAATGTTCTGTAGGTACGTTCTTGGCTCTGTCTCATTAAGCGCAAATACACATATTTGGCACAGTTTCACCCTATAAATCATTTAATCAAATGAAATAAAATTCATAATTCATAAAAACCAGCCTCTGAATCGCGCTGTATCGGATTATTTTTAGACGGTCTATAGGAAAGTATGGTGGGAATTTACATGCCATTAATTAGCCATATATTGCGTTATGAGACCAGTATAAAATAACTTATTTATATTCAATACTATAATTACTAATTTGTTCCGGATAAATCGCTTGATCCATCTGCCTAGCAAATAAGGTTATCTGAAAAAAGACGACTACCAGCTTACAGATCAAAGACGATAATTAAAGCTGCTTTGATAAGAGCCCTATATTGACTTTCAATCCTGCCTTGTTTCTTTCTGATGCGTGAAATATCAACCGCGCGTAGTTGCTTGAGGTTGATATGACGATCCTTATCCAGACCATTTTTTTCTGTGGGCTCCAGATTCACTGCAAACGGCCAGGGTTTATGCTGAGGGAGTAAAGGGGCAACTATCAATGTTCTGGATTGAACGTTAACCAGGTCACTTTGAATAATTACACATGGCCTTAGTTTTCTTGTTTCCGCACCCTTTGACGGTTCAAGGTCGATCCAATAAATATCCAGTTGCTTCAATTCAGACATCAGATAACCCATCTTTCAGCGTACTTTCCCAGACCTGTAATTCTTCTTGATAGTTTGTATCTTCTGCTTCTTCCTGATTCGCTTTACGTAACGCTGCCTGAAGGGAATTTCTACGTTCCTGCTTTAAGAGCTGATTAACGTAGGCACTACGATTGCTACTTGCGACATCGTTTAAAAAAGCAAAGGTTTCTTCGTCTAGCGTAATAGTCACTCTATGAGTCATGATATTTCTCATACTATTTAGTAATCTTAAAAGTAAGATTATATAACGATACTTATAAGTATGTGATTAGTCGCTTCATAATCAGTAATTATTTACAGACAATATTGAGTGACTAGAATGGTAAGATTCTATTCTTAACTATTGATAAGGTATTTTATCAATAGTAGAATATTAAAATGGATAAATCTAACTTCTCAAATAAAAGTCTTCCAATCAACTTGGATTCCGCAACTCGAATTCTTGATCTGGCAGAATTTCAACAATTGTCAGAAATTCCAGTTGAGTTGGAATGGTATGCAAATCTGGACAATGAAAATACAAAACGCACTTACAAAAATGCATTACGTGATTTCATGCAATTTACTGGCATTTGTAACCCAGAGGAATTCAGGGTAGTGACTCGTGCGCATATCATTGCATTTCGAAATGAGCTGAAGAAACGTGATCTCTCCGGGTCAACCATTCGGAACAAATTAGCTTCTATTTCATCTTTATTCGAGTATCTGTGTGACAAGAACGCTGTTACCCATAACCCGGTCAAAGGTACAAAACGCCCACCTGTAGAAAGCTATGAAGGTAAATCTCCTGCTTTGGGAGATCATCAGGCCAGAGCACTTCTGGAGTCACCAAAAGATACAACACTCAAGGCAAAGCGAGATCGGGCAATCTTGGCTGTCTTACTTTACCACGCGTTGCGCCGGGGTGAGCTTTGCAAACTTAAGATAAAAGATGTGCGGCAAGAGCGCCGGGGTGTGATGCATATGAAGGTATCAGGGAAAGGGGGTAAAGACCGATACTTACCTATCCATCCTGTGGTAAGTGGATTGATACATGATTACCTGGAAGAATCTGGTCATGGGCTTGATGAATCAGGCTCATTATTTAAGTCACTTTCTAATAATCGTAGTATTAACGAAACTGCCGGTCTTACTGCTGATGCCATCTACAAAATAGTGAGATTTTATTCGGAGAGCCTTGGATTTAGGATTGGCGTTCATTCTCTACGTGCAACCGCAGCCACTAATGCACTAGAACACGATGCAGATATTGCCAAGGTGCAGGAATGGTTAGGACATGCCAATATTTCAACGACTCGGATTTATGATCACCGAAAAATGAGGCCAGAAGATAGTCCGACGTTTAAGGTAAGTTATTAATTACCATAGGGCTCACTTGCTGAAATCCTTATCAAGAGTATAATCAAATGACTATGATATTTTATTCATTTGATGGTATTAAGTAATGGACACTGACTTAAAGCAAACTAAACAAAAGAAAGAACCGACCGAACATTCTTTCCAGGAATGGGGAACAATGATCCAGAAGATGTCTCCGGCAAAGAGAATTGAAATGGTACGAGGTGGAGTAAAAGTAGCCCATTTAGTTGGAGCGGGTCGCTATTACAATATATCTCAAGCAAAGCTTTCAAAATTAATGGGTATCTCTGATGCAACTATTACCCGAAAGATTAAATCGGGTGGAAAGCTTGGTCCTTTGGAGTCCGAGAGATTGGCACGGATTGCACTTATCGAAGCTGATGCAGAAAAGGTCTTTGATTCGTCAGATCTGGCAAGACGTTGGATGCTTGAATCTAATCTGGCTTTAGGCGAATCCCCTCTATCATTGCTTGACACGGATATTGGCGCCGATGAGGTCAGGAAAGTTTTGGCTTCCATTGCTTATGGCGGTGTCGCTTAGTGTTTTCCTGGAGGATTTCCAGGAAAGAATTTGCTCTCGACCGTACCGGATACGGAGCCAGCATCAAAGGGCAACGCTGGAATAGTGCTGGTATACCTGCAATTTATGCGGGCCTCTCGCTGGAAATTGCAGCACTGGAAAAGCTAGTACATACAGGATCGATTCTTCCATTGAACCTAGTGGTCGTCAGAATCACTTTACCTGATGAGAATAATCTCTATGAAACTCCACCAATCAATGCTTTCCCAGATGATTGGAATGCCCTTCCCGGATCACCAACAGCAGCAGCTTATGGTGATTCATTCTTACGCAAAGGAAAATATCTTGGTCTAATTGTGCCCTCTGCGGTGATCCAAGAAGCCAGAAACATACTTATCAATCCAAATCATCCTGCGATGAAAGCAACCGAAATTGAAATTGTTCGTGAATTCACATTCGATTCCAGACTCAGCTCCTAATGCGACAGAACCCCTTTTTGAGTATGATCATAGCCATTGCTATGCAAAATAAGGATCAGTTGAAGATAATTAAGTACAATCATCTAATTGCCAATCTGATGATTTTCATAACTGTCATACGATGACGCAGGCATTCAAGGAATTGGAAGCTGACGGGATGAAGTTGACACCAGAATTGGTCGCTGTGTTTAGTCCATGTCGGACGCATCACGCCAATCGTTTCGGCACGTACGAGCTTCGGGAACGGGATTTGGAGCCGATTGGCTACGGAGTGACATTCCTGATGTAACGAAATCAGAGATGTTACTCATTTACGCAGGAATCCTTACGATACCCCAAGTTATAAGTGCAAAATAAAAGAAGATAGCCTTAGAGAGAAGGCAAAGATAAAGGGGAGATGAACGTATGAAAAATTTAGTTATTTCTGCAAAAAAAATAATAATTCTGGTGGTAATGTTTCTAACAGGGTGTACATCCATGGCCCAAATGCAATCGGCAATGAATGAAATAGATTATTTTTGGGGAGATGCAAATCAAAAGATTCTAAACACGGATGGCGCCAGAATATACTCTGCTACAAAGAGCGAAGTTCTCAAGGCCGCTAATGCAGCTGCCGTCAAACTTGGATTCAAAACAAGCTATTATACTGACCGCATAAATATGGTCGCTCAAATACCGACCCCATTCACTAAAGAAGAATATGCATCTATTAAAAAAGTGGAAGAGACAATGATGCAAGCAATAGCCGCAAAGCATGTCGGGAAATTCACTTCAAATTTTTTCACATTATCTGATAAAGATTTTAATATTATCGCTGATTTTTTAGTGTCAGACCACACTGCAAATCAGATTGTCATTGAAGGAAAGTCATTAGTAGCGATTTCGTTCTCTTTGGAATTCACTGGCAATGCTTACGGCATGATATACGGTCATAATCCTCCGCCAGAGGCACTAAGAAAAGGATTAAAGAAATATTGGGATACATTTGAAAATGAATTGGGAAAGACATCTGACTAAATTGAATCGGTGCACACTTTGAATTCACAATATTGGATAAAACATATACTTGTAAATATACTGATATTTTCATTTATTTTGTCAGGGTGTACTGCGTCAATGAGAAGAGCTATGGCTGAGCCTCCTTCTTTTGACTTAGGAATGAAATATCTTAATGATAAAAATTTTGAGAAGGCATCATATTTTTTTGCTGAATTGGCGAAAGAAGGCAATCCTGCATCAATGAATAATTTGGGTGTAGCACTTTTAATGGTTAATAGAAAAGAGGAGGCAATATACTGGTTCCAACAAGCAACAAAATATGGCGATAAAACTGCTCCTCAAAACCTTGTTTCTTTGGGGGAATCAGTTCCTTCTGCAGATTTAGTAGGAACACATCAGTCTCAAATAAACGAAGTCAATAAAAATGAGTTTATTAATAACCTTATTTATGCGTCGATCATAGGTGTTGCTTTAGGTGTGTCATTAAAATACAACCAACATTCATCAAGAACATATAATTTAAACGGGTATTCATCCTATACCTCTCCGACAATTGGCAACACTGCGCCATCTATTTATTTGAAAAAAGGCTGTGAGTCTGATTATATCTGCGGAATTGGTTTTAAGTGTGTGAAAGCTCCGTTTAAAAGTAGTGGAGTTTGTATGAAAAATGTCGATGAATATGGCATCAAACAGTATAATTCGCCGGAATCGAATAGTGTCGGTCCAAATCTAGACCTTGATGGCCAATGCTCATTCGACACAGATTGTCCAATAGGGTTTAAATGTGACCGCGAATATAAGGCATGTATAAAAAGATAAAATAAAAAAGAAGAATATATTAAGGTATTTTAGTTCTTTTCCGTTTCATTCCAATTTTTCTCTCTCGTTAAAACGCATGCCAGGCACACTTGCTGTCGGATGCTTCGAAGCGTAGTCGGCAATCACGGCAACCAGTCGGTCAAGGATCTCGTCAAACCCGGAAAAATCGAGAGTGGAAGCATTCTTCGCGACCACGTCGCGCGCAAAGGCTGCCTTGCCATAGTGCTTGGTATTATCAAATTCCTGCGGTTTATCCGATAAATTAAATGACTTACCGCTCAACTTCTCCTCCCGTGTGGTAGATTGAAAAAAATCCTCTATCTTCGTCGAATCGACGTTTAATCCACGCGGCGTCGGCACAACGTACAGATTTCTTGTCACATGTATAAACTCTTCCTTCCCCGTTGGCTTGCGCTTTTTAGTAATCCCAACGATAGCGCCGAACACGGGATTGGCACCCTTGTCGTTGTCGATTAAAAGGATGACTGGGAATTTTGGTAGTTCTGCCTTGAACTTCGTCTCGACATCACTGTAGTAGTGTTTGATGAGTTTGCACAGTCCGCCAACACCGCCAGTAATTTCCATAACGACGCTGGTTCGACTCTCTGAGTATTGGTCAAGGAATTGAGGCTGGATGGTGTAACTTCGAAATCCTGGACTACGCAGGATGGCAAAGTCCGTGAGGGTAAGCCCATCGACAAAAGTTTGATCTACAAACTACTCAACAATCGCACCTATCTTGGTGAACTGCGCCACAAAGAGCAGTGGTATCCGGCTGAACATATGCCTATCATCAATCCTGAGTTGTGGGACAAAGTACAGGCAATTCTGGCTAGCAACGGAAGGGTGCGTGGCAATGCTACTCGGGCAAAGGTGCCGTATCTGCTTAAAGGGATAGTATTTGGTAATGACGGCCGCGCTTTGTCACCGTGGCATACGACCAAGAAGAACGGGCGTCGTTACCGCTACTACATCCCGCAGCGTGATGCCAAGGAACATGCGGGTGCATCGGGATTGCCGCGGCTGCCTGCTACAGAGTTGGAATCAGCGGTGCTCGACCAGTTGCGTGCGACATTACGCTCACCTGATCTGCTGAGTGAAGTGTTGCCCCAGGCAACCAAGCTTGATCCGGCCTTGGATGAGGCTAAAGTGACTGTGGCCATGACGCGGCTAGATGCGATCTGGGGACAACTGTTTCCAGCGGAGCAGGCGCGTATCGTCAAATTGCTAGTCGAGAAAGTCATTGTTTCGCCAAACGATCTCGAGGTGCGGCTGCGTGCCAACGGCATTGAGCGACTGGTGCTGGAAATGAGTCCGAAGCCAATCGCACAGCAAGAGGAGGCATTGGCATGAGCGATATTAGAATCCACAAAACAGGAGAACCGGATGTTATCGCATCTAGCGACGGTAAACTGACCTTGTCTGTACCGATTCAGATCAAACGCCGCAGCGGGCGTAAGCTGGTCACATTGCCCAATGGTGAAACTGCAAAGGCTCGGCCTTGGCACACGGCGGCGACACCACTGCAACTGGCCTTGGCTAGAGGTCACCGTTGGCTGGCCATGCTGGAATCTGGCGGAGTCAAATCGCTTAAAGAGATTGCTGTCCACGAAGGGGTAGACAGCAGCTATGTCAGTCGCATGATTAACTTGACTACGCTTACGCCGGACATTGTGGCTGCGATTCTGGATGATGTATTGCCGAATGACATCACGCTGTTCGATCTGGCGGTGGATCCGCCGGCGTTGTGGGAGGAGCAGCGGGCGAGGATAAGCTGTGATTCTTTTACACGAACTATTACAGTTTATTCAAGATAATAAACCAGGGGCCTATTTTTTTCTCAGTTACTTTCTGAGCTTATTCATCATATTTGTGGATCTAACTAAGTTTGTTATTATGAAAACTAAATCGACGGTATTCTACAAAGCAGAAGGAGATAGCATGCAGCTTGCAGTGATAGATCTCATTTTTGACGTAATACATTGCGTCATTTCAGAGGTCTAATTCTAGTTAGATTCTAAGAAACATCTTATGCAAGAGCATACTACTGACAGATTGTGGCAGCATGCGTTGCACGAGGACAATCTCTTTAATAGTCGTCTTGGCGGTTTTCTAACGTTCCAGTCGCTGCTGCTAGCTACTTCAGGGCTAGTCATAAATGCAAATGTCGGACAAGTCGCGTCTTTCGTGATATTTCTCTGCGTAGTAGGCATAGCATTGTCTGGAATTTGGTTTTTTATTCTACTGAGGCAGAGTCGCAATATTGATATTCTTGTTTCTAGATGTCGTGAAGCATATCCTGAGTTTAGAGAAACTACAGACCTGATGTATGCCGGACTGTTGGGGCGATACTTAAAGGCACCAACGGTTTCAGTGATGATCCCGGTTCTCGTTATGGTGATTTGGATAGGTCTATTTGTTTATTCAGGAACTTTTGTCGCGGACGATTCAGGAATCGAATCTAACACGGCGACGGAGCCCGACGCTTGACCGCTCGCTCCCTTCGCTTCCGCTCCAGTCGGTCGCCGTCAAGCGCGGCTCATCGCTAACGTTAGACGGAGAAGAGCCATGGCCACGAAGCTGTTCCTGAGTCATGCTCACGATGAGGCCGAGTTCGCTCTGAAGTTCGCGGATTGGCTTGAGGTGGCATTTTCTCGGTCAGTGGAAGTTATCTGCACATCGCGGCCAAGTCATCGGATTGGAAGCGGGCACATGGTAACCACCGGCATCATGAAGCATCTCCGAGACTCGAAGGTGGCGTTGTCATTGCTAACCCCTCACGGCGTCAGCAACCCCTGGCTGTTCTACGAGATGGGAGCGGCCCATGCGCTGGAATTGGTCTTTATCCCATGCCTCGCTCGTGGCTCGCGTTTCTCGGACCTGCCTCCACAGGCATGGGAGTACCAGGGTGCTGAATTATACTCTGATGCCGACTTAGCCAAGTTTGTTCGTGATCTTGCCCACATACTCAAACTCGAATGTCCTAAGATGATTCACGCGAAGGCCATACTGGGTATTCTGTCGAGTGAGGCCGTCTAATCAGGTAACTGGGGTTTCTCACCCCCAGTCCCCACACCACCTTACAAGCGGGTCCGCAAACGGCGGTTCATTTTTAACTTATCCGTTAGGGTAATGTACCTTGATCCATCCGTCTCGAAGTGAAACCAACGTTCAAAGTAGGAAGCATGGCGGGAATCCTGAATCGTGCCTGCAACGAGCAATCAGCCCACGTTGCTTGTCGACCCCTCGCAACTGTACGGCTCCAAAATCTGAAGATAGTGCACCTCCTTCAAAGTCAGCGCGTACTGAGAATCCATCAAAAGCTGGAAATCGTAATTGGCTCGGGATAGAATCTTTCATGGGAGGTTTCGTTTAAGTTTTAAACGAAGCGTTATTGGAGCAACTCTTGATTATATCAATTAGTTAGGCGAGATTTTCCTATTTTTATGAAATATTCTGGCTAGTTACGTTTACAACAATGGATTGTGCCATGAGTTACGAATCAAAGGTCTACAACGTGATGATTGCATCGCCAGGTGATGTCGCCTCGGAGCGAGCAATAATTCGTGATGTCGTTTATGAGTGGAATGCCGTTCACTCACAGGCACGATCAATAGTCTTGCTTCCAGTTGGCTGGGAGAGTCACTCATCGCCCGAGATGGGAGACTCTTCGCAGAATATTATCAATAACCAGGTTTTGGAAAGATGCGATCTTCTTGTCGGTGTTTTTTGGACGCGAATTGGTACGCCAACCACAGATTATGCAAGTGGTACAGTTGAAGAAATTGAAAGGCATATGCAATTTGGAAAGCCAACAATGCTTTACTTTTCGAGCCAGCCTGTAGTCTTTGATATGGTAGAATCTGAACAGATTGAACAGTTGAAAGAATTCAAAAATTCATGCAAAAACCGAGGGCTATACGAAAGTTATGATAGTTTGACTGGGTTCAAGGATAAATTTTACCGACAGCTTCAGTTAAAGATGTACGAACATCCGATGTTCAAGCCGGATACAGAATCAGACAATATTCACGTAGTAGAGTCTAAAACACCATTCCCAGAACTTACGAACGAAGCCAAGGTTCTGCTCAAGGAAGCCAGTAAAGATAGGAATGGAACAATACTATACCTTCGCCATCTGGGAGGAACGGACATCCAAACAAACGGCAAAAACCTTATTGGCTCGAATGAGAGAAAAGAGGTTGCACTTTGGGAGGGGGCGTTACAGGAGCTCATCGAGAAAGGTTTCGTGATAGAGCGCGGTCATAAAGGTCAGGTTTTCGAGATCAGCAACGAGGGTTATCAGATCGCTGACATGATCGAATTATGAAAACGTAACAAAGCCAATCACAGCGACATCTTTTTCGTTGCGGCTTCGCCTACACTACAAAGCTGCGCATGTTGGCGGCGTTAGCCCACCATCACAACCACACAATAAACAGTGAGTCTGTTGACATTTCATATAGGTAGCCACAGATATCCACACGCCATGGCTACCATACTCTCAAAATTTCTCTTCAATTTGTCGTATCGTGTTGCCACTGCGCGATACTGCTTTAATCGCGCAAAAGTGTTTTTCATCAAATGCCGATATTTATGCAAGCCCCAATGCCTGCATCGCGGCAGCCAATACTCTTTTAATTATGTGTGCTCAACCGCACAGAAAACCCTGTATAAAAGAGCGACAATACATGCACATAATTCATTCTTTCTTGATGAGTTCGAAACGAATTATCCGCACCAGCCCGAGTGCATGCTCACACTTAGTCGGAGGGCTGGATTATCATCTCAATCTGGTGCGCGTCTCCCTTATCCCCTTCTACTCCGCGCACCAGATTTCTTTTCTATGGGCGAAATTGTATAGCTGAATCTATCCTGGGCCATACCTCGGATGATTCCGTACGGTTTTGCCCACCCGTTTTAATAGACAATGCCCAGACACATTTACACAAAATCTAGGACACCCTCAATCATGGAACACAACCACGATACCGAAAGTATGGGTGATAAGCGACTGGCTACTGCAATTGCAGTTAATGTAATGCTGACTGTGGCCCAAGTCATTGGTGGAACTATCTCCGGTAGTTTGTCGCTTATTGCCGATGCGCTACATAACTTAAGCGATGCGGCTGCGCTTGGTATTGCGTTGTTTGCACGCAAAATCGGCCGCAAACCACCGGACAAGTTCAAAACTTTTGGTTATAAGCGAGCCGAAATTATTGCTGCACTTATCAATCTTACTACGCTGATTATTATTGGCTTATATCTTACCTATCAAGCAATATGGCGCTTTGTAGAACCGGAGCTGATCGAGGGTTGGATAGTTGTGATTGTAGCGGGAATTGCGCTCTGTGTAGATGTGATAACCGCCGCTTTAACCTACACCATGTCAAAGAAGAGCATGAATATCAAAGCCGCTTTTTTACATAATGTATCGGACGCATTGGCGTCTGTAGGTGTTCTCATTGCCGGGACACTCATTTTGCTCTATGGTTGGTATTGGACTGATACGCTATTAACCCTGGTAATCGCAGGCTACGTGTTATGGCAGGGCTTCACCATGTTGCCAAAAACCATGCACCTGCTTATGGAAGGAACACCGGATCACCTTTCAATTGAAGAAGTTATCAAGTCAATGGAATCAGTAGAAGGTGTGAAAAACATCCATCATGTTCACATATGGCAACTTGACGAACATCTCAACGCACTGGAAGCTCATGTGGTAGTAAACTCCAATGAACTATCCCAAATTGAAGAAATTAAAAGTGTACTCAAGAAATTGCTTTCAGATCGCTTCGAGATTGGCCATTCGACATTGGAGTTTGAACACCCTGAACAAAATATTTGTGAATCCTATAACCGATCATGCTAATGAAATAAAGCGAGAATGACTATTTTTACTTTTCCCTTCGGAAAGGAAAAGTAAAAAAGAGATAAAATAAAAATCTCTCAAATAGGGGTCTCATGATCTTTGAGTATTTTATAAACGGTTGACCGCCCTATTCCCAGGTTTCTAGCAATATCAGTAGCACCAACGCCCTTATCTTTCATAGCCAGTGCTTTTTCTCGGTCAACAGTCCTTTTCCGACCAAATTTCACTCCCCTGATTTTAGCTTCTACCCGTCCTTCATTTGTTCGATCAAGAATCCTTTGGCGCTCTGCTTGAGCAACAGCTGACAAAATCGTGACAACCATTTTACCCATTGCACCTTCAGTGCTGATGCCATCGTCTAAAAAACGAATGGCAACACCCAGGTTATCGAACTCTTTAATCAAAGCAATCATATCGGCTGTATCTCGACCCAAACGATCCAGTTTCTTAACCAGAATAACATCGCCATGTTCAACTTTAACCCGCAGCAAGCTCAATCCATCGCGATTAACATGACTGCCAGAAGCCGTATCCGCAAAAATACGATTCTTCTCAACCCCTACTTCTCTGAGTGCCTTGATCTGAATATCGAGAGATTGCTGGCTCGTGGATACCCGAGCATAACCAAAGAGTCTCATAAGCTAAAAACTGTCTCCATAATCAATTAATAGAACAAATGTACATTAATATAGAATAAAACGATATAATAGACATTATATTTAGGGCCGGTAGACATGTCCATTAATTTATAAATTTGTAGACACTACGAAATCTACTTTTTAATATATTGCTATGGGTTTTGGGGGAAATTGATGTTTGTAGATTTTCTAACAACGGTGCGGAAAACCCAGTATCTCCAATAAGCCTGTGAACCCAACTTGAATATCCTTGCTTCATTTATCACTTTAATTGCGGCTGGAATTGTTTTGACCATCTATTTGAAAATATTGGTCTTTAAGAAAAGAACTAAAAATCAAAGCGTTAATATGGCGCAACTCCTCCAGCCAACTACTCTGGAGCAAGCCCTCTAAATTTCTTCCGTTAAGCTTGTCAAACCACATACCATTCTATAAACTGATTATAATCTGTAAATAATTTGTTGAGGGATCCGTATGTTTAGAATGAACGCTATAAACCCCGTTTCAGATTTCAGCCGCAAACCTGCGGAGCATATCAAACGCTTAAAAGAAACAGGAAAACCTGAAATATTGACTGTGAACGGTAAAGCCGAATTGGTCATTCAAGATGCTAGAGCCTACGAAGAAATGATAGATTTATTAGAAACGCTGGAGAAAATAGCACAAGCAGCCAAATCTCATGATGAAGGCAAAGGAATTCCTGCTAGTGAGTTTTTTGATAAATTCACAAAGAAACATAACTTGAAGCGTGACGCAATACAAGATTAACATTGCACCAGAAGCTGCAAAAGAAATAGAAAACATTTATCTCTATATTGCCAAGGATTCCTCGAATAATGCGGCCCGTTGGTATTTTTCTATCTATGACAAAATACAAACATTAAAAGATTTTCCTGCACGTTTCCCTATCGCTTTTGAAGATCGTTACTATGACTATGAAATCAGACACTTAATAATAGGGAATTATCGGGTGTTATACCGAATACAGGATAGACCCTTTTAAGACCAAGACTCTTTCTGATATGCACAATTTATATTAATGATATTGTTGTAAAGAAACCCTAATGTTCGTGTGAGGTCTCGCTTTTCTTCATCTCTGCGATCAAGTAATAAGCCTTGTTCCAAGCTACCTGAGTATCATTTGGTAATGGCTCCAGCAGATTGATTTCCACCCATCCTTCATCAGATGCGCCTGTTCTGATTTCTACAGGGGTAAACTCCCACTCCATTTTTCCATCTTCTCGATGTACTTCCGCCTTAAAAATGTAGGTTTTACCTTCTTCCCCAATGATGGCCTCTTCTGGCAGAGCTTTTACTAACGAACTTTCTGTGTAGATTCTTCCATTAATGTACATTCCTGGGATAAGAAGCGGCTCTTTTTGATCAATCTCCGCATGTACATGAACAATCCTAGGATTCTGCTCAAAATTCTTACCGACTGCAGATATTGTGGCAGTTAAATTCTTACCCGGAACCGATTCCACTGTAAAAGATACTTTTTGGCCTTCTCTTATTTTGTACACATCTTTTTCGAAAATCATTAGGTCGGCATGAACATGATCAATATTGATAATCCCAAGTATTTCTGCCTGCGCATCTACAAACTGACCTATCTGTACCAATACTTTTTCAATGTTGCCATCAATGGGACTTACTACTGGCACATCTACATAAATGTTTCCATCCTTAATTTTTTCCACATTCATGCTTAATTGCTTCAGTTGCGCTTCAAAGCCTTTTACTTCCCCTTTAATTGCTTGATAATCAGCTTTTGTTTGCTGATAGGTCTTTCCGGCGCCTACTCCTTCATCATAAAGCCTTTTTTGACGATCGAACTCTTTTCGAAGATATTGCATTTGGCTATAGGCTCTTATATAAGCGGTTTGGAGATTTGTGAGATTAGGGTGTGAAAGATAAGCCAGTACTTGCCCTTTCTTCACTTTCTCTCCTTCTATCACTTTAATGGACGTTATATTGGCGCCTAAAATAGCTGTAACTACGGCCTGATGTTGTGGAAATACCGCCAGCCTCCCATTAATATCTACCACGTCCGATATAGATCGCGTAGGCATACTATCTACCTTGATACCAAGACTATTAAACTTTGAGGTGGATAGATGCACCGTTCCTAATCCTCCTTCTTCATGATCTTCATGAGCATGTTCATTGTGAGAATTACTTTTTGAGGGCTCTTGATGATTGCTTTTGCCAGAATCATTGATATCATCTGATTTGCCGCTACAGCCGTTAAATAAAGATACTGCCAACATCAAAACAAGTAGATATGGGATGTAAACTCTCATGTTAATTTATTCTTTATCCATTTGAAATTAATTATAAATTCGATGTTTTTAAGAAATACTCCAGCTGATAACGACTACCTAAATAATTACCAAAGGCATCCCAGGAGTCCACTTCAATTCGGATCGCCTCCCTCATATTTTGCAGAAACGTTACATAATCTATAGCACCTTCCTTATAGGCAAAAACTGCTCCGGTTTGTTGTTCTCTTGCCATAGGAAGCGCCGTATCTCGGTAGTATTGCCACGAATTTAGCCACTTTAAGTACTGCTCACGGATATTTTTATAAGCTGCTTTCAGTTCCAGTTGAGTTTGTTGAAGATTTTGAGCAGCAATTGAGTGTTCAATTTTAGCCGACTGTGTTCTACCCAGCTCTGGACCAAAAAATAAAGGTATCTGAACACCTACCATAAACTGATGAAACCCCGGCTGACCAAGGAGCTCTTGCTTGCCGTACTGCAAATTCAACTTGGGATAGAACTGCGTGTATCGTTCGTTGATGGTCGCCTCTGCCACGTTTATCTGTTGTTTGGAAACAGTGAGTACCGGGTGATTGTCTAAAGAATCTGCAACTAATTTTAATGGACTGTCTAACTGGTTCGGTGGTATATCCGGCACAGTAAACAGCGTATCGCTGACAAACCATAGATTCAATCGCTGCAACGAGCTCAAATAATCGCGATATGCCTGTTCTTTTTGAATTTGTACCTGGTTACCCTGGTTTGCGGTAGCCAGATACTCAAGCTTGGACGTCGCTTCTACTTCTAGCCTCAATTTGGCAGCTCTTTCAATATCCGCAAAAATAGAGCTCAGTCGTTGGAATACCTGATAATTATTTTTAGCTGCATATGCCGTTGCCCAAGCTCGGCTCACTTCCAGTTCTACTTCAATTACAGACAGATTAAACGCGCTTTCAGCCAGTTTTACACGCTCCTCCTGCAATTTTAGTTTAGGGAGAATACCAAGCACATCGATCTGATCCTGTTTAATACCAAATTTTGTATAGATGCCATTTGAACCATTGCCAACTTCTTCTCCTCCGGTGTAGATTGTTGTGGTACCAAGGTTCCAGGCGGTTTTCTTCAAAGCATCTTGGCTTTCTATTGCCAATCTGGCCGATTGTATTTTTGGATAATTCTCTACTGCCCGTTCTCTAGCTTGCTCCAAAGTAATTGTTGGCAGGTTATCTACCTGATGTGATTGCGCTCTCACTGTAGAGGCAGCACTAAGTAGAATACTCGTCAGCCCACCACATACAATTAACACAAGCAATGCATTTGTGTTTGGGCGCTTAAGATTTTTCTTGTTATTGCTTCGATTTTCCACCAAAGTGTAAAGTATCGGAAGCATCACAAGGGTAAGTAGAGTGGCTGTAAGCATACCGCCAATGACTACAGTCGCCAGTGGCCGCTGTACTTCAGCTCCGGCTGACTCTGATATTGCCATGGGCAAGAATCCTAAAATATCGGTTGACGCTGTAAGGAAAATAGGTCTGATTCTTTCTTTGGTTCCAGTAATGATGCGCTCCTTGATACTAGTTATGCCTTCTTCTTTTAGCGTGTCGAATCGATGAATTAATACAAGCCCATTCAATACAGCAACTCCAAACAGCACAATGAAACCAATTCCTGCTGAAATACTAAAAGGCATGTCCCGTAGCCAAAGCGCGAATACGCCACCTATCGCTGCTAAAGGAATCGCAGCATAGATCATGATTGATTTGGAAACTGACTTCAGGGCAAAATACAGCAACACAAAAATTATCAGCAGTACAATTGGTACCACAATGGTTAGCCGGCTCTTGGCTCTTTGCAAGTTTTCAAACTCACCGCCGTATGCAATGTAATAGCCAGATGGCAAGTCTAATTCAGCACCCAGTTTTTGCTGAATATCCAAAACTACAGATTCCACATCGCGCCCTCTGGTGTTCACGCCGACATAAGTTCTTCGAAATGTATCGTCACGGGATATTTGCATCGGCCCCGGTGCATAATTAATATCGGCCACTTCTTTGAGTGGAACCTGTGTGCCGTCAGGTAAATCGATAAACAAGGCACGCAAATCTTCAATACTTTTCTGGTATGCTTCATCAAAGCGTATAACCATTTCGAAGCGTTTTTCTCCTTCAAAAATCACTCCGGTCACACCACCGGCAAATGCAGAACTTACATATTCGTTCAACTGTTCAATATTCACCCCGTACTGGGCTATTTTTTTACGGTTATAGCGAACAGTAATTTGAGGTAGTCCAGAGATTCTTTCTGCGTTAACATCTCCCACGCCCGGTATGGTCTGGATGATTTGACTCATCTCTTCTGCTTTTTGCGCCAGCACATCAAGATCTTCACCGTATAACTTTACGGCTACATCTTCCCTAACACCCGTTAAAAGTTCATTAAAACGTAATTCCACCGGCTGGCTGAAAACCAGATTAACACCTACCAATTCACTATCAAGCTTGTCTTTTATTTTTTCAACAAGCGCTTCTTTTGTTGTTGCAGAAGTCCATTTATCTCTGTCTTTTTCCAGAATAATGAACATATCAGCTATGTCCATCGGCATAGGATCTGTAGGAATTTCTGCTACACCAATCCGAGCAACGGCGGTTTTTATTTCAGGAAAATTAGCCAATAAAATATTTTCAATTTTAATTGAAATATCAATTGCCTCCTCAAGCCCGCTACCGGGCCTGATAAGTGCTTGCATGGCAATATCACCTTCATCTAGCTGGGGTATAAACTCGCCACCCATTCTGGAGAAAGTAAAAATGGCAGCACCTAGCAACATAATCGACAAAATCAGGATAGTTGCTTTGAACCGCAATGCGCTTTCAAGTAATGGCAAGTAGATGCGATGAATGCCGCTAAATATTTTGTTTCCGCTTTGTTCTAACCATCGCTCAAACCTTCCGAACCTATTCTTTCTATTTTTCACCGGCTTTAAAAGCAAGGCAGACATCATGGGAACATAAGTCAGGCAAAGGATAATGGCTCCTAGCATGGCAAAACTAAATGTATAGGCCATAGGTTGAAACATTTTTCCTTCCACTCCAGTAAGGAACAGAATGGGCGTAAACACAATCAGTATAATAATTTGTCCGAAAAATGCGGTATTCATCATAGTACTACTGGCTTCATAGGAAGCCTTGTCCATGACATCCTGATCGAACTCGACTATCCCTGCTTTAATACGTTTTTGAATTTCAAATACGGTACCTTCAATTATGATCACTGCTCCATCAACGATGATCCCAAAATCAATAGCCCCCAGGCTCATCAGATTCGCCGATATGTCGAATTGTTTCATCAGGATAAAAGCAAACAGTAACGATAAAGGTATGGTAGTGGCCGTAATTATGCCTCCCCTTAAACTTCCCAGAAGTATGACCAGGACAAAAATTACAATGAGTGCGCCTTCTGTAAGGTTCTGGGCTACTGTGTTCGTGGTTCGTTGAATAAGTGCGCTTCGGTCCAGAAACGGCTTAATTTCTAAACCTTCAGGCAACGACTTCTGAACCTCTTTAATGCGCTTCTGTACATTTTGAATAACTGCATTGGAATTTGATCCTCTTAACATTAAGATCATGCCACCTACAGCTTCTCGGCCATCCTGCGTAAAAGCCCCATAGCGCACCTGATGACCAAAATGTACTTTTTCCACGATATCACCGATTAAAGTCGGAATGCCATTTTCGTTCTTTATGGCAATATTCCGTATGTCATCGAGAGTACGTACCAAGCCTTCTCCACGGATAAAATTGGCCATTTGATTTTTTTCAATGTAGGCCCCACCTGTATTGGCATTATTGCGCTGCAGCGCCTCAAACACCTCAGAAATTGAAATATTATTGGCGTTAAGCTTTTTCGGATTGATAGCTATTTCATATTGTTTAATTTTTCCACCAAAGGCATTTATCCCAACGACGCCCTCAACCAGTGCCAGTTGTCGCCTTACGATCCAGTCTTGAATGGTGCGTAGTTCAGTCGGCGAGTACACAGTCTCATACCCTGGCTTTGGCATTAGGGTGTACTGATAAATTTCCCCTAACCCAGTGGTAATAGGTCCCAGTGATGGACTCCCAAAGTTTTCAGGTATTTGTCGTCTTACTTCAATTAGTTTCTCCTGTGCTAATTGTCGTGGCAGATAGGTGCCCATACTATCTTCAAAAACAATGGTAACGACTGAAAGGCCAAAGCGAGAGATGGAACGGATCTCTGTAACGCCTGGCAGGTTGGCCATAGCCAACTCTATCGGAAAAGTTACAAATTGCTCTATGTCTTTAGTACCCAAATTTTGAGAAACAGTGATCACTTGTATCTGATTATTGGTGATATCAGGTACGGAACCAAGATTTACAGTAAACATTGAGTATATCCCTACACCTATGATGGCAAGGGTTAGCAAACCGACAATGAGTTTATTTTTTATAGAAAAATAAATGATGCTATTAATCATATCTCTGTTTAATTCTTAAATAAAAAGCAAAGAATCGTCAGGCCCCTAATGGTTAGGTCAGGATCTGCAATATCCCATAGAATCGCTATGTTGTTTTCATAGTAGTGAGCTTCGATTGCTACAACAAAGAAATAGCTCTAGAAAAAACGAGAAAGACTAGAATTAACGACGAACCCGAACCAACTCAGCAGGAGAGCTAAGCTATAGATCTCAACCTATCAGGGCCAAATACTGCATCAAGCTCGTATTAGATAGGGCGACATACCCACGGCAAACGTATCCATCATATCTGCTCTGAGTTGCCAATACGAGCTAGCCCAAAAATTCCTAAATTGAATGTTGGCAACTCAAGCAGTTTAGTCTAACGTTTTAACTGGGAAAGATACTTCGAGGGGGACGAAACGGAGAATCCGGAATAGATTTTGGAATTTGGAAAGTAATAGATGTAGATAGAATCTCTTTACCAGTCACAGTAGGTATTAATGGCAGTTTTGTAAATACAATGGGTTGATGTACCGTACTAAAACATATGTGTGCTGAAAGATCTAAATTCTTATCATCAGAAAATTCGTTATACGGATGTTCTGCATGCGCTGTTTCTGCTGTTGAGAGAATGTGTTGGTGGTTGTGACCAAGTTCATGCATAAAGACTTCGCCATGAAATGCCGAAGCAAGCCCGTTTGCCAATAAGCTGACACATAGCGCTAAAACTACTGAATTGACGGTAAAAAATCTACACATATGGCGCATTGTATCTTCAATAGAATATATTGTGGTAAAAAATTTCCGATCTCAAATTAAAGCTTTTTAAAAAATATAATTTTACTTTCTTGACGCGTATCTCTGATTACTCCCACATTGAGTCTGTGTAATAAATATAAATAACCAGGTTCAAGGAAAAAATAGTTACACACGATGTAATGTATAGCTAACCAAAATATTGGAATAATCATGGAACACAACCACGATACCGAAAGTATGGGTGATAAGCGGCTGACTGCTGCTATTACAGTTAATGTAATGCTGTTTACACAAAATCAAGGACACCTTCCGTAAAACATGGGTCACAGGAACGAAACCCATTGTAAATTTTTCTGTTCCAAAAAATTATCTGTCACTGGGTTGTTCCCTGCCTCCTCCCATTAGCACTTACAAAACAATTTATTTCTTTTTTCCATTCGCAACCGCTTCTGACAAAGCTGCGCCTGGCTTGAATTTAACGACCTTTTTAGCCGGGATGGTCATGGATTCACCCGTTGCTGGATTGCGCCCTTCCCTACCGGCACGATCTGACACTGAAAAAGTACCAAATCCTACTAACTGGACATTGTCGCCACTTGCCATATTTGTTTGAATAACCTCAATCAATCCATTCAACATGGCCGTTGTCTGCGCTTTGGTGGTATTAGATCGGGTAGCAACCGCTTCAATTAATTCAGTTTTGTTCATTATAATGTTCCTGTTAGTGGTTAAAGAAATTGCAAGAAATCATGTTTGTGTAATAGATAGATATCCTTAATGGGTATTTTCACATAAAAGCACATCGTGTTTCTCTTAGGTAGAATTATATCTGTGGAGGAATATAGTAACTCCAAGCATCACCTTTTTAGCTCGGATGTTTGCAAAGCAGTTTGTAACTATGTGCCAGAAACCGCATTGAGTACAAATATCAATCCGGCACAAATTTTCTGCCTCGTCCCACCGTGTTGCCTAAACTTATCACGTAATATGGCAGCCATAGGGAAATCACTGTAAATTGATCTTTATTAAGCTCTAATAATAAGCTGTTAATTCATTGGAATCGCCTAATTATAAGGAATAATATGAAGTTACAACTCAAGTATAAAATTTCAATGCTAGTGACATTCGCTGCCATGCTGACAGCTTGTGAAGGGCCTTCCAGACTACCGTTCGAAACAGGTGTTGGAGCCAATCCTCAATTACCTCCGCCGACAACAGCACTGATTCCTACCATCAAAGTAGCCAAAGCGGTAGGATGGCCTGCCACGGCAATGCCGTTAGCGCCAGCAGGTTTTCAGGTTACTGCCTTAGCGCGTGACCTGGACCATCCCCGTTGGCTCTACACCATGCCTAACGGCGATATCCTTGTCGTGGAGAGCAACAAACCTCCCAAGCCAGCAGATGTCGATAAAGGTTTTTTTGCTCGACTTCGTGGAAAGGTGCAGTCGATGGTGATGAAGCGCGCTGGAGCAAATCCTCCAAGTGCTGATCGAATTACACTTCTCCGTGGCGTCAGTCCGGATGGAACCGCGAAGCATCGTACGGTATTTATGAAAGACTTGATGTCTCCTTTTGGCCTCGCATTAGTGGGCGATGAGCTATATATCGCAAACGCAGATGCTATTATCAAAGTGCCATATACAGATGGTCAAACTGAAATCAATACTGTGCCAGTCAAAGTCACTGATCTTCCCGCCGGTATTAACCATCATTGGACGAAAAATCTACTAGCCAGTGCCGATGGTAAAAAGCTCTATGTAACGGTTGGATCTAATAGTAACGTGGGAGAAAATGGTTTAGATATTGAAGAAGGAAGAGCTGCCATCTGGGAGTTGGATATTCAGACCGGAGAGAAACGGCTGTACGCCAGTGGGCTGCGTAATCCTAATGGGCTCGCTTGGGAACCCGAGACTAATGCCTTGTGGACCGTCGTCAATGAACGAGACGAGCTTGGGAACGATCTCGTTCCAGACTATCTGACGTCCGTAAAAGACGGGGCGTTCTACGGTTGGCCATGGAGCTACTTCGGCGCACACGTGGACTCTAGAGTCAAACCACCTCGTCCTGACATGGTAGCTAAAGCAATTGCACCTGATTATGCGCTTGGCACCCACGTTGCACCTCTAGGCCTTGCTTTCTCGAACGGTCATTCAATGCCACCGGCCTTCGCAAACGGAGCATTCATCGGTGAGCACGGATCATGGAACCGCAATCCCCCAGCAGGATACAAAGTTGTATTTGTTCCGTTTAGCGCGGGCAAACCGAGGGGCATGCCAGTTGATTTTCTCACTGGCTTTCTTAACACAAAAGGAGAAGCATTAGGGCGGCCTGTCGGGGTAACGTTTGACAAAACAGGTGCATTACTCGTGGCGGATGATGTGGGCAACATCGTTTGGCGTGTATCACCAGTCGGAACTCAACAATAGCGAATAAGCCAGGCTTGTAATTTAACAATTTTTTGGGCCGAACCTTATCATTACTAATGCCAGCCAGTACAGCTAATACACGTAATCACTCTGCTTTTTCTTTTAATCGTTTTCCTTCACCTTCTAATATTTCTCTTTCTTTTTCTAACGCTGCAATAGCTTTTTTAACTTTTTCTTCGTTTATGAAATCAGAATCGGAGTTTAACAATGTTCGAAGGTCATTCTGTTTTTGGTCCCAATGCTCTTTTCTTTGCTTCCAACTATCAATTTCTTCGCGTAATTCGCCACCTTGTTCTTTCACTTTACTTAAGAGATTATTGATATTATCAAGTGCCTCGTCATACTTACCACTCTGAAATTTATGATACTCAGATTTCAAGAGATCAGCACCTGCACCTACAACTTCGGCTCCTTTGCTAAAAATTTCTTGCGCTTGCTCTTTTTCCTGAGCAGTGCCATAAAAATAATTGTAGCCCAAAAGCGCGATGACTAAAAAAAATGCCGTGGTAATAATGAATCGAATCATTGTGATTATGTTTCAGATTGTATTTATTTATAATAAAACAGCTTTCAGGTGAGAAATAACCACAGAATATTCTGGTGCAAAGAATAGAGCTGTTTTATTATCCTTTGCAATAAGGCGCTAATTACAATTCGTTTTTATGAGCTTCGTAAAAGCTTCTTAAAACAGTATTCATTTTGGTTTGGTAGCCTTTACCCTGATTTTTAAACCATTCGACCATATCTGCATCAAAGCGCACTGTTAAACGCTCTTTTTTCTCAGGATGCACAAGTACTGCATTTTTCCAGAAAGTCTCGTCAAGTTCTGGAATGTCGCTGCAATCTATGTCTTCATCCTTAATAGCTTTAATTTCCTTCAGACGTTTTTTTGAAATGCTCATTGTACAATCTCCTTTCTTTTATCTTGGCCGGTCTCGCTGAAATAATACGCGTTAGACCATTTCTATCTGTATGAACAACAACGATGATGATCTCCCCATCAAGCGAACCAATGCTTATTTTTCGCGTCTCGTTGTAATTTTTGCGATTATCAATCCATGTAAAAACATCATTTTTAAAAATTTGGCACGCTTCATTAAAACCAATGCCATGTTTCTTTAGATTTGCTTTGTCTTTATCCGGATTCCATTCATAGCGCATTTTATATATGTACAATATGTATGTACAAATGTCAAGCAATGTATGTTTCGTGAAATATTACCAAAACCTCCTACTAAAATTAGGAGAAGACTGAGATCTTGCATAGTATTATTGTATCTATATTAGATACAAAGTGTTTCATTTTTATGTACTTCTCTTCATTGCCATCCATCTGTATCATTGATCTCAAGGTTAGAGCATTAAGTTTCATCCATAAAATTATCATGGATATTATTGTAATTAAGTAACTAATTATGTCCATCCTTAATAAATACGCTCTTGGTAATTTAAGGTGATGTTCTTAGAGTTGTTAAGTTTGAAATGTTATTGTCAACCTGTAAGAGCGTATTGTGAATGGGGCTATTTTTGCCAGTCAGTAACGCACTCGAACGACTTGCAAAGCTAGCCAATCAATATACTAAAAGGAGTAAAACCAATGGAAACCAAAGAATTAATCAAAGCACCCCAGTTAGTTGTGGTTTATGCAATTGCGATTCTTTATACAATTACTTTCACTTTAGCGGCGGTTGTGACGCAATCTACCGATAATGCAGCAAGTTATCCACCAAATATTGCTAAAGTAGAGACTAATCATCTCCAAGTAGTCGAGAGTAGTCGTTCGGGTTAAATTTGAGATGGATCGTGCCCCCGTGTTTATAATCAAGAATCAAGTAAGTTCTTCTTCAACGGGGGCATTTGAATAGAAATATGAGGTTTAAACAACCACAGAATAACTTGTTAATGCAGAAAGAGTTGTGAAAGGTGGGTTCAAGTTTGAAGTGCAATTTTTGAGCAATTGCTGTGTACCTTGCTACTAGAGATGCTGCTCACGATACGTTCTAACTGGTCGAGTGGATTAAACATAACCTGCTGCACCGCTAGTCTGTTAGGTTGGACACAGATGGAATGGGATCACAGCAGCTTTACCCAAAGCTGTAATCGGTTGCTGGATAACAAAATGTCCGGGTATTTCTTTGCGAGCGCCAAGCAGCTAGCAAAGTAATCGCAATTAAGTGGAAATATAATGTGTATTTCCACATTATTGATCCGGCCATTAAAAAGATTTACTAGAATCACCGTATTCCGGCTTTCTCTGCTATGAAGAATAGAACTGTTTAATGGCCGACTCTATAATGTGCGTCGTACTCTTCTTAGGCGAGTTCATAATTAGAGCTTATTCAGAAATTCAGCGATCAGTTATGTGCTGCCAAGTAGAAATTCTGGTTTGAGATGAATTGGCAGGCGCGCGCAAACGGAATTTCTCTGGGCATGCACTCTTTTGTCACCCAAAATGCTATTTTGGCAGCAAGATTCCTCAGGCAAATAAAAACCCGCACCAAGATGAGCAGGTTCATAACCAGGAAGATACTATTAATCCATGCGGCAGACGTATCAGCGCGCTTGGCTCGAATATTGTTGAGCCGATAACCATATTTTCCTTGGCCAAACTTTCCTTCAATTGGAATGCGCTCGCGATATTCCTGCCGGCGTTGTGCTTTCAGGCGTTTGATCTCATCTTTGTTTTCAGGTGTACTCTTTGGCGGACGCCCCAGTGGTTTGCCTGCAAAGCGGATATGCTTGCATTCCAGATAGCTGCGATTATCACGTGAACCATATAGCGTGTCAGCAATGACGACTTCAGGATAATAGCCGTAACGCTTTTTGTAGGCTTCAACTTGCGCTTCAAGATCATGGCCTTCATGTTGCGCATCCCAGTGCAGCTTGTCGACATGCGCCAATCCTTTGTCTGTCAGACTCACGCTTATTTTGGCGCCAAATTCCACTGTCCTGCCTTGCTTTCCCCTGATAATGGGCCGAAGATACGGCTGGCTGATACTGACAATGCGATCATCACAACGTCTGGTGTTGGTTTTGTACATCTCATATTGTTGCCGGTACAGATGGGGTAATACCCAGTAGCGGCGCAATAACCAATTGGGTAACGGTATGGGGGTGCCAAGCGGATATTCCGTCAGCATCGCTTCAATATGATTTAAATTCCGCTGTAGAAACTGCAATTGCTGCCTGATACCGGCACGGCGTTTTCTGTTGGATGGCCGTCTTAACTTAACCAGGCCGAGGTAGGCTTTTCTGGCAATCTCGCGATAAGTGCGCGGCTTCTTTTTCTGTGGACGATTACTTTTGGCATGCAGTTCATCAATGATACGCTCACTCAATTCACGCGCTTCATTCAGCAGTCCAAGATCTGTCGGATAGCGTATGGCCTGTTCTGCAACGGTGGCATCCAGTATTAATTTGCCGTGATTGCGCGGCGGCTCATCGGGCAAAGATTGCTCTGCTTCCATTGCGGTACCCGTGTCGCAGCTGCCTACCTCACCGCTATTTGATACATCATCGTCGTTGTCATCATCACTTGCTTTGACTGACTTCTTTGTCCGCCTAGGTTCAACCGTTTCGATGATCGCCTCATGAAATTCATCAAATACCGTCTGACCCATGCGCTTGCGTATCTCAACCAGTAATGATGACGCAAACGGCGCCTTCGCTTGAAAACCTTTCAGACCAATGAAATATTGCAGATATGGATTCTCTCGAATCTGTTTAACAGTCTCTTCATCTGAAATCGATAATTTATGTTTAATAATCACCGCTCCAATCACAATTCTGGCATCTTTGGCTGGGCGACCTAGTCTTGAACATAACGTCTTATAGTAACTCTCGGACAATTCATCCCACGGTAGACAATCTCTCAGTTTTACCCAGCGATTATTGGGGTCAAGAATCATGCCCGGCGGTGTATCAAATCCTTCGAGTGGCAATTGCTTTTGGCTGATATAACGAATCATAGTGCACGGTTTTTGGTGTTAATTTACATATTTATGTGCATTATTTTACCAAAAAATACACTATTATTCAATTTAATCAGTTATTTGTAATTTTTGAGTAAGCTCTAATTAAATATGGAATAGAGAGCTTTACTAAACTTTCGATCATTCATAAATCAAAACAGGAGCCAAAGCCCCTGTGCGGTATTAACTATCAAACTAAATTAGGCTCTGTTGCAAAAAATAAGCAAATTGGTGCATTATTGAATTTTTTCAGGGTATTTCTCAATGTCGGATTTCAAATGGCGACATTACCATGGCGGCGTAATCCTGGGTTGTGTTAGATGGTACTGCAAATACGGAATTAGCTATCGTGAATTGGAAGAAATGATGTTGGAGCGTGGATTTGAAGTCGATCACACAACGCTTTATCGTTGGGTTCAACATTATGCACCCGATATGGAAAAACGCATGCGGTGGTACTACAAGCCGACGATGGGCTACAGCTGGCGGGTAGATGAAACCTATGTCAAGGTTAAAGGGAAATGGACATATTTGTACCGAGCTATTGATAAGCACAGTGACACGATTGATTTCTATCTTTCACCTACCCGTAATAAGAAAGCCGCCAAACGGTTTCTAGGCAAAGCGCTCAAATCCATAAAACCATGGGCACATCCGCAGACGATTAATACAGATAAAGCGCCGACTTTCGGTCCTGCCATTGATGAGTTGAAGGAAGAAGGGAAATGCCCTGAGGATACGGTACACCGGCAGGTAAAGTACTTGAACAATATTGTCGAGGCTGATCATGGAAAACTCAAACAGCTGATAAATCCCGTACGCGGGTTCAAATCCATGAAGACCGCCTATGCAACGATCAAGGGGTTTGAACTCATGCACATGTTCAAGAAAGGACAGATGGATGCATGGAAATATGGGCAAGGTCTCATAGGAGAAATCCGTCTTATTGAAAGACAATTCGATATTTACACCGCATAATCAAAAATATCAGAGATTTACTCTAGCCAACGCTATTTTTTGCAACAGAGCC
>NZ_FMWO01000053.1 GCF_900103035.1 Nitrosomonas mobilis
ATTTTCGGCTTGTTGACTGGAGAGCTGGTCGAGATTAGTACCTACATAAAGGGAAAATTGTGCTGGCAGGCGCCATTCATGCACCGCCTGTAAGCCGATTTGGCGATGATCAGTACCCAAAAATAATTGCTCTGCCTCTACACTTGAACAATTATGTTCCAGCGTATAACCCAGAGCCTGCATATATGCTTTGCGGGCATGTGAAAAAAGCAGCACCTTGCCAATATCATGAATCAGACCTGCGAC